>JBIQKP010000168.1:0-3448 GCA_044506405.1 Lysobacterales bacterium | reverse complement strand
GCAGGCGGGGACCCATCCGAGGACGTGCTCGTCCCCGCTCACCCGCGACAAGAAATCCGCTCGCAGTGGCGCGAAGGCGCAGAGACGCGGAGGTTAGAAGGAGCAGATCTTTTGTGTCCGTCATCCCCGCGCAGGCGGGGACCCATCTGAGGACGTGCTCGTCCCCGCTCACCCGCGACAAGAAGAACTTTCGCGGAGACGCCAAGGCGCAGAGGCGCGGAGGTCGGAAGGAGCAGATCTTTTCTGTCCGTCATCCCCGCGAAGGCGGGGACCCATCTGAGGACGTGCTCGCCCCGCTCACTCAAGAGCAAGGAGTAGTCCCGCAGAGCGACTGTGCCTGGCACGCAATATCATCCCTGCTTTCCTGTGCGCCGCGTCGCCGCGCCGTCGCGCGTTGTTTCTTCCTGCCGTGGATGGATTCTCGAACCGGCCGGATGGATCCCCGTCTTCGCGGGGACGACGGACAGTGCCGCGGAGACGACGACAGTGCTGCGAGGCCGACGGACAGTGCTGCGGGGAAGACGCAGTACCGCGGGACGACGGGCAGTGTGGGCTCACTCCACAATCGAACGAAGCGCCATGTCGATGCGGAGCATCTGCGCAGGGGTGATCATGCCTTCCAGCAGCTCGCGGAAGTGCGGATGCTTGAGGCCCGAGCCGATGTACTGCCAGCGGTAGGCCATGAGCAGCGTGTCTCGGATGATCTTCTGTTCGCCGACTGAAAAGTTGCGCTCGCATGCACGCATGAAATAGCCGGCGTCGGCGGACGATTGTCGCTGCACCAGCGCATCGACCGACAGAAACAGCTCGATCAGATCATCGACCGCGCGATCCCGCTGTTCGAGCGTGAGCGTTTCGTCTTCGCGGCGCCATTCGATCTCGTCCATCACCGTGTGCTGGCACTCCTCGAGCCAGTGATAGCGGAAGATGTCGCGATACAGATCCGACAATTCTTGATCCGGCTCGATGCTCTCGCGGTAGTGCACCTGCGTGAACAGCTCCACGTTGCAAACGAACGCGAGCACCGACCAGGTCGATCTCTTGAGAATGCTGCGCGCGACTTCATTCGGATCGGCGAGGAAAATGTAACCGCTCGGCAGGCGAGCGGCGAGCGCGACCTCCATTCGACGAAACAGCTCTTGATGCTTCAGTTCTTCGTCCGTGAAGCGCACGAGTCCTTCGATGCACGCCCAGTCTTCCAAGCGATGCGTGCTCGCAAGCTCGAGCGTCTTTGCACCGATGAATCGCTCAGCCATGCCGAACATGGCCGGATAGGTGCGGCCTTGAACTTGGCTCCACATGCGCCGCTCGTCCGGCGTGAGGAACGGCACCTCGTTTACTTTGGTCAGGCCATCGGGCAAGAACTTACGGCTGAAGTCGAACGTGCGGCCGCGAAACACATCGTCATCGATATCCCAGCGCACCCGCTTGGAGGTCTTGATGCATCGCTCGTAGCGCGCTTGATCCGAGTTGTCCGACGTGACGCGCTGAAGTATCGGTTCCAAGATCCTGTCGACGGCGGCGTTCATTTTCGGTGCCTCGTGTCATGCCTATTCATATTGAGACGCGATCATGAGCGGTTGGACGCGATCGCGCATGAGGCAGAAGACTCAATTTCGGCGCTGCGATGCTGGGACAAATGTCCCGGGCGCCTCAGACGAGCCCGCGATCTCTCGCGAACACGATCGCTTTTGCGCGCGAATCGACGCCGAGCTTCTCGAAGATGTTCGTGAGGTGATTGCGGACGGTCTTCTCGCTGATCGAGAGCTGTGCCGCGATGTCGCCGTTGCCCTCGCCGCTTGCGACGAGTTTCAGGATTGCATTCTCGCGGGCGGTGAGCTCCGGGAGGCCGATGAGTTGGCGACTGTCTGGCTTTGAGCGCTGCCCGGGGGAGGGTACGAACTCGTCGAACGTCTCGCGAAAGCGCGACCACGCGGGCTCGGACTCGAGGAGAATGTGATTGCGGCTCTCGACCGTGACGAAACGAGCGCCCGGGATCTCGGCGGCAAGCAAACGTCCCTGCTCATAAGGGACGCGCGCGTCGTCGCGAGCGTGCATGACGAGCGTCGGGACCCGCACCTGCGTGAGCAAGTGGCGCACGTTGATGGCACCGAATGAGTCGAGGATTCGCGCAGCGATATCTGGCCGCGTCGTCGTGCGCATGAGGTCGCTGAACCAGCGAACCTGCTCGGGATTCGCGTCTGGGATGAACAATGAAGCAAACAACTGACGAAATGCAGGATTCTCTTGACCCCAACCTTGACGAATCAACACGTTGAGCGCTTCGCCGCGACGCCGCGACTCTTCGTCGCGCTGCGCCCAGCCTTCCGCGTAGGAACCGTACAGCACGAGTACGCTGACGCGCTCCGGATGACGCACGGCATACTCGATGCAAGTCGCACCGCCTTGCGAGATGCCGAGCAGTGGAAAGCGGTCAAGGCCCATCGCGTCGACGAGCGCTTCGAGATCAGCCACTTGCGCCGCGTGGGATAGATCGTCCGCATCCCAATCCGAGAGCCCGCAGCCTCGTGGATCGAAGCGGATCAATTCCCGACCGTTCGAAAGATGCTGAAACCAGTGCCGCCAAACCGGGCTGTGCCAGTCGAACTCGAGGTGCGATAGCCAATTCGCCCCCTTCACCAAGGGTGCGCCGTTTCCCGACGTCGCAACGGCGAGACGAACGCCATCGATCGATTTGATGAAGCGGATGGTCTGTTGCACGAGAGGACCGCTCGCGATCGACTGGATGCCGTTTGGGAAAGCAAGGGCCATTGAATTAGCAACCGCCGGAATTTATTCCGACATCATTCAGGCGCATTCTCCGACACATCCTGTGGGGTCGCAATTCGTCGCGACTAGATAAAGGTCGGTATAGGTTCCGACCTAGGAAGCGGGCGACCTTACGAATGCCGCCCGTCCACGTCCAGTGCCCGTTGGTACGATATCCGGGCGTTTTATCTATGCCCGGCACCTGCGGGGTGCCCGATGTCAGGTCTCTCGGCCGTTGTAGTGATGGAGCGGGACCGAGTCGACGTCGAAGTCCTCGAGGCAGCGAAGATTGATCGCAGCGGTTGCTTTTCCATCGGGGCTCACGCCTTCCGCGTACGGATGCATGCCGCAGGTTGCGCAAAACCGATGCTTGATGAGGTGCTTATTGAACTCGTACGTGCTCGCGTTCTCTTCCGGAGTTGTGAGCTTCAAGTTCTCGCGCGACGTGAACCACAGAAGCGAGCCTTTCCGATGGCAGATCGAGCAATTGCAGGCCAAAGCCGAGTCCACCGTGCCCTCGACCTCGAACGCAACGCGTCCGCAATGACAGCTTCCTTTGTATTTCATGAGACACCCCGTTGACGGTTGACGGTTGACGGTCAGAATAGCCTATCCGTGTCCGTCTAGGTCGGCCCGTGAGATGCTCCTGCAACACGGGCTTCCCTACATCCCTGTAGGT
>JBIQKP010000056.1:3121-24214 GCA_044506405.1 Lysobacterales bacterium | reverse complement strand
TCCGCGGTATGACGAGCGGTCGCGCGTCGTACACGATGGAGTTCTCGCACTACGACCCAGTGCCGAAGAACGTCGCCGATGTGGTCATCGCTGAGGCGACGAAGGCACGAGCGGCCTAAAGCTCTCGAGAAGACCGGACCCCAAGTCCGGTCGGAGCTGAGCCAAGAAGAGCGGATCGAAAGATCCGCTCTTTTTTTCCGGGGACACTCCTCGCAAAGCGAGGAATGTCCCCTACTTCTGGTTCAAGGCGACTGCCGCGCGAATCAGCGTCTTAAGCGCCTTCTCATTGATCTTGTCGCCTTCGTGAATGTCGATCGCGCGTCGCGTGTTGCCTTCGAGGCTCGAATTGAAGAGACCGGCGGGATCTTCCAACGAGGCGCCTTTCGCGAAAGTCATCTTCACGACGCTCTTGTACGTCTCACCCGTACAGATGATTCCGTCGTGTGACCACACCGGGACGCCGCGCCACTTCCATTCTTCCACGACCTCGGGATCGGCGTCCTTGATGACGGCGCGGACCCGAGCGAGCGTCTTGCCGCGCCAATCGCTCAGCTCTTTGATCCTCGCGTCGATCAACCGAGAGGGAGACTTCCCGTCCGTGCTCTTCGTGTTGCTCTTGCTCATAGTGCGCGTTCCTCGATCGAAGATGACCAGCGCATTTACAGTCGCTCGCCAGGCAATCGGCTCGCTTGCTTCACCCAGTCGACGAACTGATCGGCATCGAGCTGCCCCTCACGAATATCGAGATATCGCACTTCCTTGTGTTTCGACTCGCCAGGCGGCACCGGACTCAGCGACGTGCCTCTGAAGAACGTCACTTTGATGTACTTCGTGAAGCAATGAAAGCTGAGAAACCAACTCTGCCCGTCTAGACCGTAGAACGGGGAGTTCCATTTGACGGCCTTCTGAACGCCCGGCACGGTGCGCACGATGAGCTCGTCGAGACGTCGCGCGAGTGGCTGCTTCCAGCCGGGTATCGCCGCGATATAAGCCTGCACGGGCGTGTCGCCGACTCCCTTCGCGATCTGCGGATTGTCGCCCGAGAGGAGTTTCGGCTTCCCGGATGTTGCGGTTCGCGGCGTTGCCGCCTTGCGCGAACTAGGCGATTTTCGAACCGCCTTCGCAGCGGCCTTCTTCCCGCCTTTTGCTGGCTTCTTGGACGTCTTGCTAGCCATCGCTGCCCTCCACCTCCTGACGACAGGTCCGATTACACCACACGCAGCCGCGATCGTTCGCCGCGTGAGCAATCGTGGACACGGACAGCGCCGCTCCTTCCCTGTCACAACCTCGGGGTATCCGCCGTCTTACCCATGTTGGGTTGAAACCTTCGCACTGCCTTGTAAATTATCGAAAGACGGCGAGACCTATGGATTCTCAGACGGACATCTTCTACACGCTGCGTCCGCGGTTGATGGGCATCGCTTATCGGATGCTCGGCACCCGCGCCGACGCAGAGGACGTTCTGCACGATGCGTGGCTACGCTGGCAGGCTGCGGACGCAGGTGAAGTACGCTCACCGGAAGCGTGGCTCAAGACGACCACCACGCGCCTGTCGATCGATCGTCTACGCCGTGCGAAAGTCGAGCGCGAGCACTACGTCGGGCCGTGGCTCCCTGAACCGCTGTCTGAAGCGGATATGGAATCGCCGGAGATCGCGCTCGAACGCGATGACGATGTATCGATCGCGTTTCTCACGCTGCTCGAAACGCTTTCGCCCGAAGAGCGCGCCGTGTTCGTGCTGCACGATATCCTGGACGATGACTACGCCGACATCGCAGAGACCGTCGGCAAATCCCAGGCTGCCTGCCGACAAATGGTGCATCGTGCGCGCGAACGCCTGACCTCCAAGCGCAAGCGTTACCTCGTCGACGACGAGACTCGCAAACGGATGCTCGAACGCTTCATCGCCGCTGCGAATCGCGGCGATCGGGATGAGATCATGTCGCTCTTCGCAAGCGACGCCGTCATGACGTCCGACGGCGGCGGAAAGGCACTCGCCGTTCGCCGGCCTCTCATTGGTGCCGAGCGCATTGCATGGCTTTGGTTCGCCATCGCTCGGCGCGCGCGCTTACGAGCTGAGCGCCGCCTCGTCCATGTCAATGGCGAGTCCGCGATCGCATCGTTCTATAACGGCCAATTGCACTCCGTTGCGACGATCGAGACGGACGGGGAACGAATCCAACGCTTCTACACGATCGCGAATCCGGACAAATTGCGATCGTTCCGCAACCTCGTCACAGAACACGGCCTCTCTGCGTCTCAGTGGTGAAGACGGCTGATACGCACCCTCCTGCGGAGGGTGCCTCTGCCGTCCCTTTCAACACCTGGAGAACGCAATGACTGCACGCATTTCCTTCAACCCCGATCGCGACAAAGACGTCCTCGGCGCAATGTTGAACCTGGGCGCCACGGTGAGACGCACAGGCATCGAGCATTCGTTGCTCCATCTCGTCAAGATTCGCGTCTCGCAAATCAATGGCTGTGGCTACTGTATCGACATGCACACGAAGGATGCGCGGCTGGCTGGCGAGACGGAGCAACGGCTTTATCTTCTCAGCGCCTGGTGGGAGACGTCGATCTACACGGACCGTGAACGTGCGGCACTTCGCTGGGCGGAAGCCGTGACGCGACTCGAGCATCAACATGTGAGCGACGAGATCTTTGAGAACGCGCGTAGGCACTTCAGCGAACAAGAGCTCGTGGCCCTCACGTTGCTGGTCGTCGAGATCAACGGCTGGAATCGATTCGCGATCTCCTTCCAGTATCCCGCAGGCCACTACGAACCCGGCTCGATTTCTCGGTGAGGTGACACGATGAACGTCCTGAGAGTACTCCGATCGTTAGCACTGACGGGCCTCATGATGGCCGCCACTCAAGGCGTTGCAGGCGAAGCGAGCGCGCCACCTGCCACGACATCCCCTCTACTGACGCGCGCGCTGCCGGATATCGACGGAAAGGAAGTCGTGATGCTTACGGTCGAGTACTCACCGGGCGGGGCATCCAGTGCGCACCGGCATAACGCGAACACATTTGTTTACGTTCTCGAAGGGTCGGTCGTCATGCAAGTCAAAGGTGGCAAGGAAGTCACCTTGCAGCCGGGCGACACGTTCTACGAGTCGCCGAGCGACATTCACACGGTGTCGCGCAATGCGAGCGAGACCGCGCCCGCGAAGTTCCTCGTCTTCTTCGTCAAGGACGCGGGCGCACCACCGCTCGTGCCGCTCGAGTAGCCGCTTGCACGACGCGCATCCCCGTGTTTACACTGTACACATGGGGACCCGTCAACGACTACTCGCCTGCGCCCTCGACGAGCTCGAGCGCAGCGGCCTCGATGGATTCAGCTTGCGCGCGGTGGGAGGAAAGGCCGGCCTCTCCCCCATGGCCGTCTATCGCCATTTCGCGAACAAAGAAGACCTTCTGCGCGCGCTCGGTGAGGAAGCGTTCGGTGCGTGGCAACGTCGCGTCGAATCGATCAAGGAACGCGATTTCGATCGATGGCTGCAGCGCGTCTTGCGTTCGTATGTCGAGTTCGCGCTCGATGAGCCCGGACGCTTCGACGTCTGCTTCGTGCTGAAGACCAGTGTCGAGCGTGTCTATCCGGAGGACTTTCGAGCGGGAAAATCGCCTGCCATCACGCTGATGGCGAAGCGCATCGAAGCCGCTCAGCAGGATGGAAAGCTTCGCGAAGGCGATCCGATCGAGCTCGCCCTCCTCATCTGGGCACAGCTTCACGGACTCGTGATGCTCCATCGGGCGGGCCGATTCTCGCTGAGGCGCTCCAAGTACCTTCGACTCTGCCAGCAGTGCACCGAGCTCACGATGCGCGGGCTTCGAACGAGCAAGACAGCATGAAGCTCAACGACACGACAGCCGTCGCGGTCCTCTGCACCGCGAGCACAGGAGCGCTCTACGCCGCCTCGCGGGATATCGCCCCATTCGGGCCTCTCGTTCTGATCGCGCCTATTCCGATTCTGCTCTATGCGCTCTCCGCCGCTCGAACGTGGCGTGCGTTCGCGACAGCGTTCGTAGCGCGCGGCCTCGGCGCGAGTGCGTTCATCTATGCCTACGCCGACGCGCTGCCGGCGTCGATTCTCGCACTCGCGACAGTTGCCGCATCCCTGGAGTTCGCGACCGTCGTCGTTCTGACTCGTCTCGCCACCGAGCGACTGCCCGCCTGGGCCGCGACACTTTCGTTCCCGCTGCTCGCAACGGCAACGGAGTTTCTGCTACAAATTCCTTCGCCCCACGGCACCTTCGGTGCGCTCGGGCACGCGCTCATCGACGTGCTCCCGTTGGTGCAGGTCGCAAGTATCGGCGGCGTTGCGGCTGTCTCATTCGTCGCCGCTTTGATTCCGATGACGATCACGCTGCTCCTCTACGCGCCGAGCCGCTGGCGCCCCGTACTCGCCGTCGGCGCGAGCCCGATCCTCATCGTTACGCTCTACGGGTTGTGGCGGCTCTCTATCCCTTACGAAGATCGAGCACGCATCGCGCTCGCATCGATCGATGCGCTGACGTTTCGAGCGGTGGAAGATCCCTCGCAAGGGAGCAACGTTGCGGCCGCTTACGCCGAGCTCATCCAAGCCTTTCAGGAGCAGCAGCTCGAAGCCGTCGTATTGCCCGAACGCGTATTCGTCGATTCGCCTGGAAGTGCCGCCAGCGCGAACGCTCTTCTGCAGGACGCAGCGGATCGCATCGACGCGCGCATCGTCGCCGGATTCGACGAAGTGCTCGATGACGGACAACACGCGAACACGGCACGCGTGTTCAGTCCGCAAGCGCCGCGCCACACTTACGTGAAGCGACGACTGATCCCTGGCTTGGAGTCGGGCCTCGCGCCTGGACATGAATCGTTGTTGATCGATGACCGAGGCGTCGCGATCTGCAAGGATCTCGACTTCGCGCCGATGATTCGCGAGTACGGCGAGCGCGGGGCGCGCCTCATGTTCGTTCCCGCTTGGGATTTTACGCTCGATGGTCGCATGCATGCCCGCATGGCCGTGATGCGCGGCATCGAGAACGGCTTCGCAATCGCGCGCGCCGCTGCGATGGGCCGACTAACGGCGAGCGATGCGTTCGGGCGGATCGTGTCGGAAGCGATCACATCGAGTCGGGGTCCGACGATGCTCGTCGCGGACGTCGGGCTCGTGTCGAAGAAGACGATCTATTCGCGGATCGGAGATGTGTTCGCGTGGCTCGTCGTCGCGGGTGCGAGCGCGCTGCTCATCGCGATGATGAGGGCATCTCGCAAAGAAGCGCGGCCAAACTAGACGCTCGTCGCGGAGGCGAGGAGCTATCCGAGGACGTGCTCACCTCTCTCACCCGCGACAAGAAATACGTTCGCGGAGACGCGGAGGCGCGGAGGTCAGAACATGGAAAATCCAATTCTCTTTCCGACCTCTGCGTCACCGCGCCTCTGCGAAAGTATTCTTGTCGACGCCGAGTGCCGGATAGACCCGGTCCTTCGCGAGGAAGATCAGCCGGAGTGACACAAGCAGCAACTACAGGCCCAGATCGCTCAAGCCCGGATGACCGCTTGGGCGCGGCCCGAGCGGCCAACGATACTTACGATCGGTTTCCGCGATCGGCAGATCGTTGATGCTCGCGATGCGACGACGCATGTATCCGAGCTCGTCGAACTCCCAATTCTCATTGCCGTACGAACGAAACCAGCTACCGGAATCGTCGTGCCATTCATAAGCAAAGCGCACGGCGATGCGATTCTCGGTGAATGCCCAGAGCTCCTTGATGAGCCGATAGTCGAGCTCGCGCGCCCACTTTCGCCGCAGGAATGCGCGAATCTCATCGTGACCTTTCAGGAACTCGGCACGATTGCGCCAGACGCTATCGGCGGTGTACGCGAGCGTGACGCGATCGGCATCGCGCGTATTCCACGCATCTTCAGCGGCACGAACTTTCTGGACTGCCGCGGCGCGGTCGAACGGCGGCAGCGGCGGACGAGGGGCGGCACTCACGTTGTACTCCTTCACTCAACGGGGGGATTCACCCCACCCTATCCATTCTTCAATGAGCGCGCAAACAGGACTCCACCCCGCCAAGCGTGATCGCAATGCACGCAACGGCGTACGGCGTGCCTATCGGAGCGCCGAGTCGATACGCGAAGACGCCTGCGCCACTATCGCGGGCTTGATCTGCTCGAGAATCTCGTCCAACTCCTTGAGAACGATCGGCTTGCTCAGATAGCCCTGCATGCCAGCCGCGAGACAACGTTCGCGATCGCCTTTGAGCGCGTGCGCGGTCAGCGCAATGATCGGTACGCGTGAGGCCCCTTTGTCGATGAAATCGTTGATCTGCGCGGTGGCCTCGAAGCCATCCATCTCCGGCATCTGCATATCCATGAAGATCGCATCGAACGGTTCGCGCTGGAATGCCTCCACGGCCGCCCGGCCGTCCGAGACGATGGTGACCGAATGTCCGCGCCGTTGCAGTAGACGTTCGATCAAGCGTTGATTCACGGTGTTGTCTTCCGCAACGAGGATACGAAGCCCACTGCCGAGCGGCTCCACGCGTGCGCGCTCCGCCGGGCGCGCCCGAAGCGGGCGCGCCGGCTTCGCCTGATTGAGCGCGCGCTCCAAGATCTCTCGCAACTCATCTCGGCGCACGGGCTTCGTCAGATGCGCCGCCACACCCAGGCTGCGACAGCGCGCCAGATCGTCGCGATGCGCAGTGGACGTCAGCATGACGACAACCGGCGGATCGAGATCCGGCCGTGTTCGAAGCCGCTCGATCAATGCGAAGCCGTCCTCCTTGGGCATCACGAGATCCGTGAGCAACAAATGGTAGTCGCGGCCGTGGAGCGACGCTTCTTCGATGCGCGCCCAGGCACTCTCCGTACTGTCGACGCAGTCCGGCTGCATCCCCCAGCGGCGCAACATCTCTTCGAGGATGCGCCGGTTCGTTTGATTGTCATCGACGATGAGCACTCTTCGTCCGATGAGAAGGACACTCTCGCCCGTGCGCGCGAGAACGCCCGACTTCGCAGCGCCCAGTTGCACGGTGAAATGGAAGCGGCTGCCCTGGCCGACTTCGCTCTCGACCCACATCCGGCCGCCCATCATCTCGACGAGGCGGTTCGAGATCGTGAGACCGAGGCCGGTGCCGCCGTACTTGCGGGTCGTCGATCCATCCGCCTGCGAGAACGGATTGAAGATGAGATCGAGCTTGTCGGGCGCGATTCCGATTCCCGTATCCGCCAGCGTGAATTGAACGGTGTAGCCGTTCGGTCCGGGCTCGAGCAGCTTCACGGACAGGCTCACCTCACCTCGATCGGTGAACTTGATTGCGTTGGAGGCAAGATTGAGGAGCACCTGCCGGATACGCATGCCGTCGCCGTGCGCGATCTCCGGAACCTCGGATGCCACATCGCAGAGCAACTCCAGATGCTTTTCATGCGCGCGCACCGCCACCGTCTTGAGCGCCGCTTCGATGGTTTCGCGCAGCGAGAAATCGACGCGATCGAGATCCAGCTTGCCCGCTTCGATCTTCGAGAAATCGAGAATGTCGTTGATGACGGTCAAGAGCGAATCGCCCGACAGCTTGATCGTCTGCAAGTATTCGTGCTGCTCGGGGTTGAGGTCCGTATCCAAGCACAACTCGCTCATGCCGATGATGCCGTTGAGCGGCGTACGGATCTCATGGCTCATGTTCGCGAGGAACTCGCTCTTCGCGGCGTTGGCCGCTTCAGCGGTCTTGCGCGCTTGCTCGAGCTCTTGTTCCGCGATCTTGCGCGCCGTGATGTCGTTCGCGACGATCAAGACCTGATGAGCGGCGCCGTCGTCCTCGATGATCGGGCGTTTCGTGGTTTGTAGCCATCGCAACTGTCCGTGCGCGTCGCGATAGGATTCCTCTTCGATGACTTTTTCCTGCCGCGAGTTCATCACCTCGAGATCGTCGCGACGACGCTCGAGACCGAGCAGAGGATTGAAGCCGAGCTCGAGATCGGTGCGCCCGATCATCTCGTCTTCTTTGCGCGAATGCACTTCCGTCGTCGCTTTATTGACGAGCGTGTAGCGGCCTTCGCGATCTCTCGCAAAGATCATGCTCGGTGTCGTATCGATGATCTGCCGCAGGAACTTGCCTTGCTTCGCCAAGGCGACAGTCTGGCGACGCACGCGACGCTGCAGCACGATGACCCAGACGATCGCGAGACAGACCGACAGCGCCAACACGCCGAGCGCCGGCAGCGCACGTTCGAGCGTCCACCAGGACGCCGCGTCGATGACTTCCAGGTCATCTGCGGAGCGCAAGAAGAGATTGAAAGAAATCGGCACGCGGACGATATCGCCGTCGAGACGCCCGCGTTGAATCAGGCACACACCCGTCAGCGCGACGACGGTGCCTTCGCGCAATTCGCCGACCAGGCTGCGTCGCCCGAGCTCGGCGGTGTAGGTGCGATGCCCTTCGCGTAGCACGAGCACGTTCTGCTCCGCGTTCGACACCTGGCTCAGCACCCGGCCTTCGATACGCACGAGCTTGTTGCTCACGCCGCCTTTCATGACCTCATCCGCCGTCACCCGCTGCGGCTCGATGATGCCCCGCTCGCCGATCGGCTTGACGATTGCATCGGCCAGCATCGGGCCGCGATCGCTCGGCCGCAAATAGCCGACCGCTTCGACGACATCGCCGAGCTGCGCGTCGCCGAGCGCGCCTTGTACATGCGTGCCGCCCGTCTCATCTTGTACCGTGAGTCCGTCAGATTGACGGAGCGTAACGACGCCCCGCACGCGGACGAGATTCGAGTTCTTCGTATCCGCGGAGAACCGCAGCAGCTCGCCGATCGGTCGAATCGACACGCCGAACGGATCCGCAGGGCCAGGTTGCAGCAAGTCGATGTAATCGGGCGAGAACACCAGCATTCTGAGGCCCGCGAGCTGGCCGGATTCGGTGAACGTCGTCGCGAGCACGCCGCGCAGGCGCACGCGCGCGTTCTCGAATCTCAGCAGCGTTTCGAGCGAACCATTCTCGACGACCGTCGCGCGCACGCTACCAGCGGCAGTCGAGACACGGAAGCCGTAGCTGCCGTGCTCCTCGCCCACTTGCCGCGCCGTTCCATCGATCTCGATCCATTGGGAATCCTGCGCACCCACGAGCGCAAGCTCGGGCTCCATCGGCTGCGGCACCGGCAAACCGACCGTGCCCACCAAACGCACTTTCGGATGCGCGATGACTGGCGCGAAGTCGCCGGTCGCCGTGACGCCTTCGACTTCCACTCGCTGACCGAGGCTCAAGCCGCTCAACGATTGCCTCGACGCGTCGACGAAGATGCCGATTCGTTCGTGTTCCAGAAAGTAATAGCTCTCGCGCGGTTCGATCATCGTGACGACGCCTTGCACGCGCACCGGGCGCGAGCGACGCGCCTCGTCCGGCTTCAAAGAGCGCACCTGCGCAATACTGGTGAGATAGCGATCGTGAGGAGGCGGATCGCTTTGTGGGATCTCGTGAGTTGCGACCGGACGCACCATGGCGCTGCGTAACCACGTCGTGAAGCGCGATCTCGCCGGCCAGCCGCTCACTTCGACCCAATCACCTTCCTTGGCGCTCGTCGCAGCAGCGGTCTCGATGGGAACGACGAAGCCGTCGCGCTCGATGAGCAACATGTTGTCGGCCGCGCCTGAAACGAGGCGACCGTGCGTGACGACGCGATGCGCGTCCGCAAGCCAGTTCGAATCCGTGATCAAAGAATGCAAATGCGGAATAATCGCGGATCGTGCCGGCGGCGCCTCGTCGATGATGAGGTCCTCCGGTCCGGTGGATAGCAACTGCGCAAGCGTGCCGCCGGGCTGGTCGTAGTGCAGCGTGAGCACACCGCGCAGTCGGACGTGCGCATCGATGAGGTTAGTCAGTTTCGTGGCAGCCGCTTCGGGAAGGACGGCTTCGATCTGACGCGCGCCCGCGAGCTTCACGTGAATCGATCCTGCGTCCGTGCTGATCTCGCGAATCACACCGCGAATTTCAATGCGAGCCTGCGTGAGCTCCTGACCGAAGATCTCATCCGAGGTGACTTGTTGAACCGGCAACTTCGTCGTGCCGAGGCGTGTCATCGTGGGCTTGCCGAAGCCCGTGAACCCCCACTTGAAATCCTCCGAGGTCTCACCTTCGATCTCGACGATCTCGCCAGGCGCGGGCAGAGCGGGTTCCTCTCCGGTCCATCGTGTCCAGAAATAGATGCGAGCGGTCCCCGTTTCGTCCTCGATATAGAAGGAGTCGCTTGCTCGATCAGTGTAGGTGACGGTGCCGCGAACCTTGAGATGGCTGCCCTTCGGAAATGCGGCGAGTTCTTTGACGGTCAGGGTTGCGCGCGGATCGGGCGATCCGTCGACAGACGCCTTGCCGCGCGACCATAGGGAGAGAGCACCCACGCCGATGAGCGCGAGGCTCACGACGAGGATGAGAACCCCCCAGACGCTCGCGAAAACGCGGGTGGGGTGCACTCGCGACTGCGGCAAGGACTTCTCCCAGATAATGATTCGGGTTTTGGAGGAGACAACGAGCGCGTGAGCACTCAATTGCGCGGGCCCGAAGACCCACCCCTCCGCCACCTTTATCGACTCGGAAAGGCAAGACCTGAGCTATAACGCGCGTCGGTATCTGCTTTTGCGATTTGATCCTCAGAATGCACGCCGCCGTCGCGGAGGGGCGAGCTGCAGATGCAGCGCTGAGTCCAATCGCCGGAATATGTCCGCTCCCGTCCAGTGACACGCGCCGTGTTGGCGCACCGCACAGCCAGACTGAATCAGAACGGTGCATCTCATCATCGAGATCAATGGACTGCATCACGCTGTGGCGATTTTCGATTTCACAGATTCTGAAACGTGCTGCAGTTCGTGATTCGCGACACGCCAGAAAGGCGACGTAAGCCGCATCCTTCATCGCAACGGAAAACGATGAACAGGACCGCAGGTCATGGCCCTCTCTCCCGAATCCCTACCGTCGATCGATCGCACGCAACCGCTTTCGGTCAGCCCCGAATTGATTGCAGCGTCTTCTGCGACAGCGAAGACGGATGCGAACGATGCGGTTGCCGAAGGGCAAACGGTATACGTCTCGTTCGACGTCGCGGATCACGGGGTGGAAGAGCTTCCCGAATCCGTTCAAGCCTTGCTCGAGAGCGACACGCACTCGACCGCGATTCGACAGATACCGAAGGCGCCCCCCGCGCCCGACAGCGATCCCGCCGAGCTCGTGCAGGTTCAAGCGCTCGAGCTCGCCGCACAGCGCGCCGAGATCTCACGCCTCGAACGTGATCTCGATGAAGTTCAGCGCACGCTGCGGCTTCGCGAAGGGTGGCTCAGCGACCTGCGCAAGGAACTGAAGACCGCGCAAGACGAGAAGCGCACGCTCTCCTCGCAGCTCACCGACACGAAGCGTCTCCTCGCCGACATGACTGCGCGTGTCGAGAAGCAAGCGGCACAGATCGCCGCGCTCGAGGCGCAAGCTGCGGAACGCATGAGCATGACGGCGTTCGCGAGCGACGCGCCGCGCACGCGTCCCGCGGCCGACTCGGAGCCGCTCAACAGCGAGAGTCCCGCAACGTTGATGCCGCTCGATGACAACAGCGCGCCGATTGTCCTCGCTCGCACAGTGATGACGATCGGGCGCACGAGAGACAATGACATCTGCGTGCCCTCGGTCCTCGTGAGCCGCGATCATGCCCGCATGCTCGTCAGCGACGAGAGCGTCGTGCTTTTCGACGTCGGCAGCATCAACGGCTCGTTCGTGAACGAGCAAGTCGTCAAGCGACACACGCTGCGCGATGGTGACATCGTGAGATTCGCGGACCGGCGCTACCGGTTCTGCGGCTAAGCCTGTAGGCCGGAATTCATTCCGACCCAAAGAAGCGTCGGAATAAATTCCGACCTACAGCTTTCCTGCCGCAAGTCTTTCCCGTACCTTTTCGCGTTCCCCTCGCTCGGAACGTTCGAATGCCACTCGTTTTTGTCTTCGCGATCATCGGCCTGTTCGTCGGCGGCGCCCGCGGCGTGCTGATCGGCGCCGTAATCGGCGTGTTGCTGTCTTACGTGCAGCGGAACACGCTGATGAAGCGGCTCGCGAACGTACAGGTCCAATTCCTGGAATCCACGTTCGCCGTCATGGGCGCACTCTGCAAAGCAGATGGCGTCGTGACGCGCGATGAAATCGCGACGGCTGAAGCAATGTTTAGACGCCTGCAACTCTCCGAGGAGCAGCGCGAGCGCGCCAAGGCGGCCTTCAATCGCGGTAAATCGCCGGACTTCGACCTCGATGCGGAGGTGAGGACGTTCGCGAGCGTCTGCCACGGGCAGCGCGTGCTGACGATCATGTTCCTGCAAATCCAAGTCTCGGCGGTTGCAGGCGACGGCACCGTGCACCCTGCGGAGCATCAGATGCTGGTGCGCGTGGCAAGATTGCTCGGCTTGAGCGAAGCGGACGTCGCGCAGCTCGAAGCCCTGCTGCGTGCGGGTGGGCACGGGCCCTCGCCCGGGCGCGCACCATCGAAGTCCGCGCTCGACGATGCCTATGCAGCGCTCGGCCTCACGCCGTCCGCGACGGACGCGCAAATCAAGCAAGCCTATCGACGGCTCATCAGTCAAAATCACCCGGACAAGCTCGCAGGCAAGGGGCTGCCGGAGAGCATGCGGCAGATGGCGGAGGAACGAACCAGAGAGATCAACACGGCGTATGAGATGATCAAGGAATCCAGGGGCTTCAATTGAAGCAAGTGTCCCTCCCATGACGCTCACCGAACTTCGCTACATCGCAGCGCTCGCCCAGGAACAGCACTTCGGGCGCGCGGCCGAGCGTTGCCATGTCAGCCAGCCGACGCTCAGTATCGCGGTCAAGAAGCTCGAAGAAGAGCTCGGCGTCGTGCTATTCGAGCGCTCGAAGCAGCGCGTACTGCCGACGCCCGTCGGCGAGCGCATCGTCGCGATGGCGAATCGAGTGCTCGAGCAAACCGCAACGATCAAAGACATCGCTGAAGCAGATAAAGATCAACTGCAAGGTACGCTCGCGCTCGGCACGCTGCCGACGATCGGCCCGTATCTGCTCCCCCAATTCATTCCGTTGCTTCAACAAAGGGCGGGGCAGCTCTCTTTGTATATCGAGGAAGCCGAGCAGGCCGCGCTCGCGTTGAAGCTCCGTAACGGCGATCTGGACGCGATCCTGATCGCATCTCCCTATGCCGAAGCAGAGATCGTCACGCAGCCCCTGTTCGACGAACCCTTCGTGCTCCTAATGCCTGCGCACCACCGGCTCGCACAGAAGCCGGTCGTCACCGCCGACGACCTCGATCCTGCGGAGGTGCTGCTGCTCGGGGAAGGACACCGCTTCAGGGACGAAGTCCTACAAGCGTTTCCTCATCTGGCCCCGAAGGAAACGCCTGATGAAGCCTCGCATCCGATCCGCGGCAGCACCCTGGAAACGCTGCGGCACATGGTCGCATCGGGCCTGGGTGTGACGATCCTGCCGCAAATGGCCGCCGAAGCCCCCTTCTACGCGCCCGGCCTGCTGGTGACCCGGCCCTTCCAGGACCCGACCCCCAAACGCACCCTCCTCCTGGCCTGGAGGGTCAGCTTTCCCCGACATAAGGCGATCGACCTGCTCAGAAACGCCATCCAGGCAAGCAGTTCCGCGTTTTGGCGCTACAATACTGCGCTACGGAACCACGACGGCCAGAGCATGCTGGTCGAGAATAAGGACTGGTAAGAAGGGTGGGTTGACGGTTAACGGTTGACAGTTGACGGTCAGAGAAAGGCGCCAAAGCGTCCACCGTCACGCCGACCGGCAATCTCAAGTCGAAGTCGAGTCGCCTACTATGAGCACAGTCAGTGACACCGACTTTCTGGCCGTCAACCGTGAACCGTCAACTGTCAACCAGCGATTAGCTCATGACACCGCTTTCTAAAATCGTCATCGTCGGTGGCGGCACGGCCGGATGGCTCGCCGCAGCAATGCTGCGCCATCACCTCAAACCGGAGGTGTGCGCGATCGAGCTCATCGAGTCCGAGGATCTCGGCACCGTCGGTATCGGCGAATCCACCGTACCCCCGTTCGTCGGGCTGCTCCGCCGGCTCGGCATCGACGAGCGTGAGTTCATCAGCGAGACCGAGGCGACTTACAAGCTCGGCATTCGTTTCGTCGGCTGGCATCGTCGCAGCGATACCTACTTCCATCCGTTCGGCGTCATCGGTCGCCCGATCGGTGCACACGACTTCTACCAGTGCTGGCTCAAGGCGCGATCGCTCGGCGATCAATCGTCCCTGCAAGATTTCGCACCGTGCAGCGTGATGGCGGACACCGGACGCTTCTTCATGCCGACCCGCGCGCGCAACACACCGATCGGCGGCGCGAACTACGCGCTGCACGTCGATGCCGCACACGTCGCGCGGTATCTGCGCGGCTATGCCGAAGCCCGCGGGCTCAAGCGCACCGAAGGGCGCGTCACGAAGATCGCTCGAGGCGCGAACGGCTTCATCAAGCGCTTGACGCTCGATGACGGCCGCAAGATCGAAGGCGATTTCTTCATCGACTGCACCGGCTTCAAAGCGTTGCTCATCGAGAAAGAGCTCGGCGTCGGGTTCAACGACTGGTCGCAGTACTTGGCGTGCGATCGCGCGATCGCGGTCAAGACGGAGCACAGCGGACCGATCGCGCCGTACACTCAGGCGACTGCTCAGCTCTCCGGCTGGAGTTGGCGCATTCCGCTGCAGCATCGCCTCGGCCAAGGCTATGTCTATTCGAGCCAGTTCTGTAGCGATGCAGAGGCTAAGTCGACGCTCATGCGTTCGATTCAAAGCCGAGTCGTCGACGAGCCGAAGATCATCCCGTTCATGACCGGCCACCGACGGCAGCTCTGGAAGGACAACTGTCTATCGCTCGGTCTTGCGGCCGGCTTCGTCGAGCCGCTCGAAGCAACGGCGATCCATCTCATCGCCCGCGGCGTCGAATTCTTCCTGCGATATTTCCCGGATCGCGCGTGCGACCCAGCGCTCGTCCGCGAATACAACCGCCGCATGGTGGCGGATTTCGAAGAAGTGAGAGACTTCGTCGTCCTGCACTATTGCGCGACACAGCGCGACGACTCGCCGTTCTGGCGCTGGTGTCGGGAAGTGACGCTGCCGGATTCGCTCAAGGAGCGCATCGAGCTCTTCAAGCGGCACGGCGCGCTTCGCGAAGGCGTCGATGAGCTCTTCCGCAGCTCGAGTTGGCAATCGGTGTTCGAAGGCATGGGCATCCGGCCGACGGGATATTGCCCGCGGGTCGACAATCTCGATTACACGCAAATCCAAGCGACATTGGAAACTGCGCGCGAAGCGATTCGCGGCATGGTCGCGCAATTGCCGACGCACGAAGAGTATTTGCGCTCGCAGGCCGCCGTTCCCGGCACACCGTAAGTCGCCCTCGTTCCGGGGTTTCCCGACGCCCGGCCGCCGATAGCGACAATCAATGATCGGCTCGTTGAGCCCGGCGAACGTCTCTCCTATAAAGAAAGTGCATCCTCGGCCGGGGCGCCTCCGCCGGACATTTGCACGGCGGCCCTGACCCCCCGACTTTTAAGTGGGCTATAAACCGGCCCGCGAGCGATCCTCCGAACAGGAAGCGAGCTCGCGGGTTTTTCTTTGTCAGGATCAAGACCCGCGCACGATGGGTCGCATCAACGAGATAACACTTACATGACATGAACACGACAGAGATCTTCCTGATCGCGATGGTCATCATTTTCGCGGTGCCGTACCTCGTATGGCGGCTCGGAAAGACCGAGTACTACGCACCGCTCGTCGTCGTGCAGATCATCGCGGGCATCCTCTTGGGCCCCGGCGTTCTCGGCGCGATCTTTCCCGAGTACTACGCCTTCGTGTTCACCGCACCGGTCGTGCAATCCCTGAACGGCATTGCGTGGTGGGCGGTGATGATCTTTGTGTGGATCGCCGGGATCGAACTCGATCTCGGCGCGGCATGGAAGCATCGTAAAGAAACCGCGATCACCGCAGGGCTCGCACTCGGCACGCCGCTCGCGATGGGATGCGCCGCCGCGCTCATCATCGTGGGTCAGGCAGGCTGGATCGGCGAGGCCGCGCACCCGTGGCAGTTCGTGCTCGGTATTGGCATGGCCTGCGCGGTGACGGCACTGCCGATTCTCATCCTGTTCATGGAGAAGCTGGAGATCCTGCGTCAACCGATCGGCCAACGGATCCTGCGTTACGCCAGCATGGATGACGTTGCGATCTGGGGCGTGCTCGCACTCATCCTGATGGATTGGACGCGCATCGGCAGACAACTCGCGTTTCTCGTCGCGTTCGCGCTTGCGGCGTACCTCTTTCGCAGGTTGATGCGAAAGATTCCCGAAGAAGACCGCTGGTACGCAGGTCTAATCTGGCTCGCGGTGTGCGGCCTCGGCGCCGATTGGTGCGGCCTGCACTACATGGTCGGCGCGTTCTTGTCGGGCGCCGTCATGGATGGCGCCTGGTTCAACCAGCGGCAAATGGATCAGCTTCGTCATCACGTGCTGCTCGTGATCATGCCCGTCTTCTTCTTGAGCACGGGCTTGCGCACGAATTGGACGATGGGCGGTCAAGCAGTCTTCCTTGTCGCGGGACTTCTACTCGTTGCGTCAGTAGCAGGCAAACTACTCGGGACGCATATCGCGGGTCGCATCTTGAAGTGGGAAGCAGGTGAAGCCTCACTGATCGGATGGCTCCTGCAGACCAAGGCGCTCATCATGATCATCTTCGCGAACGTGCTGCTCGATAAGAACATCATCACGAGCGAGACGTTCACAGCGTTGCTGTTGATGGCGGTGGTGAGCACGATGCTGACGATCCCGATGGTCGCACCGATGCTGCAGAGGCTCCGCACGCTGCTCGCGCGGACGGCATAGAAGCACAGCGCTGCCCTCATGCATCAAGACCCTTTCTTCCGTTGTGGAAGAATGGGCCTGCATCCGCAACCGTCTACGCGGCCGTTGCCGTTGCCCCCTTGCGCACCTCCGCCTGCGTCCGGTACGCACCGCTCGGTGCGCGTACGGCGGCAGCGATCAGCCACGCGGCCCCATTGAACAGCATCGAGACGAGCAACATCGTCCATTCATAACGGCTCGTCGGCTCGGCCAGCACGCGAGGTACGTGCAGCAGAAGGACGATGCACGCGAGCATGAAACAGAGGAGCGACGTGGACTGTCTGAGCAGGATGCCGCTCATGAGACTCGCACCGGCCGCGATGTGCCCTGCACCCGTCAAGTACGTGAAGAACAATCGGCCCGGTATCCACGCGGGAATCATCTGCGCTGCGAACTCGCCATAGACGAAGTGCGATGTACCGCAGCCGATGAGACCCACACCAAAGATCACGCGGCCGGCGAGGATGAGCTGATCGGGTGTGAGTCGACTCGGTAGCGACTTCGATTCGGCATCGAGCGTCGAGAGGCCGATCAGCGCGAGACACGCGCCGAGCGGCAGCAAGAACTCGAAGAAGCCCAACCAGTTCTCGGCCAAACGCGGAACGTGCAGCAACACGAGCCACGCCGCGAAGAGGGCCGTCAACATAAAAAGCCCGCGCCGCGCAGTGCGCGGCGCAAGGAAAAGCCCACTCGCGATCACGAGCACGAGACCCACTGCGCGGGCCGCGATGTCACGGAACGGCAGGGTCTCCGGCACGGGTTGCCAGGTGTACGCGAAGTCTCCCGTCACGATCGATAAGAGACCGATCGTTGCAGTCATCGCGGCCAGGAGGACACAGCCGATTCGAGCGAAACGATCGTGTGTGGGCATGAATTACTCCTTTCAGAACTTATAGCGCGCGCCTAATGCGTAGCGAGCCCCTTGATCCTCGAGAAACCAGAGTTGCTTGTCCGAGCGACCGTGCCAGCGCACATCCTCTTCCGTCAGGTTCAGGCCCTCGAACGACACCGAGAGATGATCGTTGACGTCATAGCCGACGCTCAGATCGACTTGCTCGTACTCCTCGACGTAGATCGGATTGCGCGAGCTGCCCGCATTCACCTGCGAGAGGAATTCATCGCGCCAGTTGTAGGCGAGGCGAACGGTGAAGCCGAGGTTCTCGTACATGAGCACGAGATTCGCCGAATCGCTCAATCCCAGCAGTGCAAACTGGTTTTCGTTCGGATCCGATACGTCGTTGAATCCGACGTCACCGCGCACGACTGTGTAGTTCGCGAGCACGCCGAATCCCGTATCGCCGAAGAAGTACTGGCCCCCGAACTCCCAGCCATGAATGTTCGCCTCTTTGTTGTTCACCGGCCGCGTGACCGCGAACACATAGGGCTCATCGCCGGGCCCCGATACGATGTCGAACTGAGTGGCCCACGCGACGTGCGATCGTGAACAGAGCTCGCTTCATCTCCCGAGTGGCTCGGGCTTGTTGCGTCTGCAACGCAACTCGCACGGACTTCGTTCTCATACGTCTCCCTTTGAGCTCCGTAGCTACTAGCGTGGTTATGGCGCGACTCTGCGCTCGGAAGTGTTCGCGAGAAATAACCACTTTTTGCAGTTTTCATATAACCACCTAAAATGGGTGCATGAAGAAGGAACCGACCGCTCTCATACCGATCATCGGGATCGACCGACGGGCTAAACGCCCGTTGCATCGGCAGATCTACGACTCATTTCGCAACGCGATCTTGAGCGGCGAGCTCGCGAGCGGGCAGCAAGTACCCTCGACCAGACTCTTGGCGAAAGAGCTCGGCATTTCGCGTATACCGCTCATCGCGGCTTATGAAGAGTTGTTGTCCGAAGGCTACGTGGAGTCGCGCAAAGGCTCCGGCACATACGTCTCTCGCTCCCTGCCCGAGAAGCTGACGATGTGCGAGCCGAGTACTGCTCGCGGACAGACGGCGAGAACGAGTGCGCGGCCTCTCTCGCTGCGAAGCAGCGTCTTCCCGACGATCGAACGACCACCTTGGTTCGTCGGCAAGGGGGCGTTCAGCATCGGGCAACCCGCGTTCGAGCATTTCCCCGCGCATATCTGGTCGCGACTGTTGTCGCGCTATGCGCGCAACCTTCGCACGACCTCGCTGCAATACGGCGCCCCGAGCGGCCGACAGGATCTGCGCGAAGCGCTCGCGAGCTACTTGCGCAGCTCGCGCGCGGTTCGCTGCGAACCGGAGCAGATCCTAATCGTGAGCGGGTCGCAGCAAGCGCTCGCGATCGCCGCACTCGCGCTGCTCGATCCAGGCGATCGAGTGTGGCTGGAGGAGCCGGGCTACTGGCTCGCGCGTCGCGTGTTCACGCTCATGAGTGCGAAGCTCGTTCCCGTTCCCGTCGACGAGGAAGGATTGAACGTCGCCGCCGGAATCAAACTATTTCGCAAGGCGCGCCTCGCGTTCGTCACGCCCTCGCATCAGTTCCCGTTGGGCGCGACGATGAGCTTATCGCGGCGATTGCAGCTACTCGAATGGGCGCAGAGCACGGGAAGCTGGATCATCGAGGATGACTACGATGCGGAGTATCGATACGAAAGCCGGCCGATCGCTTCGCTCCAAGGACTCGACGGCGACAACCGCGTCATCTACGTCGGAACCTGCAGCAAGGTGTTGTTCCCAGCCCTGCGGCTCGGATACATGGTCGTGCCGCCCGACTTGGTCGACCGCTTCATCGCCGTCCGGCAGAGCATCGATGTCGCACCGACCGATCTGCATCAGGCAGTCTTGGCGGAGTTCATCGACGCGGGTCATTTCGCGCGGCATATCAGACGCATGAGAACGGTGTACGGCGAGCGGCGCGCCATCCTCGAGGAGAACATCCGCAAGGTCTTCGGAACGCAACTCGATATTCACGGCAGCGAATCTGGAATGCACCTTGGTGTCACGCTGCCGAAAGGCTTTCGCGATCGCGAGATCAGCATGCGCGCGGCAGCGCACGAGCTATGGCTCTGGCCACTATCGCCCATGTATTTCGGCCCTTCGCCGCGCCATGGATGGATGTTGGGCTTCGGCGCGGTGAACGAGAAGGAAATCCCGCGCGCCGTGAAGCTGATGTATCAGATCGTGAATGGCGCCGGATGACGGCCGCCGGCTCGGGTCCGGTTAACAATCTGCGCATACACCCCACGCCGGACGCCGGTGTAGACTCCCGGCTCTCATAGGAAGACGCGGTGGACGCAACGTGATGAGTCATTTTGCACGGCGGCGCTCGGATGCCCCTCCTTCCAGCGATGCTCGACCTGGCTGGCGCAGGCGCAACGTCGCGATGGCGGCGAGCCTCTTCTTGGCGAGTTGCGAAGGAACGATGACGACGGACCTCATTACCAGCGCGCCGGCGGACCCGACACTGCAGCAAGTCGTTGCCCCGTTCATGGGCCTCGAATTCGAAAGGAGCGATGGCGGCACGGAGCGCTTCGCGTTCGATGAAGCGGAGCGCATCGATCTACTGACCTTCGTCGATGGCACGCCCATTCGCCTCTTGACGGACGAGGATCTCCCGGAAGGCACGTACACCGGCGTGCGTCTTCTGTTCGATGCTGAGAGCGTGGATAGCGCTTACGTCATGGATGGCCGCGGCGCGCAGCGCGACCTGACCGTCTCGGACAGCGACTACGCGCCGCTCAACTTCACGGTCGAGGAAGAAGAAAGCAACAGCGAAGAGATCACGCTGACGCTCGATCTGCGCATGTCGTTGAGCGTGGACAATCGCAACCGCTATACCCTGCAACCCAAGCTTCGCTCCGTTCGAACGGAGGACGCTGGCGAGCTCGAAGGCGTTGTGAGCGCAGGCTGCTTGTCCGCCGGTTCGACAACTCAGACCGACGCTGCCGTCTATCTGTTCTCAGGCCGGAACGTTACGCCGGACGACATCGACGGCCAGGGCGTCGAGCCGTACGCCACCACGGCCGTCGTGCTCGACGGCAACGGGTTTAGCTATCGCTTCCGCTTCATTGAGGCGGGAACGTACACCGCCGCGCTCGTGTGCGATGCGACTCGAGACGATCCGTTGACGGATGACGAGCTCACCTTCCGCGCAACCACGACCGTCGAGATCACCGAAGGCGAAACAACGGACCAGAACATCGAGCTCTAGCGGCACGGAGGACACTCCTCGCAGCCGAGGAATGCCCCCCGTCGGAACGTCCACGCTTCTACTT
>JBIQKP010000056.1:0-3021 GCA_044506405.1 Lysobacterales bacterium | reverse complement strand
GGACACTCCTCGCAGCCGAGGAATGCCCCCCGTCGGAACGTCCACGCTTCTACTTCTACCTACAGCCTAGAGCCTACAGCCTAGCGCCTAAGACGTGCTCTACCTCACGCTCTTCCTCAGCGCTTTCATCGCCGCAACGATCTTGCCCATGCAGTCCGAAGCGCTGCTCGTGGCACTGTTGCTCGCGGACCATCCCGCAATCCTGCTCATCGCCGTGGCGAGCATCGGCAACATTCTCGGCTCGTTGGTGAACTGGCTGCTCGGACGATGGATCGAGCGCTTTCGAAGCCGCTCTTGGTTTCCGGTGAGCGATGAGGCACTGGCGCGCGCCGAGGGGTGGTATCACCGCTACGGAAAGTGGTCGTTACTCTTGAGTTGGGCACCGATCGTCGGCGACCCGTTGACCGTGATGGCGGGTGTCTTCCGCGAGCGGTTGCGCGTATTCCTGCCGCTCGTGGCGATCGCAAAGATCGGGCGCTACGGCGTGCTCGCTGCCGTCACGATGCGAATCGCACACGGATAGCGAAGCCTACTTCGCGTCCTTCAGCGGCAGGAACCCGTGGCGCCGAAATATCTCCTGCGCGCGCGCGTCGAGCAAAAAATTCAGGAACGTTCGCGCTGACGCACGAGCATGCGCAGTCGTCGCCGCGGGGTAGACGATCGGCGGATGCGTTCCGCTCGGGAACGTATCGACGATGTGAACTCGGCTTTCGACACGTGCGTCGGTCGCATACACGATTCCGAACGGTGTTTCGCCGCGCGCGACATACACGAGTGCCGTACGCACGTTGTCCGCGTACACGAGTTGCTTCGCGACATCGTCCCACACGCCGAGGCTCGTGAGCGCGTGACGCGCATAGCGCCCGGCCGGCACGGTGTCCGGGTCCCCGATCGCCAGGCGTCCACCGGACAATGCTTTCGCGAGCGCAAAGTTCGGCGCGATTCGGAGCGTCGACTGACGATCGGCGGGTGCAACGAGCACGAGTCTATTGCCCGCAACATCGTGCCGCGCGTGCTCATCGATGAGTCCGCGCGTCTGCAGGTAGTCCATCCATTGAATATCGGCAGACACAAACACTTCCGCGTTCGCGCCCATCTCGATCTGACGGGCGAGTGTCGAGCTCGCAGCGAATGAAAAGCGCAGCGGCTCACGCGTCTGATCGGTATAGGCGTCGCCGATCTCCTGAAGCACGTCGGTCAACGACGCCGCGGCGAACACGAGCATGGAGCGATCGGGTGGCTCGGCGGCCTGCGCATGCGTGAGGCCGCCAGCAAGTGCGAGCACGAGCGCGGCAGAAAGCACGAGCCTCTTGAAGAGCATCGAAGGAATCGCTCGATGAGAGAATCGCCCGACGATACCGGCCACTCAGCGGACCAGCAAGCGCGCAGGCGTGCGACGATCGCTAAGACGACGCGGCCAGCGTCCACTCCGGATTCCAGACAACTTCCCAAAGATGGCCGTCCGGATCTTGGAAGTAGCCTGAGTACCCGCCCCAGAACGTGTCGTGCGCGGGTTTGACGATCATCGCGCCAGCCCGCCTGACCTGCTCCATCACCGCATCGACTTCCGCTTTCGATGCCACGTTGTGCCCGAGACTGAGCTCGGTCGCACAGGGCGCGGTAACAGGAACGCCGCTATCGTGGGCGAGACTGGCGCGCGGCCAAAGCGCGAGCCTCAGCCCACCCTCGAGCTCGAAGAACGCAACGGCGCCATGCTCGTACTGCGTACCGACGATCCCTTCGGTCGGCAGTCCGAGTCCATCGCGATAGAACGACACGGCCCCTTCGAGATCCGACACACCCAACGTGATCACTGTGATTCGCGGCTTCATCGGACCCACTCACGATTCTGTCTTGCACGTAATCGACAACCCCGCACGACTCTGCTCGTCGATCGTCGTCTTGCCGTCTTTCACGCTCTCCAGATGCTCCAAGAACTCCCGGATACCTTCCGAGCCCATGCTCACGTTGTGCGCGGTGAAACAGCCGCCGACGAGCACCCGCGGCCACACGGCCTGGAAGTACTTCGTGTACCACTCCTTGTCGGCGTCCGAGAACACGAAGTCATACGGTCCCGTGAGCTTGGGGACGAGCACGTGCGCATCTGCGAGGCGCGCGTCGATGTACTTGTCGAGGCCTGCTTCCTTGAAGTTCGCGAGCGCCACCTTGTGGCGTTCGGGATCGATCTCGATCGTCGTGAGCTTACCGCCCGTCTTGCTCAAGCCCCATGCAATCCAAATGGCAGAGTGACCTGTGGATGTGCCGATCTCGAGCGCGTTCTTGAATCCGTTCTCGACGATGAGATCGCGCAGCGTGCGACCGTCGACTTCAGGCACGTTCAGATCGCGCCAGGTCCCCTTGCGGCTCTCGAGAAACTGCTCGACGCGCCGATCGAGCTCGCTCGTCGTAGGCTCCGCGCCGAGCGACAGGGACGGCAATAGCCATGCGACGGCGAGCACCGTGGCGAGAACATGTCGAATGATTCGGACCTGCATAGATCACCTAGCGATCACACAACGGGGACATGCCTCTAATAGAGGAGTATCCCCAAGCTTTTCTCAGAAGGGGACACTCCTCAACGTGAGGAATGTTCCCTACTCCGCGACAACCGCGGTGCCGCTCACCGACACCATCAGCATTCCATTCTTCTCGCCGAGCACTTCGTAGTCGATATCGACGCCAACGATCGCGTTACCGCCGCGTGCTTTCGCTCGCTCCGCCATCTCCTCGAACGCGATCTCGCGTGCGCGCTGCAACTCACGTTCGTACGTACCGGAGCGTCCGCCAACGATATCGCGCAAGCCCGCGAACATATCTTTGAAAAGATTCGCACCGAGTACCGCTTCACCAGCGACCACGCCGCAGTACTTCGTGATGCGCTTACCTTCGATTGTATGTGTGGTCGTGATCAGCACCGCAATGCTCCTCCAGGTTACGAGCGGAACACTGTACGTCACCGCGCCGCAGTAGACGACTTCCTGAACGATTTACACGTAGGTTCCCTTTCCCGCATTGACGCAC
>JBIQKP010000167.1:0-3616 GCA_044506405.1 Lysobacterales bacterium | reverse complement strand
CCGATCTCGAAGAATCCCGCTTCGCCGACGATCACCGCATCGCCGGACGAGGTGATGTAGGCGAGCCCGCGCACGATCTCCATCGTCGCGAGCGTTGCGATGAGCGAGTTGATCCGAAAGAACGCAACGACGGCACCGTTGAAAAAACCGACCGCCGCCCCCGCGAGCACACCTGCCGCGACGCCGAGCACGACGCTCTGCGAAGAGGTCGTCACGGTTGCTGCGACGACGCCCGCGAACGCCACGATCGAGGCGACGGACAAATCGACTTCGCCGAGCGCGAGCACGAACATCATCGTCGCCGCGATGCACCCGATGAGGCTTACCGAGAGCAGCAAGCCTTGAACGTTTCGCACCGTGAAGAAATTCGGCACGAATGCGGCGAGGAGCACGAACAGAATCAGGAACGCGATGACGATACCTGATCCGCTCAGCTTGCTCGCGAGCGAACGCGCTTCGCTACTTCTCGATACATCGGTGCTCGACCCAGGACTTGCGACCATTGTTCTTTGCTTCGTGAAGTTCGGTTCAGCTCATTGCGGCAGGGCGAGACGCACGAGGCGTTCGGGCGTTGCTTGCGATCGGGGCACATCGCCGACGAACTCCCCTCCTCGCATCACGAGCACACGATCAGCGATGCCGGTCACCTCGGCCAGATCGCTCGAGATGATCAGCAGCGTCTTGCCCAGTTCGGCGAGATCGAAGAGCAGATCGTAGATTTGCTTGCGAGCGCCGACGTCAACGCCGCGCGTCGGTTCATCGAGCACGAAGACGTCGATCTTCTCCGCGAGGTAGCGCGCGAGAATCACCTTCTGTTGATTGCCGCCGGAGAGATTCATCACCGGTGTGTCTTCGCCCGGTGTCTTGATCGAAAGCTTCTTCACGTAGTCGCGTGCGACTGCGCGCTCCGCTTTCAGATCTCGCATGAGTCCGAAGCGGGCTTGATGTCGGCGGCAGCTCAAGTTCACGTTGTCGGCGACTGAAGCGCCAAGGACGAGGCCCTCTTGTTTCCTGTCCTCTGGCGCAAGGGCGATACCGGAGGCGATAGCGTCTCGCGGCGATCCCAATCGTAGCGTACGGCCGCCGACGCGAATCGATCCGCGTGCCGAGCGAACAGCGCCGCATAGCAGCTTAGCAAGCTCCGTCCGCCCCGCGCCGACCAATCCGAATAGCCCAACGATCTCGCCCTTCTGAGCCTTGATGCTCACGGGCGTGCGCAGCCCCGGACCCTCGAGCCCATCGACCTCGAGCTGCACCGGGCCGAGCGTACGCGGGCGATAGCCATACACGTCTTCCACTCGGCGACCGATCATTGCGGTCACGAGCTCGTTTCGATCGAAGCCCGCGCCCTTCTCGAGCACGCAGATGTGTCGACCGTCTCGAAACACGGTGACGCGATCGCAGAGCTCATCGACCTCACTCATTCGGTGCGTCACATAGATGATCGCGCGGCCTTCGGCGCGCAGCTGACGGATGATCTCCATCAGGCGCTCCGTTTCCCGCACGGAGAGCGAGCTCGTCGGCTCGTCGAATGCGATCACGCGGGCGTTGCGCAAGAGCGCCTTGCCGATCTCCAGCATCTGGCGCTGACCGATGGAAAGCGTGCCCACCTTCGCTTTGGGATCGATCGGCTCGCCCAATCGAGCCAACTCTTCGCGTGCGCGCTCGATCATTTCGCGCCGGTCGAGGAACCCCAGTCGAGAAGGCATGTGACCGAGCAGCAGGTTCTCCGCGACGGACAACTCCGGCACGAGATGCAGTTCCTGATAGATGATTGAGACGCCCGCATCGATCGCATCGCGAGCGCGATTGAACTGCTGGCGGATTCCATTCAACGCCACGTGACCGGTGTGCGGGCGCACGACGCCCGACAGGACTTTCAGCAGCGTCGACTTTCCGGCGCCGTTCTCGCCCATGAGGCCGTGCACTTCCCCTGCGCGCACTTCGAGCGAGACATGATCGAGCGCTCGCACCGGCCCGTACCGAACAGAGACGTCTTCGAGCGCGAGCGCTGAATGCATGGGCTGTAGCTGTGGGCTGTTGGCTGTGGGCCAAGCGCGGAGCGCTTCTGACGATCCCTATCCCCTAACCCCTATCCGCTTCCTCACAGCTGCAGCTCTTCTTGTACTTGCTGCCAGTTCTCTCGCACCATCAGCGTGCCTTCCGTTTGCGTCAGCATCGGCGGCTGCGTGCCCTCTGTGATCCAGCGGAAGAGATGCTCGGCGGTTTCCCGGCCGTGCGCGGTCGAGCTCACCGCGACGGTGCCGTAGAAACCGGTCACACGGTCCTTCGAGAATTCGGCGTGTGCTTCGCTCGCGCCGTTGATGCCGACGCCGATGACGTTCTCTGGCGGAATCCCGAGTTGCTCTGTCGCGCGGACCGCACCCAGCACGGATTCTTCATTGAGCGCGTAGATCAACCAAAACTTCGCGTCTGCATACTTCGCGAGATTGGGCGAAGCCGCGTTGAAGCCGCCTTCCGTATCCGTCGTGCGTTGCGGCGCATCGACGATCTGATCTTCGTTGAAACCGTTGGCGAGGAGTACTTCGCTCGCACCGCGCACGCGCTCACGCGCGGTCGGCAGCTCGTTACTCGTGATGCGCAGCGCGCGCACGTCCTCGAGCTTCCAACCGCGACGACTCATCTCCGCGACGAGCGCTTCGCCGACTTGCATGCCGATCTTATGCGCCGAGATGCCGAGGTGCGGCACATCGGCAAGCGGCTCGCCTTTCGCGTCGACGAGTTGGTCGTCGACCGTCATGAACTTCATCCCGTGCTGGCGCGCTCGCGCGAGGATGGCAGGCCCGAGGCGAACGTCCGGCGCGCAAATCACGAAGCCCTGCGCACCCTGCGCCGCCAGGTTGTCGATGGCGGACATGACCTTCTCGCCATCAGGCACAGCCATGCGCACGACTTGGAATCCAAGCCGCTCGCCCGCCTCCGTCGCGGCCCGCTGTTCGTTGATGAACCATGCCTGCTCGGGCATCTTCACGAGGAAGCCGATCTTCGTGGGCCCCTCGGCTTGCGAGCCGGAGGAATCGCTCGCCTTTTGGCACGCGCTCAACGAAAGGCCGAACAGGCACGCGCCAACGAGCGCGGCGACGGATCTGCGCCGAATCATCATCGTGTTTCATCCCCCAATATGCTTCGTGCAAAGAGAAGACGGCTCTCGCAGAGCACGCGAAGCCGACGATCCTGATCGTCGTCCTCGCGTCGGCGAGGATCCATCTTAGTCGAAGGAAAGAAGAACGACCGTCGCGAAGCACCGTGTGTCCTGCGCGAAAGACTCTTCTGATGGATCCTCGCCTTCGCGAGGACGACACCGAGTTTGGCGCCGGCTTTGCGTGCTCTGCGAGAGATTCTTTCTTCTCTTACAACGATCGAACCGCCTCGATCCCGAACGCGTCTTCGCCCACTTGCAGCGGATTCGTCAACGGCGCGCCGAACTCGGCGAGCTCGATCTCGAACACATCGCCGGATTGAACGCGAATGCTGTCGGCGAAGCTCAGTGTCGCCGTGCCGAAAAAATGTAAGTGCACGTCGAGCGGACGACGATGCTCGGCGTACTTGAAATGGTGGTACTCGAGATTCGCGAACGAATGGCACATGTTCGCTT
>JBIQKP010000166.1:0-3739 GCA_044506405.1 Lysobacterales bacterium | reverse complement strand
CTCCAGGCTTCTTCCATCCTTCGAAGTAGATCCCGAGCTTGAACGTTGCCGCGGTTGCGCGCATGAACTCCTGCTCATCGATCTGCAGCAGACGATGGAAGCTCCGCACGGGCGGAATCGTCGACTCGCCAACTCCGACGGTTCCGATCTCCTCAGACTCGACGAGCGTGATATCGATAATGCCGCGGAACTGGTGAGAGAGCGCCGCCGCAGCGAGCCATCCGGCAGTTCCCCCGCCTGCGATGACGAGCTTACGCACTTCTTTGGGTTTCAATGCTTCACTCCATGGTCGGCGGCGAAGTGATCAGGCAACTCCGTCACCCCGGCTGTCACCGGTTGAGTTTGTTGATCAGCATGGCGCGAATTTCGCGCGAGCGCGTGTCGTCGATGGGTCCGAGAACACCGCGCGCCTGTTCCGGCAAGTGCTGAGCCGCACGCTCGGCTGGACCGAAAACGTAATACTCGAACACGTTTCGCCAAGCTTGCTTCTCGCGCTCGGGGCGATCGCGAAGAGCCCACAACGAATGATAGAGGGCGTTCATGGGCGTCGGGATAAATTTTGGCAATGGAGTCCACCAATAGTTGACGAGGGTATTGAAGGGGCTCAAACCCTCGACGTGGTGCCACCACATGCTCGGCACAAAGATCGCATCGCCCGGCTCCAGCTCGGCGCTCTGCCCCGCAGCGAGCGCCTCACGAAAGCGTGGGTACTTGTCGAAGTCGGGATTGGAGAAGTCCACGACGCTGACCGCCTGCCCGCCGGGTGTCGGGTCGAGCGGGCCCGGATACAGGTTGAAGATCTGCTCGGGCGGGAAGAGCGTGAAGCGGCGCCGACCGATCGCACAACAAGCAAGATTGTTAGGCGCATCGTAGTGGCATGAGGCAATCGTGCGCGTCCCGATCCAGATCGTGGGCGCTGATTCGACACCCCGATCCTTGAGAGCAAGATCGTTCTCGGCAGTGAACCCAGGTAGGCAAGAATCGATGAGCAGCGAAGCAACGTAGTACGTCGGCGGCCGGTCGTCGTTCAGGTGCTCGCTGACCTGACGCAACACTTCGTCGAGACGATCACGCTTGACGATGCAATTGAGCTGAGTGAAATCGGTGTTGTAGAAGGGTCGGCCGCGGATCTCTGGCCCGCCGAACGAGTACTGCACGGGCTTGCCGTTGTAGAACGAGCGCAGATACTCAATGGCATCTTGATCCGAGCGTTGACCCGCGCGTACGACGGGCCAATCCCGCACGAGCCCCTTGAAGACGACGGGTTGGCCAGACGCGAGCAGATCGTCAAGAGGTAGGTCGTCAAGACGACTCTCATCCAGAACGCGGATTTTTCCGGCCACATCGACCATGTACGGCGCCTCTAGAGAACACCATCGAGTATAGGCGAACGCTGCGCACGGGCGCGTCGGTGTTCTCTGCTCGACGCTTCGCCACCGACTCTGAATCTATGCACGCGTGTAGTATTCCCGCTCAATGAACATCAACGACTACCTCATCGCTCAATCGGGTATCGATTGGACGAAGCTGTTGAGCTGTTGGACGCCGCCGCTCCCGTCTCGGTTCGATCTCTGGCTCGTGAACCGCCTTGGAGACGTGTTCGGCGTGCCCGAGTCCGATGCAGTCTTCAGACTCGATGTCGGAAGCGGCACGTACGCCGAGGTCGCACGCAACCGCGAGCACTTCGCGAGCCTGCTCAACCAGCCGGACACAGCAGATGAGTGGCTCAGGATCGGTCTCACGCAAGCCTGCCGCCGCGCCGGCATGGAGCTGACGCGCTTTCAGTGCTACGGATTCAAGATTCCACCGACGCTCGGCGGCTCGTACGAAGTCTCGAACCTCGTACCGACAAACCTCGCCGTGCATTACTCCTACCAGGCATACATTTGTAAGCAGACCGACGTTTACTGGATTCCGCCCGAGTAGTTCATCCGGGATTCTTCGGTGATCGTACAGTGAGAAACGTATTGAGCGACAAGCGGCCGCCGCGAGGATCGGCATTCGGCACGAAGCCGGGCGGCACGTTGACCGAGTGAAGCATGCTGCCTCGATAGATCAATGCGCGATTGAACGCGGCTTCGTATTTCGCAGTTCGCTCGAAGAGCGCCGTGTCCCCGTCGACATACGCGGGCGGCGGCAGTCCGCTCGCTTTCACTTCGGCGTTCACCCTGCGAATGTAGTCTTTCTGAGCATCCGCGGTGATGAACTCGAGACCGGTGCTACGGTGCCGATAGAACGAGGTGCCGCCTAGATCGCACAAGTAGTGCAGCAGTGCCAGTCCATTCGGATCCACTGAATCGAAATGCGGCACGCGCTGAAACGGGACGAGCTTCTCGGCCGGCGTAGACACGATCGAGAACGTCGAGTCGGTGATGACGATTTCGTCCTGGAGCGCGAAGGTCGAGCGAATGAGATCATTCAGCTGCGCGACGATTCCCTTAGCGTAGTCAACGGGCGCGGGCGAGCGCACTCCTGGATAGTAGAGCGACTTACGCTCGAAATCCGTGCGCGAGGCGGCCAGCTCGAGGAGCGCCTGGGCGTTCGGCCAAGCATCGTCGATGACGATGACCGGTGCCCGGTCCTGGCCGACGTAGTCGATACGATAGTGCACGACTGAGCGAGCGCGTCCGCTGTTAGGCGAAGTTCGCGGCCTCCGCGAGGCGGCGTTGCTTGAGGGCCATGAGCTTTCGCACATTCCCCATCGAAGCAATCACGAGATACGCGCCGTGCAGAAAGCCAGCCCTGTGCAGTCGCTCGAGCGAGGCGCCCTCGAGCGCGGCAAGCTTCTCACGGCTAATGGTCTGCAGTCCCGCTAGGCTCACACCTTGCTCGGCGGTGACCTTGATCTCGAGTGTCACAGGCTCGATCAGGTCGAGCTCCGTGAACGCGGCGAACATTGCCTTGCTCAGCTCGAGGCCGTCGCGGATTCCTCGCAGCACCATCGCGATGTGGTCGAGGTATGGGCTGTTGCCGCCTTGCGGAAGGAATACGCGCTCGCCTTCGGTTTGACTCACGCGCGGGTGATCGAGGTCGATGTGGATGACCGGCTCTTTGCGCAGCTCGCCTTCGATCTGCTGCTCCTGAAAGCCGATCAGGAAGGGCCCCTTGATGAGCATTCCCGGAACATACGACGCGTTCCAACGGCCATTCTGCAGAAAGAGATTCTCTGCCTTATCGAGTCCGAGCAGGGCGACCGATTGATACTCGCCCGTGGCCGCGTCTTTGCGAAAGAAGATCGGATATTCCCGCTGCACATCTTCCCACTCGGTGGGGAACGTGGGGACGATGCCGACGTTGTCGCCGAACTCCGCGCCGTACCGAGTGATCACCCGCAGGTCCTTGTGGGCGACGTTGTTGAGCATCACGTGTCTGGTCATCTTGAGTCCTGAAGAGCACGCAACCTATCGCGCTCGTGAGAGAGACTGACGGCTCTGGCGATCTCACCAGAGAACAAGAATGGAATCTTAAAGCGATAAGCAGAAAGAAAAAGGCCGCTGATGAACCAGCGGCCTTCTTCATTTCACCTGCTAACAGGTTCTAGACGTTTGCACCTTTCGGTGCAGCGTGATTAGAACTTGTAGCGAGCGCCCAGGGCATAACGTGCACCCTGGTCTTCGAGTCTCCACAGCTGCTTCTCGGAGCGGCCGTGCCAGCGCACATCTTCCTCGGTCAGGTTGATGCCTTCGAACGAGATCGCGAGATTCTCGTTGATGTCGTACCCGATGCTGAGGTCGAGCTG
>JBIQKP010000165.1:0-3740 GCA_044506405.1 Lysobacterales bacterium | reverse complement strand
CTCGTCGCGAAAGGCTTACCCGAATCCATGATGGCGCTCGCGCAGGAGAAGACGCGTCAGATCCGCGCGGCCTATGAGCTCATCCGAGAGGCGAGGGGGATGAAATAGGCTCGGAGTACCGCGTGTGAGGCGTAGGGTGTATGGTGTAACGTCAGATGCGGACGCCGTGCCCTCACACGCTACACTTCACACTCTAGACAGCGCGAAGCGCCTCATAGCCATGCCTGCTCCCTGGATCGCCGCTTCCATCCTCTCCGCAAACTTCGCGAAGCTTGGGGAGGAGGTCGATAACGTGCTTGCCGCCGGCGCGGACTCGATTCACTTCGACGTCATGGACAATCACTACGTGCCCAATCTCACAATCGGGCCGCTCGTCTGCGAGGCGCTGCGCAACCACGGCGTGAAGGCGCCCATCGACGTTCACCTCATGGTGAAACCGGTCGATCGCTTGATCCCGGACTTTGCAAAAGCGGGCGCTTCGTGGATCACGTTTCATCCCGAGGCGAGCGAGCACGTCGATCGCACGCTCGATCTCATTCGCGAGCACGGCTGTAAGGCGGGATTGGTGTTCAATCCGGCGACGCCGCTCGACTGGCTCGATCACGTGATGGACAAGCTCGACATGGTCTTGCTCATGTCGGTCAATCCAGGCTTTGGCGGGCAGCGGTTTATTCCCTCCGCGTTGCCGAAGCTTCGCGCTGCCAAGGAGCGCATTCTCGCGAGCGGGCGCGAGATCCGCCTGGAGATCGACGGAGGCGTAAAAGTCGACAATATCGGCGAGCTCGCGCGCGCCGGTGCGGACACGTTCGTGTCTGGATCAGGGATTTTTGGAACGAAGGATTACGCTGCCACGATCGCAGCGATGAAGCGCGAGGTCGATCGGGCGGGGCGGGGCGGTACGGTCGTGTAGACGTGTGGACGTAGGCGCTTGGGCTCGGCAGGTCGCCTAGACGTCCACACGGTGATCGATCTACACGAAACGATCAATCCTCATCGTCATCGTCGAAGTCATCGTCGTCATCAGTGCGACGAGTCTGCGGCGCGGCGCGTCCTGCGGCCGCAGCGAGCGGCGGCTTCGTCTTCATCTTGGGTCGGGCGCCGAAGACCACGATCGTCTTACCCGTGGCGCGAAGCAGGCCCTGGTCCTCGAGGACTTTCAGCACTCGGCCGGCCATCTCACGTGAGCAGCCGACGAGGCGCGAAAGCTCCTGGCGGCTCACCTTGATCTGCATGCCTTCCGGATGCGTCATCGCATCGGGCTCGCTACATAGGTCCATGATCGCGTGTGCGACACGTCCGGTCACGTCGACGAACGCGAGGTCGCCGAGCTTGCGGTTCGTGCGATCGAGACGCGTCGCAAGTTGCGTCGCCAGCTCGAACACGAGCCCCGGGCTTTCCGCGGCGAGCTGACGGAAGCGTGGATACGTCATTTCCGCGAGCTCGCACTGTTGGCGAGTGCGAACCCACGCGCTGCGCGTCGGTTGTTCGTAGAACAGCCCCATCTCACCGAAGAACTGACCCTTGTTGAGGTAGGCGAGAACCATCTCGTTGCCTTCCTCGTCTTCGATCATGACTTCAACCGAGCCGCTTACGATGTAGTACAGGACGTCGGGAAGATCGCCGGCATGGATCACCACCGTTTTGGAAGGCACGGTGCGAATCCGGCAGTAACTCAGAAAGCGATTGATCGCCGGAATATCGCTCAACGGCCTTGCGCCCTCTTCCATACTCACCTCGTCAGGTCTTTGTGTAATAAGTTGTTGCAGTGACTTATGGCCACGGGGTCTCGCGCGCCATTTAATACAGGTAACGCCTGGATCGCAAGCATTGGGCCGGATCAGATCCAGTACGCGGTGCGAGTCATCACGCGCGCGGTCAGTTTCATGAGCGTGCGTGCAAAAAACGGGAGCGCTTCGCCGCCTGCGAGCATTGCATTCTTTCCGTGTCGCTCTTCATCCGCGGACATTTGTTCGATGATCGCGCGAGTACGGCCGTCGCTTGTCGCAAGCTGATTCAGATGACCTTCGAGGTGCTCGACGACCTGACGTTCTGTCTCGGCGACGAATCCCAAGCTCGTTCGATCGCCGGCGAGGCCTGCGAGCGCGCCGATCGTGAATGAACCCGCGTACCAGATCGGATTCAGCACGCTCAATCGGCCGCCCAGTTCGCGGACTCGCGCCGCACACCAGGCCAGATGATCGGTTTCTTCTCGTGCTGCTTCCATCAGCGATTCCCTGGTCGCCTCGGATCCTGCCACGAAGGCTTGGCCCTGATACAAGGCTTGAGCGGAGACTTCGCCCGAGTGGTTGATGCGCATGAGCGCGGCCGCATGCCGCCGCTCCTCGTCCCGATCGACGGATTCGGGGATGCCTTCGGCCGGGTAGGGGCGAGAGGCATGATGGTCTGCCATCAGGGTGCGAACGGCTTGATCCAGGGCGATCAGGAGGCGATCGCCCGGCCCAAAAGACCTTCGTACGGAGGGGGTGGTAGTGTTCATGGCCGTACATTATATATGTGTCGTATAGGTCACTCGTTCCTGGGCGGGTCGAGCGACCGAATCCGGGCTCCTCTCCGCAACGGGGGGCGCATTTACGGGGAACGGCGGTTTGCAAAGCCGATGCTCGTCCTTTAGACTTGCCGGCCTTTTAGCCCCTCGGCTTAAGAAATTCCCGGAGAATTCAATGAGAACCGTCTTCGCCAACGCGGCAACGGTGCGGCGTGATTGGTACGTCGTCGATGCAACGAACAAGACTTTGGGCCGCTTGGCATCCGAGGTCGCTTCGCGTCTGCGCGGCAAGCACAAGCCTTCCTTCACGCCCAATGCGGACGCTGGCGATCACATCGTCATCATCAACGCGGGCAAGATCCGCGTGACGGGCCGCAAGCTGACCGACAAGTTCTACCATCACCACACGGGCTATCTCGGCAACTTGAAGAGCACGAGCCTCGAGAAGTTGCTCGACAAGCACCCGGAGCGGGCGATCCAGTTCGCGGTGAAGGGCATGCTGCCGAAGAACCCACTCGGCCGCAAAATGTTCAAGAAGCTGCATGTGTTCGCGGGCGCAGAGCACCCGCATACGGCGCAGCAGCCGAAGCCGCTCGAAATCTAACGTTCTGCTAGCGAATACTGACAGGCATTTCTCACATGGCGACGACTTCCACTAACTACGGGACGGGCCGACGCAAGACCTCGACCGCACGTGTCTACCTGCGTCCAGGCAGCGGCAACATCACGATCAACGACAAGTCACTCGACGATTTCTTCGGTCGAAAGACGGCGCGCATGATCGTTCGTCAACCGCTCGAGCTCGTGAGCTTGGAGACCAAGTTCGACGTTGCGGTCACCGTGCACGGCGGTGGCATCACGGGGCAGGCCGGCGCGATTCGCCATGGCCTCACCCGCGCCTTGATCGAGTACGACGAGACGCTGCGCAAACCGCTGCGCGATGCCGGCTACGTGACGCGCGATGCGCGTGAGGTCGAGCGTAAGAAGGTCGGCTTCCGCAAGGCACGTCGCGGAACACAGTTCTCGAAGCGCTAATCCGCCAAATCGTGACCCGCGGGTCGAGGATCGCAACGACGTTCTGACGATCCGCAAGTCACGAAGCACGAGTCACTGCTGTATTGGGGGATCGTCTAGCGGTAGGACTACGGACTCTGACTCCGTCAACCTAGGTTCGAATCCTAGTCCCCCAGCCAAAATAAAAAGGGCCCGCAAGTCGGGCCCTTTTTATTTTGGC
>JBIQKP010000006.1:106527-109326 GCA_044506405.1 Lysobacterales bacterium | reverse complement strand
AGCGCATCGTCCTCGCCCCAAAGACCGATCTGCAGCAGCTGCCAACCGAAGACCTGCGCCAACGCTTCGGCTGCGAGCTTGCGTTCCAGCGCATACACGCGCTGACCCAAAGGCGAGCGCAGCCATGCGTGTAAATCCGATGCAGGAAGCTGAGCCATAGCAGAAGCATAACGCTTCTTGCGACGCCCCTCGCCATCGCGTTATAAGCTTGCACTCGCAATCCGGGGCTCCTTGAAAATGCTGAAGGTCTCGCACGTTCGCGCGTTCGAAGACAACTACATTTGGCTGATCCATTCGCCGCAGGATGCGAAACGCGTGGTGGCCGTCGATCCGGGCGATGCAGCCCCCGTCGAACAAGAACTCGCGAACGGCCTCGAGCTCGCCGGCATATTGATCACGCATCGGCATGCCGATCACGTCGGCGGCGTCGCCACATTGTCACGCGAGCGCCGAATCCCCGTGTTCGGTCCCGCTACAGGAAAAATGCCGGTGCCAGTGCAACCGTTGCAGGAAGGCGACACTGCGACATTCGAAGCGCTCGGTTTAGAGTTTCGTGTGCTCGAGGTGCCCGGTCACACCGCTGAACACATTGCCTATGTGGGTCATGGGGCGCTGTTCTCCGGGGACACGTTGTTCAGCGCCGGATGTGGTCGATTGTTCGAGGGTACCCCGGAACAAATGACTCGATCGCTTGCCAAACTCGCGTCCCTCCCAGAGGACACGCAGGTGTACTGCGGGCACGAGTACACCGTGAACAACTTGAAGTTCGCGCTCGCGGTTGAACCCGAGAACGAGCAGAGCGTTGAATACCTCGAAGAATGTCGGGCACGTCGCACACGAGGTGAGGCGACGGTTCCATCGACCATGAGGCGTGAGAGGAATGTAAACCCTTTCCTGCGCTGTGATCGGCAGAGTGTGAAGCAAGCCGCGGAAGCGAAGGTAGGCCGCAGGTTACAGAATCACATCGAAGTCTTCGCTGTCATTCGCCAGTGGAAAGACGGGTTTACGGGCTGAACGTGATGGGCCGGAATACATTCTGGCCTAGCAGTATTTGTAGGAATTTCCAGCGCACTGGGCCGACGCCCGCGCGTCAGGGGGCCAGTCGATGACGAACACACCACCAGGTACCGCGAGGCTTCGCACTGCGGCCCTCCTGCTAGCGCTCGCAGGCTTTGTCGCCGGCTGCACGAGCACCCCCGTCGAGGAGGAATCGTCTCTCCTTGATTCGGAGAAGGCAGCAGCACTCATCGGGAAGCTCGATGAAGCGTTGATCGGCACCTCTGGACCCGAGCAGATCGAAGACGCGATCGAAACGCTCGATGCAAGGACTGAGTCCGATCCTCCTCTGGTGCGTGCCCTCGGCGCGACACCGCGCCCCACCCTTCCGGCGCCGAGCGATTTGTTCGAACGCATTCGTGACGGCTTCGCGTTCGTTGACGTGGACCACCCGTCCATCGATAAACAACAAAGCTGGTTTGCTCGTCACCCTGAGTATCTCGATCGCACCTTCAAGCGCGGCGAGCGCTATCTGTTTCACATCGTGAACGAGATCGAGGCGCGCGGCATGCCGATGGAGCTCGCACTCCTGCCGGTCGTCGAGAGCGCGTTCAATCCTGTTGCCTATTCCCGCGCGAGAGCTTCGGGCTTGTGGCAGTTCATTCCAGCGACCGGGCGACGCTACGGTCTCAAGCAGAATTGGTACTACGACGGGCGACGCGACGTACTCGCCGCAACCACCGCTGCGCTCGACTACTTGGAATTCTTGGCGAATGAGTTCAACGGCGATTGGCTGCTTGCGGTTGCTGCCTACAACACGGGCGAAGCGAACGTCGCACGCGCGATTCGCCGCAATCTCGAAGCCGGCAAGCCGACCGATTTCTTCAGCCTGAAGCTGCACCGCGAAACGAGCGCCTACGTTCCGAAGCTTCTTGCCATGCGTCGCATCGTGGCAGACCCGACAGCGCACGGCCTGGCGTTCGCCCCGATTGCGAACAAGCCCTTCTTCGAGAAAGTCGATGTTGCCGGTCAGATCGACTTGAACATCGCGGCTGAGCTTGCGGGCGTTTCGAAGGAAGAACTGCTCGCGCTTAACCCGGCCTTCAATCATTGGGTCACGGACCCGGACGGACCGCATTACTTGCTCGTACCCACGACGACTGCCGAGCGTTTCGCGGAAGGCATTCAGGCGTTGCCGCCCGAGAAGCGCGTTCGTGTCGTCTATCACCGCGTGCGCAAAGGCGACACGCTTGGCGCGATCGCCCACAAATACGGCATCTCCGTCGATGCACTGCGCGCTTCAAACAAGATTCGCGGATCGATCATTCATCCGGGCGATGACCTCCTGATCGCCGCCGCACCGCGGGCCGGTGACGCAACTCGCACCGCGAGCCTCGCACTCGCACCCGCGCCCATGGCTGCAGAGCAAACGACGAGCCCGCAGCGCCGCTCGTCGAATCGTCATGTCGTTCGTCGCGGCGAAACGCTCTGGAGCATCGCTCGCTCGCATGGCACGACGATGGATCGGATCGCCGACTCAAACGGCATCTCGCGCACCAGCACGCTGTCGGTCGGCCAAGTGCTGACGATTCCAGGCGCAACTCGCCTCGCGTCCACCGATGTAGGCAGCGTTTCTCAGTCCATCACGTATGTCGTTCGATCGGGCGACACGCTCTCGCGCATCGCAGATCGATTCCGCGTTCGCCTGTCCGATCTGCTCAGCTGGAACGAACTGAGCACCAAGAGCATCATCAAACCAGGCCAGCGCCTCGTGATGTACGTGGCGGATCGCCGCGCGGGAAT
>JBIQKP010000006.1:11566-106427 GCA_044506405.1 Lysobacterales bacterium | reverse complement strand
TCATCAAACCAGGCCAGCGCCTCGTGATGTACGTGGCGGATCGCCGCGCGGGAATATGAGCGCGCTCCAGGGGATAATGACCAGGGGATAGGGGATCGTCAGAGCAGCTCTCGCTGCCTGAAATCACGCGCACCGCGACGCGCCTTGTTCTGACTATCCCCTATCCCCTGATCATTACCCCTGGCCCTGGCCCGTTGGCCCCGGCCATTGCCTCCTTGTCCCCGCCAACCGCTTCTGCGTTTACACTACCGCCCTTTCAGCTTTGGCGGAGTGAGTCATGGGGTTTCTGGCAGGTAAGCGCGCACTCATCGTTGGTTTGGCGACGGAGCGGTCCATCGCATACGGCATTGCCTCCGCGATGCGGCGAGAAGGCGCGGAGCTCGCGTTCACCTACCAGGACCGCTTCAAAGAGCGCGTTCAAGGGATGGCGAAGGAGTTCGGCTCGTCCCTCGCGTTCGAGATGGATGTTGCGAGCGATGAGAGCATCGAGCGCGCATTCACTGACCTGAAGGGCGCCTGGGACAGTCTCGATATCATCGTCCACGCAGTCGCGTTCGCGCCTTCCGATGCGATTCGCGGCGGCTTCGTCGATTCGACGACACGCGAGAACTTCCGGATCGCTCACGACATCTCGAGCTATAGCCTGACCGCGCTCGCGAAAGCGGCGCAGCCGCTCATGCAGGGTCGAGCGGGTTCGATCGTAACGCTGACCTACCTCGGTGCCGTCCGTTCGCTCCCGAGCTACAACGTCATGGGACTTGCGAAGGCCAGCCTCGAGGCGGGTGTGCGCTTCCTCGCCGCGGATTTGGGGCCGCAGGGCATTCGGGTCAATGCGATCTCGGCTGGGCCAATCAAGACGCTCGCCGCCGCGGGCATCGGCGGATTCCGCAAGATGCTCTCGCACGTCGCGTCGATCGCCCCGCTTCGTCGCAACGTCACGATCGAAGATGTCGGCAACACGGCGGCGTTCTTGTGCTCGGATTTGGCCGCCGGCATCACCGGGGAAGTGATCTACGTCGATGCGGGCTACAGCACCGTCGGCATGGCCTTTGGCGATGGGGAATAATCTGCGGGTGTGAAACGGCTCGTGATTCGTGGGACGCGCTCGCGCGTCTTCACGGTCGCGAGTCCCACGGCGCGTATCTCAATCGAATACGCGCTCGTTCTTCACGATGTCGGCTCTGCGCACGGCCTCTTCGACATAGGCGCTGAACTCCTCGTTGCCCAACTGTCGTCCGACAAGCCGCTCACGGGATGCGCGTGCGTCTGGCGTTTCGACTGCAGGATCGGCATCGCGCACTTCTGACACACCGAACACGCCGTAATTGCCATCTGCTGTCACCGTGCCTGCGTAGTGCGGTTTCTCGCTCGAGATCTGCTCGACCGGCACCTCGAAGACAGCGTTCACGATGGCAGACGGCGCTACGCCATCTTGACGCGTCACGAACCGCGTCCCGACCGCATTGAGTCCGAGCGCTTTCACGACCTCGTCCCAGGACTCGCCCTTCTCGAGCCGCGCGAGCGCCTCAGCACCTTTCGCCGACGCGGCATCGCGTGCGGCTTGCGTCCTGATGCGAGAGACGACCTGGTCGCGCACCTCTGCCAACGGACGCGCCTCTGCGGGCACGTGTTGGGTTACGCGCAGCACCATCGCGCGATCCTCTTCCGCGGCGATGAGTGGGCTGTTCTGACCGCGCTCCAAGACGTCTTCGCTGAACGCAACCTCAACGATTTCAGGATTCGGCGGTAACTCCGCACTGCCCGTCTCGCGAGTGAACCCTGTCGCCGTCTTGAGCGGGAGGTTCAACGCCTTCGCAACCGAGTCGAGTTCCGTGAGGCTTTCGAACGCGAGGTCGCCGAGCTTCTGCGTTTGTTCGTAGAACAACGACTCGGATTGCTCCTTGCGATACTCAGCCTCGAGCTCAGCACGCACTTCATCGAAAGAGCGCGCATGCCCAGCGTCCACGTTCTCGAGCTTGATCACGTGATAGCCGAACTGCGTCTTCACGGGACCGCGCACTTCGCCAGGGGTCATGCTGAACAGCGCTTCCTCGAACGGTCCGACGAACATGCCGCGTTCGGCCCAGCCAAGATCGCCCCCTTGTGCCGCCGACCCAGGATCTTTCGAGTTCTCTTTCGCGAGCTGCGCAAAGTCCGCGCCGCCCTTCGCTTGCGCAAGCAGATCGGCCGCTTTCTTCTCCGCAGCGGCGTCATCCAGATCGCCACCGGTCGTGATGAGGATATGTCGTGCACGGCGACGTTCAGGCGATACGAACTTCTCCTTCACTTGCTCGTAGTAGTCCCGCAGCGCTTGCTCGCTCACGTCGATTGCGCTCGCGGCATCATCGCGCGTGAGCTCGATGTACTGGAGATCGACTTTTTCGGGTAGCAGGAACTCGGCCTTGTGCTCCTCGTACCACGCATCGACCTGCTCGTCGGTAACTGTGATCTGATCGAGGAAGTCGTTCGCCGAAATCAGCGCGTACTTGATCTCTCGCTCTTGCTTCTCGAGCGCAAAGCGACGGTCGAGCTGGTAGGGAACGACAAACGCGGAGTCGACGATGCCGGTCTGCAGTTGGCGAATCAGCGTCTCGGTGCGCAGGTCCTCTTCGAAGCGCGCTTCGCTGAGTCCGCTCGCACGGAGGAGCGCGTTGTACCGATCCTTCGAGAAATGTCCGTCGACCTGAAAATCAGGGAACTCCATCACTCGTTGCGCAAGGGCCTCGTCCGACACTCGAAAACCGAGATCTTTCGCGCGCCGCTCAAGCAGTGCCTGGCGAACGAACTGGTCGAGGATCGCTCGTTGCTGCGACTCAACGAGCTCCTGCGGCAGCTCGGTACGCATCATTTGCTGGAGGCGCGACTGCTGCTGCTGCCACGCGCGCCGGACTTCTTGTATTGAGATGCGCTCGCCGTCGACCTTCGCCGCGTAAGTCGCAGCGCCGGTGCCGAAATCGATTCCCCAAAAGATGAATACGACCGCGATGACGCCGAGGAAGATCCAAGCGATCCAACCAGTGATCTTGTCGCGAATGGATTGGAGCATCGGCGGGCTTGTGGCTCGTATGGGTGACTCGTGACCAGTAAGACAGCGAGCGCTTGAGCGGCTTTTCAGACGATCCGCGAGCTACGAATCACCGGTCACTTCGATTTTTAGAAGAAAATGGCGGAGCGGACGGGACTCGAACCCGCGACCCCCGGCGTGACAGGCCGGTATTCTAACCAGCTGAACTACCGCTCCGCGCTGAAAACCTATTTGCTTGGCAGGAAGGCGTTGGTGGGTGCTGAGGGGATCGAACCCACGACATTCGCCTTGTAAGGGCGACGCTCTACCGCTGAGCTAAGCACCCTGAACGTGCGAGGCCAACCCGCCAAAAGCGCGCTAATTTACAGCATCCTTTAGGGCCTTGCCAGCCTTGAAGCCCGGTACTTTGCTCGCGGCGATCTCGATCGTCTCGCCAGTACGCGGATTACGTCCCGCGCGTGCAGCACGCGCCTTCACGACGAACGTGCCGAATCCGAGAAGCGACACGGAATCACCTGCTTTGAGCGCCGCTGTAACCGTATCGAACACGGCGTCGACCGCACGTGCGGCATCCGCCTTCTGCAATCCGGTCTGTCCGCTCACCGCGTCGATCAGTTCGGCTTTGTTCATATCCGTTTCCTTCTTTCTTGGTGTGTGGCGCCACGGTGGGCAGCGGGGGCGCGTTATAGCAGTCGCTGAGAGACAGGGTCAACTACCGAGACTGTAGGCTCTAGGTGGCGGGCTGTAGCCAGAAAGAGCAAGACGAAAGCTGAAGGCCGCAGCGAACGTCACCTCACATTCTTGCTACAGCCTACGGCCTACAGTCTACAGCCAGCGCGAGCGCCCTCAATGAGCGCGCACTTGCTTGTTATTGCGCTTCGCCACACGGCGAGCGCGCGGCTTGTCGCTGGATCGAGGCGGCTCCGTCGCGGCACCAACCGGTGCCGGCATGCCCTTCAGCGCGACCTGCAGCACTTCGTCGATCCATTTCACGGGCTTGATCTCGAGACTGTCCTTGATGTTCTGCGGGATATCCGCGAGATCCTTCGTGTTGTCGTCCGGGATCAAGACGGTGCGAATGCCGCCTCGATGCGCCGCGAGCAACTTCTCCTTCAAGCCGCCGATCGGGAGCACCTGACCGCGCAACGTGATCTCGCCGGTCATGGCCACATCCGAACGCACCGGCACTTTCGTCAGCGCCGACACGAGCGCCGTGCACATGCCGATACCTGCACTCGGACCGTCCTTCGGCGTCGCGCCTTCGGGCACGTGAATGTGCACATCGGTCTTCTGATAGAAATCAGCATCGAGGCCCAACACACCCGCGCGACTTCGCACGACTGTCATCGCGGCCTGAATCGATTCCTGCATCACCTCTCCGAGCTGCCCCGTGTGCGTGAGCTTGCCTTTGCCTGCGACGATGGCTGCCTCGATCGTCAGCAACTCACCGCCCACTTCGGTCCAAGCAAGCCCGGTGACTTGACCGATTTGATCCTGCTCTTCGGCGCGACCGTATCTGAAGCGACGTACGCCAAGATACGAATTTAGATTCTTCGGCGTGACATTGATGACTTTCAGATCCGGCTTCGCGAGCAACTGCTTGACGGACTTACGGCAGATCTTCGAGACCTCGCGCTCCAGGTTTCGCACACCGGCTTCGCGCGTGTAGTAGCGAATGATGTCGAGCAGCGCCGGATCGGACACCTTGAGCTCGTCATCCTTCAAGCCGTTCTGCTTCACTTGCTTCGGCAAGAGGTAGCGACGCGCGATTGCGCTCTTCTCGTCCTCCGTGTAGCCAGGCAAGCGAATGACTTCCATGCGATCCAGCAACGGCGCAGGAATGTTCAAGCTGTTCGCCGTGCACACGAACATCACTTCAGAGAGATCGAAATCGACTTCCAGGTAGTGATCGTTGAACGTCGAGTTCTGCTCGGGATCGAGAACCTCGAGCAACGCCGAGGACGGATCGCCGCGGAAGTCCATCGCCATCTTGTCGACCTCATCGAGCAAGAACAGCGGGTTGTGGACGCCCGTCTTCACCATGTTCTGAATGATCTTGCCTGGCATCGAGCCGATGTACGTGCGGCGGTGTCCGCGAATCTCCGCTTCGTCGCGCACGCCACCTAAGGACATGCGCACGAACTTGCGGTTCGTCGAGCGAGCAATCGATTGCCCAAGCGATGTCTTGCCGACGCCCGGCGGCCCGACCAAGCAAAGGATCGGACCCTTGAGCGTTTTCACACGCTGCTGCACGGCAAGGTATTCGACGATGCGTTCTTTGACTTTTTCGAGGCCGTAGTGGTCCTCATCGAGCACCTTTTCGGCGAACGCAATGTCGTTGTGCACCTTGGTCTTCTTCTTCCAAGGACACTTCACGAGCCAGTCGACATAGTTGCGCACGACCGTCGCTTCCGCCGACATCGGCGACATCAGCTTGAGCTTGTTGAGCTCCGACATCGCTTTGTCGCGCGCTTCCTTCGGCATGCCTGCCTTCTGGATTCGCTGTTCGAGCTCCGCAAGCTCGTTCGGCGCGTCCTCGATTTCGCCGAGCTCCTTCTGAATGGCCTTCATCTGCTCATTCAAGTAGTACTCGCGCTGGCTCTTCTCCATCTGCTGTTTGACGCGACCGCGGATGCGCTTCTCGATCTGAAGCACATCCATCTCACCCTCGATGAGGGCGAGGATGTGCTCTAGACGTTTGCGTACGTCCTGGATCTCGAGCACTTTCTGCTTCGCATCGAGCTTGAGCGACATGTGAGCGGCAACGTTGTCCGCAAGCCGCCCCGGTTGTTCGATGCCGGCGAGCGCAGTCAGCACCTCCGGCGGCACTTTGCGATTGAGCTTTACGTACTGCTCGAACTGCGAGGTCACCGAACGTGCGAGCACGTCCATCTCGCGCTCGTCGTATTGCTCGATGTCCTTGTACGGGCTGATCTCGGCGGAGAAGTACTGGCCCGCGTTGAGCTTCTCGATCTTCGCGCGCTCGGCACCTTCGACGAGCACTTTCACCGTGCCGTCAGGCAACTTGAGAAGTTGCAGGATCGTCGCGACGGTTCCGAGTCGATAGAGGTCTTGCGCACCCGGATCGTCGACGTCGGCTTGCTTCTGCGCGACGAGAAGGATCTGCTTACCTGCACGCATCGCTTGGTCGAGCGCGAGGATCGATTTTTCGCGGCCGACGAACAGCGGGATGACCATGTGCGGATAGACCACGACATCGCGCAGCGGCAACACGGGGATCGCGCCTGCTGCGGTCGTGCTCTGCTGATCTGTTTCTGGTGTCTCTGTGCTCACGCGAATACCTTTGGCGTGTTTGCGATAGTAGATGCAACGGTTAAACGCAAAATACCGGATCGGGCGCGGTGTCGCCACCTCGCACGGACGCAGATCGTCTCGGCTTGTGCGGATGCGTCACACATCGAATAAGAAATGCAGGGCAAAGCTGATTGCACTCGTCATCAGCTCCGGAATCCGTAAGAAAAAAGGCGCCCGGTGGGCGCCTTTTCACTCACACAGACAAACGTCGAGCTAGTGATGATCGCTGCCGGTCGGGCGTCGCTCTTCGACGGCCGGCATACGCGCATCTTCACCGTTCCCGTACAACACATACGGCTTGCTCTCTCCGAGGATGACCGTTTCGTCGACCACGATCTTTTGCACGTTTCGCAGCGACGGCAGTTCATACATGGTTTCGAGCAGCACGTTTTCAAGGATCGTGCGCAGGCCGCGTGCACCGGTTCTCCGCTGCATGGCCTTCTTCGCGACCGCCTTGAGCGCATCCGGACGGAACTCGAGCTCGACGCCTTCCATATCGAACAATTTCCGATATTGCTTGCTGAGCGCGTTCTTCGGCTCGAGCAGAATCGACACGAGCGCGGACTCATCGAGCTCATCGAGGGTCGCCACGACCGGCAATCGACCGACGAACTCCGGAATCAAGCCGTACTTGATCAAGTCCTCCGGCTCGACGTCATGGAACACATCGCTGCCATGGGGGCGATCGGTCTGCTGACGCACGTCGGCCGTGAAGCCGATGCCCGTCTTCTGAGTTCGATTCAGAATGATCTTCTCGAGGCCGGCAAACGCGCCACCGCAGATGAACAAGATGTTCGTCGTGTCGACTTGCAGGAATTCCTGCTGCGGATGTTTGCGCCCGCCTTGCGGCGGCACCGACGCGATCGTGCCTTCGATCAGCTTGAGCAATGCTTGCTGCACGCCTTCGCCGGACACGTCGCGCGTGATGGAAGGGTTATCCGACTTGCGCGAAATCTTGTCGATCTCGTCGATGTAAACGATGCCAGTCTGTGCTTTCTCGACATCGTAGTCGCACTTCTGCAGCAGCTTCTGAATGATGTTCTCGACATCCTCACCGACATAACCGGCTTCGGTGAGCGTCGTCGCATCGGCGATCGTGAACGGCACGTTCAATAGACGCGCGAGCGTTTCCGCGAGCAGCGTCTTACCGCAGCCCGTCGGACCGATCAGCAGAATGTTGCTCTTGGCGAGCTCGACTTCGTCCTTCGAGCGCTGCTCGCCGGTCTTGGTCTGCAACCGCTTGTAGTGGTTGTAGACAGCGACGGAAAGAACCTTCTTCGCGCGTTGCTGCCCGATGACGTACTCGTCGAGAACCTTCTTGATCTCGTGCGGACGTGGCAGTTTGTCGCGGGTTCGTTCTGCGCGCTCTTCGAGCTCTTCACGAATGATGTCGTTACACAGCTCGACGCACTCGTCGCACACGAACACCGACGGTCCGGCGATCAGCTTGCGTACTTCGTGCTGGCTCTTGCCGCAGAAGGAGCAATACAGAAGTTTGCCGTCGTCGTGTTTGCTGCGGGAATCGTCCGACATGAATGGCCCTCAATACCAAAAGGTGATTCGTGCTAGCGGGTCGCGGTCGGAAGAGCTTCTGAGGCCTCTTGCTACCCGCGAATCACCACTCACGAGCCACTCCATGGCTATATAGCACGCGTCGCCATTAGGCTGCAAAGACGCCCTGCGCGGTCGCGTGCGACGGCGCAAAAGTCAGCGAAAACCCTATCCCGCTGAATCACTTAGCGTTAGCAGTACTCAAATCGACGCGGCGTTCCATAACCTTGTCGATGAGGCCGTAGTTCACAGCAGCCTCACCGCCCATGAAATTGTCGCGATCCGTATCCTGGCGGATCTTGTCGATCGTCTGACCCGTGTGTTTCGACAGAATACGGTTCAGCCGGTCTCGGGTCTCGAGCACCTCGCGTGCGTGGATGTCGATGTCCGACGCCTGCCCCTGAAAGCCAGCAAGCGGCTGGTGGATCATCATGCGCGAGTGCGGCAGGCAGTAGCGCTTGCCCTTCGTGCCGCCCGCGAGCAGCACGGCACCCATGCTCGATGCCTGACCGATGCACATCGTGCTCACATCGGGCTTGATGAACTGCATCGTGTCGTAAATCGACAGACCAGCACTCACCGAACCGCCCGGGGAATTGATGTACAGCGCGATGTCCTTGTCCGGATTTTCGGACTCGAGGAACAAAAGCTGCGCGACGACGAGATTCGCCATGTGGTCCTCGATTGGACCCACGATGAAGATCACTCGTTCCTTCAATAGGCGCGAGTAGATGTCATAAGCACGTTCGCCGCGAGCTGTTTGCTCGACGACCATTGGGACAAGATTCATAGCGGCCATGGATATGTGGTTGGTTTCGGTAATTTCGAGTGTAACGAGAGCCGAATTGAGCCCGCGCCCCGAAGAGGTGAGCGGGCTACCGACAGCATGGATCGCGAAACCCGCCTGAGCAAGGCCTTTCCCGCCTCAGTGCGCAAATCCGCGAGCTTCGGAACGATCTCGCCGCCCTCAGGCGCCGAAATTCATCAGCTCTTTGAAGGTGGCCGGCGCATCGGAGATCTGAGCGCGCTCGGCGACCCAATCGACGACTTGATCTTCGAGCACTGCGGCCTCCATTTGACGCTGGAGCTGCGGATTCGAACGATACGCTTGCAAGGCCTGTTGCGGATCCGGGAATTGAGCGACCAGCTCCTCGAACCGCTCCATGACCTTCGTTTGGTCCACTTGCAGATCCGCGTGCTTGATCAGCTCGCTCACGAGCAGCGTCAGGGCGACCCGACGACGAGCAGGCTCCTCGAAACCCTCCGCTGAGGGCACTTGCGACGGATCTCGGATGCCCATACGACGCGCAGCGTCGATCTGGAGGTCGCGAATCTGCGTCTCTACCATCGCTTTCGGCAGATCGATCGGGTTCGCAGCGATGAGACTGTCCATCACTTGCTTCTTGAGTCGGGCGCGCACTGCACTCTCCAACTCGCGTTGCATGTTCTCTTTGACTTCCTCGCGGAGCTGCTCGATGCCACCCTCTTCGATACCGAAGGCCTTCGCGAAGTCCGCATCGAGCTCGGGTAGACGACGCTCCTCAACGGTTTTGATCTTCACGTCGAAGCGAGCCTGCTTGCCTGCGGTGCCGGCAGGATAGTTGTCTGGGAACGTGAGCTCGACGACTTTCTCCTCGCCCGCGCGCGTACCGAGCAGGGCTTTCTCGAAATCCTCGAGCATGCGGCGCTCGCCGAGCACGACGGCAACGTCTTCGCCTTTACCGCCGTCGAAGGCGAGACCATTGATCGTGCCGTCGAAATCGACGGTGACCCGGTCCGTCTCGCGCGCTTCGCGTTCGACCAGCGCGTACTGTGCTCTCTGCTCGCGCAGGTTCTCGATCATCGTATCGATATCGGCCGGCGTGACTTCGGCGACCGGACGCGACAACGCCATGCCTTCGATGCCCTTGAGCTCGATCTCCGGAACGATCTCGAACACGGCGCTGTACTTGAGGTCGCCGCCCTGAGCGAGATTTAGAGGCTCGATCTTCGGCCCACCCGCAGGCGTGAGCTTCTCCTGCTGTACGGCTTCCGCGAAGCTCTTTTGCAGAACGTCGTTCAGCACCTCTTGACGCACTTGATCGCCGTATTGCTGACGAACGACTTTGACGGGCACCTTGCCCGGTCGGAAACCCTTCAAGCGAACCGTCCGACTGAGTTTCTGCAGCCGCTCATCCACGGCTTTCTCGATGCGTTCCGCGGGAACCTGCACTTCCATCCGGCGCTCGAGCGTGCCGATCGCTTCTACCGAGACCTGCATTTAACAACCTCTCAAAACTGGGCTGTAGACCGTAGGCTCTAGGCTGTAGGCCGGAATGCTTTTGCCATTCCTCTAACCTACGGCCCACAGCCTAGAGCCCACAGCCTAATGCTTGGTGCGAAAGGAGGGACTCGAACCCTCACGGGGTTACCCACTGGAACCTAAATCCAGCGCGTCTACCAGTTCCGCCACTTTCGCGGATATTAGGCCGCTCGAACAGCCGCAAGGGCCGGTCGCCGCGGGGCGGCGGAGTATACCTGAGGAGAAGTGAGTTGACGGTTGACAGTTGACGGGGCGGACCCGAATGAACCGCCGCTCGCGCTCAACGATCGACCGCCTGTTTGTAGAGGAAGTGGTGGGCCGTATAGGACTCGAACCTATAACCAACTGATTAAGAGTCAGCTGCTCTACCAATTGAGCTAACAGCCCACGCTGCAAAACAGGGGTAATGACCAGGGGGTAGCGGATCGTCAGAAGAGTTTGACCTCTTCTTCTGGCGATCCCCTACCCTCTAAACACTATCCCTTCCGAAAAAGGTGGGGTGAGCGATGGGACTCGAACCCACGACGGCCGGAATCACAATCCGGGGCTCTACCAACTGAGCTACGCCCACCATCGTCCAACCACTCACCGGCACGCCTCGTAAGGTGGCGCGCCCGGCAGGACTCGAACCTGCGACCCTCGGCTTAGAAGGCCGATGCTCTATCCAGCTGAGCTACGGGCGCAAGTCCCAGTGCCAAGTGATCCCAACTTGGTCGGGGCAGAGGGATTCGAACCCCCGACCCTCTGCTCCCAAAGCAGATGCGCTACCAGACTGCGCCATGCCCCGCCGTGATCAGCTCTCCGCGCCGATGAGACGCGGAAGCCCCGCCCGCACGGGACGGCGAATCATACGGACGAGGTCCCCGAGCGTCAATTTCCAACTCGTTCCAAATCGTGATGAGGACTCGCAGGTCACAAGCGCCGTTTGCCATACCACAGTGACTCACCCCTCGCATTTGCGGGACGACGCGTCAGGCCCGTCGCCACTCCGTCGTGCCGTCGGGCTTGTCTTCGAGCACGATGCCCTGCGCCGCGAGTTGGTTGCGAATCTCATCCGAGCGCTTGAAGTTCTTGCTGCGCCGCGCATCGCGGCGCTCACTGATCAGCGCCTCGATCTGTGTCTCGTCCAATGCTGCAACGCTTTGCTTCACATCCGAAGTCGCCGTCGCTTCCGGCGGTGCGAGCTTGGGCTTGCGAAGGAACTCCGCTGGCGTGAGATGCAGTACGCCCAGTACGTGTCCGAGCTTCAACAACTCCGCCGCATGCCGACTCGCTTTCTGTGCATCGCCTGCCGCCTTGGTGCGGTTGATTTCCGTCGCAAGCGTCTGCAACGCAGCGAGGGCCTCGGGCGTGTTGAAATCATCGTCCATCGCCGACTCGAATTCCTTCGTTGCAGCGGACGGCTCGTACGCAGTCGCGGCCTCCACGTCGCGAAGCGCTGTGTAGAGGCGGCCGAGGGCTGCATCTGCCTGATCGAGCTGCACGAGCGAATAGTTGATCGGACCGCGATAGTGGCTCGCGATCAGAAAATATCTCAGCACTTCGGGGTCGCGCACGTAACCTGAGTCGAGCACGTCGCGAATGCGAAAGAAGTTGCCGAGCGACTTCGACATCTTCTCGTTGTCGACGTTCACGAATCCGTTGTGCATCCACACACGCGCGAACGTGTCGTCCGTCGCCGCGCAAGATTGTGCGATCTCGTTCTCGTGGTGTGGAAACTTGAGATCCATCCCGCCGCCATGAATATCGAAGCGTGAGCCGAGAATGTCGTAGCTCATCGCCGAGCATTCGATGTGCCACCCGGGCCGCCCGTCGCCCCAGGGCGATTTCCAATGTGGTTCGCCCGGCTTCGCGCGCTTCCACAACACGAAATCAAGCGGATCGCGCTTCGCTCCGTCGACAGCCACGCGAGCGCCCGCGCGCAGGTCACCGAGTTGCTTGCCCGAGAGTTTCCCGTAGCCTTCGAACTTCGCGACCGCGTACATCACATCGCCATTGTTGGCCACATAGGCGTAGCCCTTCTCGATCAGCTTCTGTGTCATCGAGATGATGCTCTCGATGTGCTGAGTCGCTCGCGGCTCGTGGTCCGGGCGCAAGATGCCGAGCCGGTCGTAGTCCTCGTGCATCGCTTTCGTAAAGCGATCGGTGAGCTCGCGCACGCTCTCGCCGTTCTCGGCCGCGCGCGCAATGATCTTGTCGTCGATGTCGGTGATGTTGCGAACGAACGTGACGCGATAGCCCTTGTGCGCGAGATAGCGGCGCACGATGTCGAACGCGACCTTCGAACGCGCATGTCCGACGTGACAATAGTCATAAACGGTATCGCCGCACACGTACATGCGCACGACACCGTCCTCGATCGGTATGAACGTTTCCTTTCGACCGGTCAGAGAATTGAAAATCTGCATGTGCTTATTTCATTGAGGACGAGGTGCAGCGGAAAAACTGACGAGAAGAACATTGTCTCGGTGTCTGGTCACGCCTCACCCGCCATCTGCTCGGCCCGCGCCAATCGCTGCAAGACTTCGTCGCTCGGGATCAACGCCAACATCGGCGCAAGCTCGGGGCCATGCATGGCCCCGGTCAAGGCTGCTCGCAGCGGCATGAAGAGCGAAGGTCCCTTCTTGCCGCTCGCCTGTCCCACTTCGCGCACTGTCTGTTTGAAATCCGATCCGCCGCGCGCGAACACTTCTCTTGCGCTCGCGAAAAAGCTCGCGCCCGCCTCGCGTATCGAAGCCACAGCCTCGGGCGCAAGCTCGAGTGCTGAACCGAAGACGACGCTCGCCCATCGCGCCACTTCGTTCGGAAACTCGACGTTATGACGAATGGCATCCAGGAAACGAGCAAGGCGCTGCTCGTCGACCCCGCCGGGCAACTGCGCCGCTGTCCACGCGCGGAAAGCGTCCGGGGACAAGTGTGCGACCGCTTCTTTCTGCCAGTGACGCAATTGCGCTTCGTCGAACTTCGCGGCCGCGCGGCCGAGTCGCTGCAGATCGAAGTCCTTCAACATCGCGTCTCGATCGAGCCACCCTTCTGTGACGCACGTATGGCCCAAGCGCACGAGATGATTGCAGACCGCTTCGGGCAAGTAGCCGCGTTCGCGAAGGTCATGCAGGCCGACCGCACCGTGGCGCTTCGAGAGCGGTGCGCCATCCATGCCGAGCAACAACGCAACGTGCGCATACCGAGGAATCGGCAAGCCGAGCGCTTCGAGAATCAGGATCTGACGCGGCGTGTTCGTCATGTGATCGTCGCCACGCAGCACGAGCGTCACGCCCATCAACGCATCATCGAGCGCATTCGAGAAAAAGAATGCTGTGCTTCCATCGGTCCTGCGGATGATGAAATCACCGATGTCGTCGGTGTTGAAGCGCTGCTCACCATGCACGACGTCGTCGAACGTCACTGTCTGGCCCGAAGGCACGCGGAACCTGAGTGCCGCCGCCTGACCGCGCGCGACTCGCTCGGCGCGCTGTTCTTCGGTGAGCGCACGACACGTGCCTGCGTAGCGCGGCGGCTTGCCCGCCGCCAACTGTTGCTTGCGCGAAATGCTCAGTTCGGCGGGTGTGCAAAAGCAAGGATACGTGAGCCCGGCCGCATCGAGCTTCGCGAGCCATTGCTCGTAGATCGCGCCGCGTTGTTGCTGACGGTAGGCCCCGTGCGGGCCGCCGATATCGGGGCCCTCATCCCAATCGAGCCCGAGCCAACGCAGGTCGTCCAATAAGGACTGCATGAACGCCTCGGTGGACCGCGCTTCGTCGGTATCTTCGACCCGCAAGATGAACCGACCGCCTGCTTTGCGCGCGGCCAAGAAGCTGAGGAGTGCCGTCCGCGCATTGCCGAGGTGGATGTAACCGCTCGGACTGGGCGCAAAACGCGTAACTACTGGGCCGGAAGACATGTCTTGCTTCAATCTCTGTTACGTTCGTGCACTCGGTGCAATGGCAATAGCGAAAATGTAAGCGAGCCTGCGGCTCCCGTTTTGGCCCCCAGCCTTCCTGGCCTTCTTCTGAGGTCGAGAATGGGCTGCGTATTCTATACGTGGCGGCTGGCTTCGTCCCCTGCCGGCCGATCTGGCCTGCTTTGGTAAGATCGCGCTCACACTCGAACGGAAAACACGAATGCTCACGAAATTACGCGTCCTTCTTTGTTTGGTGGCCTGTGGCTTGCTTGGAGCAACCGCTCATGCGCAGGAGGTTTCTCTCGTACGCGTCCACACGAACCTCGGCAGCTTCCTCATTCAGCTGGAGCCGCAGCGCGCGCCGATCACGGTCGCGAACTTCCTCGAGTACGCTCGCGCCGGCCACTATGAAGGCACGATCTTCCATCGCGTCGTCGGCAACTTCGTCGTGCAAGGCGGCGGCTACGATCAGGACCTCAACGAGAAGCCCACGCGATCGCCGGTTCCCAACGAGTCTGGCAACGGTCTGTCGAACGCGCGCGGAACGGTCGGGCTCGCACGCACAGGCGAACCCCATAGCGGCACCTCCCAGTTCTACGTGAATCTCGTCGACAATCCCGCGCTCGACCCGCAACCGAGCCGTTGGGGTTACGCCGTATTCGGACGCGTGATCGAAGGGATGACCGTCATCGATCAGATCGGCGCAGTTGCCACCGGCGAGAAGGGACCCTTCGAAAGCGAAGTGCCGCTCAAGCCGATCGTGATCGAGAAAGTGGAGCTCTTGTGAATCCGGCTGGAGGCTGGAGGCTGGAGGCTGGAGCCAGAGGCAATCGCTGCCATACCATCGCGTTCGCATCCACGCCCCAGCGTCCTCGCGGTGAGCGAGCAGGTGCATTCTCTTGCCCCAGCCCCCAGCCCCCAGCCTCCCGTCCGTCGCCATGACGACGCTGTTCATCTCCGATCTTCATCTCGACGGGGCACACCCGGAGATCACAGATCAGTTTCTTCGCTTCCTCGACGCCGAAGGCCAGCGCGCGGAAGCGCTTTACATTTTAGGAGACCTGTTCGAGGCGTGGATCGGTGATGACGATCCGGATCCCGACAAGCGTCGCGCGATTCGTGCGCTGCGCGAGACCACCGCCGCCGGCGTGAAGTGCTACCTCATCCACGGCAATCGCGATTTCCTGATCGGGAAGCGCTTCTGCCAAGAGACCGGCATGCAGCTACTTGCGGATGGCACGATCGTCGATCTCTACGGTCGTCGGGTGCTGCTCATGCACGGCGACTCGTTGTGCATCGACGATGCGTCGTATCAGCGCTTGCGGCGCATCGTGCGCAACCCTCTCGTGCAATTCACGATGCGTAGATTGAGCTTGAAGCAGCGTCAGAAGCTTGCCGCCCGCATGCGAGCCGGCAGCAAGGCGCACATCGAATCCATGGATCGAGCGGCCCCGCAAATCATGGACGTGAACTCGAACGAGGTGCTCGCGACGTTCTCTCGATATGGCGTCGATTGCATCATCCACGGCCACACGCATCGCCCGGCGATTCACACCGTGACGTTGAACGGAACGACCGCCACTCGCATCGTGCTCGGCGATTGGTACGAGCAAGGCAGCGTACTCAGATGGGATCCGAATGGGTACGCGCTGTCGGCGTTGCCCCGCGCTACATGATTGGCGTGCCGGAATGAAACCTGAATTGCTTGTCCGGTGACGTTGCGAGCTCGGCTTCGATCTCCGACAACGCGGCAAGACGGGCGTGAACGTCGGCCGAGTCCGCTCGGCGCTCCGCGAGCCATAGGTACAACGACTGGTGTCGTGCTTCGGATTCCGCCAAACCGCGATAAAAAGAGGCCAGCGGCTCGTGCAGCCGAGGTGCAAGGCCGACGAAGCGTTCACACGAGCGCGCCTCGATGAGCGCGCCGCATAGGAGCAAGTCCAACAAGCGTTCCGGCTCGCTATGGCGGACTGCCCGTCGCAGACCTTCCGCGTAGCGCGATGGCGTCAAGCGCATGAACGCCACGCCGCCCTCGATCATGTACTTCTGTACTTGCTCGAAGTGACGCAGTTCTTCTCGCGCCAAACGCGACAACCGACTCGTTAGATCGAGATCATCGGCGTACGTGAAGATGAGGCTCAGCGCTGTCGAAGCGGCCTTCTTCTCGCAGTTCGCATGATCGACGAGCAACTCCTGCCAACGCTCGCACGCGACATCGAACCACTTGGGGTCCGTCGCTGCGCGAAGCGGCGATGCGTGATTCGCTTGGACGGAACGCGCGTTCATGCACCCTCCCGCAAAGCATCGATCCGGCTCAACAACTCGGTCGCGGAGGTAAAGCGCTCGTCCGGCTTCTTCGCGATGAGACCGTCGAGCAAAGGCTGAAGCTTTTGCAGCTCTCCTTCGAGCTGCGGTCGCGGTGCATTCGCGTGCATGTAGATCACGGTCATCGGCGCCGGCGCTAAGAACGGCTTCTTACGCGTCAGCATCTCGTAGAAGATGACGCCAAGGCTGTATAGATCGCTGCGTTCGTCGAGGTCATGTCCGTGCCCTTGCTCCGGGCTCATGTAGTAAGGCGTACCGAAAATCTCTCCGGTCGCCGTGATATCCGCGGCCTTCTCGAAATGCTTCGCCAAACCGAAGTCGATGAGCGCGAGCGTGCCGTCCGCACGCATCATGACATTGCCGGGTTTCAGATCTCGGTGAAGCACGCCAACACCATGCACGACTTCGAGTGCGCTCGCCATTTGCGCGAGGTACCGCACGGCCTGATCCGCAGAGATCCCGCTCGTGATGTGCGTTCGCAAGTCACCCTTAGGGAAATACTCCATCGCGATGTACGCGTACTCATCCGTCAGGCCCAGGTCGAGAATGCGCACCACGTTCGGATGACGGATCGTGGAGATGAGTTCGTACTCCTGACGAAACCGCACGAGATGGAGCCGATCGTCATCTTTGTCTTCACGATCTTTGAGGACCTTGAGCACAACCATCTCGCCCGCTCGTTCGCTCTCCGCGAGGTACACCATCGAGGTGCCCCCGACCGCAAGCTCTCTAACGAAGCGATGCCCCGGGATCGTGATTGGGCCGAAACGCGACTGCTCCATGATTCGCGCGTTCGTTCCGAGCATTTGACGACGACGGCGAACGCCGTCGCGCAAAGCACTTGCGAGCTTCGCATGATCGATGCGTTCGCGCGCGATGCACTCGAGCGCGCCGCCTGCGAGGGCTTGCGCAGCGCGTACGGGCTCATCGCCCGTCACGAAATAGACGACCGGCGGGAACTGCGAACGATGCAGGAGGTTATCGAGCCACTCGATACCCAGACCGCGCTCGACCTTATCGTCCAAGAGCACGGTGTCGTAACCGATCGCGGCAAACGCGGTGTGGAAGCGGCCCGACTGCAACGGCGCGTGGATACGGCACTCGGCTTGCGGCCACACGATGGAGACGTGCTGTTCGAGCGCACGAGCGAAGCTCGTCTGATCGGTCACGATCAGAAAGCGCGGCACAAGCTCGGCCTCGCTGTCGGCCGCACTCGAGACATCGATCGCCATGTGACTTGGCGAGCGGACTACACCGCTCTAATAGCCTTTACGCCGCCTTGCCCACTGCGACGCCGATGCGCTTTCGCCTGATCGGAGCGCTCTTCCTGAAGGCGCGCGAGATAAGCAGGCGTGACATCGCCAGTGACGTACTCGCCAGAGAAGCATGAGGTGTCGAACGCCTGAATGTTGGAATCGTGGTGCAAGCACGCTCGGACGAGATCGTCGAGATCCTGATAGATGAGCCGATCCGCGCCGATCAACTTCGCGACCTCTTCTTCCGTACGACCCGCCGCGACGAGCTCTGATGCGGCCGGCATATCGATGCCGTATACGTTCGCGTAACGCACGGCAGGCGCCGCCGAGGCGAAGTACACGCGTCGGGCGCCCGCCTCGCGTGCGAGGTCGATGATCTGCGCCGACGTCGTACCGCGCACGATCGAGTCATCGATCAGCAGGACGTTCTTGCCGCGAAATTCGAGATCGATGACGTTGAGCTTCGAACGCACCGACTTCGCACGCTGCTCCTGTCCCGGCATGATGAAAGTACGTCCGATGTAGCGATTCTTCACGAACCCTTCTCGATATTTGACGCCGAGAAGTTGTGCGACTTGCACGGCCGCCGTGCGGCTCGTATCCGGAATCGGAATCACGACGTCGATGTCGTTGTCGGGCCAGATGCGGCGAATCTTTTCGGCGAGCAGATCGCCCATGCGCAAGCGCGCCTTGTGCACGGAAATGTTGTCGATGATCGAATCCGGGCGCGCGAAGTAGACGTACTCGAAGATGCACGGGGTGTGCTTCGTCATCGGGGCACACTGGTGCGAGTAAAAGCGCCCATGCTCGTCGATGAACACCGCTTCACCTGGGGAAACATCGCGCAGGCGCTCGAAACCAAGCATGTCGAGCGCGACACTCTCCGAGGCGAGCATGTACTCGGGTCCTTGCGCGGACTCGCGCTTGCCGAGCACGAGCGGCCTGATGCCGTGCGGATCTCGAAAGCCGAGCAAGCCGTGGCCGACGATCATCGACACCACCGCGAAACCGCCACGGACGCGACGATAGAGTGCCGTCACCGCATTGAAGATGTCCGCGGCTGACGCCCGCGGCGTGCGCGTCCGCGATAGCTCACTCGCGAGTACGTTCAACAGCACTTCGGAATCCGAGCTCGTGTTGAGATGGCGCAGGTCTTCGCGCGTCAGCACTTCGGCCAGCTCGGTCGCATTCGTCAGGTTACCGTTGTGCCCAAGGCAGATCCCGTACGGAGAATTGACGAAGAACGGCTGGGCCTCGGACGAGGTATCGCATCCCGCAGTGGGATAGCGCACGTGACCGATGCCGATGTTGCCCTTGAGCGCGAGCATGTGGCGCTGCTGGAAGACATCACGCACGAGTCCCGTTTGCTTGCGCAAGAACAGCTCGCCATCGTGGTAAGTCATGATGCCCGCGGCATCCTGACCGCGATGCTGCAAAACGGTCAGCGCGTCATAGATCTGCTGGTTGGCCGGCCTATGGCCGACGATTCCGACGATGCCACACATGCTTTCTCAACCTCTCATCGAGGATTCACCGATGAGTGCCTGCTCTTCGAGCATCTGCATCCCGGTTTCCGCGAATGTCTGAATCCACCCGGCAAGCTCCGCCGCATACGGCAAGAGCCTCGACTCCTTCCACCACTCGACATCCGTCAATTGGACGAACTGTCCGAGCAGCACGAAGACTGCGATGACGACGGCTCCGCGCAACACGCCGAAGGTGGCGCCCAGAACTCTATCGATCAGGAGACTCAAGCCAGAATGACGAAGGAGATGACTCAGCACGGCCGCAACTAACCAGCCGACGAGTAAAACGAGAAGAAGGATCAAAGCGCGCGCCGTCCACGTGCTGACCGGCGGGTCGCCGACGGCACCGCCCAGACTCGGCTCCAGAAGCGGCGCGTAACGCCACGCTAACCATAGACCACCGAGCCATGCGAGAAGTCCGATCGCTTCGCGGACGAAACCGCGGACAAGCCCCAGCAGCATCGATATTCCGAGCACGCTCAGAATCAGGAGGTCGGCACCATTCATACGAGCAGGCGGATCACCCGGTAGACGCGACTTGGCCATTCACCGCCGTCGCACGTGCGATCGGCCGAAAGCGCGCGGATTCTATCAGTCGGCGTTGGAAGCTGCCCAACTTACCGCTCACAACGAGCATTCGCGAACCGTATCAAGGATGCGCAACCACCGCGGCGCCCGACACCTTCGTCTTCACTCGTCGTAAGGTCTCCTCCGCTGCTGCCCGCTCGGGCATCGGCCCAATGCGTACGCGATACAGCGTCGTCGCCCCTGATTTCACCGGCATCACGAACACATCGTCACGCCCCGCGCGGAACTCGGCGGCAAGCTTCTCCGCGCTCGCGCGGTTCGAAAAACTGCCCAACTGCACCGCCCATCCGCGGGAAGTGGGGACGCTGTTGGCAGATGCAAGCGGCGCGCGAGCAGGCGGTGCTTCAACCGGCTTGGGCGTAGGTTTTTCTGCCTGCGCTTGCGGCTGTGCTCCCGCGCTAGCGACGCGTGCGCCCTGTTCAGAGGCTTGCGGCGTCGGTGACCTCTGGGGAGCAGGTTCAGGGTTTGGCTCATCCTCCGACGAGGCAGGCGACGCAGCGTTCTGCGTATTGGGTTGGCGCTCCTGCGCAGGCGCAGGCGCCGGGCTCACTTCTTCTGGCGGAGGCGCGCGCTCGTCAGGCACTGCCTGGGTGCTGGCTGAACTGCTCGACCCTGGAGGGTTGTTGAGATCGATGCTGTAGGTCTTGAGGCCCGTCTCGCTCGGCGTGCGCGCAACGGTTTGTGTCGCATGCTCAGTGCGATCGGGCCCCGACAGCATCTCGGGAATGAGAATGATCGCCGCGGCCATGAGGACTGCCGCGCCGACGAGCCGTTCTTTTACGTGCCGTTCCACAGGCACGAAGTATAAGAGGCGAACGCGAGTCGAATCACGCTAAGAATCACGCCAGTGTGACGCAACGCTCTCGAAGCCATTCCAAAGCGGGGCCGACAGTGAGGAATGAGCCAAAGACAACGACGCGACCGTCGCGACCTGCGATCTCGAGCGCCCGTGCGCACCCGCTCTCGACGTCCGCGCATGCGGCAAGGACGTGGGCGCCTTCCGCAGTCAAACGCCGGCCGAGCTCGTCGGGCGCGAGGGCTCGCGGCCCCTCGAGCCCCGTCACGACCCAGCCATCGAACGAATGCTCGAGCTCACGATAGATATTCGTCAGATCCTTATCGCCCAGCACCCCGCAGACCGCAATACATGGGTTGCGCGCAGGGAGCGTCGCGAGCGAACGCGCAAGCGTGTTGGCCGCCGCCGGATTGTGTGCCACGTCGAGCACCCATTCCGTCTCACACGGGATACGCTGAAATCGTCCTGCCAGCTCGACTGTACGAAGCCCGTTCTCGATCGCGCTACGCGGAACGGAAAGCCGGTCCGACAGACACGTGAGACACGCGAGAACCGCGGAAGCGTTGTCGAGCTGGCCTTCGCCTACGAGCGCCGGCAGCGGCAACCCTTCGGTGCGCACTGAACGATGCTGCCAGTCCCACCCACTCGGGGTACGTGTCCAGTCGAAGTCGCGCCCAAGCCGCTGCAGATCGGCGCCGATCGAAACAGCATGGGTTTCGATCGAACGCGGCATCTGGCGTGAACCGAAAATCGCCGGACGCGCAGAGCGCAGGATGCCCGCCTTCTCCATACCGATCGTTTCGACATCCGCACCCAGCCAATCGCAATGATCGAGCGCGACGGAAGAAATGATCGCGACATCCGAATCGACGACATTGACCGCATCGAGGCGCCCGCCCATGCCCACCTCGAGCACGACCGCATCGAGCGCCGCGGTTTCGAAGATCAGCAGCGCGGCAAGCGTGTTGAACTCGAAGAACGTGAGTGTGTCCGCGCCGCGCGCGGCATCGATGCGCTCGAATGCAGCCAAGAGCGAGGCATCGGCAACGGGCGCCTCGGCGATCGCGATGCGCTCGTTGTATCGAACGAGATGCGGAGACGTGAACGTGCCGACTCGGTAGCCGGCCGCGCTCAGGATGCGGGTCAGAAGTTGAACGGTCGACCCCTTGCCATTCGTCCCACCGACCGTGATCACGGGGCAGTTGGGCGCCTTCCATCCAAGCCGATCGAGCGTGCGACGGACGCGATCGAGGCCGAGATCGATCGCACTCGGATGCAGGCGCTCCTGCCATGCAAGCCAATCGGAGAGTCGAGAGAAACGCATGCTGCGCTCGCGCGCGTGTAACGTACGACCGCGCTACGCCTTAGGTATCACCGGCGCGGGCTGCTGCATGAACATCGTCAAGAGCCCCGCGATGCGATCGCGCATGTCGCGGCGGTCGACGATCATGTCGAGCGCACCGTGGTCCAACAGGAACTCGCTTCGTTGAAATCCTTCGGGGAGCGTTTCGCGTACGGTCTGTTGAATGACACGAGCGCCTGCGAAACCGATCAACGCTTTCGGCTCGCCGATGTTCACATCTCCTAGCATCGCGAGACTCGCGGACACGCCGCCTGTGGTCGGATCGGTAAGCACCGAGATGTACGGAATGCGCGCCTCGGACAAGCGTGCGAGCGCGGCGCTCGTCTTCGCCATCTGTAGAAGCGAGAGCAGTGCCTCTTGCATACGTGCACCGCCGCTCGCAGAGAAGCAGATGAGCGGCTTGCGGTGCTCGAGCGCGTGCTCGACGCCGCGCACAAAGCGCTCGCCCACGGCCGAGCCCATTGAACCGCCCAAAAATGAAAACTCGAACGCGCACGCCACGACGGGAAGCCCGTGTACGGTGCCGGCCATCACGATGAGCGCGTCTTTCTCCCCGGTCGTCTTCTGTGCTTGCACCAAGCGGTCGCGATACTTCTTCGTATCGCGAAACTTGAGCGGATCCTCGGGCGCAATGTTGTCCGCAAGCTCGACGAAGGCCTCGGGATCGAGAAAGGTTTCCAGCCGATCGCGCGCGCCGATCCGCATGTGATGCCCGCACTTCGGGCACACGTGCAGATTGCGCTCGAGCTCGGCGCGATAAAGAACAGCATCGCAGGCGGCGCACTTCATCCACAGCCCCTCCGGGACCGAACGTGTACGACGCTCAGTCTTGATCCGCGAAGGCATAATCTTTTCAAACCACGTCATGCAGCGCCTCGAGGCACCCAAAGAGTGCGCATCTATACTTGGTCCGGCGAAGGCGGGCAAGCCGCGCCCAGAATCTGTGCAGACTCGCTCGGAAGCCCCAAGCTCCGCGAGTACTGCACGCCCGCGAGATAAAGGCCCGCCGCCGGCGCTGTGATCCCGCCTTTCGTGCGATCGCGGGCCTCGAGTACCTCCTGCGCCCATTCGACCGGACGCTCACCCGTCCCGATGGCGATGAGGACGCCCGCGATGTTGCGCACCATGTGGTGCAAGAACGCGTTCGCGAGCACAGTCAGCACGAGAACCTCGCCATGACGCTCGACCGTAATCTCGTGCATACGGCGCATCGGCGTTCGAGCTTGGCACTCGGCAGCTCGAAAAGACGAGAAGTCATGCTCGCCGATGAGGAGTTGCGCAGCCTCGTGCATGCGCGCGGCATCGAGCGGATCGCGGACCCACGAGACACGGTGCGCCGCCAACGCGGGGCGCGACATGCGATTCAAGATGAGGTACCGATAGCGGCGCGCAAACGCGCTGTAACGCGCGTGGAACGCCTCGGGCACGACCCTCGCCCACAACGCACTCACCTGAGAAGGAAGGTAGGTGTTGGCGCCAAGCACCCAACCGCGCTCCGTGCGCGTCGATTCCGTATCGAAATGGACGACTTGCATGGCCGCATGCACACCGGCATCCGTGCGGCCCGCAGCGGTCACCGCGATTGCATGATTAGCGACCCGGCTCAAGGCAGCCTCGACGCTCGCTTGAACGCCGGGTGCGTGCGCCTGCGATTGCCATCCCGAAAACGCGCTGCCGTCGTATTCGAGACCGAGGGCGATTCGCATGAATCTAGGCTGGAGACTGGAGGCTGGGGACTTGAGACTGGGCCAACGAGAGCGTCGGAGCTGGTGCTATTACGAATAGCAGAGCGCAGAGTAGCTTCCCTGCCTCTCTGGCTCCAGCCCCCAGTCCCCAGCCTCCCGTCGAATTCTTACCGGATCGACTCGAGCAAGCGATTCGCTTCCTGCTTCTGATTCGGATTGCCTTCCTGCATGACCTCTTCGAGGATGCTTCGAGCGCCGTCCGGATCGCCCATGTCCATGTAGGCACGTGCGAGGTCGAGCTTCGTACCGACTTCGCTCATCGTCACTGGCTCGAGCTCCGAGAGCTCCATCTCGGTCGTCATCGTCTGCTTGTTCGTCGGCGAATGATCGTCGGAGGCAAGCGCATCGCCCACATCGAGATCGATCGAACCGCTATCCATCGCGCTGCTCGAGAACACATCGCTCGAGAAGCTGTCGACGTCCGAATGACCGTTGCCCGGCCGCGCGTGACGGATGGTCTCGTTGCTGTCGGACGCCGCATCGTCGAGCGCGCCGAGATCCAAATCGAGACCCGTCGGCGCCTTCATCGTCGCTGTCGCATCGACGTCGCGTCGCGGCTGCTCGACAGTGTCGTTGCCCGACAGATCGACTTGATCGATGTAAATCGTGCCGGTGCTCTCGATGTCGAACTTCTCGACGCGCGGCGCTTGCATCGTACGATCCAAGCTGCTCAAAGACGGCGCGAGCTGCGTCATCTCATCGTCGCTTATCGGACGCACGCTCTCGACCGTATCGCCACCGGTGTCCTTCTCGATCGAAGTCGTGTCCTCGAGCGAGCCTGAATGATCGATCGCCTCGGCATTGAAGCCGAGATCGTCCAGCGAAATCTCAGCAGTTTGCTCGGCGGACAGCTTCGCGAACTCCGCGGTGTCAGTCCTCTCGCGCACCGTCGAATCGCGTCGCTCCAAGATCGGCGATTCGATCGTCGGCGTTTCCTGCGTGCGCGCGAGCGGATCGATCTCACGGGTCGCATCGTCGTCTTCGCCACGCTTCGGCTCATCGAGCAAGAAGTCGAGATCGGAATCGCCCGACGGCGCCACGTGCTCGCCGCTTGCGAACTCGAGATCGAGACCCGCGGGCTGATCGGCAGCCGGCTCGGCGAACAAATCGACATCGACGCGGTTCTCTCCGCCTTCGAGATTGACGTCGACGAGATCGACGTGGGCAGCGCCCGCTTCGCCCTGGAACATCGGGTCTTCGGACGCGATCTGCTTGCCCATGATGACCACTTTGTCCCACTCGCCCGGCGCGGCCGCCGATCGCGTGGATTCGAGGTCGCGCGCGGTCTCGAGGAAGAGCTCGCGGTTGCCCCAAACGAAGTAGATTTCGAGGAGCTTGAGCTTGAGGTCGCGGCGCGTCGGCTCGCGATCGATCGCGATCTTCACGAGATCCGCGGCCTGATCGTAGAGGCCATACGCCATGTGGAAGTCCGCTTCCGCAAGCGCATCTTGCTGATCCAAGCGGATCGCCGTATCGCTGCTCAACGTATCGTCGATCGATGCGTCAGATGCGGCGACCGGGGCGAACGGCTCATCGGCGCTAGCGGCCGCAGGCTCGCGGCGAGCCGTGACAGGTGCCGGCGCGTCCATGAGATCGGACGCCGAGTCCGCATCGTCTTCGATGTGGAACGGCTCTGGATCGCGCGCTTTCGCTGCAGCCGGCGCGCGACGCACGGGCGGCTCGTAGTCGAACGAAGAAGGTGTCGCGATCGCATCGAGCGAGTCGAGCGAAGTGTCGCTGCTACGACGGCGGCGGAACAGGAGTAGGAGGAGCGCGAGCAAGCCGACCACCAGAGCGGCCACCCAGGCAAACCCAGGGAGCTTATCGAGGATCGACGAACTCTCCTCTTCCGCAACGGGCGCAGGCCGTTGCGGCTGCTGCGCAGGCGCCGGCTGCTCCGCGACGGGCTCCTGCTCGGCAGTGATGGCGGGCTCTTCCGATACGGTCTCTTCGGCGCCAATCGGCGCTTCTGAGCTCGGCGCCTCGTCCACGTTCTGCTGCATGCCCGATAGATTTGGGCTTTCGATCTGGAGGCGGCGATCCTCCTCGGCAGTTTGCGTGGAAGAAGGCGACGGCGCCGCGGCGACTTGTTCTTCAGAAGGTGTCGTCGGTGTCGCGATGGGTGGCGTGGGCGCCTCCTCCGGTGTCACGAGACGCAAGCGGCTCGCTTCTTCGGTCGTCGACGCGGGCAACGCCGCGCTCCATTCGGACGTTTGACGTGCCACTTCCGCGGCAGCCTCGGAAACTGTTACGGCATCGATCTCCGCGACATCGGGAATACGCAAGACGGCGCCTGCGCGCAAACGATTGATGTTGCCGTCGAACGCCCCTGGGTTCGCGCGATACAGCGCGATCATCGTTCGGTTCACGACGCTCGGGCCGCCCGGGTTGATCTGACTCGCGATACGCCAGAGCGTGTCGTTGCGTTGGACCGTGTAGTCGCCGCCGAACGAGCTTGGTGCGGCTGCGAATGAAGGCTCCTCGCTGCGGGTCGTCGGCTCAGGCGCAGGCACAGGTGCCTGTCGCGGAGCAGGCGCCTGCTGCTCCGGCTGCGGGGCGGGACGCGCGATGCGTCCTTCGGTCTGAGCCCCTGCTTGCGGTGTCGTGACGGGTGCTGGCGCCTGCTGTGTTTGCGAAGGCATGAACACAGGCGGGTCGAGCAGGACGGTGTACTCGCGAACGAGGCGACCGCGCGCCCAGCTCGCCTCGACGAGCAAGGTGACGAACGGCTCAGTGACCGAGCGATTCGAACGCACTCGGATCGTGGCGCGTCCATCGCGCGAGCGGCCGACGGCGAACTCGAAATTCGAGAGATACGTTGGACGATCGATGCCATAGCGCGCAAACAAGTCGTTGCTCGCAAGGCTCACTTTCAAGCTCTGAAGCTCTTCCGGCGTCGGAGAGATCAGCTCGATTTCCGCGTCAAAGGGTTGATTGAGCGCGGAATTGAGGCGGATCTCGCCGAGTCCCAGCGCCCAAGAGCTCAAAGGCGACAGCAGTGCGCCCGTGAGCACCAGCGGCGGCAGATATCGTTTCATCAGCTCTCCCGGTGCGTGACCTGAAGCATCCAGAGCCTTTTGGGAAGCGCTTTTGGCTCGGCGCGAGCGGGGCTTGCTGCTCATGTTTTTTGTGACTTTGCGCACGTAACTATAGCTTACAGGTAGGTTTTTACCAAAATCTCGGCGATCTGGACGCTATTTAAAGCAGCTCCCTTGCGAACGTTATCGGACACAATCCACAGATTCAGACCGCGCTCGTGGCTGATGTCCTCGCGAATGCGACCGACGTACACCGGATCGGTGCCTGCGCCCTCCGTCACTGCGGTCGGATAGCCGCCCGGACGTCGCTCGTCCATCAGCACCACACCCGGAGCCTTCGCGAGAAGGTCGCGTGCTTCGCCTTCGGTCAGCTTGCGCTGCGTCTCGATATGGACCGCTTCCGAGTGTCCGACGTAGACACCGACGCGTACTGCCGTCGCGTTCACGCGAATCGAATCGTCTTCGAGGATCTTCTGGGTCTCCCAGAACATCTTCATCTCTTCCTTGGTGTAACCGTTGTCGAGGAAGACATCGATCTGCGGCACGCAATTGAAAGCGATCTGCTTTGCGATGTGCTTGGGTTCCGGCACGCCGCCGCTTGCGATCGCCGCATGCTGCGCCGTGAGCTCGTCCATCGCCTTTTGTCCGCCGCCCGAAACGGATTGGTAGGTCGCGACGTTGATGCGCTCAATGCGCGCGGCATCGTGCAGCGGCTTCAACGCGACGAGCATCTGCATCGTCGAGCAGTTCGGATTCGCAATGATGTTGTGCTTGCGGTAGCCCGTGATCGCGTGCGGATTCACTTCGCTCACGACGAGCGGAATGTCGTCCTGATAGCGGAACTGAGAGGTGTTATCGACGACCACGCAGCCTGCCTGCCCGGCTCGCACGGCATGCACCTTTGAGACGCTCGCGCCGGCGGAGAACAATCCGATCTGCGCCTTCGAAAAATCGAAGGTTTCCAGATCTTGCACGGGAACGTCCCGACCTTTGAACTTGATCGTGCGACCGACGGAGCGTGCGCTCGCGAGCGGATAGATCTCGCCGACGGGAAAGTCCCGCTGCTCCAGAATGGAAAGCATCGTGCTGCCGACCAATCCGGTCGCACCCACCACTGCCACGTTCCAACGTCTGCTCATCGCCGCCTGCAATGTATGAAGGATTCCGAGAACGTTCTCGATCTCTCGCCCGCTCGCCGAATGGCGCAGGCAATCTAGTTCGGTTCGCCAGGCGCTCCCTCATCGACCGTCCCTTCCTCATGAGGGGTGCGGTGAGGGCAGCTGAGCCCGTCGCGGTGAGGCCGGAGCCCCACTCCTTCCAAAGAAGAGGTTCAGATGAGGGCCGCCCGAAAATTGGCGCAACAGTACCCTAAAGACTGCACATAATTAAGCTGCAGCACTCGAAAATCAGGGGTGAATCACATCACGGGGTTGCGGGAATCACCGGCGTACGGCATTGGACGTCGGCATTCTGCGCTCGATGACGCAGGTAATGGTCCATGAGGACCAGCGCCAGCATCGCTTCGGCGATCGGCGTCGCCCGCAAGCCCACGCACGGATCGTGGCGTCCGGTGGTCACGACATCGACGCTCTTCCCTTCAACATCCACGGTGCGCCCGGGCACGATGATGCTCGACGTCGGCTTGAGCGCAATGCTGACGAGAATATCCTGGCCGCTCGAGATCCCGCCGAGGACGCCGCCCGCGTTGTTCGATAGGAAGCCTTCAGGGGAAATCTGATCCCGGTGCTCGCTGCCCTTCTGTTCGACGGACGCAAATCCCGCGCCGACCTCGACGCCTTTGACGGCATTGATGCTCATCATGGCGTGCGCGATATCGGCATCGAGACGATCGAAGATCGGCTCGCCCAATCCAGGCGGCACACCGGTCGCGACCACGTTCACTCGCGCGCCGACGGAGTCGCCCTCGCGACGCAGATTGATCATGTAGTTTTCGAGCTCTTCGAGCCGCGAGGGATCCGGCGAGAAGAACGGATTGTCGTAGACGGTCGCAAGGGATTTCGGCTCGAGCTTAATCGGACCGAGTTGCGCGAGATAGCCCTGGATCTCGAGCGAGAGTCGCTCACGCAGATACTTCCGGGCGATCGCGCCGGCCGCCACGCGCATGACGGTCTCGCGCGCGGACGATCGACCGCCGCCGCGATAATCGCGAAAGCCATACTTTTGTTGGTACGTGTAATCGGCGTGGCCGGGACGAAAGCGGTCCTTGATCTTGTCGTAGTCGCGCGAGCGCTGATCTTCGTTCTCGATGAAAAGGCCGATCGGTGTACCGGTCGTGCGCCCCTCGAACACGCCAGACAAAATCTTGACCTGATCAGGTTCCTTCCGCTGGCTCGTGTGCCGCGATGTGCCCGTGCGTCGCCGATCGATATCCGGCTGAAGGTCTGCCTCGGAGAGCTCGAGCCCAGGCGGGCACCCATCGACGATAGCGCCCAGCGCAGGTCCGTGGCTCTCGCCGAACGTCGTGACTGTGAATAAGACACCGAAGGTGTTGCCGGACATTGGATAGCTAGAGTCGTGCGATGAGCGTTACTTGGTAAGTTGACGGTTGACGGTTGACGGTTGACGGTCAGAAAGGACCACTCTTTATCTGGCCGTCAACCGTCCACTGTCAACCGTCAACTCCATCATTCTATCGCGCGAAGCTGCTCGGCAGACAGGAGAAAGACTCCGCCCCCGCCCCGCTCGAACTCGAGCCACGTGAACGGCACACGCGGATAGGCAGCAACGAGCGCCTCCTCCGAGTTGCCCACTTCGACGATCAAGACGCCACGGTCGCTCAGATGCTCGGCGCCCTGCTTCAAGATCCGATGCACGATATCGAGTCCGTCGGCACCGCCATGCAATCCCAAGCGGGGTTCGCGCGTGTACTCATCGGGCAAGCTCGCGAGCTCTTCATCGCCCACGTAGGGCGGGTTCGAGACGATCACGTCGTAGCGCTCGCCGTTCAGTCCATCGAAGACATCCGATCGAATCGGACGCACGCGCTCCTGAACGTCGTGACGTGCGATGTTGATCGAAGTCACTTCGAGCGCATCGCTCGAGATGTCCGCGGCATCGACACGGGCGTCGGGCAACGCGAGCGCAGTCGCGATCGCGATGCACCCGGAACCGGTCCCGATGTCGAGCACACGATGGATGTGCTCAGCCTCGATCCACGGCGCGTAGTGCGCATCGATCAGCTCCGCGATCGGTGAACGCGGAACGAGCACACGCTCATCGACGTAGAACTCGTGCCCGGCGAACCACATTCTGTGGGTCAGGTATGCAGCGGGCATGCGCTCGCGAATACGACGATCGAACAGCTCCAGCACGCGAGCGTGGCGCTCAGGCTCCAGCACCGTGTCGTACACCGAAGGTGCATCCTCGTGCCGCAACCCGGCGCCGAAGAACGCAAGCTCAGCAGCCTCGTCGAACGCATTGTCCGTGCCGTGACCGAACCAAATGTTCGCGTCCTCGAACGACCTTGCACCCTGCTCGATGAGCTGTCTGACGGTAAGGGGCGGCAACGATCTATCCGACATGCGATACTTCCCGGTCGAGGATCATGATGCTTCGCAAGACTTCGATCGCACTCGCGATCACGATCGCCATTGTAGCCGTCATCGCGGGCATGCTGCTGTCGCGCGCTTTGCTGCACCCTGCAGGAAGCGCACGGTCGCTCGCGCTCGAGACCGGGACGCTGCTGGAACCTCCACGCCCATTGCCCACGTTCTCACTCGTGGATCACGAAGGGCAACCGTTCGACCGGAATCGATTACAGGGGCAGTGGACGTTCCTTTTCTTCGGTTTCACGAATTGCCCGGACGTCTGCCCGATGACGCTGCGCATGCTGTCCAGCGTCGAGAAATCGCTAGCCGCGCTACCGGACGAGCTGCGTCCGCGCGTCGCGTTGGTCTCCGTCGATCCGAAACGCGATACGCCCGAACAACTCGCGACGTATGTGAAGTACTTCAATCCCGCCTTCGTGGGCGTGACCGGTGATCCGGCAGCGCTCGATGAATTTACCCGCCAGCTAGGGGTGCCCGTCGTCATTACCGAGACAGGCGATGGCGGTTACACAGTCGATCATTCAGCCGCCCTCTTCCTGATCAATCCGCAAGGCGAGTTGCGCGCGCTGTTTTCGCCACCCCACACGCCGTCCGCAATCGCATCGGACTATCGTCGCGTCGTCGGCGCCCCGGAAAGCAAGAGCGATGGCTGAAGAAGTTCCGTCTGCTGCCCGCTTGGGCGATCGCCTGTTCGCGTTACTGCAGTACCTACTGCCAAAGCATCTTCTTTCGAGGCTGATTTATCGGCTGATGCGGCAGCGCTCGCCATTCGTGAAGAACACCGTGCTGCGCGTCTTTCTCGCAGGCTATCGCGTGGACATGAGCGAAGCAGAGCAGTCCGATCCTTACGCGTTCGCGAGCTTCAACGACTTCTTCACGCGCGCGTTGCGTCCGGGTGTACGTCCGATCGCAACAGACCCGCAGCTCATCGTAAGTCCCGTCGATGGCGTGGTCAGTCAATGTGGGCACCTCGATGACGACACGATCGTGCAAGCAAAAGGACAGGCCTACTCGCTCGCTCGTCTGCTGGGCGGCGATCGCGAGATGGTCGACACGTATCGGGGCGGAAGCTTCGCGTGCATCTACCTCGCGCCCTACAACTATCACCGCATTCACATGCCCATGGATGGCACCGTTCTCAGCAACACCTATGTGCCCGGTGAGCTGTTCAGCGTCAACGCCGCGACGGTGCGTGCGGTACCGCGCGTGTTCGCGCGCAATGAGCGCCTCATCTGCGATTTCGACACGCACGTCGGTCGCATGGCGGTCATTCTCGTCGGCGCCCTATTCGTCGGCAGCATCGAGACGGTTCATTGCGGCGAAGTGAATCCGCCACCGCGCGGTCGCAAAGGGACCGTTCCCATCCCGGAAGGCGTTGGTCGCACGTTCCAGAAGGGTGAAGAGCTCGGCCGCTTCAATATGGGCTCGACGGTGATCGTGCTCTTTCAGTCGCAACGCGTTCGTTGGGACGCAACGCTCGCACCCGAAACGCAAGTGCGCCTCGGCCGAGCGATCGGTCGGATCTTCCAGCCGAGCAATGGCGACCTGCCTGACGTGCGATGACGGGCAAGTGGAAACCGACCGCGTCGATTGCCGTGCTCGAGTTGCGGGCGCAGATGTTGCGGGCCGCGCGCGAATATTTCGCGGCGACGCGCGCCCTCGAAGTCGAAACGCCAAACCTGAGCGCCGCGGCGGTGAGCGACGTGCATCTAGCGAGCGTTGAAGCGCGCGCGATCGGCCAGCCGAGATATCTACACACCTCGCCTGAGTACGCGATGAAGCGGCTCCTTGCGGCCGGCTGCGGTGACATCTGGCAAATCACGAAAGTGTATCGAGACGGCGAGTCGGGTCGCTGGCACAACCCTGAGTTCACGATGATCGAGTGGTATCGCGTCGGCATCGATCATCACGCCCTCATCGCCGACGTCGAGCGTCTCGTGAGCGCGATGCTCCCGCCCGCGCGGCAGTTCGATCGGGCAGAACGCCTGTCTTATCGTGAAGCCGTGCAACTGCACACCGGCATTGACCCTTTCGAAGATCCGACGCCCGTCTTGATTGCGCGCCTGGAAAGCGCCGGCATTGAAGTGCCCGCAGCTATCCGAGGCGAACGCGACGCGTGTCTGGATCTCATCATGAGCACGCTCGTCGGTCCGGCGCTCGGCCACGGCCGTCTCACCTTCATCTATGACTACCCTGCTTCGCAGGCCGCGCTCGCGAAAGTTCGGGGCGCGGTGGCCTCGAGGTTCGAGGCGTACTTGGACGGCGTCGAGCTGGCCAACGGTTTTCACGAGCTTGCGGATGCCGCCGAACAGCGCGCACGCTTCGATCGCGATCTCGCGGAGCGCTCACGGCGCGGGCTGCCGCTCTGCCCAGTCGATGAACATTTCCTCGAAGCGCTCGAGCACGGGCTACCAGAATCTTCCGGCGTGGCACTTGGCTTCGACCGCCTCGTCATGTGCGCGGCCGGCGCGAAACACATCGACGAGGTGTTAGCGTTCCCGTTCGACAGGGCCTGACTCATCAAGCATGCACACGTTAACGATCGATCGAAGTCTTCCGAAGCGCGCGCTGTATGAGCAAATCGCGCGCGAGGGCGCAGCGCTCGTCGAAGGAGAACCGGACGCGATCGCGAACTATGCGAATGTGGCCGCACTCCTCTACCACTCGCTGCCCGACGTGAATTGGGCCGGCTTTTATCTATTGAAGGGCGACACGCTCATCGTAGGGCCGTTTCAGGGACTGCCTGCGTGCGTGCGCATCCCGATGGGTAAAGGTGTTTGCGGGACAGCCGCGACGCAACGTCAGACGATTGTCGTCCCAGATGTGAACGCGTTCCCTGGGCACATCGCATGCGACTCGGCCTCGAGATCCGAGATCGTCGTGCCGATGATCAAAGAGAATGCGCTGCTCGGGGTGCTCGATATCGACAGCCCAGTGCTGAGCCGCTTCGACGATGAAGATCGTGATGGGTTGCAGCGATTGGTGGAAGTGCTGCTTCGATCCGCGCGCTGATCGAATCGTGAGAGCAGCAGCGCGCTGCCCTCACGAGTGATCGTTCAACCCTTCGCGCGCGCGATGTACTCGCCGGTGCGAGTATCCACGCGGATCACTTCGCCTTCATTGATGAAGAGCGGTACGCGCACGACGGCGCCGGTCTCGAGCTTCGCGGGTTTCGCGCCGCCCGTCGCCGTGTCGCCCCTCACACCGGGATCGGTTTCGACGATCTTGAGCTCGACATGCGCCGGCGGCGTAACGTTGAGCGGGACGCCGTTCCACAGCATGACGGTGCACTCCATTCCATCCTTCAGCCACATCGCACCGTCACCGAGCGCTTCCTTGCCCGCGGTGTACTGTTCATAGGTATCCGGCACCATGAAGTGCCAGAACTCGCCGTCGGTGTACAAGTACTGCATCTCCGTCTCGACGACGTCGGCCGCCTCGACCGAATCGCCCGACTTGAACGTACGTTCGATGACGCGGCCGGTCTTGAGGTTACGCACTTTGACCCGGTTGAAGGCCTGACCCTTACCCGGTTTCACCATCTCGTTCTCGACGATCGCATAAGGATCGTTCTCGAGGATGATCTTCAACCCGGACTTGAACTCGTTCGTGGAGAAACTGCCCATTTGGCACCGCCGCGCAATCTGTGAAAATGTACGAACCCGTTGGATCTGAAGCCGTGGCGCTCAGCTCGAAGCGGCGCACGCCACGTAGGGTCGCGCCTTCGGCCAACAGGGCTCGAATCAAAGGTTCAATTCTTAAAGTCGCGCCCGTCGGGCCCGACGAAGGGCGCAGATGATAGCCGCAACCCCCCTCTCAGGCCAGTTCGCATCGAACATCTCCCCGTGGCAGCAAGAGCTCGCCGAGGCGATCTCGAATCCCGCAGAGCTCTGCGGGCTCCTCGAACTGGATCCGGCGCTGATTGAGCCGGCGCTTGCGAGTGCGCGGGATTTTCGCTTGCGCGTGCCCCGCAGCTTCGTCGCGAAGATGCGCAAAGGCGACCCAAACGACCCGCTCCTCCTGCAAGTCCTCCCTGTGCTCGCAGAGCAGGTTGCGACGCCCGGGTACTCGACTGACCCGGTCGGTGATCTCGACAGCCGCGCCGCGCCGGGCGTTCTGCATAAATATGACGGCCGAGCGCTCGTGGTGGCGACCGGAGCGTGCGCGATTCATTGCCGTTACTGTTTCAGGCGTCATTTCCCGTACGCCGAGGAGTCGGCACTGCAGTCCGGTTGGTCGGAAGCCATTGCAACGATCGCGGCCGACCAGACGATCTCGGAAGTCATCCTGAGCGGCGGCGACCCATTGAGCCTCAGCGATCGTCGTTTGCGTCAGTTCACCGACCGGCTTCTTCCTCTGTCCCACATCAGGCGGTTGCGTATCCATACGCGCTACCCCGTCGTGCTGCCGACCCGGATCGATCACGAATTCCTCAATTGGCTCGACTCGCTGCCGTTACAGAAGGTTGTCGTGCTGCACGCAAACCACGCGCGGGAGATCGATCATGAAGTCGCTCGGGCGTGCCGCGATCTCGCGGACGCAGGCGTCACGCTGCTGAATCAAACCGTGCTGCTTGCAAGGGTCAATGACTCCAGCGCAGCACTCGCGGAGCTGAGCGAGGCGCTGTTTGCAGCGCGCGTGCTGCCGTACTACTTGCACGTGCTAGACAAGGTGCAAGGTGCGGCGCACTTCGACGTTGCGGAAGCACGGGCGCTCGAGCTGCACGAGGCGCTCGCGAGCCGCCTGCCCGGCTATCTGGTCCCGCGGCTGGTACGTGAGGTCCCAGGTGCGCTTGCGAAAATGCCGATTCGGCCTCAGGCGTCCGCCGATTTTCCCGGCTAATCTCGGGAGTTCGGCAGTTCGATCGTGGGCAGGCCGCTAGGCGTCCTCAGGTACAATGCGGCGCGCCTCGATAGACGAACTGAGTTAGACAACGGAGATAGAAAATTGGCCGAACAGAGCGCAGTGCCGATGATCGTCCTGACCCGCCATCAGGATAACGTCGAGGCCATCAACAGCACGTTGCGCAACGCCGGCCATGCAGTGCGCTGTAACTGGATTCGCGAGCTCAACGATTTGGGCGATGCGCTCCAGCAGATCAACGCGTACATGCTGATTGCCTTCGTCGGGCCCGATCCCGCGGACACCGCCAAAGTCATGAGCGTCTGCACGCAGTTCGGCGCCGAGGTTCCGGTGCTGATCGCGCGCGAGCAGGTCGATGAAGAGATCATCGCTGCCGCCATGCAACAAGGCGCGCGCGACGTCGTGACGCTCAAGAACTCAGTGCGCCTGCAAGCAGTCGTCAAACGAGAGCTGGATGCGCACCGACAAGCGCGCACACTGAACGCGACCGTCAATGCCGCCCGCGAGTATCGCGAACAACTGAAGTCGTTCATGGCGGGATCGGCGGATGCCATCGCGCATGTCCAGGAAGGCATCGTCGTCGATGCGAATCCGGCGTGGCTCGACTTGTATGGCCTTCCGAGCAGCGACGCGCTCGTCGGCACGCCACTCATGGACTCCTTCGATCCCGAAGCGCACGCCGCAATCAAAGGCGCGCTCGTCGCCTGCATGCAGGGCAAATGGTTGAACCACTCGCTGCGCGCCGCGGCGCTCTTGAGCGACGGTTCGAGCGTGCCGCTCGAGATCGAGCTTTCGAAGACCGAGTTCGACGGCGAGCCTGCCGTGCGTCTGTGTGTTGCTGCGAGCAAGAGCACCGGCAACGTCTCGACGCTCGATCAGAACTTGAACGAGGCCCTCGAGCGCGACGCCGCGACCGGCGCGCTGCAACGCAAGTTCTTCTTGGAGCAGCTGACGCAGGCGCTCGCACAGCCGATCAAGGCCGGCATCCGTCAGCTCGTTTCCGTCGAAGCGGACAAGCTCGCAGCGATCTGCGATGACATCGGCCCGCTCGGCGTCGAGGAATTCGTCGCTCAGTTCGCCGGGCTCATCGATGAAACGCGCCAGCCCGCGGATCTCTTCGGACGCTTCGGCGACGGTGCGTTCATGCTGCTCATGGAGCGCGGCACCCCGCGCGACATCGAAGTCTGGGCGAAGAACCTCGTGCGCAAAGTGGGTGCGCAAGTCTTCCGGATCGGCGACAAACAAATCTCATGCACCTGCAGCGTCGGCATCGGCGCGATCGATCCGCGTACGCCCGACATCGCCGCGTCCATCATCGATGCGATCACGGCCCGGCGCAACGCGCAGCAAGCAGGCGGCAGTCGCATTCAGGTGATCGATCACCAGGACGAGGATACGCGGCAACAGGCCGCGGACGAGATCTGGGTGCGGCACATCAAAGCGGCGCTGATGGAGAATCGCTTCCGCCTCATGCAACAGCCGATCGCGAGCTTGCTCGGCGAAGATCGCGGCATGTTCGACGTTCTCGTGCGCATGCTCGACGAGTCGGGCCAGGAACTGCTGCCGTCAGAGTTCATGGCTGCCGCCGAACGCAACGATCTCATGAAGAACATCGATCGGTGGATCATCGGCGCATCGATGACTTTCTGCGCGAGCCGTCCGGTCAAGCAACTGTTCGTGCGCCTCTCGAAGGACTCAGTGCGCGACAAGTCGCTCCTGCAGTGGCTGTCGAATCAATTGAAGGCGACGCGCGTCGACCCGCAGCGCATCGCATTTCAAGTCAGCGAACAAGTCGCGACAGAGTACTTGGCCGACACGACGGATCTCGCGACCGGATTGCGCAAATCAGGATTCCAGTTCGCGCTCGAGCATTTCGGCACCGGGCGAGATCCCGCGCGCCTCATCTCTCACTTGCCGCTCGACTACATCAAGGTGGACGGCACGTTGATGCAAGGACTCGCGGTCGATCAAAACTTACAGCAGCGCGTGCGCGAGCTGGTCGATCACGCCAAAGGCAAGAAGGTCTCGACGATCGCCGAGCGCGTGGAAGATGCGAACACGATGGCCGTCCTCTGGCAGCTTGGCATCGAATTCATTCAGGGCTATTTCGTGAATGAGCCTGAGCAGGTGGTGATGGGCTGACGCCCGTTGACGGTTGACGGTTGACGGCCAGAGGAAGAGTACCTGCGCGCTAGACGCGTGTCCCTCTGAGTCTTGTCTCTTACCGTCAACTATCAATCGAACTTCACTCCACTTCCAACCTCTCCACCTTACGCCAACCGCGCGGGAGCACAGCGCCCCGCTGCGCGCGTTCGCCTCGGTAGTCCTTCAGATCCGCGAACTTGATCGTCATCTTGCGTTCGCCGGAGCGCACGATCAGGTTCTGCTCGGGCGCAACGACAGCGATCGCCGCCAGGAATTCTTCGCGCGACGCCACTTTCTTCGATGACAGGCCGAAGATCTTATTGCCCTTGCCGCGCGGCAGCTCGGGCAGATCCTTCACAGGAAATACGAGCAGCTTTCCTTCCGAGCTCGCGGCGCAGAGCAGCGCCTGCTCATTCGCAGGGACTGGCGCTGGTGCGACGACGCCCGCCCCGTCTGGCACCTTGAGCACCGCTTTGCCCGCGCGATTGCGCGAATGCAGCTCTTCGAGCTTCACGACGAAGCCGTACCCAGCATCGGACGCGACCACCCATCGGTCCTGCGGGTCGCCGATCAATACACCGGCGAACGTTGCGCCATCCGGCGGGTCGATGCGTCCCGAGAGCGGTTCGCCCTGCCCACGCGCCGAGGGCAGCGTATGCGCGAGCAAGCTGTACGCGCGGCCCGTGCTGTCGAGGAACACCGCTTGCTGCGTGCTGCGCCCGCGCGCCGCCGCTTGGAACGAGTCGCCCGTCTTGTATGAGAGTGAACGCGCGTCGAGTTCATGGCCTTTCGCTGCGCGCACCCAGCCGCGCTCCGAGAGCACCACGGTCACCGGTTCGCTCGCGACGAGCTCCGTTTCGTCGATCGCTTGCGCCGCGGCGCGCTCAACGATGCGGCTGCGGCGATCGTCGCCGTAGAGCTCGGCGTCGGCCACGAGCTCTTCGCGGACGAGCTTCTTCAGGCGCGCCTTGCTCTTCAGGATCTTGTCGAGCTCATCGCGCTCCTCGGCAAGCTCCTTCTGCTCGCCGCGAATCTTCATCTCCTCGAGCTTCGCGAGGTGACGCAGCTTCGTTTCCAGAATCGCCTCGGCCTGCACTTCGGTGATCTTGAAGCGCTTCATCAACACGGGCTTCGGTTCATCCTCGCGGCGGATAATCCTGATGACCTCATCCAAATTGAGGTACGCGACCAAGAGGCCCTCGAGGACGTGCAGGCGCGCTTCGACCTTGTTCAAGCGCCACGTGAGGCGCTTCGTCACGGTATCGATGCGGAACGTGAGCCAATCCTCGAGCAGCGACTTGAGCCCCATCACTTTCGGGCGTCCGTCGAGACCGATGATGTTGAGGTTCACTCGATAGGTACGCTCGAGGTCGGTCGTCGCGAACAGATGCGCCATGAGCTGTTCGATGTCCACCCGATTCGAGCGCGGCACGATGACGATGCGCGTCGGATGCTCGTGGTCGGACTCGTCGCGAATGTCTTCCACCATCGGCAGCTTCTTCGCCTGCATCTGCGCGGCGATCTGCTCCTGGATGCGGCTGCCCGACACTTGATACGGAAGCTGCGTGATGACGATGTCGCCGTCCTCGATCTCGTACACCGCGCGCGCACGGATCGAGCCGTTGCCGCTCTCGTACATCTGCCGAATCTCGCTGCGCGGCGTGATGATCTCGCCGCCGGTCGGGAAATCCGGCCCTTGGATATGCTTGCAGAGCTCGCGCAACGTGACATCGGGGTCTTCGAGCAAGCGCACGCACGCCGTCGCCACTTCGCGCAGATTGTGCGGCGGAATATCGGTCGCCATACCGACGGCGATGCCCGTCGCGCCGTTGAGCAGCACGTTTGGCACGCGCGCTGGCAGGATCACGGGCTCGTCGAGCGTGCCGTCGAAGTTCGGCGTCCACTCGACGGTGCCTTGCCCCAGCTCTTGCAGCAGCAGCGATGCATACCGCGTGAGTCGCGACTCGGTATAACGCATCGCTGCGAAGGACTTGGGGTCGTCCGGAGAACCGAAATTGCCTTGACCGTCGACCAGCGGATAGCGGTACGAGAACGGCTGCGCCATCAGCACCATCGCTTCGTAGCACGCAGAATCGCCGTGCGGATGGAATTTGCCGATCACATCGCCGATCGTGCGCGCGGACTTCTTGTGCTTCGATGCAGCCGAAAGCCCAAGCTCGCTCATCGCATACACGATGCGCCGCTGCACGGGCTTGAGACCGTCACCGATGTGCGGCAGTGCGCGATCCAGGATCACGTACATCGAATAATCGAGGTACGCCTTCTCCGTGAAGTTCCTGAGCGAGAGGCGCTCGATGCCTTCGAAGTTCAGCGGTGGTTGGGTAGGCATGCTTTGAAGCGGTTAGCGATTAGCGGTTAGCGGTTAGTTTGGAAGCGACAGTGAGGTGCGGTCGGCAGCGAATAACGAAAAGCAGTGTGCTCGAGTGCACAGCGCATCCGAACCAACCGCTAACCGCTTCTCAAATCTGCACTTCAGCCAGATTTCCCTTCGTCTCGAGCCATTCGCGGCGATCGGCGGCGCGCTTCTTGGCAAGGAGCATGTCGAGCATCTGGTCGGCTTGATCTTTCGCATCGACAGTGAGCTGTACGAGTCGACGCGTTTCCGGCGCCATCGTCGTTTCGCGAAGCTGTAGCGCGCTCATCTCGCCGAGACCTTTGAATCGAGTGACGACCGGCTTCGCGCGGGGATTCTCGGCCGCGATGCGATCGATGATGCCGGCGCGCTCTGCATCGTCGAGCGCGTAGTAGACCTGCTTGCCGACATCGACTCGGTACAAGGGCGGCATCGCGACGTACACGTGACCCGCGAGCACGAGCGGGCGGAAGTGGCGCAAGAAGAGCGCACACAGCAGTGTCGCGATGTGCTGACCGTCCGAATCCGCATCGGCAAGAATGCAGATCTTGTGATATCGCAGTCCATCGAGCTTGTCCGATCCAGGATCGACACCGATCGCGATTGCGATGTGATGCACTTCCTGCGACTGCAGAACTTGAGACGCGTCGACTTCCCACGTGTTCAGAATCTTGCCTCGAAGCGGCATCACCGCCTGGAACTCGCGGTCGCGCGCTTGCTTCGCCGAGCCGCCGGCCGAATCGCCTTCGACCAAGAAGAGCTCACTACGCTCGGGCTCTTGCGACGTGCAGTCCGCCAGCTTGCCGGGCAACGCGGGGCCACTGACGACACGCTTACGCGCGACGGCCTTCGAAGCCTTCAAGCGCGCTTGCGCACCTGCGATCGCAAGCTGCGCGATCTTCTCGCCCGATTCCGGATGCTGGTTCAGCCACAACGCGAACTGATCTTTGACGACGCCCGAAACGAACGCGGCCGATTCGCGCGAGGACAAGCGCTCTTTCGTTTGACCCGCGAACTGCGGCTCTTTGATCTTCGTCGACAAAACGTAGCTCAATCCGTCCCACACGTCTTCCGGCGCGAGCTTCAACCCTTTCGGCAGCAGATTGCGGAACTCGCAAAACTCGCGAATGGCATCCGTGAGCCCGAGGCGGAGGCCATTGACGTGCGTGCCGCCTTGCGGCGTCGGGATCAAGTTGACGTAGCTTTCCTCGACCTTCGCGCCGTCATCGACTCGCCACGCGACCGCCCATTCCGCCGCTTCTTGCTCGCCCTCGATCGCACCGCTGAAGAGCTCCGCAGGCAGCCACTCGCCTTGTCCGAGCGCCTCGCGCAGATACTCGTTGAGCCCGCCGGTATAGAGCCACTCTTCTTTCTCGCCGCTCTGCTCGACCGTGAGTGTCACGCGGAGTCCAGGGCACAGCACGGCTTTCGCGCGTAGGACATGCTTCAACTTCGGAAGCGAGATGTTCACCGATTCGAAGAACTGCGGATCCGGCCAGAACCGCACCGTCGTACCGGTATTGTTCTTGCCGACGTCGCCGACGACTTGCAGCTTCGAGGAGACTTTGCCGCTCTTGAAGCCGATGTTGTATTCCTTCCCGCCGCGCTTCACCCAGCACTCGAGGTTCTTCGAGAGCGCGTTCACGACCGACACACCGACGCCGTGCAAACCGCCGGAGAACTTGTAGTTCTTGTCCGAGAACTTTCCGCCCGCATGCAGGCGCGTCAAGATCAGCTCGATGCCGCTCACCTTCTCCTTCGGATGGATATCGACGGGCATCCCGCGTCCATCGTCGGCCACTTCGAGCGAGCCGTCTTTGTAGAGCGTCACGTCGATCCGTTTGGCGTGACCGGAGAGCGCCTCATCGACAGAGTTGTCGATGACTTCGTGAGCGAGGTGATTCGGACGACTCGTGTCCGTGTACATCCCCGGACGACGACGAACGGGATCCAACCCGCTCAATACTTCGATGTCGGAAGCGTTATACGACTGGGCCATTTATTCGCGTGCGCGCTTGAGAGTAGAAGGCGCGCGGATTCTAGCAGAGAGTTGACGGTTGACAGTTGACCTTGACGGCCAGAGAAGAGATCAGCTCTTCCCTCAATCTGGCTGCCAAGCGTCAATTGCCAACCGTCAACCTGCTAGATCAGATCCTTGGCGAGCGAATCTCGAACCGGCTGCGGGAGCGGTTCGACCGCGTGACGGTAGTTTTCGTGATCGACGCCGATGCTCACCGAGGCGCCGTTCTTGACCGCCTCGCACATCGGGCCCGTGAGCTCGAAGCGCATGAAGTGCACAGAGGACGTCTTCTCTTCGTTCTCACGCTCGAGATCCTCGTCGGCAATCGCGAACACACGCTCGAAGTCGGCGACTTGCACCCAGCAACGATCCTCGATGCCTTTGAGCTGCGCGAGTCGGCGTTTGCGCTCCTCGGGCTCTGGGAACTCGATCAGGAACGTCACCTTCCAGTTACTGCCGTCCGGAATGAGCGGGTTGTAAGCGTCGAGCTCCTCCTGAATGCCCTCCGCTTCGAAGATGCGTTCGACGCGCAGCATCTCCTGCACCTGATACTGAACGGTGAGCTGGTCCTCGAAGCACCAAGTCGTGTTCGGCCCGACTGCGAGGGTGCGTCGGCTCTTGTGATCCAGCACCTTCGCACGGAAGTCCTTGCGCGCGCTCGAGTACTGCTCGAGGCTCATGAGATCGGCGCGGGTGAGTTTGGGAAGATGCATGGCTTCGTCACATCCCTTCAAATGCCATAAGCCATCCGCAGCAATTTCAGCGGATGGACCGGTTTTTTACCGCTCTCGAGGCCGGACTCGATTTGATGCCCAGCCATCGGACAATCGCTCGAATAAAAATCCGCATCGGAATCCGCGACGCGGCGGACGACCGGGCGGCCGATCTTCATCGACACGTCGCGAAACTCGCTCTTCACACCGTACGTTCCGTTGTGACCTGAACAGCGCTCGATCGGGTCGACCTGCGTCTCCGGCACGAGCATCAGCACATCGCGCGTTTTGAGACCCAGATTCTGAACGCGCGTGTGACACGGCACGTGGTAGGTGATCTTGCCGAGCTTGCGCGCGAAATCCGTGCGCAGCAACCCGGCTCGATAGCGCGCCCACAGATACTCGAACGGATCGAACATCGCATCGCGCACCTTCTGCACCGCCGGATCCTCCGGGAACATGAGCGGCAGCTCCTGCTTGAACATGAGCGTGCACGACGGCACCGGCGTGACGATGTCCCAGCCCTCATCGACCCAGCGCGCGAGCTCGGGGATGTTGTCGTTCTTGTGCTTCTCGATCGTTTCGAGATCGCCGATCTCGAGCTTCGGCATGCCGCAACAGCGCTCCTGCCGAGCGATCGTGACCGGAATGCCGTTGTGCTCGAAGATCGCGGCAAGATCCTCGCCGAGCTCAGGTTCGTTACGGTTGCCGTAACACGTCGCGAAGATCACGACACGACCTTTCGTCTCTTCGCTCGGCTTCGCTTCGAGCGCGCTCTGCTGCCTAGCGCGATGGCGCTTACGAAACGTGTTGCTGTGGTATTCGGGAATCGGTGCCTCGGGATGAACGCCGAGCGTCTTCTCCAGCATCGATCGACCGAGCGCCGTTTTATTCACGGCGTTCACGATCTCAGCGACGACCGGAATGCCCGCGATGCTCCCCACTGCATCCGTCGAGCTCAATATCTTGTCGCGCGCTTTGACCGAGCGATGCTTGAACTTGTACGCCTTCGCTCGAAGCATCAGGTGGGGAAAGTCGACGTTCCAGGGATGCGGCGGCACGTAAGGGCACTTCGACATGTAGCACATGTCGCACAAGTAGCAGTGATCGACGACGTCCCAGTACACCTCCTTGTCCACGGACTCGACCTCGCCCGTGCTCGATGCGTCGACCGCATCGAACAGCGTCGGAAACGCATTGCAAAGGCTGAAGCAGCGACGGCAGCCGTGGCAGATATCGAAGATTCGCTCGAGTTCCCTGAACAGCGACTGCTCGTTCAAGTAGTCGGGGTCCTTCCACGCAATCGGATGGCGCGTGGGTGCTTCTAGGCTGCCCTCGCGAGCGGGCGTGGTTGCGGAAGGCTTGGACACGCGGCGTTCCTTGAAGACGGCTGGAGACTGGATGCTGGAGGCTGGAGCCAGACAAGAGACATGGGTACGCGCTACATACGTGCCGAGCGCGGAGGATGGGGCAATCTGATTCTTGCCCCAGCCTCGAGCCTTCGAAGCGATGCCTCGACTACAGCGTGTCGAGCGCCTTTTGGAAGCGATTCGCGTGCGAACGCTCCGCCTTCGCGAGCGTCTCGAACCAGTCCGCGATTTCGTCGAACCCTTCGTCGCGCGCCTGCTTCGCCATGCCCGGGTACATGTCGGTGTACTCGTGCGTCTCGCCCGCGATCGCGGCTTTCAGGTTCGCTGCGGTGGCGCCGATCGGAAGGCCCGTCGCCGGATCGCCGACCGCCTCGAGATACTCGAGGTGTCCGTGTGCGTGACCTGTCTCGCCTTCCGCCGTCGAGCGGAACACGGCAGCGACGTCGTTGTAGCCCTCGACGTCCGCCTTTGCTGCGAAATACAGATAACGGCGATTCGCCTGAGACTCACCTGCGAACGCATCCTTGAGATTCTTCTCCGTGTTCGTGCCCTTCAGACTCTTCATTGCGGAATCCTCGCTAGATGGACGAAAACCTAAAGCGCGAGCTTCGAAACAGCGGAGACTGCTTCGCGCCGAATGTTGGACCGATCGGAACGCGCGTGCGCGGTTCCTTAGACCTAGTCTAACTGGCCTGGAATCTATGCTCGACCGCCCACCAAGTCAACGCGGGGAAAACGAGATCGACAGCGATCGAATTTGACCGCCCCGAGACGCGCATGCAAGCTTGCGCCGCCCGATTTGCCGCTGATTCGATCACACGTGAACACTCCAAAATCCAAATCGACCGAGGAATCCGCGCCTCTGCCTGATTTCGAGCGATCGCTCGCGGAGCTCGAAGCCATCGTCGAGAAGCTCGAACAGGGCGAGCTCAGTCTCGAGGATTCGCTGAAGCAGTTTGAGCGCGGCGTGCAACTCACCCGGGCATGTCAGGTCGCGCTCAAGGACGCCGAGCAGAAGGTAGAGATCCTACTGCGCAAGAGCGGCTCGCCCGAGCAGTTCGATACGGCCGCGTTCGACCCTGAAGAGAGCGAAGAAGATTGAACGTCGCGAGCTCAACGGCGTCGCACGCGGGCGCGACGGACTTCTCTTCTCGCATCGCGAGCTGGCAGCAGCGCATCGAAGCACAGCTTTCGCTCCGATTACCTTCGAGCGAACGCGAGCCTAAGCGGCTGCACGAGGCGATGCGCTATAGCGTGCTCGGCGGCGGCAAGCGCGTGCGACCTGCCCTCGTGTACGCGACTGCCGACGCACTCGACCTTACAGAGGATACGGTCGACGGTGTGGCGTGCGCGGTCGAGCTCATTCACGTGTACTCGCTCGTGCACGATGACCTCCCCGCGATGGACAACGACGACCTGCGCCGCGGACGTCCGACGTGCCACAAGGCATTCGACGAAGCGACTGCGATCCTCGCCGGCGATGCGCTTCAGGTGCTCGCGTTCCAGACGATCGTGCAAGGACCCGGGCTTCCGAACGACTCGCACATGCGACTGCAACTGGTCGAGTTGCTCAGCCAGGCGAGCGGCACGAGCGGCATGGCCGGCGGTCAGGCACTCGACCTTGCTGCGACGGGAAGGCAACTCTCGCTCGACGAAGTCGAAACCATGCACGCGCACAAGACGGGCGCGCTCATTCGCGCGTGCGTGATGATGGCGGCTGCATGCTCGCACGCGCTCTCTCCGAGCACACGATCGTCGCTCGACGAGTACGCAACATCGATCGGGCTCGCGTTTCAGATTCAGGATGATCTGCTCGACATCGAGGGAGATCCTGCCCTGCTCGGCAAAGCCACCGGCGCCGATAGTGCACTCAATAAGCCGACGTATCCGTCCGTGGTTGGGATCGAGCGCGCACGCCTTCGGGTTCGAGAGCTCCACGAGCGAGCCTTGAACGCGCTCGCAATGACACCGCTCAAGATCGACGCTCTCGTTGCGATGTCGAACTGGCTCGTCCTGCGCCAGCACTGAGCGTTCGATCCTGCTCCAGGATTTTCAACGACTTCGCCGCGTACGGCTCGAGCGGCGCCCTCATTCTGCGTGTCGGCGTCGTCGATTCCTGTAAACTCACGTTTGCTCATTCTTTTGTCATGATTCGGCCGACGATCGCCCTAATACGCTGAGACACTCGCGCGACCCTCCGCCCCTCGTCGAACACTGCAGCATGAATGCCGGCTCCTCGTACCCGCTGATCTCCGCAATCGACTCGCCCGCCGATCTGCGCAAGTTGCCGGCTGCCGAGCTCGAGAGCGTCGCGTCGGAGCTTCGGCAGTACTTGATCGAAACGGTAAGTCAAATGGGCGGGCATTTCGCCGCTGGGCTCGGCACGGTCGAGCTGACGGTCGCCCTGCACTACGTGTTCGATACACCGCAGGATCGGCTCGTGTGGGATGTCGGTCACCAAGCCTATCCGCACAAAGTCCTGACGGGCCGTCGCGACGAGCTGAGGACGATCAAGTGCAAGGGCGGCCTCGCGCCGTTTCCGACGCGTCACGAGAGTCCCTACGACACGTTCGGTGTCGGTCACTCGAGCACCTCGATCAGCGCGGCCTTAGGGATGGCGATCGCCGCTGCGCGCAACGGCGAAAGTCGGCGCGTCGTTTCGGTGATTGGCGACGGCGCGATGAGCGCAGGCATGGCGTTCGAAGCGCTCAATCACGCGGGCAGCTTGGATGTGGACATGCTCGTCGTCCTGAACGACAACGACATGTCGATCTCGGAGAACGTCGGTGCGTTCTCGAACTATTTCGCACGCGTGCTTTCCGGAAAGCTGTACGCAACGCTCCGCGAGGGCAGCAAGAAGGTCCTAAAGCGCATGCCGACCGTATGGGAGCTTGCCCGCCGCTCCGAAGAGCACATGAAGGGCATGGTGCTCCCGGGCACGATCTTCGAGGAGCTCGGATTCAATTACATCGGACCGATCGACGGGCACGACATCAACGCACTCGTCGCGACGCTCAAGAATCTGCGCGACCTCAAAGGCCCCCAGTTCCTGCACGTGATCACGCGCAAGGGCAAAGGCTACGCGCCGGCGGAAGCCGACCCAATCAAGTGGCACGGACCGGGCCCGTTCGATCCGAAGAGCGGCGTCATCTTCAAGGAAAAGGTGACCGGACCCAGCTACTCGCAAGTGTTCGGCCAATGGGCATGCGACATGGCCGCCCTCGACGAAAAGGTCGTTGCGATCACGCCTGCGATGCGCGAAGGCTCCGGGCTCGTCGCGTATTCGAAGCGCTTTCCGGACCGCTACTTCGACGTCGCGATTGCCGAGCAACACGCCGTCACGCTGGCGGCAGGCATGGCGTGCGACGGTTTGAAGCCGGTCGTCGCGATCTACTCGACGTTCTTACAGCGCGCGTACGATCAGCTGATCCACGATGTCGCGCTACAAAACCTGCCCGTTACGTTTGCGATCGACCGAGCCGGCCTCGTGGGCGGCGACGGCGCGACTCACCAAGGCAGTTACGATCTCTCTTATCTGCGCTGCATTCCGAATCTCACGATCATGGCGCCCGCGGATGAGAACGAATGCAGACAGATGCTGTTTACGGCGGTGCAGTCCGCCGCACCGGCCGCTGTGCGCTATCCGCGCGGCCAAGGACCGGGCGCTGCGATCGAGAACGAAATGCACGCGCTGCCAATCGGCAAGGCGCAGATCCGCCGTGAAGGTCGCAGTGGACTCGCAATCATCGCCGTCGGCCCGATGGTCGCTCCGTGCGAGCAGATTGCGCTCACGTTGGACGCGACACTCGTCAACTTGCGATTCGTGAAACCGCTCGACGAGGAATTGCTGCTGCGACTCGCTAGCACGCATCGTGCGATCGTCACGGTGGAAGAAAACGTCGTGGCCGGCGGCGCGGGCAGCGCAATCGGCGAATTGCTCGCGGCGAACCGCTACGCGCTGCCGTTGCTCCACATTGGGATTCCGGATCAATTCATCGAGCACGGCTCGCGCGAGGATTGCCTCCTGGCGGCCGGCCTCGATTTCGCCTCGATCGAAGCCGCGATCACGCGCTGGTGGCGCGTTCCCGTGCGCGCAGCGGTATCGTAGGGGCTTCTCAGGAACGCCACGCAGCGTATTGAGCGGAACAGACGGTATCCGTCTCTTCTGCGATCTTTGGGCTGAGTCGCTCTTCCTATCGGCCGAAGTGTTGCGTCACGAGTGTCTTTCCTCCCGCCCGAGGGGACACGTCAGCACCTTGCTTTATACTGCCTCCGTCCCCATTAGCCGGGTTTCACTTCCAGTTAGCCTATGGCCACTCGACCTTCTACCGCCGTTCCGCCGTCCGAAACGTCCATCGAGGACGTGCAGAGCCGTGCGGATTCGCGCCGCATTCCGATCAACAAGGTCGGGATCAAAGACGTTTTTCACCCGATTCGGGTGAAGGATCGCTCGAGCGGCGAGCAGCACACGGTCGCTAGCTTCAACATGTACGTCGCCTTGCCGCACAACTTCAAAGGCACGCACATGTCGCGGTTCGTCGAAGTGCTCCACCGCAACGAGCGCGAGATCTCCGTCGAGTCGTTCCGCGACATCCTCATCGAGATGACGGAAAAGCTGGACGCGGAGTCGGGGCACATCGAAATGGACTTCCCGTATTTCGTAATGAAGAAAGCCCCTGTGTCGGGCGTCGAGAGCTTGATGAACTACGAGGCATCGCTCATCGGCGAGTTCCATGAAGGCAAAGCGGACTTGTGGCTGAAAGTCGTGGTCGCCGCGACGAGCCTTTGCCCCTGCTCAAAACGCATCTCGAACTACGGTGCGCACAATCAACGATCGCATATCACGATCAAAGCGCGCATCGATCATCACATGTGGCTCGAGGAGCTGATCGACATCGCCGAGCAGGAAGCCTCCTGCGAGGTGTACGGGATCCTGAAGCGACCGGACGAGAAATACGTGACCGAACGTGCGTACGACAACCCGAAGTTCGTCGAGGACATCGTGCGCGATGTCGCCGTGCGCTTGAACAGCGACGACCGCATCCGTGCCTACGTCGTCGAAGCGGAGAACTTCGAGTCGATCCACAACCACTCGGCCTACGCTCTGATCGAGAAGGACAAGGATCTTGAAGCGGTTAGCGGTTAGTTAGAACCGCTACTCTCCGCGCCAGCCGCTCCCTGCCTCACCAAAAAAAAGGCCGGGTCAATGCCCGGCTTCTTCTTCCATCATTCTTCTTGTCTCGACCCTCCGATCTCACGTCCGCTCGCGCGGGTGGATTCGGCTTGTTCTTATCCTAACTAACCGCTTCCTCAGGATGGACTCTGCAGTCGACTGATCAGGCTGCGTAGGAAGACTTTGTTGAAGCGAAGCTGGCAGGCGGCGGAGCTTTGCTCGAGCAACGTCGAGCTGACCTTCATCAGCGTAACCGCTGTGAGTGCTTTGATCGTCGCTTGTCGCTTCGCGCCGCGCACGTAGCTGGTCTCGCCGAAGCAATCGCCTTCATCGAGCTGACCGACCGGATTGCCGCTGCGCATGACGGCGACGCTCCCCGACACGATGACGTAGAAGCGATCGTCCATCTCGCCTTCTTTGACGATCTCCTCGCCTTGCTCGTAGTCCTGCCACGTGCTCGCACGCAGCACTTCCAGGATCTCGGCTTGCGAAAAGTCGTGGAAGAACTTGAGCGTGCGCAAGATCGAGAACTGTTCTTGCCGATCGAGCTTCGAGGTTCCCTCGCGCAGCGTCTGGTGGACACGCGTCAGATCCGCCGCCAGCTCGAGGCCGTTGCGGTAGCGCTTCGCCGGATCCTTGTGGAGCGACTTCGCAACACAATTCTCCAACACCTCCGGGATCTCAGGACGGAGCGTATGGATCGGCTGCGCCGTTGCGTAGACGATCTGGTGCAGGAGCTTCGACAGGTTGCCGCCGCGGAATGGACGATAGCCCGTCAGCATCTCGTACATCACCGCGCCCAACGAATAGAGATCGGAGCGATTCGTGATCTCGAGCGACTGCACTTGCTCCGGCGACATGTACGACGGACTGCCTGCGATGCCGTCGATGCGCGAGATCTCCGAGTCGGACACGAGCGCGATGCCGAAGTCGATGATGCGCACGTCGTTCGCCTGCGTCAGCATCAGATTCGACGGCTTGATGTCGCGGTGAATCACGCCGCGGCTATGCGCGTAGTGCAGCGCCTTCGCGCACTTGTACATGATCTCCACGACATCATCGACCGGCAGCAAATTGTCCGGCTTGCAGTACGCCGACAGCGTCCGTGCACCGTGCACGTGCTCGGTGACAATGTAGTAATGACCGTCTTCCTCGCCCGCATCGTAGATCGGCAAGATGTTCGGATGCTGCAGCATTCCGACCATGTGCGCTTCGGACAGGAACATCTTGCGCGTGACACGCGCGCGATCCTCGTCGTGCGATTCGAGGTTGTACACCTTGATCGCCACATCGCGACGATAGTAGGGATCGTGCGAGAGGTAGACGACGCCCGTGCTCCCCCGGCCGACTTCCTTGACGATGACGTATTTCCCAATGCGCTCGGGAATGCGCTGCTCGCGCGGCGCGGTGCGCTGTGCCATTGGGGCGCTCAGTTGATTCACAAAGTGTGACGATCGCTTTGCTATAGAAGAAGTTTCACCGCGAACAAGATCGCTCCCGCGAACAGGCCCGCAATGATGTCATCGAGGATAATTCCCAGCCCGCCACGGAGACTGTGATCAGCCTCCCGGATCGGCGAGGGTTTGACGATGTCGAAGAAGCGGAACAGCACAAAACCGGCCGCAAGCCAAGCCGGTTCTGACGGAGCTGCCAACATCGTCACGCTATATCCCGCGATCTCGTCCCAGACGATCGCCGGATGATCGTGCACCCCGAGCTTGCGCGCGCTCGCGCCGCAGATGTAGATGCCGGCGACGAACGCGAACAGCGCGAACGCCAGGTGGACAACCCAACCGTACTGTGACACGAGCAGGACGATCGGGACCGCGACCAAGGTCCCGAACGTCCCGGGCGCGTAAGGACTCAAGCCCGCACCGAATCCGAACGCCAGCAGATGTACTGGGTCGCGCAACAAACCTGGTCGAACGGGGGCTCGCGTGCTTTTCTTGTTCTCGTCGGATGGCTGGGACATACGTCAGCGTCGGGCGAAATGGTCGTAGCCGGCGCGTGCGGGAATGTATTCGCGGCCTCTTCGAAGGCAGCGTACCCCCTTCTCTGTCGTCATGACGCCGATACGCGTCACGGGAGTACCGGCGATCGAGCGGGAGCGCGCCGCTGCCGCGTTCGCCGGCGCGATGCAGAAGAGGAGTTCGTAGTCATCGCCGCCGGCGAGCGCGTACTCGAGACATTCATCTTCGTCGAACAGCGCTCGCATCGCGGTCGACTGAGGCAATGCATCGAGCTCGAGTTGCGCACCGCATCCGCTCGCAGCGCAGAGCTTCTCGAGGTCGGTTAGCAATCCGTCCGAGACATCCATGGCTGCGCTCGCGATCGTGCGCAGCGCCCGACCGAGATTGATCCTGGGCTTCGGACGCAAGAAGCGGCCACGAAGTCGCGCGGAGGCGCCTTCCTGGTGAGAGCCGCTGCGGAGCACTGAAAGGCCCGCGGCTGCCTCGCCCGGCACACCCGAAATGAAGAGCTCATCGCCGGGCCGCGCGCCTGAGCGAGCCAAGAAGCGGTCCTGCTCGACCCAGCCGCCGACTTGCACGGTAATGACAAGCGGCCCTCGGACGGTGTCGCCGCCGACGAGCGCAACGCCGTGCGCATCGGCGAGCTCGAACAGCCCTTTAGCAAATGCGTCGAGCCAACGTTCATCCGCGCTCGGCAGCGAGAGTGACAGCAACATCCACGACGGCTGCGCGCCCATCGCAGCGAGATCGCTCAAATTCACGGCAAGCGCTCGATACCCAATATCCTCAGGGGCCGCATCGCCGAGAAAGTGCACGCCTTCAACGATCGTATCCATCGCGACCACGAGTCTTTGGTCGGCTGACACGCTGAGCACGGCGGCGTCATCGCCGATTCCAAGCGGCACGTCATCGCGCGCGCCACGACCCGCGAAGTACTTCGAGATGATGTCGAACTCGCCGAGGCTCATCGGGCTGGAGACTGGGGGCTGGGGACTGGGGTCAGAAATCCTAGGCCTCGCCGCTCGACGCTGCACGAGAAACACGAGCTGGCCGATTCAGGCTCGGCTTGAAATCTCACGGAGAACATTCTGTGCCTCTCTGGCTCCAGCCCACAGCCTCCGGCCCCCAGCCAGCGCGAGTGGGCTACCGCTCAGCTGCGCGGAGCTCGCGAGCGGCACGATCGAGAACGGCGTTCACGTACTTGTGCGCGTCGGTCGCGCCGAAGCGCTTGCACAGATCGACGGCCTCGTTGATCACGACACGATACGGAATATCGATTCGGTGCTTCAGCTCGTACATCCCGACGAGCAGAATCGCGGACTCCACCGGATCGAGTTGTTCGAGCGGACGATCCAAGTAAGGCGCGAGCGCTTCGACGATCGGGGCGTTCTGTTCGATGCACGCATCGACGAGCTCTTCGAAATGCTCGCGGTCGGTCCCCGCGGAATCCTCGCTCTCGAGAAACTGATTTTTGATTTCCCGCGCGCTCTGATTCGTGAGCTGCCATTGATAGAGCGCTTGCATCGCGAGCTTGCGAGCGATGGAGCGTGCGCGGGTGCCGCGTGCGGGCTTGTGGTTCGGCGGGGCCATTGCAGACGTGTGAGCCCTGCTCAACCTTCGATACGACGCAACAGGTTCGCGAGCTCGATCGCAGTGATCGCAGCATCCGCACCTTTGTTGCCTGCTTTCGTTCCGGCCCGCTCGATCGCCTGCTCGATCGTATCCGTCGTCAAGACACCGAATGCGACCGGGACGCCCGTGTCGTTTGCGACACGCGCGAGTCCACCGGCACATTCGCCGGCGACGTAGTCGAAATGCGCCGTCGCGCCTTTGATGACGGCCCCGAGCGCAATGATCGCGTCATAGCGCCGGCTTTGCGCGAGCTTGCGCGCCACAACCGGCAAATCGAACGCGCCTGGCGCTCGCACGATCTCGATCTGTTTGTCGCTCGCGCCATGCCGACGCAGCGCATCGACGGCGCCGCGCACCAGATGCTCGACGACGAATTCATTGAACCGCGACGCGAGGATCGCGAAACGGAGCTCGCGACATTGCAAGTCGCCTTCGATGGTTTTGATGTCCATGTTTTCTTTAGAGCTACAGATCTGGAGCTAGCCTTGCGAGCGATTTTGGGCGCGCTCGGTGAGTATATCGTTAGCTATGCACGTACCCTACGATCTCCAAGTCGAAACCCGACAATCCTTGGAGTTGCTTGGGGGCCGACAGGACTTGCATGCGCTTCACGCCGAGGTCTTTGAGGATCTGCGCGCCGATGCCGTAGGTTCTGAGGACGTGCGTGCCACTCGACGAGTGAGGTGCGCCGTTCTCGCTCCGCTCCATCGCCTGCACGGCATCCATCAACTCGCGCGGGGATTCGTTCGGCCGCAGCACAATGATGATGCCCGATTCCTCCTGGGCGATCCGCGCCATCGCGGCGCGCAACGGAAGACCAAGCGCATCGTCGCGGATCGCGATCAAGTCGCGGAGCGTATCTGGCAGGTGCACCCGCACGAGCGGTACGGAATCCGCGTTCAGCTCCCCGCGCACGAGCGCCAAATGCACGGTGCGATTCACATGGTCTTCGAAGCAGAACATCCGAAACGCTCCGAACTCCGTATTGACGGGCCGCTCGGCGATGCGCTCGATCAAGCGATCTTTCTCGAGCCGGTAACGAATGAGATCGGCGATCGTGCCGATCTTGAGCTGGTGCTCACGCGCGAACTTCTCGAGATCTGGACGTCGCGCCATCGTGCCGTCTTCGTTCAAGATTTCGACGATGACAGCCGCAGGTTCCAACCCCGCGAGTCGCACGAGATCGCAACCCGCTTCGGTGTGACCTGCGCGCGTCAGCACGCCGCCGGGCTGCGCCATCAAGGGGAAGATGTGGCCAGGCTGCCGGAGGTCTTCCGGCTGGGCGTGCCGACGCACAGCCGCGCGTACCGTCTGCGCGCGATCGTGTGCAGAGATCCCCGTCGTCACGCCTTCGGCCGCCTCGATCGACACCGTGAAGTTCGTGCGGTAGTCGGCATTCGTATCGTTCACCATCAGGGGGAGGCGCAATTGCTGACACCGCTCCCGCGTGAGCGTCAGGCAAATCAGCCCACGCGCATAGCGCGCCATGAAGTTGATGTCCTCGGCGCGTGCGAACTCCGCCGCCATGACGAGATCGCCTTCGTTCTCGCGATCTTCGTCGTCCATGATGACGACCATACGACCGGCCGCGATATCGCTGAGGATCTCGTCGATCGTATTGAGCCGAGTGCTCGGTGTCGAACGTGGGTCGCGAGCCGTGCTCATGCCGAAATCTCCGCAGCATTCGTCTGCGACACGAGTCGTTCGAGATAGCGCGCGATGATGTCGACCTCCAGATTGACGAGCGTGCCCGTTCGATAGTCTCCGAGCGTCGTCACGGTGAGCGTATGCGGAATCAGATTCACGCCGAAGCGCAGCCCGTCCACGTCATTGACGGTCAGACTGACGCCATCGATTGCGACGGAACCCTTGCGCGCGACATAGCGCGCGAGCTCAGAAGGCACTTCGAACGTCACGCGATGAGAGCGGCCATCGTTTTCCATCGCGACCACGGTCGCGATGCCATCCACGTGACCCGTGACGTAGTGGCCACCGAGCGCCTGCCCTGCGCTGAGGGCTTTTTCGAGATTGACGCGCGTGCCGATGCGCCAATCACGCAGCGTCGTGACGCTGAGCGTCTCGCGCGACACGTCAGCCTTGAAGGAAGATCCTTCGATGCTCGTTGCGGTGAGGCAGCACCCACTCACACTGATGCTATCGCCCACGGCGACACGCTCGAGCCCGAGGGTGCCCGCATCGATCGTCAACTCCACGTCGCCGCCTTTCGGCGAGACGACGCGGACGGTACCTACAGCTTGAACGATTCCGGTAAACATGATCGAGCGGCATGGCCGCTACTCGCGGCGGGTGAAAACGACCTTGAGATCGGGTCCGATCGGTTCGGCCCCTTGTAAGCGGAATTGTAGACTGTCTTGCAGCCTTTGAATCGAAGGCAAGTCGAACATCGCACGTGCATCCGGCCCCAAGACCCTGGGCGCGAAATACACGATCAGCTCATCGCACAGGTCCAGTGCCAAAACTCGCCCTGCGAGCCGAGGTCCCGCTTCGACGAGCACGTCGTTGCACTCGCGCCGACCCAATTCTCGAAGGAGCGCCGAAAGATCGATGCTTCCGGTGGCATCGACAGGGAGCGTTATGACGTCGACCGGCGCGCTTTGTAGGCGCTCCGCTCGGTCGCTTGCCGCGACTCCGGTCGCAACAAGGACAGGGCTAGGCGCCTGAAAGACCTTCGCAGTGGGCGCGATGCGCAGTTGGGTATCCAGCACGATGCGAAACAGCGAGCGACCGCCCAAATCGATGGAGGGATCCCTGACATTGAGCTGAGGATCATCGGCGAGAACAGTGCCGATCCCAGTCATGACGGCACTGGCGGATGCCCTCAAGCGCTGAACGTCTTGGCGAGCCGCATCGCTCGTGATCCACCGGCTCTCCCCGTTCGCGAGCGCGATGCGCCCATCGAGACTCGCGCCCATCTTCACGATCACGCGCGGCAGGCCAGTCTCCATGCGTTTCTGAAAACCGAGATTGAGCGCACGCGACTCCTCTGCGAGCACGCCGACCTCAGTCGCGATCCCAGCGGCCTGCAACTGGCGAATGCCCTCGCCGTGCACCTTGGGATTCGGATCCAACATGCCGCACACGACGCGCGCGACACCGGCGCGAATGAGCGCTTCGGTACAAGGCGGCGTTTTGCCGTGAAAAGAATGCGGCTCGAGCGTGACGTAAGCACACGCTCCGCGCGCGGCCTCGCCCGCCTGTTCGAGCGCGAGCACTTCCGCATGGGCAGCCCCTGCTGTTCGATGCCAGCCCTCACCGACGATCCGCTCGCCGTTCGCAATGACGCAACCGACACGAGGGTTCGGATGCGTCGTATAGCGGCCGAGCCAAGCGAGCTCGATCGCACGGCGCATGTGGGAAATGTCTATCGGCGAAAACATGGGGGTGACGTGTGAAGTGTGGTGTGTAACGTCGCAGAACGTCGCGCTGACGTCACACGTTACACCACACACCCTACACTACTTCTTCTTCCTCTCGGCTTCGTTCGCTGCCCATAGCGCAAGCTGCGCTTCGGCGGCCTCGCGATTGCGACGGTGCCGCATACGCTCGATCTCCTCACGAAACGCATCCACATCCTGGAACGCACGATAGACCGACGCAAAACGTACATAGGCAACTTCATCGAGGCTGTGCAGCTCTTCCATCGCGAGCTCTCCGACGAGCCTCGAAGGAACTTCACGTTCGCCGAGGGCGCGAAGCTTGTGACAGATATGCGCGACTGCGGCATCCAACGCTTCGCTCGAGACGGGACGCTTTTCGAGCGCCTTGAGCATGCTGCCGCGAAGCTTCTGCTCATCGAATGGCTCGCGGCTCTCGTCATTCTTGACGATGCGCGGCATGACGAGCTCGGCCGTCTCGAAGGTCGTGAATCGCTCGCCGCACTCGAGGCATTCGCGACGCCGCCGAATCTGCTGTCCCTCACCCGCCAAGCGCGAGTCGATGACTTTGGTCTCTTCGTGGTTGCAGAAAGGACAATGCATGTGACGGTGATTGGCGAACGGCGGGCCGCGGACAGTGAAAATCCCGGAGACGGCCGGGTCCTTTGACTCTCACCGTCCGCGGTCCGCCGTCCGCCGCTCACTATCCATATACGGGAAACTTGCGCGTGATCTCCTGAACGCGTTCTTTCACTTTCGCGATTGCGGCATCGCTGCCGTTCTCATCGAGCACATCCGCGATCCAATTCGCGAGCTCGACGACTTCGGCTTCGCGGAACCCGCGCGTCGTCACCGCCGGCGTACCGATGCGAAGTCCGCTCGTGACGAACGGCGGGCGCGGATCGTTCGGCACGGCGTTCTTATTCACCGTGATGTGCGCACGTCCGAGCGCAGCATCCGCGTCTTTACCCGTGATGTCGCGACCGATCAGATCGAGCAGGAACAGATGATTGTCGGTGCCGCCGGAAACGATCTTGTAACCGCGGCTCATCATCTGCTTCGCCATTGCACGCGCATTTGCCAGCACTTGCTTCTGATAGATCGCGAAGTCGGGCTGCAGCGCTTCGAGCAATGCGACCGCTTTCGCCGCGATCACATGCATCAGCGGACCGCCCTGCATGCCCGGGAAGACGAGCGAGTTGAGCTTCTTCTCGATCGCTTCATTCGAGCGCGCGAGGATCAGACCACCGCGCGGGCCGCGCAGCGTCTTGTGCGTAGTCGTCGTGACGACGTCCGCGATCGGCACGGGATTCGGATAGATGCCCGCCGCGACGAGTCCGGCGACATGCGCCATGTCGACGAGGAAGAGCGCGCCGACGGCGTCTGAAATCTCACGGAAGCGCTGCCAATCGACGACGCGCGAGTAGGCGGAGAACCCCGCGATGATGAGCTTCGGCTTGTGCTCGTGCGCAAGCCGTTCGACCTGCGCGTAGTCGATCTCGCCGGTCGCAGGATCGAGCCCGTACTGAAACGCCTTGAACACCTTTCCGGAAAAATTCACCTTCGCGCCGTGGGTCAGATGTCCACCATGATCGAGACTCATGCCGAGGATCGTGTCGCCCGGATTGATGAGCGCGAGATACGCCGCGGCGTTCGCTTGCGAGCCGGAGTGCGGCTGCACGTTCGCATAGGCGGCGCCGAATAGCTTTTTGGCACGCTCGATCGCAAGCTGCTCCGCGACGTCGACGTGCTCGCAGCCGCCGTAATAGCGTTTACCCGGGTAGCCCTCCGCGTACTTGTTCGTGAGGACGGTGCCCTGTGCCTCGAGCACGCGGGGGCTCGCGTAGTTCTCGGACGCGATCAGCTCGATGTGAGCTTCCTGACGACGGACTTCGGCATCGATCGCAGCCTTCAGCTCGGGATCGAAATCGGCAATGGTCAGATTGGCGGGAAACATGGGCACTCCGGGGAGGGGGAGTGCGGATTCTACAGGAAAGGGGGTGAATGGCGGACGGTGAACCGTGAACGGTGACAAACCGGGCCCCGCATCGCGCAGCAACCTCCCATCACCGTTGACCGTTCACTGTTCACTCTCTAGAAAACTCTGGACGACGCGCGTCCACGCCCGCGCCAAATTGCCGCGGTTGTAGCCTCCGCCGCCCATCGCGAGCACCCGCCCGTGCCCAAGCTCGTCCGCAAGCGCGCAGAGACGACGTGCGGCGTGCGCGTGGGCTTCCTCGGTGAGGCGAAGATGCGTGATCGGATCCCCTGCCAAGCTATCCGCGCCGCACTGGAGCAGGATGAACTCCGGGCGCCGCTCGCGCAGGAACGCCTCTGCCTGATCCCAGGCGGCGAGGAACGCTGCGTCGTCAGCGCCGGGCGGAAGCGGCACATTGAGCTTCGTGCCGCGCGCCGCGCCTGTGCCGGTCTCCTCCTCCGCGCCAGTTCCAGGATAGAGATAGCGCCCATCCTCGTGAAAATCGGCGAAAACAAGGTCCGGATCCGACTCGAACGCGTAAAAGACGCCGTCGCCGTGATGTGCATCGATGTCGACGTAGGCGATCGTGCGCAACGCGTACTTGCGACGAAGGATCTCGATCGCGACCCCGCAATCGTTGAAGACGCAGAAGCCGGCGGCGCGATCACGCGCGGCGTGGTGCAGTCCCGCGATGGGAATGAACGCGCGCTTCGCTCGATCCGACATCAGCGCCTCGACACCGACGAGCGTCGCACCGACGACCGACACCGCGGCTTCGTAGATGCCGCGTTTCGCGGGCGTGTCGCCGCCATCGAGGTACCCCTGCCCCGCCGCGGAACGTTCGCGAACGAAATCGATGTACGCCGCGGTATGAAACGACTCTAGTTCTTCACGCGTCGCATCGCGCGGGCTCGCCCGTCGGACTCGACCGTCGAGTCCGGCGCGATGAAGCTCGCGCATGAAGGCTTCGTGGCGATCAGGCCCGAACGGGTGTCCTTCGCCGAAGCCATAGCGCGCAATCTGATCGCCGGAAACGAGCAAGACCGACGAGCTCTCCAGTTCGTCATCCTCACGCATGGAGCGAGTACTCGGCAGCGACGCTCGGGTTCGTGTGGAGCCACATAGGCGCGAAGAATACAGCCGCGTCCCTGTAAAGGGGACATTCCTCGCTTTGGAGAAGTGTCCCCAACAACCACCGCACATGGGGACACTCCTCGAAGACGAGGAATGTCCCCCGAGGAATGTGAGCGGGGGTCCGGTATCATGGTCCCTTTCCCCTCCTCCTTTCGTCTCGAGTGTCCGAATGGCTCAGTTCATCTACACCATGAATCGCGTCTCGAAGGTCGTACCGCCAAAGCGGGTGATCCTGCGAGACATTTCCCTCTCCTTCTTCCCTGGCGCGAAGATAGGCGTGCTGGGTCTCAACGGTTCGGGCAAATCGACGCTGCTGCGAATCATGGCGGGCGTCGACAAAGAGTTCGAGGGCGAGGCCCGCCCGCAGCCCGGCATCAAGATCGGCCTGCTCTCGCAAGAGCCCGAGCTCGATCCGAAGAAGGACGTGCGCGGCAACGTCGTCGAAGGCGTGGCGGACGTTCAATCGCTCATCGACCGCTTCAACGCCGTGAGCGACAAGTTCGCCGATCCCGACCTCGGCGAGGACGAGATGAACAAGCTGCTCGAAGAGCAGGCGAAGCTGCAGGACGCGATCGATGCCAAGAACGGCTGGGAGCTCGAACGCAAGCTCGAAGTCGCAGCCGATGCTCTGCGCCTTCCGCCCTGGGACGCTGACGTCACCAAGATTTCGGGCGGCGAGCGCCGCCGCGTTGCTCTCTGTCGCTTGCTCCTCTCGCAACCCGACATGCTGTTGCTCGACGAGCCGACGAATCATCTCGATGCCGAATCGGTCGCATGGCTCGAGCGTTTCTTGGAGAGCTATCCGGGCACGGTCATCGCCGTCACGCACGATCGCTATTTCCTCGACAACGTGGCCGGTTGGATTCTCGAGCTCGACCGCGGACACGGCATTCCGTGGGAGGGCAACTACTCGTCGTGGCTCGAGCAGAAGGAACGTCGTCTCGCGCAGGAAGAAAAGCAACAAGAGGCCTTGCGTAAGACCTTGGAGCGCGAGCTCGAATGGGTGCGTGCGAATCCGAAGGCCCGCCAAGCGAAGAGCAAGGCTCGCCTGCAGCGGTACGAAGAGCTAGCGTCCCAAGAGTTCCAGAAGCGCAATGAGACGAACGAGATCTATATTCCGCCTGGCCCGCGCCTCGGCGAGCTCGTGATCGAAGCGAAAGGATTGAAGAAGGGGTTCGGCGATCGACTCTTGTTCGACAATCTGAGCTTCAACTTGCCTGCGGGCGGTATCGTGGGCGTGATCGGCCCGAACGGCGCAGGTAAGACGACTTTGTTTCGCATCATCACCGGCCAAGAACAGCCGGACGCGGGCGAAGTGCGCGTCGGTCCGTCGGTGCAGCTTGCCTATGTCGATCAATCGCGCCAGTCGCTCGATGATTCAAAGACGGTGTGGCAAGAGATCTCCGGCGGTCTCGACATCATTCGTGTCGGCAACTACGAGACGGCCTCGCGCGGGTACGTCGGCCGATTCAACTTTCGCGGCACGCAACAGCAGCAGCTCATCGGCGAGCTCTCGGGCGGCGAACGCAATCGCGTACATCTCGCAAAAGTGTTGAAGGCGGGCGGCAATCTCATCCTACTCGACGAGCCGACGAACGATCTCGACGTCGAAACGTTGCGCGCACTCGAAGAAGCACTCTTGAGCTTCCCGGGATGTGCGGTCGTGATCTCCCACGATCGCTGGTTCCTCGATCGAATCGCGACCCACATCCTCGCGTTCGAGGGCAACAGCGAAGTTGTCTGGTTCGAGGGCAACTACGCTGAGTACGTAGAGGACTTGCGCAAGCGTAAGGGCGATGATGCCGACACGCCGCATCGGATTCGGTACAAGAAGCTCGATGCGTAATAGTTGACAGTTGACGGTTGACAGTTGACGGCAAGAACAGATGCGCCTTACGAGCATTCACCGTCGCGCTAGCGGGCTCTCTCTGGCCGTCAACCGTCCACGGTCAACCGTCAACTTGCAGGATCAGCGGCGATGACCTTGCCGCTCGATGGACGATCGCTGACGCTCGATGACCTGCGGGGCTTTTTCGCGGGATCCGCGCGCGTTGTGCTCGCGACGCCTGCGCGCGAAGCCATGCTTCGAAGCGTCGAGGTCGTGCGTGCGGCGGTGCGCAGCGATCGAGTGAGCTACGGCATTACGACCGGCTTCGGTGCGTTCGCAAACAAGCGCATCTCCTCGGATCAGGTCCGTCAGCTCCAGCTCAACTTGATACGCAGCCATGCGTGCGGCGTCGGCGACCCGTTGCCGCCGCCCATCGTTCGCCTGATGTTGCTGCTGAAAGCGAACGCGCTTGCAGCCGGCTTTTCGGGCGCGCGACCCGAGATCGTAGAAGCGTTGCTGGCGCTGCTCGAGCACGATGTGTTGCCGATCGTTCCCTCGCGCGGATCGGTTGGCGCATCGGGCGATCTTGCGCCGCTCGCGCACGTGTCGTTGTGCCTGATCGGCGAAGGCGAGGCGCTCGTCGCGGGCAAACGCGTCGAAGGTCAAGCTGTCTGTGAAGCCGCGGGATTTGCGCCGATCACCCTAGAGGCGAAAGAAGGCCTCGCGCTGATCAATGGCACGCAGTTGAGCTTGGCACTTGCGCTCGATGGATTGTTTCGCGCGGAAACGTTGCTTTCGGCGGCGATCGTCACAGGCGCGCTCACGATCGACGGCTTGGCCGGCAGTTACGCGCCGTTCGATGCTCGCATCCACGAAGCGAGCCGCTCTACGCACCAAATGGAGATCGCGCGTCGTTTCCGGCTGCTCCTCACCGAAAGCGCGATCCATCATGCGCACGAGAACTGCGATCGCGTGCAAGATCCGTATGCGGTCCGGTGTATGCCGCAAGTCTACGGCGGCATCGAAGCGACGCTCTCGCATGCGCGAGAAGTCCTGAGCGCAGCCATCAACGGGGTGACCGACAATCCGCTGATCTTCGATGACGCCATCGTCTCGGGCGGCAACTTCCATGCGCAGCCCATCGCATTCCTCTGCGACTACCTGGCGATCGCCGTCGCCGAGCTCGCGAGTATGTCGGAACGCCGTACGGATCTGCTCGATCGACGCGTCAATCCCGCGCTCAGCATGTTTCTGACGACGGAGCCGGGACTCGAGTCCGGATTCATGATCGCGCACGTCACCGCCGCGGCACTCACTTCTGAGAACCGTACCCTTGCCCATCCGGCTTCGATCGATAACGTGACGACGTCCGCGGGACAAGAGGACCACGTCAGTATGGCGCCTTGGGCGGGATTCAAACTGCAGCGGCTGTGCCAAAACACATCGAACGTGCTCGCGATCGAGCTATTGGCGGCCGCGCATGCGATCGACAAGCTGCAGCCGCTCGCCACGACGGAACCGTTACAGCGGGTACATGCGTTCGTACGCAAGTATGTGGAGTATCGCCCCTACGATCATCGGCTCGATCACGACATAGCCGTGCTCGCCGAGCTGATCGAGAGCGGCGCGCTCTCTTCGTTTGTTTAGGCTGTAGGCTGTAGGCTGTAGGCTGTAGCCAGAGAAGAACGACTGCTAACGGATGTCATGAGGACGACAACGACATGAACGAACGCGGGATACGCTGCGACGGCTCCGGTTCTGACCTAGAGCCTACAGCCTACAGCCTACAGCCCGGCGAAGCCCAGAATGTCTAACGCAATCACCGTCCTCATCGCGCTCTTCGGGCTCCTGCTCCTCGTCCTCGCGTGCCAGCGCTTGTATCGCGCACGCTTTCTCGCGGCCGGCGGCAGCGCCCTCATGGGATCGTTGCTACTCGCGGTCGCGGCGGTGCTGTTCGTCATCTCGTTGAACCTGCACACGTACGCTCGCCTCACGCACGAGAAGCCCGTTGCGGAGATCGTGTTCGAAGCGCGCGGCCCACAGCAGTTCCGCGCGACGCTCGCGCAAGTGCCGAGCGGCCAAATGCAACTATTCATGCTCGCCGGGGATGAGTGGCAGCTCGATGCGCGCGTGCTCAAGTGGCGCGGCTGGGCGAACCTGCTGGGGTTCGATGCGCAGTATCGTCTCGAACGTATCGGCGGGAGGTATCGAGACATCGAGCAAGAGCGTAACGCGCCACGAACGGTCTATCCCTTGAGCGAGAATCCTGGCCTCGATCTCTGGATGCTCTCGACGCAGTATCCGCGCTGGTTGCCGTTCGTCGATGCTGTCTACGGTAGCGCGACATACATGCCGATGGCGGACGGCGCGCGCTACGAAATCTCGATTACGCAATCGGGACTCATTGCACGGCCGATGAATCCGGCCGCGAAGGCGGCAAGCGGGAGCTGGAAGTAGTTAACCCACCCAAACGCGCGCGTTTCTAAACATTCGCATCCACGGGCTGTCCTCACCCCATTCGTCTGGGTGCCAGGAGTTCTGCACGGTGCGGCACACGCGCTCAGGATGAGGCATCAGCAACGTGGCACGACCATCGCTCGAGGTGATGCCCGTGAGGCCGGCGGGTGCGCCGCTCGGATTGGCTGGATAGCGTTCCGTGGGCTGGCCGTAGTTGTCGACGAAGCGCAGCGACAGGAGATTCGCCGCGACCAACGCGTTCAAGCCATCCGGTGTTCTGAATTCCGCGCGCCCTTCTCCATGCGCAACCGCGATCGGCATGCGCGAACCTTCCATGCCGGCGAAGAAGATCGACGGTGATTTCGTCACTTCCACCATGCTCAAGCGCGCTTCGAACTGTTCCGAGCGGTTGCGCACGAAGCGGGGCCAACAGTCTGCTCCCGGGATGAGCTCGCGCAGCGTCGACATCATTTGGCATCCATTGCAGACACCGAGCGAGAACGTATCGGTGCGCGTGAAGAAGCGGCTGAACGCCTCGCGGAGCTGCGCGTTGAACAGGATCGACTTCGCCCAACCCTCACCCGCCCCGAGCACGTCTCCATACGAGAACCCACCGCATGCGACGAAGCCGCGATAGTCGGCGAGCTGCGCGCGACCCGCCACGAGATCCGTCATGTGCACGTCATACGGTTCGAAGCCGGCGCGATACAGCGCCGCGGCCATCTCGATGTGGCTGTTCACGCCCTGCTCACGCAGGATCGCGACCTTCGGCCGCGTGCCCTTCGAGATATAGGGCGCCGCGATGTCCTCGTTCACGTCGAACGTCAGAGACGCGCTGAGCCCAGGATCGTTGGGGTCGCAAGCGGTCTCATACTGCTCCTTCGCGCATTGCGGGTGATCGCGCCGCTCGACGAGACGATAGGTCGTCTCCGACCACGCCGCGCGCAAGTTCGTACGCGATTCCTCGAGCACCACACGCCCTTGCCCGCGCACGCGCACTCGATCCGCATCGATGACGGTGCCGATCGTGCGAACGCTCGACGCGAGCCCGTGATGTTCGAACACCGCGAAGGCTTGCCGAAGGTCCGCCTCGCGAACCTGCACGACGGCACCGAGCTCTTCTGCGAAGAGCGCTGCCGCGCTGTCACGTACGTCACCCAAGTCGATCTCGAGCCCGCAATGGCCTGCGAACGCCATCTCTGCGAGCGTCACGAACAACCCGCCATCCGAACGATCGTGGTACGCCTTCAGCAACGCTTGCTCGCGCAACTGCGCGATCGCTGCAAAGAATTTTGCGAGACGGCTCGGATCGTCACAGTCAGGCGCCTCATGCCCGAGCTTGCCGAACACTTGCGCGAGACACGATCCGCCGAGGCGATCGCGTCCACCGCCGAGATCGATGAGGAGCAACGAGGTCGGCCCGAGATCGGTCCGAAGTTGCGGCGTGAGCGTACGACGCACATCGCGCACGGGCGCGAACGCCGACACGATGAGCGACAGCGGCGCGAGCATCTTGCGATCGCGAGTCGCTTCACGCCAAGACGTCTTCATCGACAAGGAATCTTTGCCCACTGGGATCGCGATCCCCAACGCAGGGCAGAACGCTTCGCCAACGGCTTTCACGGTCGCATAGAGATCCGCATCTTCGCCCGGCTCGCCGCACGCAGCCATCCAGTTCGCGGACAGTCGCACGTCCGAGAGCGCACGCACATCCGCCGCCGCGATATTCGTGATCGCTTCGGCAACCGCCATGCGGCCCGACGCGGGCGCATCGAGCAACGCGAGCGGCGTGCGCTCGCCCATCGTCATCGCTTCGCCCGTTGTCGAGGTGTAGTCGCTGATCGTCACTGCGACGTCGCTTACGGGCACTTGCCACGGACCGACCATCGGGTCGCGACTGATCATGCCCCCGACGGTGCGATCGCCGATCGAAATCAGGAACGTCTTATCGGCCACCGTCGGCAAGCGCAGCAGCCGATACGCGGCGTCCCGAATATCGACCGCGCTCGCATCGAAGGCATCGCTGAGCGCGGGGAGTTGCTTCACATCACGCGTCATCTTAGGCGGCTTGCCTAGGATGACTTCGAGCGGCAGATCGACTGGATCAACCTCGAGGAGTCGATCGTTGACCTTGAGCCATCCGTCGTCCGTGGTCTCGCCGACGACGGCATACGGACAGCGCTCGCGTGCGCAGAGCGCAGCGAACTGCTCCAAGTGCTCCGGCGCGATTACGAGCACGTAGCGCTCCTGCGCTTCGTTGCACCAGATCTCGAGCGGCGACATGCCTGGCTCGTCGGACGGCACGGCCCGCAAGTCGATCCGACCGCCACGATCGCTGTGCGCGATCGCCTCCGGCAGCGCATTGGACAATCCACCCGCCCCGACGTCGTGAATGAGCAAAATAGGATTGGCATCGCCCAATCCCCAACATTGATCGATGACTTCCTGTGCGCGACGCTGCATCTCAGGATTGCCACGTTGCACGGAGGCGAAATCGAGGTCTTCCGCGCTCGTGCCGCTGCCGACCGAAGATGCCGCGCCACCGCCAAGACCGATCAACATTGCAGGACCGCCGAGTACGATCAGTTTTGCGCCAGGCGGCACTTCGGACTTCTCGACGTGCGTACGACGGACGTTGCCAAGCCCGCCCGCGATCATGATGGGCTTGTGATAGCCGCGCAGCCCCGCGCGCGTTTGCGATTCGACTTCCGTTTCGAACGTGCGGAAGTAACCCATGATGTTCGGCCGACCGAACTCGTTGTTGAACGCCGCAGCGCCGAGCGGTCCCTCGATTATGATGTCGAGTGCGGACGCGATACGCGCGGGGCGACCGAAATCCTTCTCCCACGGCTGGATGAAGTCGGGGATGCGCAAGTTCGAAACGGAAAAGCCGGCGAGGCCGGCTTTCGGCTTGGCACCGCGACCGGTTGCGCCCTCATCGCGAATCTCGCCCCCCGATCCCGTGGCCGCGCCAGGGAACGGCGAGATCGCCGTCGGGTGATTGTGCGTCTCGACTTTCATCAGAATGTCGATCGGCTCATCGTGGAACGTATAGCGCTGTGTGCGAACGTCTGCGAACCAACGCTGGCCCAGCGATCCTTCGATCACGGCCGCATTGTCGCGATAGGCGGAGAGCACGCCCTCCGGGCTCTTCGCGTACGTGTTCTTGATCATCCCGAAGAGGGACTTCGGCTGACGCTCGCCGTCGATGATCCAATCCGCATTGAAAATCTTGTGTCGACAGTGCTCCGAGTTCGCCTGCGCGAACATCATCAGCTCGACATCGGTCGGATCTCGCTCGAGCCGCTGGAAGCTCGCGACGAGGTAGTCGATCTCGTCGGGCGAGAGTGCCAGGCCCAAGTTCTCGTTCGCTTCTTCCAGTGCGGCGCGACCTCGCGCGAGCAGTGGGATCGTGCGCAGCGGTCGCGGCGGATCGTGCGCGAAGAGTTGCTCGGCCTCCTCCATCGCGAAGAGTGCGGACTCGGTCATGCGATCGTAGAGCGCCGGCGCGATTTCGCGCAGCGCGCCCGAACTCAACTCCGATTGTCCGTGAAGGTCGTAAGCGATGCCGCGCTCGATCCGTTCGATGGCATCGAGGCCGCAGACATGCGCGATGTCGGTGGCTTTGCTCGACCAGGGTGAGATCGTGCCAGGCCGCGGAACGATGATGATTCGCGCCGCCTTCGCGTGCGGGTCGATCGCCTGTTCGCTCAACTTCGGCCCATACGTCAGGAGCGCGTCGAGCACTCGACGCTCATCGGCCGTCAGCTCGCGACGCGTCTCAACGAAGTGAACGAAGTGAGAGCGCAGCGCTTCGACTCCTGGATGCCTGGAGCGAATCGACGCAAGGAGTCTGGCGGTTCGGAAATCGGAGAGTGCGGGCGCGCCGGGCAGTGTGAGCATCAGAGCGAGTCGAATCGGCGGGCCATGACGCCGCGGCCGGTAAAGAAGAACGGGCGCGAATGATACAGGATTCGAGGCGCTTCGGCGCCGGACGCCATTGCTCTCGCCCGTGTGGCGCCAGCTCGGTCGCCAGCGTTATTTCTTGCCATCTCCCGGCGAAAAGACGACGGGAAACTGAGCCACGTTCGAGCCTTCGAAGTTGCTGATCTTGCTGATGCCCTGCTTGCGCACTTCATCGACACGCACGACCGAATGAATGGGCAGATACGTGCGTTTGACGCCCTCGAACTCGGTCCGGATCTTCTCTTCCGTGGGATCCACGACCACTGCCGTGCGCTCGCCGAACACGAGTTCCTCCACTTCGAGGAAGCCGAACAACGAGCCGTGATGGACTTTGCGGGCGTAGATCTCATAGACCTTGCCCTGGTTGACGAAAACGACCTTGAAAATGTGACTGGCTGCCATTTCGCTCCTTGGCGAGGTTGATAGGCTGCGCGCATATTACATAGCGTAGGCGCAAGGCGTTAGCTGATCCGCCGTCCCCCTATCCGACTTCTAGGCAATGGCACTCAAACTTCGGGTCATCAGCGATCATTACAAGGCGTTGGGCAAGCGCAGCTCCCGTCTTTTCGGCGTCACGGGAGGCCGAATCGGCCGCGCCCAGGACAACGATTGGGTCTTGCCGGACCCGGACCGCTACGTTTCGAGCCACCACTGCAAAGTTTCGTTTCGAGCCGGGAAATGGGTGCTCGAGGATACGAGCACGAACGGCGTTTTCATCAACGGTTCGGACACGCCCGCCTCGGTCGAAGGCCCCTACTCGCTCCAGGACGGCGATCGTTTGCGGCTTGGGGACTACGAAGTGCTCGTCAGCATCGACGAGCGCAACGATTTCTCGCCGGATGAGAGCGGTCAGATACCGGTTCCGAAGCGCGTACGGAACGCGCCCAAAGCGAGCATCGTCGAGGATCTCGGCGAAGAACTCGACATCACGGACCTCCTGAGCGAGTCATCGATCCAGCCGGCCCCGCCGATCCTGACGGAGCCTGCGAAGCCCGCGAGCGCAAGCGAGCCTTTCGATCTCGGCAAAGCACTCGGCCTCGATGCCGAGCCGCCCGCACCGACGACCGTGCGCAAACCCGCTCGGAGCGGATTTGCCTCGCTGCTGGATGGCCCGCTCGAGCCGAGTACGCCGCGCAACGTTCCGCCGGCGCGCAAGCCCGCCGATGACTGGCAGATGCAAACGCGCCCCTACGATCGCAAGACACTGACGGCGCTCACTTCGCCGGCCGCGCTCGCACGCGCGGAAAGGAGCGAGCCAGAGCGTCCGAAGCGCGCGCTCGACAATGGTCTCGGCTTGGGCTCTGACGCTTCGAGCGGTGTCGAGGCATTCTGTCGAGGCGCGGGCATCGATCCGTCGAATCTGCCGCTCGATGCGCAGCACGCGCTGCTCACGATGGCGGGTCAAATGCTGCGCGAGGTCGTGCTCGGTTTGATGGAAGCGCTCAAAGGGCGCGCTGACTTGAAGAGTCGCCTGCGCCTCACTCAAACGACGATCCAGCCGTCAGAGAACAATCCGCTCAAATTCTCCGCGAGTGTCGATGAGGCACTGATGAAGCTGCTCGATCCGCACGGCAGCCGTTATCTCGGCGCGGTGGAATCGATCAGAAGCTCCTTCGCGGACTTGCGAACGCACCAAGTTGGGTTGATGGCCGCCATCCAAGCGGCGGTCGACGAGCTCATGACGCGAATCGAGCCGAGCGAGCTTCAGGAACGATTCGACCGCGGCCTGAAACGAGGCGCGATTCTCGGTGCGGCGAACCGGATGAAGTATTGGGATTTGTATATCGAGTTCTACCAAGCGCTGAATCAGCGCAACGAACAGGGCTTACCGGTGCTGTTCGCCGAAGAGCTCGCCCGCACGTACGCCGAGCGCGCGGCGCCGAAAAAGAAATGAAACTCAAGGCGTGACCTGCGCAGTGCCCGCGCGCTGCGCGGGCGGACCGGAGTCAGTTGCGACCCAATCCAGGATGTCGATGTAGCTTCGTATGTTGTCGACGAAGCGCACCGGCTCCCACCCTCGCGCGTAGCCCCTTTTCACCCGCGTGTACCACTTCGACTGCGTCAGCAACGGCAGGTGCTCGCGGACGTCGACCCACGCGTCCGGGTTCTTCCCGTGCATTTCCGTCAGAATGCGCGCGTCTTCGAGGTGCCCGAAGCCCACGTTGTACGCCGCGAGTGCAAACCAAGTCCGGTCCGGCTCGAGAATGCGCTTCGGGATCTGACTTCGGATCGCGACGAAGTATCGGGCACCGCCGAAGATGCTTGCGCGAGGATCGAGTCGATCGGCAACACCGAGCGAACGCGCCGTCTGCTCCGTGAGCATCATGAGCCCGCGGACGCCAGTGGGTGAGGTCGCGAGCGGATCCCAGTGCGACTCTTGATATCCGATCGCAGCGAGCAGCCGCCAGTCGACGCCCACTTCCGCGGCAGCTTCGCGGAACCAATGACGATATTGCGGCAGCCGCGTCGCAATGTGTTCCATGAAGACGCGCGCTTGAATGTAGTCGAAACGCTCGGCACCGGCGTAGTACGTGTCGAGGATCGAAGCGAGCCGTCCTTCGGCTTTCAACGATGAATAGAATGCCGTGACTCGCTGCAGCAAGCTCGCATCGCGGGTATCGACGACCCAAGAAAGAGGCTTCCCTTCCGAAACGTCGAACGCGATGCGGATCTCGGGGTGAAAGGCGCGGCCGATCGCAAACTCGTTCGAATCCGCAACCGTATAGTCGAACTCGCGGCGCGAGAGTCGATAGAGAAGCTCTTCGGTCTCGGCCGCGGGATTCTCGACCCATGTCAAATTGGGGTGGGCGATGCGCAACTGATCGAGCGTCGACGCATGCGAGCTGCCGGCGATGACTTCGATGTGCCCTTCATTCGCTTGCGTCAGATTCCGGGGGCGCCGCTCGCGCTGCCGATAGATCAGATGCTCCTTGACTTGCTGATACGGCGGCCCGAATCCAGTGCCGTCGGGAAGTTGCAGACCACGCGTCAAACCGGCGGCGGCAATGTGAGCGCGGCGGGACTCGAGCTCTCGCAGCGCGTCCCCAACGTTGGGCACGGAATAAATGAACAGGCGCACGCCGAGCTCCGCCGCGAAGCGACTCGCGAGGTCGTATTCCGGCCCTTGCGGTCCGGACGCGCCCAAGTAGTACCCGCTCGGCACGTTGCGAGTCACGACACGCAGCTCGCCCGACCGGATGATTTGCTCCAGCACAGAAGGCGGTTGCGAGCACGTGCCGAGCAGCAGGGTCGCGAGAATGGCGAGCGTGATCTTCAGAGCTGAGTCTCCGAACGCGCCGCCCACCCCTCACCCTTCACAGCAGGAGGCGCGGCGCTAGCCACGCGGGTGATCTCAATCCGCTGGTCAGGGGCGCCAGTCAGGCCACGATTATTCTTGAGTATCTTCCGCATCTTCGGGGCGTAAGTGTACAGATCCGGTGCACCTGTTCCGCGCAGCGCCGCGCGAATACAGGGTTTACCTGCTCGCGGCACCCCAAAGCGCGGAGTTCACACGAAGGTATTTGATGTCGCTGTCCATATAGAATCCCGGCCCCTCGCCAGCCCACGCTACCTTCGCGTGGTCTCGCACCAGAACCCGGAGAGGTACCGAAGCGGTCACAACGGCACCGATTCGAAATCGGTTGAGGGCATTACGTCCCTACGTGGGTTCGACAAAACGGCCAGGACGGCCGTTTTGCACAGCTTCGCTGCCCGAAGGGCGAGGTACAGGATGTACCGAGTGCAATCCCACCCTCACGATCGACATCAGGCTCGATGCCTGATTTCGATCGCAGCGAACCAGGTCCGTACTCCAGCGAGCTCTCGCGAATCTCACTTCCGGCTTTGTATTTGATGTCGCTGTCCATATAGAATCCCGGCCCCTCGCCAGCCCACGCTACCTTCGCGTGGTCTCGCACCAGAACCCGGAGAGGTACCGAAGCGGTCACAACGGCACCGATTCGAAATCGGTTGAGGGCATTACGTCCCTACGTGGGTTCGAATCCCACCCTCTCCGCCACTAAATGAAAAGGGCCCCCAACGCGGGGCCCTTTTCATTTAGTGGCCGAGGGTGAGATTTAGAGAAGCCAAACACCAAAGGCCCTCCCTGAGGAGGGTGATACCCCGCACTCCTCAGCGCACGTGTCTCTACATGCGCGAATGTCCCCAGAACCCCTGCACGGCCACGCTGTCCAACCCCTGAGTCTTTACAGGTACCCCACCCCGCTCCACACTCGCCGCTGTGAAATCTCTCGCCACATTGTTGCTGACCGCAGTCGCCGTGCTGATGGCAGCAACGGCTGTTTCCGCGGATCCGAACGATCTTCCCGACATGGGCAGCCCGGCGGAGGCGATGCTGACGCTGCAGGACGAATACCAGATCGGGCGCATGATCGTGCGGGGCCTGCGAGACTCCGACCAGATCCTCGAAGATCCGGAGGTCACCGAGTACGTCCAGTCGCTCGGTGCGCGGCTGTCGAGCTACGCGAACGACGGATCGCGCACGTTCACGTTCTTCATGGCGAAAGAGAATTCGGTCAATGCGTTCGCGCTGCCGGGTGGCTTCATCGGCGTCAACGCAGGACTCGTCCTGCAAACGAAGAACGAAAGTGAGCTCGCGGGCGTCGTCGCTCACGAAATCGCGCACGTCACGCAGCGACACATTGCCCGCAGCATTGCGGCGCAGAGCAAGAACAGCCTCGTATCGACTGCGGCCATGCTGGCCGCGATTCTGATCGGTGCTGCCGGCGGCGGCGGCGGCGATGTGGCGATGGCGGGCGTTGCCGCGGCACAAAGCCTCGCGATCCAGCAGCAGATCAGCTTCACCCGCTCCAACGAGTCAGAGGCGGACCGCGTCGGTCTCGGCATCCTTGCCAATGCCGGGTTCGATCCGAACGGGATGCCCTCTTTCTTCGAGACGATGAGTCGCCTCGCCGGTGGCCGCGACATCAACATCCCCGAGATGTTGCGCACTCACCCCGTGAGCAGCGCGCGTATCGCCGAGACGAAGGAACGGGCCGTGCAACTCCAGGTCGATCCGAAGCCCGAAAGCATCAGCTATGCACTCATGAGAGAGCGGCTGCGTGTTCTTTCGACGCCGCCGGGTGAAGATCCTCGCCAGTACTACTCCGCCATCATCGGCAACGAACCCGACGCCGCGCCTGCGGAAATTTATGGGCGCGGGCTCGCGCTCATGCTCGCGGGCGAACCCGCGAAGGCCGTCCCGATCTTCCAGCGACTGCGCGATGCGAACCCGAGCGTCACGCAATATCACACGGCCCTTGGGCAAGCGCAGCTTCTCGCGGGGCAAGGCGACGCCTCGCTTGCCACGCTAAAGCGCGCACGCGAGCTCTTTCCGCGGAACGTCGCTGTCACTGTTCGATATGCGGAATCGCTGATGCGGCTCGGCGATGCGCCCAAGGCGCACGAGATCTTGCTCGATCTCTTCAATGTCGTGCCGCCGACGCCAGAGCAGGCGCGCTTGACCGCACTCGCCGCGAATGCGGCGGGCGACGTGGCGGATTCTTACTACTACATGTCCGAGTATCACATCATGAGCGGTGATCTTCCGCTCGCGATGAACCAACTCCAGCTCGCGCTCGCTGTGCCGAAGATCACGACCGTGCAACGCGCACGCTTCGAAGCGCGTCTCGATGAAATACAGCAAGCGTTGCCAAAACGCGTCGCGCGCCAGCGACAAATGGAAGCGGATCGCGGCCGTTAGGTCAGACTGATCGAGCGTTCACCCGTCTGCCCCCAGAACGGGAGCCAGCGCAAATCCGGATATTGATACACTTGCCCGAGCCGCGCGGTTCGCGCGAACTCATCGAAGGATTTCTCTGCATGCCATCCACGACGCACAGCGCGAACGCTTTTCGCGCGGTAGCGCTTTCGTTCGTCGCGCTGGTCGCCACGGGCTGCGCGTCCGCGCCAGGGCGAACCGCAATGGGCGAAGATCCCTGGGAAGGATTCAATCGCGGCGTCTACAAGGTGAACGACGCCGTCGATCGCGCCGCGTTGAAGCCCGTCGCAAAGGGCTATAGGAAGGTCACGCCGGGGTGGATGCGCAGAGGCATCGGCAACTTTTTCGCGAACCTCGAATACCCAGCAACGATCGTCAACCAGTTCTTGCAAGGCAAAGGCCTGACTGGCCTCAAGGACACCGGCCGGTTCTTGTTGAACACGACACTCGGTATCGGCGGTCTCTTCGACGTTGCTACGCCGGTCGGACTCGAAGCGCACGACGAGGACTTCGGCCAGACACTCGCCGTGTGGGGCGTCAACTCGGGGCCCTTCATCAACTTGCCATTGTTTGGACCTTCGACGCTGCGCGATGCACCCGCACGCGTGTTCGACTACTTCGTCGATCCATTGACGTATTCGTCCGATATTCCCTGGGAAGTGAAATGGGGGGAGCGCGCCCTCAAGACGGTTCATTCGCGCGCGGAACTCTTGCCGCTCGATCAGACGCTCCAACGCACGTTCGATCCGTACGCGTTCATACGCGACGCATGGCTGCAGCGACGCGAGTTCGAGATCTTCGATGGCAACCCGCCGCCGGAAACACTCGATGAAGAGTTCTTCGATGATGAAGACATGGACGAGGTGGATACCGGCGGCACGCCAGCCGCGCCGCTCAGTGCCGAGCCAGAGCAATAGGCTCGAGACTCAATCTTCCATCAAGCCTCGCAGCAGAGATGTTTTCGCAGAGGCGCGAGACGCCGTGAAGGGAGGTCAGAACACGGAAGATCTATTTCTCCTTCCGACCTCTGCGTCGCTGCGCCTCTGCGAGCGTAATCTTGTCGACGCTGAGCTGGGAGAGATCCTGGCCCTGTTAGGAACGGTTGTTTCCCTATGCCTGGGAAATTGCGGCGTCCGGCAGGATCAGCGCTTCGACTTCGCTGATCCGCGCAAGCGCGGCCACCTGCCTCGGCACGTTCGCGAACTGCACTTTGACATTGCGTTGTTTCGCGAGGCGCAGCCACTCCAGCAAGAGCGCAAGACCCGCGCTATCGCTTTCAGTGACGCCGCCTAGGTCGATGTGAACGTCGGAGCCCGACGCAGTCGCGATGCGGGCTTCGCTTTCGCGCAGCAATTGCGGCACCGTCGCGGCGTCGAGCACTCCTGCGACCCGATAGTGCCCTTCGCTCGCTGTTTCGAAACGCGCGGTGCTCACGAGTTCGATGCCGGCTTCTCGGTCGGCTTCTTGACCGTGCCGCTCGCGACCTGCTGCTCGAGACGCGTAATGACGGACTCGAGGCCCTTCTGCTCGATCTCGGAGGCGAAGTCGGTGCGGAATGACTTCACGTACGAAATGCCTTCGATCTGCACGTCATACGCTTTCCACCCGTCCGGCGTCTTGCGCAGCGAGTAGTTCACGGGAACACGCTGGCCGTTATCCCGCCGCACTTCACTGCGTACGGTCACCGCCTTCGCGTTCGGGTCGCCTTGAAACGGCAGAATCTTCAGCCGATCGGGAGTGAACTCAACGAGCGCCTCGCCATAGTTCTGCAACAGTGTTTGATAGAACGCCTTGATGAAGCGTTCTCGCTGCTCCGGCGTCGCGGTGCGCCAATGCTTCGCGAGAACCAGTTGCGCTGCGTAGCGGGTGTCGAAATGCGGCAGCATGTTCTTATCGACCACCTCCCGCACCTTGGCTGGATCTTTCTTGTACTCGGCTCGATTGGCGTCGAGATCCTGGAGCGTGTCCTGCGCGACTTTCGTCACGAGCTCGTGCGGCCCCAACTCGGCTGCGTTCTCGGCAGCGAGCGCCGTGCCCGCGAACAGCACGGCGGCGAGCGCGATCCAGCCACGATGATAAATGCGCGTTGCGTTCATAAGTCGGTCTCCTAGTCTTGCGAGTCCTCGGCGCCCTCTTGCCCACGCCGGCTGAAGGTCGCGACCAGCTGATTGATGAGGTTCTCCAATACCAATGCGTCTTGGACAAACTCGATCTGGTCGCCGTTCCCGAGATACTCGTCCGCTCCTCCAATCGTGAGCCCAATGTACTGCCCGCCGAGCAGACCCGAGGTCATGATGCTTGCGTCGCTGTCGACCGGGATCTTGTTGTAGTGAGCGTTGATGCGCATCCGCACGACTGCCTTGTAGATCTGCTGGTCGAAAGTGATCGATTCGACACGCCCGACGGTCACGCCGGCAATCGAAACTGCGGCACCGGGTTTCAAGCTGCCGATGTTCTCGAAATGGGCGTACACCTCATAACTATTGCTGTTGACGGAAAGTTCGCGATTGGTGATCTGGGTCACCAGGAAGAACAGCGCGGCAAAGCCGAGCAGCACGAACAGCCCGGTCGAAAGTTCCACGGCACGCGTCGAACGCATAGATGATCCTCGATTTTCAGCTCGCCACGCTCAAAGCATGACGGCGGTCAGCATGTAATCCAAAATGAGCGTCAGCACAGCCGATGTCACGACCGTGCGGGTCGTCGCACGGCCAACGCCCTCTGCGGTCGGCGTCGCCGTGTAGCCTTCGTAGACGGCGACCAAACTGCACGCGACGCCGAATACGCATCCCTTGATGACACCTTCCATCACATCGTCGATACCGACGCTCGAGCGCATCTGCGACCAGAACGCCGCCGCATCGACGCCGAGTTGCTGCACGCCGATGAGCTGCACGCCGAAGATGCCGATCGAAACGAAAATTACGGTCAGAAGCGGCATCGCGATGATCCCGCCGAGAAATCGCGGCGCGACCACGCGCCGAATGGGATCGACCGCCATCATTTCCATCGCGGCAAGCTGGTCGGTCGCACGCATGAGACCGATCTCCGATGCGAGCGCCGTGCCTGCACGACCCGCGAAGAGCAACGCCGTCACGACGGGGCCGAGCTCCTTGATCAGAGCGAGCGCAGCGCCGGTGCCGAGCGCGTCTTCGGAACCGAACCGCTGCAGCAAGTCATAGCCCTGCAAGCCGAGCACCATGCCGACGAACAGTCCGCAGGTCATGATGATGACGAGCGACAGCGCACCGGCGTTGTAGATCTGCTCGATGATGTAAGTCGGTCGCAGGATCGCGCGAGGCACTTGCCCGAGCACGCGCGCGAAGAAGAGCGCGACCGCTCCGACCGTGGCAACGAAGCTGCGTACGTTGCCGATCAGCTCTTGCAACAGCTTCATGCGAGCAACTGCTCGAAGTAATCCGGCGCCGGATAGTGAAACGCAACCGGCCCATCCGGGAGCCCGTTGATGAACTGGTGCACGATCTGCGAATCGTGGTCCTTGATCTCGGAGAAACGCCCCTGCGCCGCGACCTTCCCGCCCGCGAGGATGTAGCTCATGTCCGCGAGCTCAGCGAGCTCTTCCACGTCGTGCGACACCACGATGCTCGTGATACCAAGCGCATTGTTCATTTGTCGCACGAGCCGCACGATCATTCCCATCGAAATCGGATCCAAGCCGGTGAACGGCTCATCGTAAATGAGTACGTCGGGATCTGTCGCCATTGCGCGTGCGAGTGCCACGCGTCGCGCCATACCGCCGGAGAGTTCCGCAGGCATGAGCCGCGCGGCGCCGCGAAGACCGACCGCCTGAAGCTTCGTCAGGACGATGTGTCGCATCAACGAGGGCGGCAGCTTCGTATGCTCGCGCAGCGGAAAGGCGACGTTATCGAACACGTCCATGTCGGTGAGCAGCGCGCCGTTCTGGAACAGCATGCCGATGCGTCGACGGAGCACGTAGAGTTCACGAACGCTCAAGCTGCCGATGTCGATACCATCGAACAAGATCTGTCCGCGATCCGGCTTGATCTGCCCCGTCATCAAGCGCAGCAGCGTCGTCTTGCCCGTGCCGCTCGGCCCCATGATGGCAGTGATGCGCCCCTTCGGGATTGAGAGATTCAATCCTGCGAAAATCGATCGATTCCCGATCGAATAGTCGACGTCGCGAATTTCTATGATGGCACTGGTGTCTGACCCCTTCGTGTCGGACCCGGGTGACGCGATGTGTTGTTCTTGAGTTGGCGCCATTCGGCCCTCGAGTGCGAAGCGAGAAGCAGCCGATCAGGCCGCTTCTTGCTCCTGCTTCGGACTGTAGTTACCGGAACGTGCGAGACCGTTGAGCTTCGCGCGACGGAAGAAAGCTTTCTGCCCCGCTGCGTACGCTTCGGGTTTACCGCCCCACGCGCGCAAGGCTTCGTCCTGCAACGCACGGCCATACGAGAACGTGAGCTCCCAAGGCAACGGTCCCATTTGATTGATGAGACTCAAATGCTCGGTCGCCTCCGCTGCGCTTTGCCCGCCGGAGAGAAACGCGATGCCCGGGACCGCGCTCGGCACGTAACGTCTAAGCGTCCGCACTGTCGCTTCCGCAACCTGCTGCGGGTTCGCTCGCGTCGCGCACTTCTTGCCGGAGATCACCATATTGGGCTTTAAAATCATGCCTTCTAGATGAACACGATGTGAATGCAGCTCGCGGAATACGGTCGCAAGCACCTCGCTCGTCACTTCCTCGCAGCGTTCCAGCGTATGAGCGCCGTCCATCAAGACTTCGGGCTCGACGATCGGAACGATCTCCGCCTCCTGTGCGAGCGCCGCGTAGCGCGCGAGCGCGTGCGCGTTGGCCTCGATCGCAAACCGCGTCGGGATATCGCTGCCGATATCGATCACGGCACGCCACTTCGCAAAACGCGCTCCCAACTTGTGATACTCGGCAAAGCGCTCGCGAAGACCATCGAGCCCTTCCGTGATCGTCTCACCCGAGAATCCGGCGAGCGGCTTCGCACCCGTATCGACTTTGATGCCCGGCACGATGCCGAGCTTCGTCAGATATTCCGGAAACGGCACGCCGTCTTTCGTTTTCTGCCGCAACGTTTCGTCGTAGAAGATCACACCGCTGATGTAGTCTGCTGCGCCTGGCGTCGTGAACAGCATTTCACGGTAGGTACGCCGAGCCTCTTCCGTCGATTCGAGCTTGATGACGTCGAACCGCTTTTTGATCGTGCCGCCCGACTCGTCGGCGGCCAAGATACCTTTACCCTTCGCAGCCATTCGGCGCGCGATCACTTCGAGCTCAGTACGGTTCATACGTCCTCCACCAAGATCCGCGCCGCCCGTGCGCTGCCTGAACAGCGCGTCAGCAAAAGCCCACATCTCGGGGGCGCGTAGGATAGCAAAACACTTTGTTTGGGGTCGTTGGACCCAAATAAACGTCTTTCGAGCACTCAGATGCGCAATCCACGCTCTGCGGCGGCGCTCTCCTCGTGCTCCTCATTCACGGGACGCAACGAAGGCGCGACCCGAAAGGTCCGCCTGCTCACAGCAGATGCGCTCCTCGCCCTGACTTATGTCCCACGAGAACTTTCCCGCCCCTTGCATTAGGACTAGAATGGTCCCATTTCGTTCACGGGACGAGGCACCATGCTTCGAATCAGCAAACTGACCGACTACGGGACCGTGATTCTGGCGTGTCTCGCGGGACAACCCGAGCGGTTGTGGACCGCCGCGGAAGTGGCGGAGCGCACCGGCGTCGGCCTGCCGACGGTGAGCAAGCTGCTGAAGAAATTGCAGCGAAGTGGCCTCGTCATATCGACCCGCGGCAGCCACGGCGGCTATCAGCTCGCACGTCCCGCTGCAGGGATCACGGCCGCGAACATCCTCGATGCACTCGAAGGACCGTTCGCGATCACGGAGTGCAGCGGTCAGCAAAGCGCGTGCGGGCTCGAATCGAATTGCAGCGTCGGACACGCGTGGCAGCGAGTGAACGCAGCCATTCGGCGAGCGCTCACGGATATTTCGCTTGCCGAGCTTGCGGGATCAAGACCCGAGCGCACCGTCACGACGACCGTACCGCTCACGCGCTTGAGCCGCGTGCCGCACGAATGAATTGACGAGTATTTATGGCAAGCAACCCTCAAACCGATCCCACCCTCGAAGCACTCGTCGGCCAGAAGTACCGGCACGGGTTCGTCACCGATATCGAAACGGACACCGTTCCGCCCGGGCTGGATGAGGACGTCATTCGGCTGATCTCGCGCAAGAAGAACGAGCCGAGCTTCATGTTGGAGTGGCGCTTGAGGTCATATCGCCACTGGCTCACGATGAAAGAGCCGAAGTGGGCGCATCTGCGCATCGCACCGATCGACTATCAGGCGATCTCGTATTACTCCGCACCGAAGTCGAAGGCGAATGGGCCGAAGAGCCTCGAGGAAGTCGATCCGAAGCTCCTCGAGACGTATGACAAGCTCGGCATCCCCTTGCACGAGCGCGCACGCCTCGCGGGCGTTGCAGTCGATGCGGTCTTCGACAGCGTCTCGGTTGCGACGACCTTCAAAGAGCGTCTCGCCAAGGCGGGCGTGATCTTCTGTCCGTTCTCCGAGGCGGTGAAGAATTATCCCGAGCACGTCGAGAAGTACTTGGGCACGGTCGTTCCGTACACCGACAACTTCTTCGCGACGCTCAACTCCGCGGTGTTCTCCGACGGCTCCTTCGTCTTCGTGCCGAAGGGCGTTCGCTGTCCGATGGAGCTCTCGACTTACTTCCGCATCAACGCCGCGAATACGGGCCAGTTCGAGCGCACGCTCATCATCGCGGAGGAAGGCTCGTACGTGAGCTATCTCGAAGGCTGCACCGCGCCGATGCGCGATGAGAACCAGCTGCATGCCGCGGTCGTCGAGCTCATTGCGCTCGATGATGCGCAGATCAAGTACTCGACGGTGCAGAACTGGTATCCGGGCGATGAACAAGGGCGCGGCGGCATCTACAACTTCGTCACGAAGCGCGGCGAATGTCGCGGCGCAAATTCGCGCATCAGCTGGACTCAAGTCGAAACGGGCTCCGCGATCACGTGGAAGTATCCGAGCTGCGTGCTGACCGGCGAGAACTCAGTCGGAGAGTTCTACTCGGTCGCCGTCGCGAACAACTACCAGCAGGCGGACACGGGCACGAAGATGATCCATATCGGCCGCAATACGCGCAGCACGATCGTCTCGAAAGGAATCTCCGCAGGTCGCGGGCAGAATAGTTATCGCGGGCTCGTGAAGATCCTTCCGAGCGCGACGAACGCACGCAACTTCACGCAATGCGACTCGCTCCTCATGGGCGACCAGTGCGGCGCGCACACCTTCCCGTACATGGAGGTGCGCAACCCGACCGCGAGCGTCGAGCACGAAGCAACGACGTCGAAGATCGGTGACGATCAACTCTTTTATTGTTTGAGCCGCGGCATCTCGGAAGAGGACGCCGTGAACATGATCGTGAATGGCTTCTGCAAAGCCGTTTTCAAAGAGCTGCCGATGGAGTTCGCCGTCGAGGCGCAGAACCTATTGGCGGTGAGCTTGGAAGGATCGGTGGGATAAGAACGGTTGGAGGCTGGAGACTGGAGGCTAGGGCAAGAAAGATGGCGTTCTTTTTTGGCCCCAGCCTCCAGTCTCCAGCCCCCAGCCTCTGATCGGAGATGTTTTAGTGTTACGCATAGACAATCTTCAGGTACGCGCCGGCGATCGTCAGATCTTGAACGGCTTGTCGCTCGAAGTCGGCGCCGGTGAAGTCCACGCGATCATGGGCCCGAACGGTTCGGGAAAGAGCACGCTCGTGCAAGTGCTCGCGGGACGCGAAGGCTACGAAGTCACGCAAGGTACGGCGACGTACGGCGGCAAGGATCTCCTTGCGCTCGCGCCCGAAGAGCGCGCCCGCGAGGGCGTCTTCCTCGCCTTCCAGTACCCCGTCGAGATTCCCGGCGTCAACAACGTTTATCTGCTCAAATCGGGCCTCAATGCGATCCGTAAGCATCGTGGCGAGCCTGAGGTGGATGCGTTCGAGTTCCTCGCGCTCGTGCGCGAGAAGATGAAGCTGATGCAGATGGACGAAAGCTTCTTGAACCGCGGCGTGAACGAGGGTTTCTCGGGCGGCGAGAAAAAGCGCAACGAGATCCTGCAGATGGCAGTGCTCGAGCCAAAGCTCGCGCTGCTCGATGAAACCGACTCGGGATTGGACATCGATGCTCTGCGCGTCGTGGCGAACGGCGTGAATAGCCTGCGCCGTCCGGATCGAGCGATCGTGATGGTCACGCACTACCAGCGCCTGCTCGACTACATCGAACCCGACCGCGTTCACGTGCTCTCGGGTGGACAGATCGTGAAGAGCGGCGATAAATCGCTCGCGCTCGAGCTCGAGAAGCGCGGCTACGATTGGATCAAGCAGGCGGCAGCATGAGCGCGGCGCCGAAACTCACGAACGCGGCGCTCGATCGCTACAGCGAACTGTTCGAAGAGCGTTTCGCAGCGGATCCGCTCGTCGAAGCACGACGTGCCGCACTGGCGGGGTTCCTGAAAGAGGGCTTCCCGACGCAACGGAACGAAGAGTGGAAGTACACGAGCCTGCGTCGACTCGAGTCGCGTGCATTCGTCCCGGGCGAATCCGCACCCGTCGCAGTCGATGATGGACAGCAGCCTTGGATACCAGGTGCCGGCCTTCGCATCGTGCTCGTGAACGGACACTGGTCCCCTGCCCTGTCCTCGCTCGAAGCTCAGCCACCGGGCACGACGATCGTCACGCTGGCGGAGTGGATCAAGCACGATCCGAGCACAGCGCTCGACTACTTGTCGCGCGCGTCCGAGCGCTCCGCCTCGAGCCTCGAACGATTGAATACGGCTTTCTTCGAAGACGGGCTCGTCGTTCAGCTCGCACCGAATGTTCACGCCGACGAAACGGTGCACATCGTGCATCTGTGGACGGGTACGGCTCAGCCTTCGATGAGCCATCCGCGTCTCATCGTTCGCGCAGGGCGCCACAGCCGCTGCACGCTCGTCGAACAGTACGTTTCCCTCGGCGACGTCGAATCGTTCACGAACTCGGTGGCCACAATCGAGCTCGAAGTAGGCGCGCAGGTCCGGCACTACCGCGTGCAGCAGGAATCGCCGCGCAGTTTTCATATCGGTCACGCTAACGTGTGCCTGCGCGAGCACGCGCGTTATTTCGTGCATGACTTCTCGCTCGGCGGTGCGCTCAGTCGTTTCAGGCTGGCAGTGTATCTGCAGGAATCCGGTGCACACGCGGAGTTGCACGGCTTGATCTCCCCGACCGGCACGCAGCATATCGATGCGCATACGCGAATCGAGCACATCGCGCCGCATACGACGAGCAGCGAGGACTATCGCGGCATCGCCGACGGGCGTGGCCGCGGCGTGTTCAACGGCAAAGTGCTCGTGCACGCCGGCGCGCAGAAGACGGATGCGCGGCAGTCGAGCCGCAATCTGCTCCTCTCTCCGAACGCGGAGATCGATGCGAAGCCTGAGCTCGAAATCTACGCAAACGATGTGAAGTGCAGTCATGGCGCAACGACCGGACAGCTCGACGAAACGGCGCTCTTCTACTTGCGCTCGCGCGGCATTTCGGAAGCGCAGGCGCGCATCCTTCTGATTCACGCCTTTGCACAATCGGTGCTCACTTCCGTCGAATCGCGTTCGGTGCGCGAGTATCTCGAGACGGTGCTCACGGAGCGCTTCGGACCTGCGCAGGTGAGCGCATGAGCGCGGTACGTCCCGCCGTTCAATCGCAGGCGGCGCTCGACGTCGCACGCATCCGCCGCGACTTCCCGATCCTGGAGCAGGAGATCAACGGCAAGCCGCTCGTCTACCTGGACAATGCCGCGTCGAGCCAACGACCCCGCGCCGTGATTGATGCCGTGAGCGCCTACTACGAGCGCGATCATGCGAACGTGCACCGTGGCGTGCACACCTTGAGCCAGCGTGCGACGGACGCGTATGAAGGCGCACGCGATGTCGTGCGCAACTTCATCAACGCCAAGGATACGAAAGAGATCGTCTTCGTGCGCGGTACGACCGAAGCGATCAATCTCGTCGCGCAGAGCTATGCGCGGCCACGCCTCTCAGCGGGCGATGAAATCCTCATCTCTGCGCTCGAGCATCATGCGAACATCGTTCCGTGGCAGCTGGTATGCGAGCAGACCGGCGCCACGCTGAAAGTGATTCCGATCGATCAGCGCGGTGAGGTGGACTACGAAGCGTTCGAGCGCTTGATCGGTCCGAGGACGAAGCTGCTCGCGCTCGCGCATGTGTCGAACGCGCTCGGCACGATCGTTCCAGTGGAGAAGTTCATCGCGCACGCCAAGGCGCTCGGCGTTCCCGTGCTGCTCGATGGCGCGCAAGCGATCCCGCACGGCACGGTCGATGTGCGTGCGCTCGATTGCGACTTTTATTGCTTCTCCGCGCACAAGATGTGCGGACCGACGGGATTCGGCGTGCTGTATGGTCGCCAAAGCCTGCTCGAGGCCATGCCGCCGTGGCAAGGCGGCGGCGATATGATCCTGACCGTCTCTTTCGAGAAGACGACGTACAACCAGCTCCCGTGGAAGTTCGAGGCCGGTACGCCGCACATCAGCGGCGCGATCGGGCTTGCCGCGGCCATTCGCTATCTCCAGCAGATCGGCATGGATCGGATTGCGGAGTACGAACATCAGCTGCTCGAGTACGCAACGTCACAGCTTGCGAATGTGCCCGGTTTGCAGGTAATCGGCACCGCACCGAATAAGGCGGCAGTCGCCTCGTTCACGCTCGAGGGGATTCATCCGCACGACATCGGCACGATCCTCGATACGGAGGGCGTCGCGATTCGCACCGGCCATCACTGCGCGATGCCGGTCATGGAGTTCTTCAAGATTCCCGCGACCGCGCGTGCCTCGATGGCGTTCTACAACACGTTCGAGGAAGTCGACCGTCTCGTCGCGGCACTCGAGCGCGCACGAAGCCTCCTCGCTTAAGACTGACCTATGGACCTCAAGGACCTCTACCGCGACGTCATCGTCGATCACAATCGTCATCCGAGAAATTTCGGCAAGCTCGATCCCGCCGACGCACATGCGGATGGTCACAATCCCTTGTGCGGCGATCGCCTGACGATGTATGTGAGCCTGGACGGCGAACGCATTCGCGACGCGAAGTTCGAAGGCGCCGGCTGTGCGATTTCCGTGGCCTCAGCTTCCCTCATGACCGAAGCCGTCAAAGGCAAGTCGCGCGAGGAAGTGAAAGCGCTATTCGACGATATTCATGCACTGCTCACCGAGCACGATGCGAATGTCGATGTCGCCCAGTTGGGCAAGCTGGCCGCGCTGTCTGGCGTGCGCGAGTTCCCCGCGCGCGTGAAGTGCGCGAGCCTCTGTTGGCACACGCTGAACGCCGCCCTCGCCCACACGCATGAACCCGTCTCAACGGAGTAAGTCGTCGCTCCTCCGGGTCTGACTAACCGCTAACCGCTAACCGCTAACCGCTTCCCGTCATGTACCGCCACGAGCAAGAACCTGTCACGCTGACACGCGATGTCGAAGCGATCATGGTGCCCGCCGGCATCCCGGTCACTTTGCGCGCAGACAAAACTGGTTTCATCACCCAGGCGCTCGGCGGCAGCTTTACCGTCTACGTCGAGGGCAATCTCTTCCGCGTCGCTGGGAAAGATGCGGACGCGCTCGGCAAGGAACCGATGATCGGTCCGGAGTTGCCACCGAATGCGACCGACGAGGACGTAAAGAACCTCGTATGGGAACAAATGCGGTCTTGCTACGATCCAGAGATACCGATCAATATCGTCGACCTCGGCCTCATCTATTCGTGCGAGATCGTGCACGAAGCCGACGGCGAACGCGTCGTCGACATCAAGATGACGTTGACGGCACCGGGCTGCGGCATGGGCGAGGTATTGGTGCGCGATGTGAAGGACAAGGTGGAGATCGTGCCGACCATCAAACGCGCCGACGTCGAGCTCGTATTCGATCCGCCTTGGAATCAAACGATGATGTCGGAAGCGGCCCGTTTGCAGACTGGGATGATGTGATGCCCTGGCTCCGCGTTGCACCTTCGTCGGACATCGCTCCGGGCGACTATGCGCAACTCGAGGTGGATGGCGCGCTCGTCGCTGTCTTCAACGTGGCTGGCGAATTCTACGCAATCGACGACCTCTGTACGCACGATGGCGGCGAGTTGGCCGGTGGCGCCGTCGAAGGCGATGTCGTGATCTGCCCCCGTCACGGCGCGCGTTTTTGTCTGCGCACCGGCGCTGCGCTGACGCCGCCTGCCTATGAGCCCGTCCGCACGTACCCAACGAGGATCGTAGACGGCATCGTGGAAGTACTGTCCGAGGGATCGTGATGCTGCTGACACTGCTTCGCCATGCCAAAGCCGAGCCCGGTTCCTCGGATCAAGAGGACTGGCATCGTACGCTCGACCCGAAGGGTTGGCGCGACGCGGCAGACGTCTCGCGCCGTTTACGAGAACGAGAGATCGTCCCGGACCTCATCTTGAGCAGCCCTGCTGTTCGCGCGGTCGACACGGCGAAGGTCTTCGCACGCGCGTTGGGCACGTCCAATCTCATCACCGACGAACGCCTGTATCTCGCGGCACCGAAGGTGTTGCTGGAAGTCGTGCAAGAGCGCGGGGGCGATACGGATCACCTGATGATCGTGGGGCACAATCCGGGCATCACCGAGTTCGCCGACGCGCTCTCCGCGGAACGCTCGCTCGACAACATGCCGACCTGCTCCGCCTACACCCTGCGCTTCGACATCGCGCACTGGAAAGACCTCGAGTGGCGAACCGGAACGGATGCCGATTTCGAGTATCCGGGTCGCCCGATCTGACGCGCTATTCCATCGCGAGCAAGCTCGCGTTGCCGCCCACGGCTGCGGTGTTGATCGTGACCGTCTGCTCGGTTGCGAATCGATGCAGATAGTAAGGCCCGCCCGCTTTTGGCCCAGTGCCGGACAGTCCGAGCCCGCCGAACGGTTGAACACCGACGACCGCGCCGATGATGTTCCGATTGACGTACACATTCCCTGCGCGCACACGCGACGCGATGTAGCGCGCAGTCGCATCGACGCGTGTGTGGACTCCTAACGTGAGTCCATATCCAGTCGAGTTCACCGCGTCGATCACCGCGTCCAGACGGTTCTCCGAGTAGCGCACGAGGTGAACGATCGGACCGAACACCTCGCCTTCCAACTGCGACAGCGCATCGATCTCCACGACCACGGGTGCGAAGAAAACGCCGGCCTCGTGCTCAGGGCCGAGGCGGCACGCGTGGTGCCAACGCGCGGCCTTCGTCATTTTCGCAGCATGCGCGACGAGCGCATCGCGCGACGGCTCATCGATGACTGGGCCGACATCCGTGGACAACTCGCGCGGATCGCCGATCTTGAGCTCATCCATGTAGCCTGCCAGCAGCTCCGCGACGCGATCGGCAATCTCCTCCTGCACGAAGAGCGCCCGCAATGCCGAACAGCGCTGCCCCGCGCTATTGAATCCGGATTGCACGACATCCATGACGACTTGCTCCGGCAATGCGGAGCTGTCGACGATCATCGCGTTCTGCCCGCCCGTTTCCGCGATGAGCACGGCGATCGGGCCTTGGCGCTCGGCGAGCGAACGGTGGATGGCTCGAGCGGTCTCCGTCGACCCAGTGAAGGCAACGCCAGCAATGCGCGGATCGGCCACGGCTCGCGCACCGATCGTGCCGCCCTCGCCCAAAAGCAAGTGTAGTACCTCACGCGGCACTCCGGCATCGTGCAGTAACTCGACGGCGCGGCCGGCAATCAAGGGCGTTTGTTCCGCCGGCTTTGCGATCGCACAGTTGCCCGCTGCCAGTGCAGCCGCGATCTGCCCCGTGAAAATCGCAAGCGGAAAATTCCACGGACTGATGCAGACGAACGTGCCCCGTCCTCGCAAGCGCAGCTCATTGCTCTCGCCCGTCGGGCCCGGAAGGCGAATGCCGCGATCGAACTCCGCTCGCGCGCGGCTTGCGTAGTAGCGCAGAAAATCAACTGCCTCACGCACTTCGGAGACACTATCGACGATCGTTCTGCCCGCCTCGCGCACACAATAGGCAAGCAGCTCCGGCATGTGCGCTTCATACAAATCCGCAGCACGTTCCAGAATCTTCGCGCGCTCGCTCGCAGGTGTTGCGTCCCAATCTCGCTGCACGCGGTCGGCGGCGGCAATGGCGTGGTCGACGTCCTGAACCGACGCCGCTCGTACCTGCCCGATCGTTTCGCGCCGATTGGCGGGATTGCGCGCATCGATCGTGTCGCTTCCGCTTCTCTTGCCTGCAACGATCGAGGCGGCGCGCCACTCCCCGTGCAGGTGCTTCTCCATCTGCTCGCGCACCGGAAACCATTCCAACGGATCCGCGAGATTGACGCCTCGTGCGTTGAGGCGCGTCTCGCCGTACAGATCGCGTGGCACCGGGATACGCGGATGCGACACACGCTCCAGGGCATCGACCTCGGCGATCGGATCGCGCACGATCTCTTCGATCGAAGTGTCCTCATCGACGATGCGATTCACGAAGGAGGTATTTGCACCGTTCTCGAGCAATCTTCGAACCAGATACGGCAGCAAGTCTTCGTGCGACCCGACGGGGGCATACACTCTGCAAGGCACGTTGAGCTTGTCCGCGCCGACGATCTGCTCGTAGAGCTCCTCACCCATTCCATGCAGACGTTGGAATTCGAACGGCCGAGCCGCGATCTGCGCAAGCTCGAGCACGGCGGACACGGTGTGTGCGTTGTGTGTCGCGAACTGCGGATACATGTGATCCTGCGCCGCGAACAATTCGCGCGCGCATGCGAGATACGAAACGTCCGTCGACGCCTTGCGCGTGAAGACCGGATACCCATCGTGGCCGCGCTCCTGCGCACGCTTGATCTCGGTGTCCCAATAGGCGCCTTTGACGAGCCGCACGTTGAGGCGGCGTCGAGACTCGACGGCGAGCGTGCGCAACCAGCGAACGACATCGAGCGCTCGCTTTTGGTACGCCTGCACCGCTATCCCGAATCCATCCCATTCCGCGAGCACCGGCGAGCGCATCACGTGCGCGACGAGCTCGAGCGACATCTCCAAGCGATCGGCTTCTTCCGCATCCACGGTGAGCGCAACGCCGCTATCCCGCGCAAAGACGGCAAGCTCGTGCAGTCGAGGCGCGAGCTCCGCGAGCACGCGGTCGTGCTGCGCGTATTCATATCGCGGAAACAACGCAGACAGCTTGACGGAGATGCTCGGCAGCTCGTCTGCGCTCTGCGCCCGAGCGTAGGCGCTGGCAACTCGGGCGATCGCCGTTCGATACGCATCGAAGTAGCGCTCGGCATCACCCTTCGTGAGCGCGGCTTCTCCGAGCATGTCGAATGAATGACGATAGAGCCGGTGATCGGGGTCACGCGTACGCTTCAGTGCTTCGTCGATCGTGCGCCCCATGACGAACTGATGGCCCATGATCCGCATCGCCTGTCGGAACGCCGTGCGGAGTACCGGTTCGCCGATGCGCCCTGCAATGCGGGCGACGATGCCACGCGGGTCACGCATATCCGAATCGGAGGGGCGCACGATCCGCCCCGTGAGCATGAGGCCCCACGTCGACGCATTGACGAAGAGCGATTCGGCGTCGCCGAGATGCGATGCCCAGTCGCCTGCCGCGATCTTGTCGGCGATGAGCTTGTCCGCCGTGGCGTCATCCGGAATGCGCAGCAGCGCTTCGGCAAGACACATGAGGATCACGCCTTCTTGGGACGATAAATCGTACTGGCGCAGGAAGGCATCGAGGCCATGCCGATCGGTTTGACCCTCACGCACGTGTTGCACGAGCGCGCTTGCCCGAGCGGCGATCCGCGCGCTTTGCTCCGATGTAAAGCGCGCGATATCAGCAAGCGAGCGAACCGCTTCGTCCTCGTTCGCGAGGTACCTGCGGTTGATTGCCGCAGCCACTACGCGGTCGCTCATGGTGTTTCGCTCACTCGATCTCGTATACAAGATTCAAGGTCGTCAACGTATCCGTGGTCGTGAACTCCGCGGGCGGATCCGTGTTGTACCGCACGCTGTAACCAACCGCCAGTGCGAGTGATCCTAGGATCCTCACTTCGAGGCTGAGGTCGTTCTGAACGAACGTGTTATCCGAGCTCGTTTCAACGAGGAGCTTGTTCAAAATCTTCGTCGTCGCCGTAAGCTGCCGTTCGAAGTCCACCGAACCTTGTCCCATCGCGCTCCGTTCGCGCTCGCCCGGAATCAGCGTAATGCCGTCTTCCGCCAGCGAATCCTGCCGCCGCAACATCTTGTAACCGCCACCGACCTGCACTGAGAGTTTTGTGACCTCATCGTCGAAGAAGCGCCAACCCAAACCCGTGCCAACTGTCGATTGATACTCGAAGCCGCTGAAGCGGTCGTCCTCGTAGCGCCCCGAGATGAACCAGAATCCCTTGTCGCTGATCTGATAGTCCGTCTGTTCGCGCACGTTCCAGCGCTGGCCGATCGTCCCCGTGCTATCGGACGCGTATACACCCGCGGACTCGAGCGTGTGCTTCCAGCGTTCGAAATCGCGCACGATCTTGAGCTTGGCATTCGCCGTATCGGTGTCGGAGTTACCGCGCGCCGCGACTAAGCCCGCCTCCGCCTTCACTGCCCACTGCGCGCTCGCGAGCAGCGGAAACACACCCGCGACGAGTCCCAGTAGATACACAACACTGCGATGCATTGTCACCTCTTCGGTTATCGGTCAAAAAAAGAACGCGATGATGACAGACGAGACGGCGGCGCGGAAACAGAGACCCTTGTAGCGGTCCCCGTCTCGAGAGAGTGTCCCCAAACGGAAACAATGCTGGGCTTGAACCCGTTCGTCCCTTTAAGCTTTCCGCGATATTCCCTGTGAGGATTCTTGTGAGCACACCCAATCACGCTGTCGCCGTGACGGCAAGTAATTTCATGACGGAAGTCGTCGAGGCATCCGCTCAGCAATCTGTGCTCGTCGATTTCTGGGCGCCATGGTGCGCGCCGTGTCGGCAGCTCATGCCGATTCTCGATCGCCTCGCGAGCGAATACGCGGGACGCCTCAAGCTCGCGAAAGTAAACACCGATGAGGAACAAACACTCGCACAGCAGCTCGGGGTTCGAAGTCTGCCGACCGTCGTATTGTTCAAGGATCGTGCTGTCGTCGAGCACTTCGTCGGACTCGTGCCGGAGTCGCAGATCCGCGAGCTCCTTTCGCGGCACGTCGCAAACGCGCCAGAAAGCCCGCTCGACCGTGCTCGCGCGCTCAAAGCGGCGGGCGATCTTGCCGGCGCGCGCAGCGCGTTAGAACAAGTGCTCGCCGAAGATTCCGACTCGATCGACGCCCAGGCAGAACTTGCCGAGCTTCGTTTGCTGGAGGGGGACGCGGACGGTGCCCGCGCGGAACTCGAGCGATTACGGGGATCGAATCCCACGCATTCAGGCACCAAACGCCTTGCCGCGCTCGTGGAGTTCAGCGACGTGATCGCCGCCCACCCGGACGCTACAGCGCTGCAAGAACGTGTGAGCGCGGAACCAAGCAATCTCGAGCTACGTCATGCGCAGGCTGTGCACGATCTGCTCGATGGGAACTACGAGTCTGCGTTGGGGACCTGGCTCGACATGCTCCGCAACCATCGATCTTTCAAGGATGACCTGCCTCGACGCAGCCTCGTGCTCGCGTTCGAGCTCATCGGCGATAGCAACCCGATCGTTGCGAGCACGCGCCGCGAGATGGCGAAGGCCCTGTTCTCTTGAGGATGAGAGATCGCTTGCCTGTTCGGCGCTGCCGAGCCTAGATCGGTCGCGCCGCCGCGGCGCGGAGCTCGGCAGCCTGATCGCGCCCCAGATACGCAACGATGCCTTTTCTCGTTAGATAGATGAGCGGGATCAGCAGAAAGGCCATGAGAAGCTTGTACCCGTAATTCACGGTTGCCACCGCGAGGAAGAGCGACATCGGCCATTTCTGCGGCCCGAGCACGAACGCGATGTAAAGAACGACGAAGCTATCGACGAGTTGAGACACCGCGGTCGACCCCGTCGCGCGCAACCAGATCCAACGCTCGCCTGTCGCTCGTCGAATGCGATGGAACACGGCAACGTCGATCAGTTGACCGATCAGAAAAGCGGTGAGCGATCCGGCGATCGTCCACATGCCCTGCCCGAATACGTTCGCGAAAGCCGCCTGCATGTTGGGCACGCCGCGATCGGCATTTACATCGACCCAGAACGCGGCGGGCACGAGTGCGATCGTCATGTACGCAGCCAGGAACGCATAGGCGATCAACCCCACGGTCAACCAAGAAACGAACTGCACACCGCGGCGCCCGAAGTACTCGTTGATGATATCCGTCATCAAGAAGACGAATGGCCACAACAACACGCCACTCGTGAACGACAGCGAACCGCTTTGACCGAAGAGCTGCCAATCGAGCGTAGACAATCCGAGTGTCGGTTCGAGGGCGAAGATCTTGACCCCAACGAACTCCGCGATCAGCGCGTTACCGACGAGGAAAGCCGCGAGCACCACAAACAACCGCGTGGCGCGCGCATCGAGAACTCCTCGCCCGACAGCATCGATCGACCATGGAGCACGTTGCGTGGATTGCATCGACGCAGTATGCACGACGGCCTTTCGCGTCCTCAAATCGGCGCGCACTGTCGCCGGCCACCCGCTAGAATTGCGTGCCTTCGCAAGGAGTGACGAATGGCGACAATCCAAGCGCTCAACTACTACCCGATCAAATCGTGCCGCGGCGTTGCGGTCGAGACCGCACGAGTCACCCCAAGGGGCTTCGAGCACGATCGGGAATGGCTGATCGTCGATGCGAACAACCGGTTCATCACACAGCGTGAAGAACCGCGACTCGCACTGATCGTGCCCTCGCTTTGCGCCGAGACATTGGAGCTCGCGGCGCCTGGTCGGGAGTCGCTTCGGCTGGACTTGAGCGACCAAGGCAAAGCTGTGGAGGTCGTCATTTGGCGCGACCGCTGCGCCGCGTTCGATCTCGGTTCTACGCCCGCAGCGTGGCTGAGCGACTATCTTGGCAAGCCCGTGCGCCTGGTGCGATTCGATCAGGAGAAGAAGCGCGTGAGCAGCCCGGAATGGACGCAGGGTATCGAAGCGGTCACGCAGTTCTCGGATGCATTCCCGTGGCTCGTCCTCTCGCAAGCTTCGCTCGACGATCTCAACACGCGACTGCCGGAGGCGCTGCCGATGAATCGCTTCCGCCCGAACATCGTGATTGAGGGTGTGCCGCCGTACGCAGAAGACCGAGCGCACGAGTTGCGCATAGGGAGCGTGACTTTACGGCTCGTCAAGCCGTGCACCCGATGCGCGATCCCGACGACGGATCAGGACACAGCCGAACGCAAGGACGACCAGCCACTGCGGGCGCTCAAAGCCTATCGATTCGACAGAAAGCTAAAGGGGGTGCTCTTCGGGCAGAACGCGATCCTCGTCGCGGGCGCCGGAGAAACGCTGAGGGTCGGTCAAGAAATCGAGATCTCCTGGAGGGATTGATGTTTTCGCAAGACGGGCGAACACCTTACGGTTGATCGCCGCGCAGAATGTCTTGTCGAACGCTCTCCCAGTCTTCGCGCACCAAAGTCTTCTCCGGATCGAAGTTATCCATATCGCCGTCCAGGCTCGGCAAGGGCAGCGGCATCTTCACGGTCGCATCCGGATCTTTTTCGCGCTCAATTGTCATAATCGCGACTCCTCGCTCGGTGAGCGCTACCGTAAACGAGCGATCGAAACGCCGGTTGTGCGATGGATCACAATCGCATGCCCACCCCGCGGCAATCGTTGGATGGTGAGTACTAGAGCACAGGTCAACGCGAAATCGTGAGCTTCCCGAACGCGACGCCGAGATCCCAGCCGCGGCCTTTGCCGCTCAACGCGAGAGAGACCTCGCCTTTCGTCATCACTTGCGCCTTCGCGGACTTCACAGCGCCCGCATGTGCTTCCGCCGAAGCATAGGAACCGAAGATCTCATCGATGTTTTGCACCGCTGAGAACTCGCCGCGTCCGTCTTCGATGGACGATTTACCGACCGTGAGCCCGCCGCCCTTCGCGCGCAGTTTCACTTCGCTCGTTTGGCCGTTGCTACATTTGACGGTGCCGGTTCCGTTCGCGGTCTTGTAGAACGCGGACCATCCCTTCATTGAGAAAGTCATCTCACATTTGACCTCCGCTTCCGCGGGCAGCGCGACAGGCACATGCGCGAACAGCGCGGCGGCAGCGAGTATCGACAAGCACTTCGAGTTGAGCATCGGTGTCTCTCACTATGAGAATCGACCAGGCGAAAGTTTATCAAGACGAGCCGTTGGACCGAGGGCGCTAAGTTACCATCGAAGGCGTTCAAACTGGGACAATAGCCCAACCCGAGCACGATTCGGCACCATGAACGCGAGCCACTCTCTCGACGAACTCTTTGCGCACTCTGTCGGGCGGCAGGCGCCGCTCGTGCTCGCGACCGTCGTCAGCACGATCGGATCGACGTACCGCAAACCCGGCGCCCAGATGCTGATCGCCGGCGAGGGGCGAAGCGCCGGGCTGTTGAGCGGGGGTTGCCTCGAGTCCGATCTGCTCGAACGCGCCAAGTCCGTCATGGCGACAGGTCGCGCGGTTGCAGTCGACTACGACTCCCGCGGGACCGACGATGTGCTCTGGGGCATCGGACTCGGGTGCGAGGGCGCGATGACGATCGTGTTGACGCGACTCGGTCCGGAGAACGGGTACGAGCCGTATGCGTATGCCGCGCGCTGCCGAGCGGCGGATCGCGGCGGCGCCATCGCGACAGTGATTGCATCCGAGAATGAGAATTTTCTACTAGGCAGGAGCTACACGCAGAACGATGCCGGCAATCTGCCCAAGGACGTTCAGCTCGCGCTCGAACGACTCGCTTCCGGTGCGTCTGGGGGAAAAGTGGAGTTCTCGCACGTTGAAAGGGAGCGAGCGCGCTTCCTCGTCGCGCAGGTTGCCTTGCCGACGCGATTGCTCGTGCTCGGTGCGGGGCCCGATGCCGCACCGCTCGTCGAGATGGCTGGTCTTCTCGATTGGCATGTAACTGTTCTCGATCATCGGCCTGCGTATGCGGTCGCTGAACGATTCCCGCGAGCGAAGCGTGTTTGTCTGCGGCCCGCAGCGACGTTGAATGAGGAGCTTCGTGAGGCGCGCTACGACGCCGCCGTCGTGATGAGCCACCACCTCCCTTCTGACGAGCAGTACCTCCGCGTGCTTGCACGAAGCGATGTGCCGTATGTAGGCCTCCTCGGCCCGGCGCCTCGACGTGAGCGTTTGATGAACGCACTTGGGGCGGACGCGCCCGCACTCGAAGGCCGACTCTACGGCCCCATCGGGCTCGACATCGGAGCCAGCACGCCGGAGTCGATCGCCCTCTCGATCGTCGCGGAAATCCAAGCCGTCCAAACGGGACGCGCCGGGCGATCGTATTCTCTCACTGCAGGCGTGCGGACCGTCTCAAACTCGCTTGACGTCAGCTTACGCACGAAAGCGACTTAGCTGATGCACTCTGGTGGCTCGCGCGGCGTACACGCGTTTCCACATTTTCTAGGGCGACACAAAATACTCACGCAGAGGCGCAGTGACGCAGAGGTAAGAAGCGATAATTTAAAGAGTAATCCATTTTCTTCTTACCTCTGCGTCACTGCGCCTCCGCGGGAACACTCTTTCTAAACTTTCCCTGGCCCACTGACCTTGGCGTACCCCGCTACGGTAATCTTCTTCCGGCTAGACGCGCGGCCTCA
>JBIQKP010000006.1:0-11466 GCA_044506405.1 Lysobacterales bacterium | reverse complement strand
ACGGTAATCTTCTTCCGGCTAGACGCGCGGCCTCACTTTCCGCCTTTGAGCTCCCGCAAGGCTCGCCGCGCGTGTTTATCCGGCCGCGACGTCGGTGCGGGCGGCGCGAGGCGCGCGAGTTCGCGGCGACGTTCACGCGCAGCGATACTCTCCTCCGTCTCCTCGTAGTGCGTACGTGCTTCCGGCGCAGGTCCGCGGCGCACCGGAATGCCTTGCACGATGAGCTCGATGCGCACCTCGTCGCGCGTGATGCGGATCCGATCATCGACACGCACCTCGCGCGAAGGCTTCACGCGCTCGTCGTTCACATGCACGAGTCCGCCCGCGACTGCGGCGGTTGCCTGCGAGCGACTTTTGTAGAAGCGAGCGCACCAGAGCCACTTGTCGAGGCGCATGGATTCCGGTGATGGAGGGACTGAGCGTGACATAGGCGATGCGAGCGAGGACCAGTTGGCTCGTAGATCAACTGCAATGAACCGCAGGATTCTACAGCGCGCCCGGGTCGGCTGCTCCTAAGAGCTCCGCTCACCTTCATCGGGCGCCTGCGTTCCTTTACCATCGCGCCATCGCCACACCCTGAGGAGCGCCTTTGTCGGACCCCGCCTGCGTCGATCTACTCATCGTAGGTGGAGGCATCAATGGCGTCGGCATCGCGCGAGACGCGGTCGGCCGCGGACTCAGTGTCACGCTCGTCGAGCAAGCCGACTTGGCGTCGGGCACATCCTCTGCCAGCACGAAGCTCATTCACGGCGGGCTGCGCTACCTCGAATTCTTCGAGTTCCGCCTCGTTCGTGAATCGCTTCAAGAGCGCGAACGCCTGCTCGCCCTTGCGCCGCACATCATCTCGCCGATGGCGTTCGTGCTGCCGCACGCTCGCGGACTGCGCCCGCGTTGGCAGATCCGCCTCGGATTGCTTCTCTACGATCGCATCGGGGGACGCAAGCGCCTTCCTCCTTCGCGCGCGATCGATCTGACCCAGCCCCCCTACCGCGATGTACTTCGAGACGATCTGAGGCATGGATTCGTCTATTCCGATTGCTGGGTCGATGATAGTCGACTCGTCGTGCTCAATGCGCTCGATGCGGCAGCGCGCGGGGCCCGCATTCTGACGCGCACGCGGTTCGTGTCCGCAAACGAAGAACGCGGTCAGTGGCGTGTCGTCTGCGAAGACGTACGGACCGGACGCCGCTTCGATTTGAACGCGCGTGCGATCGTGAACGTCGCAGGCCCGTGGGTCGAACGCGTGCTCGACGACGTGCCGGGTATCGAGATCGCATCGAACATTCGGCTCGTCAAAGGAAGTCACATCGTCGTCCCGCGAGTTTACGACGGACATGCGGCATTCCTGTTGCAGCACGCAGACAAACGCGTGATCTTCGCGTTGCCCTTCCAGCGCGACTACACCCTGATCGGTACGACGGACGTCGCGTACGACGACGATCCATCGGGTGCCGCGATCACAGAAGCGGAGATCACTTACTTATGTGAGAGCGCGAGCCGCTACTTCCGAACAGCCGTGACACCCGAGCAGGTGTGCTGGACCTATGCAGGCGTGCGCCCCCTCCTCGACGATGCAAGCACGGATATTTCCAAGATCACGCGCGACTATCGAATCGAGCTCGCGCGAAGCACCGGCGGCGCGCCGCTCGTATCCATCTTGGGAGGCAAGATCACGACCTATCGTCGGCTCGCGGAGGCGACGCTCGAGAAGCTTCTACCCGAGCTTGGCCTGCATCCGCCGCCGTGGACTGCGAATGCGCCGCTACCGGGCGGCGACATCCCTGACGGCAACCTGGAACGCTTCGCGCAAGAGGTCGCGCAACGATGGCCGTTCTTGGAAGCGACGACGCGGGATCGCCTGATTCGCGCTTACGGCACACGGATCGAGCACGTGCTCGGCGCGAGCCGCGCGCTCGGCGATCTGGGCAGGCACTTCGGCGCTGGACTGACAGAAGCGGAGGTCAAGTATCTGCGGTCCCAGGAATGGGCCGAGCACGTCGACGATGTGCTTTGGCGTCGTACGAAGCTCGGCTTGCATCTATCGAAGGCAGAACGGGAAAGGCTCACGCAGTACATGGCGACGAGTACAGACGCCTAGCGCTTGGATCGCACTCAACATCCATTGCGCACGGGCGCGGTTGTATGCAATTTGTGCTTGCACGTTTTCCTACCCTGCGCCGCATTCGCATGATGCACAATGCGCTCATCGTTTCGTAACGAGAGCACATCGTGAAACGCGACTTCCTTGCCCGACTCGCGGGCGATCTCGAACAACTCAAGGATCAAGGGCTCTACAAACCCGAGCGCGTGCTCGGCTCACCGCAGCAGGCCCTCGTGCGCATGACGGACGGGTCCGAGGCGATCAATCTTTGCGCGAATAATTATCTCGGGCTCGCCAATCATGCCGGCGTACGCGAAGCCGCGCGCCTCGGGCTCGATCGATATGGCTATGGCATGGCCTCGGTGCGATTCATTTGCGGCACGCATTCGATCCACAAGGATCTAGAGGCACGGCTGACGCAGTTCCTCGGCACTGAGGACACGATTCTCTATTCCTCGTGCTTCGATGCGAACGGAGGACTGTTCGAGACCTTGCTCGGCGAGGAAGACGCAGTCATCAGCGATGCCCTCAATCACGCCAGCATCATTGACGGCGTTCGATTGTGCAAAGCGAAGCGCTTTCGGTACGCGAACAACGACATCGATGAGCTCGAGGCGCGACTCAAGGAAGCGAAGTCATGCCGCGTTCGCCTCATCGCGACCGATGGCGTGTTCTCGATGGATGGCGTCATCGCACGATTGAAAGACATCTGCGATCTCGCCGATCGCTACGATGCGCTCGTGATGGTCGATGACTCTCATGCCACCGGATTCGTGGGCGCGAAAGGTCGAGGCACGCACGAGTACCGCGACGTCTTGGGCCGCATCGACATCCTCACCGGCACGCTCGGCAAAGCGCTCGGTGGTGGGAGCGGCGGTTACACCTCTGGGCGCAAGGAGATCATTGCGTGGCTGCGACAGCGTTCGCGCCCCTATTTGTTCTCGAACAGCATCCCACCGTTCATGGCCGCTGCCGCCGTGCGCGTCATCGATATCCTCGAGGCGAGCGATGAGCTCCGGGCGCGCTTATGGGATAACACCGCCTACTTTCGCGAGCAGATGACGGCCGCGGGTTTCGACCTCGTGCCCGGTGAACATCCGATCGTGCCGATCATGCTCGGAGACGCGAAGCTCGCATCCGAGTTCGCGCAGCGTCTACTCGGGAAGGGCATCTACGTCATCGGCTTTTCCTATCCGGTCGTGCCGCATGGGAAGGCACGCATTCGCACGCAAATGTCGGCGGCGCATCGGCGGGAGCATCTCGACAAAGCGGTGGCCGCCTTCAGTGAAGTCGGCAAGGCACTTGGCGTCATCGGTTAATGAGGCAATACATGCGTGCTCTCGTCAAACAACACTCAGCGCCCGGTATCGAGCTCGCAAACATCGAGAAGCCCGCGGTCGGTCACAACGATGTCTTGATTCGCGTGAAACGCACCGCGATCTGCGGTACGGACATGCACATCTACAACTGGGATGCGTGGGCGCAGAAAACGATCCCCGTCCCCATGGCGATCGGCCACGAGTATTGCGGCGAGATCGTCGAGATCGGCTCGGAAGTCGGCGGATTTTCGATCGGTGACCGCGTCGCGGGCGAAGGACACATCACCTGCGGCTATTGCCGCAATTGCCGTGCGGGTCGACGGCACCTGTGCCGCAACACGCAAGGCGTTGGCGTGAACCGACCGGGCGCGTTTGCGGAATACGTCGCCATCCCCGCGTTCAATGCGTTCAAGCTGCCCGATGCGATCGATGACGAGATTGCTGCGATCCTGGATCCGCTCGGGAACGCGGTGCACACGACGCTCGCCTTCGACGTCGTCGGCGAAGACGTGCTCATCACCGGCGCCGGCCCGATCGGCATCATGGCAACGGCCGTGGCACGTTTCATCGGCGCACGCAACATCGTGATCACGGATGTGAACGATTTCCGTCTGGAGCTCGCGCGCAAGATGGGCGCCACGCTCGCGCTGAACGTCACGCGCGATTCGCTCGACGATGCGATGAAGCAGCTTCGCATGCAGGAAGGATTTGACGTTGGTTTGGAGATGTCAGGCAATGCGACGGCACTGCGCGAGATGCTGCGCACCCTCCATCACGGGGGCAGCATTGCAATGCTCGGCATTCCGCCGTCGGAAGTCGCGATCGACTGGAACGAAGTCATCTTGAAGGGCCTCACGATCAAGGGCATTTATGGCCGCCAGATGTTCGAGACCTGGTACAAGATGGCCGCACTGCTGCAAAGCGGCCTCGATGTCCGCCCGGTCATCACGCACCGTGTTGCCTATACAGACTTCCAGCACGCCTTCGACATCATGGGCCGAGGACAAGCAGCCAAAGTCGTGATGGACTGGGAGAGAAGCGCTTAGCGGTTCTGGAGACCTTGTCTAGGCGGTTTCTCCTAACCGCTAACCGCCTTTCTTAGTGTCACTCCACCTGACACGGACAGTAGTAGTAGAGCTGCTTCGGATCAGTCAGCCGCGAGAGGCGCGTCAGCTCACGCTCGATCGGCGCAAAGAACTGACGTGTATTCGCGAAGAGCGTCTCGTCCGGAATCAGATGCTTCGTGAAGTTCGCCGCGAGCGTCTGTGCTTTCACCGCGAGCGCTTGACGCCATCCGAGCGGGGTCTCGATGTACTCAAGATCGTATTCGCCTTCCTTCAGCCCTGCGCGTTCGGCTGCTGCGTTCACCGCATCTTGATACGACCCGAGTTTATCCACGAGCCCATTCTGCGCAGCATCCACGCCGGCCCAGACACGGCCTTGCGCGACGGCATCGATCTCTTCGAACGATTTCCCGCGGGCTCGCGCGACGTGATTCACGAATACGCTATAGGCGTGCTCAACCGACAACTGCAGAACGTCGCGCGCCTCGGGCTCCAGCGTTCGGTCCATGCGCAGCGCATCTGCAAACGGCGCCGTGCCGACTCCATCGACCGTGATGCCAACTTTCTCCAATGACCGCTCGATCGTCGGGAAGACACCGAAGACGCCGATCGAGCCGGTGAGGGTTGCGGGACTTGCCCAAATCTCATCGGCATCCATCGCAATGTAGTAGCCGCCGGAGGCCGCGACGCTGCTCATGGAAGCAATGACAGGCTTTCCAGCAGCACGAATCGCCGCGATCTCGCGCCGAATCACTTCCGACGCAAACATGCTGCCGCCAGGACTATCGATGCGAAGCACCACGGCCTTCACGCGGTCATCGTCGAGCGCCTGGCGCAATAGGCGTGCGGCGGATTCGGAGCCGACGGTGCCCGGGGCATGGTCGCCATCGAGAATCTCTCCCGAGAACACGACGACGCCGACGCGATCGCGTGCCTTGATCACGTTCGCAGCGCGTGCTGCCGCGACGTAGTCCCAATGCACGACCTGATTGTAAGTGTGACGATCCTCGTTTTCGCCGACGAGTGCCTTTAGCTGCTCCTCAACTTCACGCCGCGTTTTCAAGCCCGTGATCAACCCCCGTTCCAACGCCACCGCGGCAAAGTCGCCGCGCTTGTCTTTGACGTCGGCGGGAAACTCCGACGCGTACGCGCCGATCGCGACGCCGCCATCCTCGCCGTCTCCGCGCGACCGCGCGACGCCCGCCTGATACTGCCCCCACAACGCATTGAGCCACGAGAGCGCAGCGCTGCGATCTTCTTCGGACATGTCGCTGCGCGTGAACTGCTCCGTGTACGACTTGAACTCGCCCGCGCGGAAGACGTTCACGTCGATCGCAAGCTTGTCGATGATCCCTTTCAAGAAAGTCCGGTAGTAGCCATACCCTTGGATCAGGACCAAGCCTTGCGGATCGAGATAGATCTCATCGGCATTCGCCGCGAGGTAGTACTGCGCTTGATCGAAGGTCTCGCCGTAACAGATCACCTTCTTGCCGCTCGTCTTGAAGTCGCGAATCGCCGCAGCGACTTCCTCGAGCTTAGCAACGCCGCCACCGGCCATCGCGCTCAAGTCGAGCACGAGCACCTCAATTCGTTTGTCCGTCTTCGCGGTCTGAATCGCTTCCACGACGTCGCGCACGAGCGTTTCGGGCCGCTCTTGTCCGTAGATCTCCGCGATCGCGCGTTCGAGCGGATCGCCGGAGAGTTGCTCGACAAACGCTCCTTGCGGCGCGACCACGAGTGCTGCCGTGCGCGGGATCGGCGGCACCTTCGGCGAGAGCGCGGCGAGCAGGATGAGAAACACGAACAGCAGCAGGATCAGGTGCAGAACCTTGCGCGTCGCGTCGAGGGCTTGCCATGCGAACTTGAAGAAGCGAACGACGGGTTTCATAAACGTCTCGTCAGTGAAAGTGTGAAACGAGTGCTCGGGCCCCGCGGGGTCAGGACGTGTGCGGGCTCGTATAGGTCAGACGATAGATTGCGCCAGCATGATCGTCGGAGATCAACATGGAGCCATCCTCGAGCACGAGCAAGTCGACGGGACGTCCCAACACGTCGTCGCCACGCTTGAAGCCGACGACGAACGGCTCGTACGCGATGGCCCGGTCGCCGTCGAGCTTGACGCGCACAATCCGATAGCCGCTCTTCTCACTCCGATTCCAAGAACCGTGCTCGGCGATGAAGAGCTGATTGCGATAGACGTCGGGGAACGCATTTCCGGTATAGAACTTGAGCCCGAGTGGCGCCACGTGCGCACCCAATAGCTGTACGGGGCGGGTGATCTTCGCGCATTCGCCGAGATGACCGAACTCCGGATCTTTGATGTCGTTGCCGTGGCAGTACGGAAAGCCGAAATCGAGGCCCGCGCGCGGTGCTACGTTGAGCTCGCACGGCGGCACGTCATCACCTAGATAGTCGCGCCCGTTGTCCGTGAACCAGAGTTGCTTCGTTTGCGGATGCCAGGTGAATCCGACGCTATTGCGAATGCCGCGTGCGTAGACTTCATGGCCGGTGCCATCGGCGTTCATGCGCGTGATCACCGCGTAGTTAGGTTCATTGCAGACGTTACAGGGCGCGCCGATCGGCACGTAGAGCTTGCCGTCGGGACCGAACGCAATGTACTTCCAGCCGTGATGTCTATCTCTTGGCAAGTCGTCTCGCACGACTTTCGGCGCCTCCGGCTGCGCGAGCGAGTCTTCGATCGCGTCGAAGCGAAGGATGCGGTTGATTTCGGCAACGTAGAGCGCACCGTCCCGAAAGGCGACGCCATTCGGCATGTTGAGGTTCTCGGCGATCACATGGACGGTGGGTTTCGTACCCGATCCCGGGGCGCCGCTCACGGCGTAGACACGATCCTTGCGCGTGCCGACGAAGATTGTGCCTTTCGCGCCGATGGCGAGCGAGCGCGCCCCTGGAACGTCGTCCGCGAAGACTTCGAGCTTAAACCCGGGAACGGTCTTGATATTGGCGAGGACCTTGTCCGTCGCTGGGCTTGCAGCGGCCGTCGAGAGACCGAAGGCGAGGAACGCTGCGATGCCTAACGGGACGGGATTTCGCATTCACTGCTCCTTTGCACGCCGACGCGAAGCGGCGAAGAGGTGGCAGTGTAACCGCGGCCGCTCGGCAGCCGCTACGCAAAGACAAACGCGCCTGCGACCGAGGTGCGCAGGCGCGTGAAGCACGGTGAGTAAAAGGGAGAACCGGACAGACTCGCCCGGCTCGCAACCGTTAGACCTTTTCCTCGATTCGCGCAGCCTTACCCGTGCGCTCGCGCAGGTAGTAGAGCTTTGCACGACGGACATTGCCGCGGCGCTTCACGGTGATCGCGCCGATCGCTGGGCTGTAGGTCTGGAACACGCGCTCGACGCCTTCGCCGTGCGAAATCTTGCGGACGGTGAACGAGGAGTTGAGGCCCCGATTGCGGCGCGCAATCACGACGCCTTCGTAAGCTTGGGCGCGCTCGCGATCGCCTTCCTTCACCTTCACTTCCACGACGACCGTGTCGCCGGGAGAGAAATCCGGGATCTTCTTGTTCAGCGCTTCGCTTTCGAGCTTCTCAATGATGTTCATGGGTTCACCATCCATTCAAAAGTCAGACGGCTTCTCGCGCTCGCGATGCTCCGTCACGTATTCATCCAGCAGCCTGCGCTGCTCCGAGCTCAGCGTTGCTGCATCAATCAAATCCGGCCGCCGTTGCCAGGTGCGTCCGAGTGCCTGCTTGAGGCGCCAGCGACGGATCGCAGCGTGGTTTCCGCCGGCAAGCACCTGCGGCACCGCACGCCCTTCGAACACCTCGGGCCGCGTGTAGTGCGGCCAGTCGAGCAGGCCTTCCGAAAAGGAATCCTGCTGCGCCGACGCATCGTCGCCGAGCACACCCGGCAAGAGCCGCACGACCGTATCGATCAACACGAGCGCCGGCAACTCACCGCCCGACAGCACGTAGTCGCCGATCGAGATGCTCTCGTCGATCTCGAGCTCGATCAGCCGCTCGTCGACGCCTTCATAGCGGCCCGCAAGCAGCATCAATCCCGGCAAGCTCGCCAACGCTCGGGCTTTCGCTTGCGTCAATCGCGCCCCATCGGCCGCGAGATAAATCGCTCGACTGCCTTGCGGAAGCCGCGCCTTCGCGGCGCGAATCGCGCTGCGCGCCGGCTCGACCTTCAACACCATCCCAGGACCGCCGCCATAGGGACGATCGTCGACCGTTCGATGCGCATCGGTCGCGAACTCGCGCGGGCTCGTCGCAGTGACGCTGACTTGACCCCGCTCGATCGCGCGACCCAAGACGCCGACTCGAACCGCCTCCGCTACGAACTCCGGGAATAGCGTCACCACCTCGATGCGCATACCCGCGTTCGCCTCACCAATCCGCAGCCCAATCCAACACGATGTGACCCGCTTCGATGTCGACCTTCACGATCCTGTCCTTCACGAACGGGATCCAGTGCTCGCGCTCGCCCCGAACGACGACGATGTCGCCAGCGGGTGTCGTGCGAAAGTGGTCGACTCGTCCAAGCACGTCGCCTTCTCGGGTCCGCGCCTCGAGTCCTTCGATATCGCTCCAGTAGAACTCACCGGGGCGAGGCGCCGGCATTTCGCTGCGCGCAACGCCGATCTCTGCACCGACGACCAACCGGGCGTCCTCCGGGCTGTCGATGCCTACAAGTTTCGCTAGCGCGCCCTTCCCCGTCAGGCGTCCATCCTCGAGCTCGACCGGCACCCAGTCGCCACCGCGCTGGATGCGCCAGTTTTCATACTCGAAGATGTTCTCGGGCGGATCCGTAAAGGATCGAACCTTGACCCAGCCCCGCACACCGAACGTTCCCGCAATTTTGCCGAGCGTGACAATACGATCGCCTGCCCGCTCCGGGCGAGCCGGCTCGGGAACGCTGGCCGACTCGTCGCTCAAATTCAGGTACCCAATACGCGCAAGGCGCTTGCAGCGCGCCTCGCGAAGATGATTAGGCGGCCGCAGCAGCCTGCTTACGATAGTTCTTGACGAGGCTCTCGACGCGCTCGGACGTCTTCGCGCCTTTGCTCAGCCAGTAGTCGATGCGATCGAGCTTCAACTCGAGCTCGCGCTGCTTGCCGGCGGAAATCGGGTTGTAAAAGCCCACCTGCTCCAAGGTCGCACCCCCCTGGCGCATGCGGCTGTCAGTAACCACGACGTGATAGAAGGGCTGCTTTTTCGCCCCGCGGCGGGTGAGCCGAATCGTAACCATGCTGCTTAAGCCTCGAAAACGCTGCGCAATACTGGACCGCCGGGAGGACGCCTCCCGGAAAAGGGGGCGGATCTTACTGAAAACGGCGCCGAGTTGCTACTGGCACCGGTTCCTGGGCGTTAGCCCATCGGCATCCGCCCTCCGAACGCCCGCATGAGCTTGCCGAGCCCGCCGGCCTTCGTCATCGATTTCATGACTTTCTGCATCTGGAGGTAGTTTTTGAGGAGCTTGTTCACCTCAGAAACGTGCACGCCGGAGCCGGCCGCGATACGCCGTTTGCGAGAGGCGTCGATGGTCTTGGGGTAGCGTCGCTCGCCCGGTGTCATCGAGCGGATGATCGCCACCTGCCGGGTAATCTCCTTCTCTCCTGCTTGCGGTGCTGCCGCGCCGGCCTTTCCGACGAGATTCGCTGGCAGCTTGTCCATGAGCGCACCGATGCCGCCCATACGTTGGACCTGCTGCAGTTGGTCGTGCAGGTCCTCGAGATCGAAATCCTTCCCCTTCTTTAGCTTGCGAGCCAGCTTCTCGGCTTGCTCCCGATCGACATTGCGCGTCACGTTCTCGACGAGCGAGAGCACATCGCCCATGCCGAGAATGCGCGATGCGATGCGCTCGGCGTGGAACGGTTCGAGCGCATCGGTCTTCTCGCCTGTGCCCATGAACAGAATCGGCTGACCGGTAATTTGGCGCACCGACAAAGCGGCACCCCCGCGGGCATCGCCGTCCGTCTTCGTGAGGACGACGCCGGTCAGCGCCAGTGCGGATCCGAACGCGCGCGCGGCATTCACCGCGTCCTGACCGGCCATGCTGTCGACGACGAACAAAGTTTCGGTGGGCGCGACCGTCGCAGCGATCTCGCGCACCTCACCCATCATCTCGTCGTCGACGTGGAGACGCCCTGCCGTGTCCACGATGAGCACGTCATAGAGCGATCGGCGCGCTTCCTCGAGCGCTTCGCGCGCGAGCACGACAGGGGCCTTACTCGGATCCGAAGGATAGAAACCGATGCCGAGCTGCTGCGCGAGACGCTCCAACTGCAGAATCGCGGCGGGTCGATAAACGTCTGTACTCGCGAGCAAAACCTTCTTGCGCTCGTTCTCCTTCAGCCACTTCGCGAGCTTCGCGGCGGAGGTCGTCTTGCCCGCACCCTGCAAGCCCGCGAGCAATATGACGACGGGCGGCTGAGCGCGCAGATTGAGCGGACGTACGCCTGCCCCCATGAGGGCGATCAGCTCGTCATGAATGACTTTGACGAGCATCTGACCCGGCGTGAGACTCTTTTCGATCTCCAGGCCGACGACTTTCGTACGAATCGAATCGACGAAGCCCTTCACGACGGGCAGCGCAACGTCCGCCTCGAGCAGCGCCATTCGAACTTGGCGAAGGGTGTCGTTGATGTTCTCTTCGGTCAGCCGCCCGCGACCGCGGAGGCTTTCGACGACGCCTTGAAGTCGCTCGGTGAGTTTGTCGAACATGGAGACTCGTACTTGAAGCGGTTAGCGGTTAGCGGTTAGCGGTTAGCGCTCAGTCTAACGGCAGAGGGCAGCGTAAGGACTATCCTTCTGCCGCAGCATCGGGATTGCTAGTCTAACCGCTAACCGCTTACCGCTTACCGCTTCAATCTCTGAAGGCTATAGCCGACAAGCCTCCGTTCCCTGTAGCCTCTAGTTCATCGCAAACCTAGGTCGGCCCGTGCTCTCCATCGTCGTACTCGCATCGTATCTCGCCGGCGCCTTGTGGCTGGGGTCGAGCGTTTACCGCGC
>JBIQKP010000055.1:0-26600 GCA_044506405.1 Lysobacterales bacterium | reverse complement strand
CCTTGTGCGTCGCTTCGAGGCGTTCGCGGCTGAACGCATTGATCTCGAGCCCTTGCACGATCTTGTACTGACCGTTCTCACACGTCACGGGATAACCGAAAATGACGCCAGCGGGAATGCCGTAGCTGCCGTCGGATGGGACCGCCATGCTGACCCAGTTGCCGTCTTGCGTCCCCTTCACCCAATCGCGGACGTGATCGATCGCAGCCGATGCGGCAGAGGCTGCGGACGACGCACCGCGGGCCTTGATGATCGCGGCGCCGCGTTGCTGCACGACCGGAATGAACGTCTCCGCGTACCACTGCTGATCGACGAGCGACAGAGCGGGCTTCCCGTCGACGAGAGCGTGGTGGAGGTCCGGATACTGCGTCGAGGAATGATTTCCCCAGATCGTGATGCGACGAACGTTCGTGACGTGCTGTCCCGTCTTTTCCGCGAGCTGAGCAGCTGCGCGATTGTGATCGAGACGAACCATCGCCGTGAAGTTCGCGGGGTTGAGGTTCGGCGCGTTGCGCTGCGCGATCAGTGCGTTCGTGTTCGCGGGATTACCGACGACGAGCACGCGGACATCGCGCTTTGCGACCGCGTCGAGTGCTTTGCCCTGCGCAGAGAAGATTTGAGCGTTGGCAACGAGCAGGTCCTTGCGTTCCATGCCGGGCCCGCGGGGCCGCGCACCGACCAACATCGCGACATCGCAATCCTTGAAGGCAACCTTCGCGTCATCCGTCGCCACGATCTTGTTGAGGGTCGGAAACGCGCAGTCATTGAGCTCCATGACGACGCCCTGCAGCGCGGGGAGCGCCGGCGTGATTTCCAGCAGATGCAAGTTGATCGGCTGATCTTCGCCCAGCATTTGGCCCGCGGCGATTCGAAAGGCGAGGGCATACCCGATTTGACCGGCGGCGCCGGTGATCGCGACGTTGACTGGGCTTTTCGTAGACATTGAAGCTCCAACTGTTCGGACGGCTCATCGATTCGGAGGGGCGCGGATTCTAACAAGCGTTTGCAGGCGGCTGCCATGTGTTCGCCGGGAACGCGTCGGACTCACGGAAACGACGCCACCGGAACAATCGCGCGGGCACCGGGATTATTTACACGGGTCCCTATATCTGCGACAGGATCAGGAGCGCCGTGAGCCGGCTCGTTTGCGTCTCAAACCGGATTTCGCTCCCGCGCAAGACTGCGGCGCCGGGCGGCTTGGCCGTCGGTATTCTGAGCGCGCTGAAACGCACCGGGGGTCTTTGGTTCGGTTGGGGTGGCGACACGATCGATCACGAGCCGGGCGATCCCGACATTCACATCCGAGAGGGCGTGACCTACGCCACGATCGAGCTGCGCGAGGCGGAGTACGAGCGTTACTACAACGGCTACTCGAACGATTTGCTGTGGCCCCTATTTCATTATTTCCTGCGTGGGATGCGCTACTCCGGCGAAGACCGCGATGCGTACGAGAGCGTCAATCGCACGTTCGCGCAGAAGCTCATGCCGCTCCTTCAGCCGCAAGACGTCGTTTGGGTCCATGACTACCACTTGATCCCGCTCGGTCGGCTATTGCGCGAAAGCGGCGTGCGTCGCCCGATCGGTTTTTTCCTGCACATCCCATTCCCGAACATCGAGATGCTGCGGGTGCTGCCGACGTATGCGGAGCTGCTGCGCGACCTCACGCACTACGATGTCGTGGGTTTCCAAACCGAGAACGATCTGCGTGCATTTCATTCCGGCATCGAGCATCTCTTCGGCTCCGAGGCGATCCTCTCGGACAATCGAATCCGCATTGGCGAGCGAGTGCTGCACGCAGACGTGTTCCCGATCGGCGTCGATGTGGACACGCTGCAGTCTGAAGCGGTCGCCGCGACGGAATCGGACGTCGTGAAGCGAATGATCGATAGCCTGATGTCGCGTTCGCTCATGATCGGAGTCGATCGACTCGACTACAGCAAGGGACTCGTCGAGCGGTTTACCGCCTATCAACACTTCCTCGAAACCTATCCCGAGAACATCGGCCGCATCACGTATATTCAGATCGCGCCGCTGTCGCGCACTGATGTGCGGGCCTACGCCGATATTCGCAAAGCACTTGAACAGGCGGCCGGGCGAACGAACGGACGCTTTGCCGACACCGATTGGACGCCGATCCGGTATCTCAACCGCAACTTTCCGCACGCGACGCTCGCAGGGTTTCTGCGTGCAGCGAACGTCGGTCTGGTCACGCCGCTGCGCGACGGAATGAACTTGGTCGCAAAAGAGTTCGTCGCGTCTCAAGATGCGGAGAACCCCGGCGTCTTGATCTTGTCTACGCTCGCCGGCGCGGCCCGCGAGCTCGACGCGGCGCTCTTGGTGAACCCGTACGACACGCGCGCTGTGAGCCATGCCATCCAAACCGCGCTCTCGATGCCGTTGCCTGAACGGCGCGAGCGTCACGCATCGATGCTGCAAATCCTGAAGCGCAACGACATTTCGGCATGGACGCGCCGTTTCCTCGAGGCGCTCGAACAAGCGTCAGGCGGCGAATCGGCGAGGGTTCGTGCCGCAAGCTGACCTCATTCACCTTCGTTCCGGCGCTTTTGCTACCATCCGGCGGTCTTCCAAGGACGCCATTCTTACGTGCTACTCGAGTCGGAACGTAGCGGCGATGGGCTGATCGTGCGCCTCAAAGGGGCATGGAGTATCGAGAATATCGCCGAGATCGAAGCCGCCCTCGCCGAGGTGCCTGCGGGGTCGCAGCACGTGGCCGTCGATTTCAGCGGCATCGATGCGCTCGATCTCTCGGGCGCGTGGTTGCTGCATCGATGGCTCGGTGCGTTTGGAGAGCGCGTTCGCATCGAGGGAAAGCGGCCAACGCACTTCGACTTCATCGAAGACGTACTCCACATCGAGCCCAAGGAGAAGGTCTCGCCGCCGGAGCCCCGCCTCTCGCTCCGCGATGCGCTCGTGTGGATCGGCCGGAACACGGTCACTTGGGCGAAGCAGACGCGGGACTCGATCGGGTTTTTCGGCCGAGTCACCACCAATGCGGCGGGCGCATTCACGAGCGCGAAGCGACTCCGAATCCCTTCCATCGCGCGCCATATATATGAGACGGGAATCCAGGCGATTCCTATCGTCTCGCTGATCGCCTTCCTCATTAGCGTGATCGTGGCGTACCTCGGCGCGCAGCAGCTGCAGCAGTTTGGGGCGGAGATCTTTACGGTGGATCTCGTTGCGATCGCGGTGTTGCGCGAGATGAGTCCGCTCCTGACCGCGATCATCGTCGCGGGCCGCTCGGGGAGCGCGTTCGCGGCCGAGATCGGTGTCATGCGGCTCAACGATGAGATCGATGCGCTGCAATCGATGGGCGTCAATCATTTCGAAGTGTTGGTGCTGCCTCGGCTGATCGGCCTCGTGATCGCGCTCCCGCTACTCACCGTAATCGCAGACGGGATGGGTCTCGCAGGCGGCGCATTGCTCTCGTCCGTGCTGCTCGATATTTCGCTCGATCAGTTCTTGCCGCGGATGCAGGATGCGCTTGCGCCGACGACGTTCTGGGCCGGCATCATCAAGACGCCGGTGTTTGCGCTCGTGATCGCGTTGGTCGGCACTTACCGCGGCCTCCAAGTGCGCGAATCCTCGCGCGAGCTCGGCCGGCTCACGACGGTCGCCGTCGTGCAGTCGATCTTTCTCGTGATCTTCGCGGACGCGGTATTCGCCGTTCTGTTCGTCGAGCTCGACTTCTAGAGGAAAGTGAATGGCGGACGGCGGACAGCGGACGGTGACAGAAGAGCGCGCAACGTACCACACGCGCGCGTGCGTCACGCGTCGTTCCTCTTTCACCGTCCGCCGTCCGCCGTCCGCCGTTCAATGGGAGAGGCGTCAGTGAACGCCTCTCCCATTGTTTCGGTTCGAGGCCTCGTCAACCGGTTCGGCCGGCAAGTCGTGCACGACGGCATCGATCTCGATATTCAAGCGGGCGAGGTGTTGGGCATCGTGGGCGGCTCGGGTAGCGGCAAGTCGGTCCTCCTGCGAACCATGCTCGGCCTGCATCGGCCGAACGCAGGGGAGGTGCGTGTTGAGGGGACCGACATCACCCAGATGTCGAACGAAGAGCTCATCGCGATCAAGCGGCGTTACGGAGTCACGTTTCAGCACGGCGCGCTGTTCAGTTCTTTGACCGTGGCGGAGAACATCCAACTGCCCATGCGGGAGTTCATCAAGACCTCGGATACGGTCTTGAACTCGCTCGTCGAGCTGCGATTGCGCATGGTCGGGCTCCCGATCGAAGCGGGCGGGAAGCTGCCCTCGCAACTCTCGGGTGGCATGGTCAAGCGCGCCGCGCTGGCTCGCGCGCTCGCTTTGGACCCCGATATCCTGTTTCTAGACGAGCCGACCGCGGGGCTGGACCCGATCTCTGCCGCGAGCTTCGATGAGCTGATCGCCTACCTGCACCGGAGTCTGCGGCTCACGATCGTGATGATTACTCACGACCTCGATACACTGATCGCGACATGCAATCGGGTGGCAGTTTTGGTTGACAGGAAAATCGTGGTCGATACGCTCACAGGCATCATGAGCAATCCCCATCCGTGGATTCAGGAGTACTTCCACGGCCCGCGCGCAAGGGCAGCTCAAGCCACGGCGGGAGCGAACTGAGCCATGGAACGGGACGCCAAATATGTCGCGGTCGGCGCATTCATCCTGATCGCTGTCGCGATGGCCGTGCTGTTCGTGATGTGGTACACGGACGCGCGCGACGGCCGCGAATTCAACTTATACGAGATCTACTTCGCGGGCAGCGTCAGCGGCCTCGATCGTGGCAGCCCCGTGCGTTACCTCGGCGTCGATGTCGGTCGCGTGCGCCGAATCTCGATCGATCGCAACGACGCAAGCCGAGTCATCGTCGTAGCGGAGATCGACAGCAGCGCACCGATTTCATCCGCCACGCGCGCGAGCCTCGGCATTCAAGGCGTCACGGGGCTCCTCTATGTGAACCTCAAGGAGCAAGGGGGCGCGGATAAGACACAGCCGCTTCGCGCGGGCACGCAGTATCCGGTGATCGAATCGGTGGCCTCCGATTTCGACGTCTTTCTAGCGAGTCTTCCCGAACTGATGGGGCGTGCGACGTCCATCCTCGAGCGGCTCGGGCGTGTGTTGTCGGACGAAAACCTGGAAGGCCTCGCCGATACGATTCGTGACGTCCGCGCGGCGACGGCGACATTGCCTGCCACTTCGAAAGATGTCGCAACCCTCGTGAAGGAGCTACGAAGCACGGTCAGTGAGATCAATGGCGCGGCCGAATCCTTGCGGGCGATGACGGACGAGGCGCGTCCTGGCGTGCGCGATGCCGTTGCCCGCATGACTGAGGTCGCGGAGAACCTTGCGAAAGCATCCGAGCGCGTGGACGCGTTCACGCGCAAGAGCGAAACGCAACTTGGGCACTTCACGGAGCACGGCATGTTCGAGCTCGAACGGCTCGTGCGAGAGGCGCGCTCCGCCGCGCGCGAGTTCCGTGACCTGTCGCGCAATCTGCAGGAGAACCCGTCGCAGATCATCTATGAGCCGCAGGAGAGCGGCGTGGAAATCCGCCCGTAGGCAAACGTGATGGAGGCGATGAAAGTGATGGAGGTCAGAAGGTGAGTGTCTCGTTTCAGCCCAGCGGGAGCGAGCGTCCTGCCTTCATCAGTTCCGTCACGCGCGCCGGCATTGCGCTCGCGCTGGCAGCGCTGCTGGCGGCATGCAGCACCGGATCGCTGTTCGACAGCGATACGCCTGTGCCGGCCAACTATGTCCTCGCCGCAGCGCCCGCGGCACAAACATCGCGCAGCTCGATTCCAGTCGACGTGTCGATCAGTCGCCCCGATATGGCGGCAGGACTCGACACCGACCGCATCGCGGTGCTGAAAGGTCGAGAGCTCGACTTCTACCGTCGAGTCCGCTGGGGCAGTCGCTCGCTCGAAGTCGTGCAGAACCTGGTCGTCGATTCGCTGGAAAACCAGAAAATCTTTCGCAGCGTCACGCCTGAGCAGGCGCGCGTCGCGGGCGATTACGTGCTGGATTTGCAGGTGCGCGACTTTCAAGCGGAGTACACACCGCGAAGCGATACGCCGAACGTGCACGTGACGTTCGTCGGGCGATTGATTCGCGTCTCCGATCGCCAGCTCGTCAAAACGGTTCAATCGGAAGCGCGTGTCGATGCTGAAGACAATCGTATGAGCGCAGTCGCCGCCGCATTCGAAGCGGCCGCGCATCGCGCGATCCTCGATCTCGGTGCGCAGGTCGCAGCCGCGGTGGAAGGCGATAAAGCTGCTGGCCGATAAACAAGATCTCTCGCAGAGCACGCAGAGCTCGCAAAGGGAAGAATCGAATTAGGGGAAAAAGCCCCTTCGTGAATCTGATTCGGATCTGCTCTTTCCGTCGTTAGATAGATTTCCTGCTTTGCGAACTCTGCGCGCTCTGCGAGAGATCCTTCTTCTCTCAAAACGTACTCAACCCCGTCGCTTCCATGATGCGATAGCGCCAGTAGCGGCCGCGGTCGTTGTCCTCGAATGCGCCGAACGGCGCCGTGAACTGCACGCCTGCAGGACCTTCGTTGTTCCAAAGTCGATCGAAGTACGCCTGCATCTCGAGCGCGATCGGCGCGCCACTCGAGGTCTCGATCGCGATGTTCGCCTCCAGATTGTAGTTCCCGATGTTACGGCGTGTGAGATTCGCCGAGCCGAGCGACGCGATGAATCGCTCGCCCTGTTGGATGAGTGCGAGCTTCGTATGGAATTGCTCGCCGTGCGTTCGATACCAGCGGACTTCGATTCGCTCGCCGCTTTTCTCCACGAGCTCGTTCGCGACCGGCCGGTTTGGCACGCCATCCTTTTGCCGTCCGAACGCATCGCGATTCGCGTCGAGGATCAGACGGACCGCGACATTGCGGCTCGCCGCCTGCAGCAGCGCATCGACGATACTGCGGTCGGATAGATAAAACGTCGCGATGCTGATCGAATCGCCAGCGCGGCACGCTTGGATCGTCTCCAGCAAGTGGCGGCGGATCGATTCCTCGCTTAGGAAGCGAAGCTGCACCGCCTCATCGCTCGATGGCGTCGTGCCGGGCTCCGCGCTTGGCGCATAGATATGCCCGCGCCATCCGGCCCCGCGCGCGATCGCGAGCTCGCTCGCCACGATCTCCTGCGCGAGCGCGCCCGTGAAGCGGACGGCCACGTTCGAGTGAGCGCTGCTGGCATCGTGCGGGTTTGCGGAGGCGACGAGTGCGACGAGCGACTGATCGCTTCGGTCCGCGACGATGAGCTTGCGATGATTCGCCTTGAAATTGAGCAGTGCGAGCCAGCTTCGCAGCGTGATCGGCGCCGGCTCGCTCGTGAAGGGGTTCATCATCGAGCCGCCTTCAGTCGAGTTGCCCCACCATTGCACGAACGTGCGCCACAAGGGTGAGTAGATCGGATTCGAATCGCGCAGATCCGTCAGGTCTGTCATCACCACATCGATACCTGCACGACGCATCGCATCGAGCAAGGGCGCCTGCATGCCTCCATAGACGTCGTTGATGGGATCGGTCACGAACAGCACGGCGAGGTTGGGTCGCGCTTGCTTGCGGGCGATCAGCCTCTCCGTAAGATCGCGGCTCAGCGCGCGATGGACGTCGTTCGCTGCGCCCATCAGATCGTTGACCAAGAAGAAGTCCGCGACGACGAACGTTTCCGCCTCGTCGATGATGCGAAAGACCTCGTCGAAGATGCGCTGCTCATGCTGCGGGCGCCCGTACGCGTCGGCATACGTGAGGTCGTACAGGAACTCGACCTCCTGCGCTGGCCCTGCGAACGCCTCGGTCGCGACATCGGTGCCGGGCGGCATTGGCTTGATCGAATGCCAGGTGCCGAGCCCGACCCACCAGGCGAGCACGGTGCCGAGGATGACTCGCTTGCGCACGATCCGCCGACGGACTGCTTGTTCTTGTGAGTAAGACATCATGCCCCGGTCGACTCTAACCTAACCGTAGCTCGAGGTGCTGCATCGCACATCAGAATCGTAAGGCTCGACGCGTTGACAATGCTCTCCGGTTGGCGACGTAATGCGGCGTCGAGCCTCCTATGACCCGAATCACGAGGAGAGAGCCGATGAACCGTCAAGCACTCGTATTGGCCGCCGCTTTTCTGATGATCGGTACCGCACTCGCCGCCTGCAGCAAACAGCAGCAGAGCGAATCCCAGACGGCGAACGCACCCGCCGCGACACCTCCGGCGAACGAATCTGCCGCGAATGATTCCGGCACCACGACCTATTACGGTTCGCCCGACGAGCAAGCGAACAACTGATCGGTTAACGGGCAGCGCGGAGCGCGTCACCCAAGTCGGCGATCAGATCGTCGGCGTGCTCTAAGCCGATGGACAGCCGCAGTAAGTTGGGCGGCGTCACGGTATGCGGTCCTTCGACGGATTGGCGGTGCTCGATCAACGATTCGACACCGCCAAGACTCGTTGCTCGGATGAAGAGCTTCGTGCGCGCCGCGAGGTCGAACGCTTCATCGCGCCCGCCGCGCACGCAGAACGAGAGCATCGCGCCAAAGCCGCCCTTCATTTGCTTGCGGGCGATCGCATGATTGGGATGTGATTCCAGACCCGGATAGAAGACACGTTCGACTTGCGGGTGAGCGCTCAAGAACTCGGCCAGCAGTCGGGCGTTCTCTGTCTGCGCCCGTACCCGGCACGTGAGCGTCGTGAGGCTTCGGCGGATCAGCCAGCAATCGAAAGGTGAAGGCACTGCGCCTGCGATCCCCTGATAGGCACGCAGTTGCTCCGCCAACTCGCCGCGCTCGCGAACGATGACCGCGCCGCCCATCGCATCGCTGTGACCGCCGAAATATTTCGTGCTCGAGTGCATGACGAGATCGGCGCCCAACTCGAACGGGCGCTGCCAAATCGGTGTGGCGAACGTGTTGTCGCAGCACACGAGGGCACCGCGTTCATGCGCCGCCGCGGTGACCGCCTCGATGTCCGTGATATTCAGCATCGGATTGGAGGGCGTTTCGATCCACACCAATCGAGTACGCTCGGTGAGGGCTGCGCGCACCGCATCCGTGCGAGTGAAGTCGACAAACTCCGGCTTGACGCCCATCGGCGCACAGATATCGCGGAGCTGCTGTGCGGTGCCGTGATAGGCCTCGATCGGCGCGACGACATGATCGCCTGGGCGCAGAAGGCTGAACACAGCAAACGACGCCGCCGATCCGGACGAGTAGGTCGTTGCGTCCGCACCGCCTTCGAGGCTCGCTAGGCATTGCTCAAGTGCGCGTCGGCTCGGATTGTCTGGGCGCGCATATGAGTATCCGCGCGAGAAGCTGCCGTCTGCATCGCGCTCGAACGTCGTCGAGAGATGAATGGCTGGTGCAACGTCGCCGGCCGTGGGTTCCACGTCGCGACCGACATGGATCGAGAGGGTTTCGAGCTTCATCGTGTTGGGAGCGTGTAACGTGTGAGGAGTGACGTGTGAAGTCAGAAGGCGCGGCAGTTCTCTCTGGCCTCACACCATACACCTTACACTTCACATTCGCAGCGCCGCGCTCAAACCGGCGCCGGCGCGGCGCCGGCTGCACCTGATGTGCGGGCATCGCTGCGCACGGGTTCGATGGCGGGCGGGATCAGCTTGTACATCACCGGCGTCACGAGACGTGACAGAAGCGTCGATGAGATGAGACCGCCGATGATCACCCAAGCCATCGGCGAGTAGAGGCCGATGTTCTGTGCCGCGAGCGGCATCAATCCGCCGATAGCAGTGGCTGATGTCAACAAGATTGGCAAGAAGCGAATCTCGCCGGCTTGTTCGATCGCCTCATCGAGCGGCAGACCTTCCTCGCGCAATTGGTTCGTGAAGTCGACCATCAAGATCGAGTTCTTGATCTCGATACCGATGAGCGCGATGAAGCCGATGCTCGCGGTGAACGACAGCGAGTTGCCGGTGATGAGCAGCATCAAGAAGCCGCCGAGCACGCCGAGCGGCACGACGGTGAGCACGATCAGTGTCGATTTGAAGCTGCCGAATTCGAGCACGAGCACTGCGAAGATGCCGAACAGCGCGACGATGATCGCCGTCCCGATGCCTGCGAACGATTCCTCGCTCGACTGCGCTTCGCCGCCGAGCACGTAGCGATAGCCGCGCGGCCAATCCATTTGATCGAGCTGCCTCACGACGTCCGCCGTGACCTTCGCCGTGTTGAAACCGCGTTGCACTTCCGAATCGATCGTGACCGAGCGTTCACGGTTGTAGCGTTGAATTTGCGTCGGTGCTTTCTCGAACTCCAGTGTGGCCAGCTGCGAGAGCGGCAATGTGGCACCCGACAACGTCGGCACGCGCACCTCATCGAGCGTGTCGAGGTCCGCGCGTACGCCGACCGGCGTGCGAACGACGATGTCATATTGCTCGCCGCTCGCGTCCTTGAAGGTCCCCGCTGGGATACCGGCGACCGAGAGTCGCACTGCGCGATCGAACTCGACCGTGGGCACGCCGAGCTGGCTCGCCTTCTGCGAGTCGACGGCGAGCTTCAAGTTCGTACGCGAGATCTTGAGTGGATTCAGCACATCGCGCGTGCCGGGCGTCTCTTCGATCAGCTTCTCGACGCGTGCTGCCAGTTCTTCGATCGTGTCTAGGTCGCGGCCGATCACACGAACGGCGATCGGCGCAGTGATCGGCGGACCGTTGACGAACTCTTTCACGTAAATGCGCGCATTCGGGTAGCGATCCAGCGCATCGCGCAGCGCATCGAGGTGTTTCGGCGTCTTGCGCGTGTCGTACTCGTCGAGCTGTACGAATATTTCTGCGTAATTCGCGGCATCGTTGCGCATGATGTGGTTGTAATAGATCTGCGGGTTGCCATGGCCGAGATTGGAGAACCAGCTCTTCACGCCCGGCATGCTGGCGAGCTCCGCCTCCACGAACTTGAGCGCTCGATCCGTCTCCGCCAGGCTCGTCCCGTTCGGCGCCTCGATTGCGATCAAGAACTGCGGCGTGTCAGCCTTCGGAAATAAGCTGCTGCCGACGATCGGAGCGAGAACGCCAGACAAGAGCAGCGAACCGCCGATCGCGATGACGGCGGTGCGCTTCGGGCGCGCTAAGCAGTAATGCAACGCGGGACGATAGTAGCGATGGATCGCGCCCATCACGCGCTGTAGGATCGCGTTGCCGTGCGGATCTTCGTTCTCCTTGAGCACGCGGCTCGCCAAGAACGGAATGATGAAGAGCGCGATCAGCAGTGATCCCAAGATCGTTGCGACGACAGTCATCGGCAGCACGCGAATGAACTTGCCCGCCGTGCCGGGCAACGCGAGCAGCGGCAAGAACGCGAAGATCAGTGTGGCCGTGCAGCCGAGGATCGCGACGAAGATCTGGCGCGTTCCCGCGAGCGCGGCGTCGGTCCGAGATTTTCCTTCGCGAAGGTGCCGCGCGATGTTTTCGGTCACGACGATCGAGTCATCGACCAACAGTCCCAACGCGACGACGAAGCCCGCGATCGACAATTGGTTGAGCGAATAGTCGAGCGCGTACAGGACCGTGAGCCCGAAGGCGAGCGAGAGCGGAATTGAGATCATCACGATGCCCGCCGCACGCCAGCCGAGCGGCAGCAGCGTCAACATGACGAGCGAGATCGCGATGCCGAAGTCCGTGTACAAGCGCGACAGTCGTGCACCGACGTTGCGCGATTGGTCGAAGCCGCGCTGAAGCTCGATGCGATTGGGTAACCCTGCCTCGAAACGCTGCAAGGCCTCGTCGATGCGCTTGCGCACTTCGAGGATGTTGTAGCCCTCTTTCTGGTTCGCGGTCACGAACACTGCACGCTTGCCGTTGAAGCGGCCCACATAGCTCCACGGCTGGGATTCCCAACTCACGTTCGCAACATCGCGCACGCGAACCATGCGGCCCTCGTGCGATGCGACGACCGTATCTCGAACTTCATCGAGCGACGTGTAGCTGCCTGAGGTCTTCAAGCTGAAGCTGCGCGGTCCGAGATCGACGACGCCGGCGGGGATATTCGCGTTCTCGCTTTCGACGGCTTGAATCACTTGGCTCGGCGACACGCCGAGCTCCGCCATACGTTTCAGATCGACCTCGACCCGCAGCTCGCGTTTCGGGAACGCCCACGTTTCGGCGGTGCGAACCCCATCGACAGTTTTCAGCGCATCTTTCAGCTCGCGCGCGTGATCCTCGAGCTCGCGATACGAGGCGTCTTCGGACAGGAGTGCGAGCTGGACGATATTCACGAGGCCGGGACTGATCTTGCGAACCTCGAGCGAAGCGACGTCCTGCGGTAACTCAGGGCGCAAGGCGTTCACTTCGCGCGTGACTTCGTCGTATTTCTTTTCCGCATCGGCGGACGCGAGAAACTCAATCGTGATGAAAGCAACGCCGTCGGAGATCGTGGTTTCGATCGTCTTCACATCGTCGAGCTCGGCGAGCCGATCCTCGATCGGCTTGACCACGAGACGTTCCAAATCCTTCGGATCGGCGCCCGGATAGATCGTCGTGATGAAGAAGCCCGGAATCTTGAAGAACGGATCCTCTTCTCGCGGCACGCTAGCGAAGGCGAACCAGCCCATCACGATGAGGCACAAGAATGCGACGAGCGTGAACTGATAGCGTCGAACGGGGAATTCGAGCAGGCGCATGATTCAATCCCTTATAGAGTTTGCACCGCAGGTCAACGCGCCGAACGGGCGCGATCGCTCGTCGCGGGCAGGTCCGCGACAGGCGTGTCGTCCTCGACGATGCTGATCGCCTCGCCTTCTTCCAAATAGAGCGCTCCATCCGTGACGATGCGCTCGCCCGCGTTCAGGCCGCTCGCGAGCGCCACGCGCTCACCGTCGATGAAGGCGACTTGCACTTCGCGTCGTTGCGCTCGGCCTTCGTTCGGAACGAAAACGCTTGCGCTGTGGCCTTGTCCTTCGACGATGGCGGCGATCGGGATGTACACCTTGGAGGACGCGCTCGCCGCGGACGGCTCAATCGTCAGCTTGGCAACGAGTCCGCTCTTGAGCGGCAGCTCGACCTCATTCAGCGTGGCTTCGATCGTAAACAAGCCCGTGGGTTCGGACGCGCTCGCCACTTCAGTGATGGTCGCGGGGACGACCTCGCCGGGTAGTGCATCGAGGCGGACCTGCACGGTGTCGCCCGCTCTGACTTGCACGATCTCGCGATCGGAGAGGCTTGCGCGAACGACAAACCCTTTGGTGTGCGCGCCGAGCACGAGAATCGGTTCGCCAGCAGCGACGAGCTCGCGCTCTTCGGCGAGCCGTCGGAGCACGATGCCGTCGTGCGGCGCGACGATCGTTGCGTAGCTGCGGTTGAATTCCGCTGCACGCAACCCAGCGGCGGCAACGGCCGCTTGCGTCTTCAGATCCTCGAGCTGCTCGAGCGTGATCACGCTGTCGCGATACAGTCTCTCTCCGCGATCGAGATCGCGCTTCGCTTTCTCGTGCGCTTGCCGTGCTTGTTCGACCTCCGCCGCGATTTCCGTCTGTTCGATCTCGGCAAGCTTCTGTCCCCGCCGAACGCGATCTCCCGCATTGACTGCGATGCGCTGAACGACACCGCCCACTTTGAACGCCAGTCGAAACTCATCGGCGTTCGCCACGAGGCCATTCGTGCGGATCGGCGGGACTGCAGGTCCGCTCGTGGCTTCCGCGACGCGAACGGGCGTGCCGGCGGCTGCGGTTTCTTGCTCCGGTTCCGAGCATCCGCCCAGAGCTAAGACCGCGACCATCAAGCTGAAAGAGACAGCGGTTCGCATCGACTAGACTCCTGAGGCAGGTGCGACCGGCAGCTCGCCGGCGGATGTCGCGTACTCGAGCTCGGCGCGACGTGCGAGCACGTCGAAGCGCGTGATGGCGAGATTGAGCTCCGCGCTCGTGAGTGTGCTGCGAGCGTCGATGAACTCGACTTGATTGATGACGCCTTCGTCGCGCTTGCGGCTTGCGATTCGGAACGCTGCACGCGCCGCATCGGCGCGAGCCTCGGCCGTTGCCAGCGAGTCGCGTGCGCTCTGCAAGCGATCGTAGGCTTGCTGAACTTCAAGACGAATCTGTTGAGCGATCTCTTCTTCTCGCAAGATCAGTTGTCGCTCTGCCGCGCGGGCTTGCGCGATGCGTGCGGAATCGGCACCGCCGTCGAAGAGTCGCCATGTGAAGACCAAAGACGCCACACCGAAGTTGTAACCGTCACCGATTCTGTAGCGGTCTCCTTGCGTGCCCGCGTCGATACCGATCGAGAGAGTTGGCCACTTGCGATGCCGAGCGATGCGCACTTGCTGCTCGCTCGCCTCGCGTAGCCCTTCGACCTGCGCAACTTCCGGCCTGCGTGCGAGTGCATTGGCCCACAGTCGCTCGAGCGCAGTGTCGCTCGCCTTCAATGTCGCGGGTGCCACGCTGGGTTCGATCTCGGCCGTGAGTTCGCGGTTCAATAGGAAATTGAGATAGCTCCGCGCTTGGCTCGCGAGGTTTTCGATCTCGCGCTTCTGCTGTTCGACGGCGAGTAGCTCGGCGCGGGCGCGCAGCACCTGGTCCTCGGTGATCTTGCCGTTCTCGTGCAGGCTTTGGTTCACACGCAGGTTCTCGCGCAGCAGCGCTTCGCTCGCGCCCACGATCTCGACCGAGTTGCGGGCCTTGAGCCAATCGACATAGGCAATCGTGATGTCGCGTCTCAGCGCACGCGCAATCGCCATGCGTCGATAGCTGCTTGCATCGAGGAGAGCGCGTTGCGCGCGCACGGCGGCGGGGATCGCAGGCGCATAGATCGGCTGACGGACGATGATGCGAGTGTCTTGCTCGCGCTCGCGTAAGAAGGGCACCGTTTCATCGCGTACTTGCGGAAAGCGCGGATCGAGGCCTTGTTCGACGAGCATCTCGTTCAAGGTCGAGTAAACGGGATTGAGCGCGGTGCCGAGCGGGATGGCGATCTCGCGGCCGCCCTCGGCACGGGAGTAGCGCGCTTCGAGACTGACTTCAGGAAGGAAGCGTGCGCGTGCTTCCGCGAGCGCCTTCGCAGCCTTCTCGACCTCGAGCGCTTCGCTTTGCAGAGCAAGATTATTGCCCAACCCCTCGACGACGTAGCGCTCGATCACCTCATCAAAAGGCGCTTGAGCGCTGGCGATAGGCGTGCCGAGCACGATCGAGGCGAGCGCGCTAGCTCTGAGTGCGGCACTGAGAAACGGAATCGCTCGACGTCCCATGGCGGGCAACCTTTCTGTCCGTGCGGGTTAGGTGTTCAGTCGTTAGACACGTGTCAAAGATTGCGCAAAAAAAATCGGATCAAGAGGCGTTAGGGCCCGCCAACATGCCGCGAATCAGATCGATGGCGTGCTGGGTGAGCTGGGGCACGCCAATGCCCGCTTGCGCGAGCGGCTCGCCCTTCGTCATCGCGATTTGGATGATTCCGTGCGTGAAGCCCCACAAGACACGTGAGGTCACTGCGAGATCGCCGAGGTCAGCGCGGATCGTGCCGTCGTGCTGCCCCAGCTTCAGAGCCGAGACGACGACCTCATGGACACCGCGTCCCGCGCTCATGCACGCGAGTTCCTGCTCGCTGGGGCTGATCGTGGCGTCGGGCACATGCAGCTCTAATCGAGCGCAAGCATCGAAGTAGTAAGGAAATTCTTGGGCGTACGCCATGTAGGCGCGGCCGATCGCGACGATCTTGTCGAGGCCGGTCCTGCTTCGCCCGCTCGCTTCTTCGAAGCGTCGGTGCAGCGTTTCGAGCGCGCGCGCCGAAATCGCGAAATGCAGGTCCTTCTTATCCTTGAAGTACACGTAGACGAGTGCGCGGCTCAAGCGCGCGCGCTTCGCGACGCTGTCCATCGTCACGGCATCCCAGCCAAGCTCTTTGTAGAGCGATTCCGCCGCCTCCACGATTTCGACGCGGCGACGATCCTTCTCTTCCTGGCGGCGGTCGGCGAGTGATGACGACATGCGGCGAGCCTAGCGCCGGCATTGACGTTGTGTCAACAACTAGATGACTGTCCAACGTGATGCCGGTCCCAGCCTTGGCTCGCGTTCTGCGGCGGACCCTGGCGTGGGGCGCGGCTTCGCGCTGGCATTGAGCATTGGTCGGATTTTCCTGGGCGATCAGCGGCGTAGAGTCGGATGACCCATGAGCGTGCCGTCGCCCAACATCCGCCAGCAACCCGAGACCTTGGACGTCGAGTCATTGGTTCGGGTCGTGCCGCTGTTTGCGAATCTCGAGTCGCAGCTCCTCGATGCAATCGTCGCCCGCATTCGTTGGTTCTCGTTGCCGGGCGGTACCACGTTGTTCGAAGCGGGCGATGCCCCCGATGCGCTGTACTTCGTCGCGAGCGGCAGCTTGGGCGCATTCACGGTGACGCCGGGCGGTCACCGCCGCTCGGTCGGACGAATCAGCGCGGGAGAAACCGTCGGAGAGATGGCCCTCATCTCTGGAAAGTCGCGCAATGCGACCGTCATTGCGTTGCGCGATTCGGAGCTCGGCAGGTTATCGCGCAAGGACTTCGAGGAATTGATGCTGTCGCATCCGGAGGGCTTGCTGCGTCTGTCTCAATTGATGGTGCAGCGCCTGGAATCGACGCAGCAGCAAACGAGAGGTCATCGTACCGTTCCTCGTACGATCGCAATCGTGCCCCACTCGCTCGCGGATGACGCAACCGCCTTCGCGTCTGAGTTCGCAACCGAGCTCAAGAAGCTCGGGCGCACCGAGCTCGTCTGGAATCGTCATGGCGAGAATCACACGAGCGCTTGGTTTCACGCGCTCGAACGTGCGAACGAGTTCGTCGTCTACGTGTGCGATGTCGAACCGAGCAAGTGGACGAAGCTGTGCTTGCGCCAAGCGGATGCCGTGCTGCTACTCGCGCGAGCCGATAGCACGCCAAGCGAGTGGCGTGCGCTGAACGCGGAGCTCTCGCGCGCGATGATCGCGCAGCGAATGGAGATGGTGCTTCTGCACTATGGTCGCATCGTTCGCGGCGCAGCCGCGCGGTGGCTCACGTTGAAGCCAGCGTTGTCTCACCATCACGTCCGCGGTCCTCGCGACGTCGCTCGACTTGCGCGCTCGATCACGGGCCAGTCGCTCGGTGTCGTGCTCTCCGGCGGCGGCGCGCGCGGCTTTGCGCATCTGGGTGTGCTCCGCGCGATCCGCGAAGCGGGCATCGATGTGGACGCCATCGGCGGAACGAGCATCGGCGCAGTGATTGCGGCGGGCTTTGCTTCCGAATGGGACGATCGAGAGCTCATCGAGCGCGTGCGGCGCAGCTTCGTCGAAACGAATCCCGTGAACGACTACACGTTACCGCTCGTTGCGCTTGCCTCCGGTCGCAAGGTCACCGGGCTGCTCAAACGCGAATTCGAAGATGCAGCGATCGAAGATCTGCCGACGCCGTACTTCTGTGTTTCAACGAACCTGAGCTCGGGGCAGATCGCGGTGCATCGTCGCGGCGAGCTGTGGCGCTGGCTGCGAGCGAGCGTCGCGATTCCCGGTGTATTGCCGCCCGTCGTTCACAACGCGGAATTGTTCGTCGATGGCGCGACCATCAATAACCTGCCGGTGGACGTGATGCGCGATTCGCGTATGGGAAAGATCATCGGAGTGGACGTCGGCGCCGATCGCGTATTCACAACGGACAGCGTCGACTCGGATGCGCCGCCTTTGTGGCGCGTGCTCAAATGGTTTCGAGGCCGCAAGCACCGCATCAACATTCTGCAGATTCTGTGGCGATCCGGGATGGTGAACAGCGCCGCGAATACGGCAAGCCGTCGCGAGCTGTCGGATCTGCTGTTGCAGCCGCCGCTCGAGGAAATCGACATGCTCAATTGGCGCGCGTTCGATCGTGCCATCGAAGCCGGTTACGCATACGCGAGCGCAAAGCTAGCAACAGGGCTGCAGGCTGTGGGCTGTAGCCAGAATTAAAGAGCGCGCCGCCGCACGGCACGGGTTACTGCCGCGGCAGTAAGAATCGCATCCCGCGATGATTGAGGATGACACCGTCGCTCGTAATGCGCTCGATCGCGGGACCTTCGGCGAGCGTCTGCCCCTCGACGTACTTGCGCATATTCACAAAGACGAACCGCTCAGCGGGATTCGCGGAATGGACATGGATGTCCAAGTGCATCTCAGGCAGGTTCGTGCCGCTCGCGGCCAGATCTCGCACGGTTGGTAAGACTTCGGCGGGCTCGGCAGCCGCCCGCGTGGGCTGAGGACGCGCAAATCCCGGGCCGATCGTCTGTCCTTCGATCGGGCGCACGATCGGCGGCCCTTCAGGCACCTTCGCTGCCGCCGCGAGGCTCGGGTGGTCGAGCGGATATCCGTCCGTTCCGTAGCTGTCGACGGCTGCTTCATCAGCGAGCGAGCGCACGGCGGGACTCGTAATCGCTCGACTATCGACGCGAGGTTGAGCGGGCGCGCGCTGCGGTGCGGGTGCGGGGACCACCGGAGCGGCTTGTTGCACAGGGGCTTGAACAGGCTGTTGAACCGTGGCGGTACTTGGCGGCGCCGCTTCCGTTTCCTTGTCGCGCAAGAGCACGAACAGCAATACCGCGAGGTTCGCGAGCAGAAGCGCACCGACTGCGAACGCCCACCAGGGCTTCTCTTCTCGCGGTGCGCTGACCTGCACATCGGCGAGCGACGGACCCACGTGGCGCTGACGTTGGTTCTCGGATTTCTTGAGCGCTTCGAGGATGAAGCTCATCCGGACGCTCCTGTGCTCGTCGAATCTTGTGCGATCAGAAGCGGCGCATCCGATGAGTTGGCGAGCGCGTCGAGCACGATTTGCGTTTGCACCCCGGCGATACCGTCCACGCGCAATCGATGGCGCCGCTGAAACTCTTCGACCATGTGCACCAGTTCTTGATCGTAGTAGTCGCTCGTTGGCTCGTCGGCGGGCCGTCCATGAATCCTATTGAGCGTCTTGCGCAACCACAACACGCCTTCGCCTTGCATGCCCGCGGAGAGGGCGCGCGGAGCGCCAACCTGCGGCCGCCATAGCACGAGGTAGTCGCCGAACCAGAAGCGCGAGATCGAGGCGATCGGCACATTGAACTCTGCGCTCGACAACTTGATCTGCGCAGTGGACGAGTCGAGTCGCGAGACGACGACTTGGTGTGCGTCTCCGCCGTCGTCGACGAGCGTCAGAATCGCGGGTCGATTGAGCGTACGAAGCTGGCCCCACGAGCCTTGCTGATAAACGCACTCGAGCCCTTGCGCGAGCGCTTGGTCGCACGGCCGGCCATTCGCGGAATCGAAGCGCCCGCCCCATAAAGAGAAGAGCTGTGCGAACGCCGCCTCCGTGTTCGTCTCGTCCGCATGTGATTCGAGCAACGCATCGATGTCAGGCGGCGCCATGCCGATGTCTTCGGCTGAGGGAGCCGCATCGACGTGCGCGATCGGCTGTGCCTCCGGGGCGGGAAGCTCGGTCTCGGCCGCAGCGAGTGAGGGCTGGATCGGCGAACCGCGATACATATCGACGACCAACCACACGGCGAATGCAAGCACTGCCGCGCCGATCGCCGCGGAGCCCGCGACGAGCCAGCGCATCCACTGCGGATTGAAGGAGCGTCCGTAGACCTCCGAGGCCGCGGCACGGATGAGGTTCGGACCGATGCGATGCTGTTCCTGCGTGAATGCGCCCAGCAACGCGCGATCGCAGATGACATTGATGATCCGCGGAATGCCATCGCTCAGCCGATGCGCTTCGCGCAGTGCCGCTGGCGTAAAGATCTCATTGTTTGTGCCGGCGACTTTCAAACGATGGCGGATGTAGGCCGCGGTCTCGGTCTTGGAGAGCGGTGCGAGGTGATAGCGCCCCGTGATGCGCTGCGCGAGCTGGCGGAGCTCAACGCGGGCGAGCACATCGCGCAGTTCCGGTTGTCCGATGAGAATGATCTGAAGGAGCTTATGCGAGGCCGTTTCGAGGTTCGTCAGGAGGCGAACTTGCTCCAACGTTTCAGGCGTCAGGTTCTGCGCCTCATCGACGATCACGACGACCCGCCGGCCTTTCGCGTGCGCCTCCAGCAGGCGCTTATTGAGGATGTCTACCAGATCTTTGATGCTGCCGGTGTCGTCATCCCGAACGAAGATGCCGAGCTCCTCGCAGATCGTCAGCACGAACTGGAGCGGCGTGAGCTGTGGATTGAGGATGACGGCGACGTCCGCGTGCCCCGGCATGCGCTCCAACAAAGAGCGAACGACCGTGGTCTTGCCGGTGCCCACCTCGCCGGTCAGCTGGATGAAGCCGCCGGCCTCGTTGATCCCGTAAAGCAGATGGGCAAGCGCCTCCGCATGCCGCTCGCTCATGAAGAGGTAGCGGGGGTCGGGGGTGATGGCGAAGGGTTTTTCGCCGAGGCCGAAAAAGCTCGTGTACATATCGACTTATCGGAGGCGCCGAGCTTCGAACGAGGCTCGGCGCAATGATGCCCGCTCGCGCTGGCCGGTGCAAAGGTCGCGAAAGGCGTCGCCCGAACCGCATTCGGTTGTCTTCTGAGGGCCCGTCGTTGTCGATCGTTCACTTATCTCGTGATGCGACTCGCCTTGCCGCTCCGCACATGGGCCGATAGGCTTCGCGCGCATGAAAGCGCTCTCGTTCCGACAACTGACCAAGACTTATAAGAATGGCGTTCGCGCCCTGAAGGGCATCGACTTGGATGTCGAGGAACGGGATTTCTTCGCCCTCCTGGGTCCGAACGGCGCCGGAAAGACAACCGCGATCGGGATTGTCACCTCCCTGGTGAACAAGACAGGCGGGAAGGTCGAGGTCTTCGGCTACGACCTCGACACGCAACTCGCGCTTGCAAAATCCTGCATCGGCGTCGTACCGCAGGAAATCAACTTCAACCAGTTCGAAACCGTCTCGACGATCCTCGTCAACCAAGCCGGCTTCTACGGCTTGCCGCGGCGCGTCGCCCACGATCGGCTGGAGAAGTATCTCGAGGCACTACAGCTCTGGGATAAGCGCAACAGCATCTCGCGTACGCTCTCAGGCGGCATGAAGCGCCGCCTCATGATCGCGCGCGCGCTCATGCACGAGCCGAAGCTCCTGATTCTCGACGAGCCGACCGCCGGCGTCGACATCGAGGTGCGCCGTTCGATGTGGACGTTCATGCGCCAGATCAACGAGGCCGGCACGACGATCATCTTGACGACGCACTATCTCGAGGAAGCCGAGAACCTCTGTCGTCATGTCGCAATCATCGACCAAGGGCGGATCATCGAGAACGATCGCATGAGCCGCGTTTTGCGCAAGCTGCATACGGAAGCGTTCGTGTTCAACTTGCGTAACCCACTCACCTCGCTCCCGGAGCTGCCTGGCTACACGCTCACGATGCCGGACGATCACACGCTCGAGGTCGAGGTGTCGAAAGACCAGAATCTGAACGACATCTTTTCGCGATTGAGCACGGCGGGCATCGAGGTGCTCTCGATGCGCAACAAGACGAATCGATTGGAAGAGTTATTCATGCGGCTCGTGCAGAAGGAAGCGGCTAGCGGTTAGCGGTTGGCGGTGAGTTCGAAACGCCTCCCGGCAACCTCCGCTACTGTTCAAGATTTGCGATTCACCACTTGATGTGTCCTTCTTAGCTGACTGCTAACCACTAACCGCTAACCCCTTCATGCTTTTCAAGACCAATATCGTCGGCTTCAACACGATCGTCATCCGCGAGTTCAGCCGCATCATTCGCATTTGGGCGCAGACACTCGTGCCGCCTGCGATCACGGCGACGCTGTACTTCGTCATCTTCGGGAGTCTCATCGGGCGCCGCATCGGCGACATGGGCGGCTACACGTACATTCAGTACATCGCGCCGGGACTCATCATGATGTCGGTGGTCACGAACTCATATGGCAATGTCGTGTCGTCTTTCTTCGGCGCGAAGTTCGGCAAGCACATCGAAGAGCTGCTCGTGGCGCCGTTGCCGAATTGGCTGATCGTCGTCGGCTACATGATGGGCGGCATCATGCGCGGCTTGCTCGTCGGTCTCGTCGTGACGATCATCACGCTCGCGTTCACGCACCTTCATATCCACAACGTCGGGATCGTGATCACGGCCGTGCTCTTGAGCTCGATCGTGTTTTCGCTTGCGGGCATGATCAACGCCGTGTTCGCGAAGAACTTCGATCAAATCACCTTCATTCCAACGTTCATCCTCACGCCGCTGACCTATCTCGGCGGCGTGTTCTACACGATCGATCTCCTGCCCGAATGGGCGCAGCAGGTTTCGAAGGCGAATCCGATCCTGTACATGGTGAACGCGTTTCGCTTCGGCTTTCTCGGCGTCTCCGACGTCGATGTGCGCTTTGCCTATCTGATCATGGGCGGCGCGGCGGTGGTGCTGTTCACCGCCTGTGTGTGGCTCATGTATAGAGGGATAGGTACGAGGGAATGATGGACGTGTGGGCGTCGGATTCTTTGCGTCCACACGTCCGCACGTCAAAACTCATTTAGGCGTCAGCTTCAGCACGCGGCCCTGCTGGCTATCGGTGATCAAGTAGATCGATCCGTCCGCGCCTTGCTGCACGTCGCGAATGCGTTCGCGCAGGTCGCCGAGATAGCGCGTCTCCTTCGTGACCTTGCCGTTTTCGAGCTCGAGACGTACGAGACCGCCCGGGGTCATCGAGCCGATCAACAGATTGCCTTTCCACTCCTTGAATGCATCGCCCGTATAGAAGACCGCGCCTGACGGTGCGATCACGGGATCCCAGTAATAGACGGGCTGTTCCATGCCCGCCTTCTCGGTGCCTTCGCCGATCTTCTCGCCCGAGTAGTCGATGCCGTAGGTGATCACGGGCCAGCCATAATTTTTGCCCGCTTGCGGATTGTTGAGCTCATCGCCCCCACGAGCGCCGTGCTCGACGGTCCACAGCGACTTCGTTTCGGGATGAAGCGCGGCCGCTTGAATGTTGCGATGGCCGTACGACCAGATCTCCGGGCGCGCACCGTCTCGATTCACGAACGGGTTGTCGGTCGGAATCGTGCCGTCAATCTTGATACGGATGACCTTACCGATCGTCGTCGACAGATCCTGCACTTTAGGTCGCTGGTTGAAGCGGTCGCCGGTCGTGATGAACATCGTATCGTTCGGGGCGAAGACGATGCGCGAGCCGAAGTGAAGTTGGCTATCGACCTTCGGCGTTTGACGCCAGATCACCCGCACGTCCTCGAGCGCGTCCGCACCCAAGCGTCCACGCGCGACGGCGGTGCTATTACCGCCAGCGCCTGGTTCGGAGAAGGAGAAGTACACGAGCGAGTCGCTTGCGAACGTGGGGCTGAGCGTGATGTCGAGCAAACCGCCTTGCCCGCCCGCGGCCACCTTCGGCACACCCTTGAGCGGCGCAGAAGCCTTGCCGTCCTTATCGATCACTCGCATGCGACCCGCGCGTTCCGTGATCAACATCCTTCCATCAGGCAATAGCTCGAGTCCCCACGGATGCTCGAATCCTTTGGCGACGGTCGTGACTTCAAACGGGCCGGCTTCGGATTTCGGCTGCGGCGAGCTCGGGGCTGCCGCGTGCGCCGAGCCGACGACGAAAGCAGCAACGAGAGCGGATACGACGAGACGAGACATGGTGATGACTCCTAATGGACGACGGCGAACGTGAGGCCGTCATAACCTTTGTTTCCGACGGTTTGTAACGTCGTTGCACTGACTCTCGGCTCGTTTCGAAGGAGCTCGTGCAAACGACGCACGCCAACGACGTTGGGGTCCGCGCTGCGCTCGTCAATGAGCGCGCCTTCGCGCACGACGTTGTCGACGATGATCAAGCTTCCGGGCCGTGAGAGCTTCAAGGCCCACTCGAAATAATGCGGGATATTCTCCTTGTCTGCATCGATAAACGTGAGGCAGAAGGGGCCAGCGCCTTCGGCGTGCAGACGCGGCAACGTGTCGAGCGCCGCGCCGACGCGAATGTCTACGAGGTCGCCCACGCCGGCGTTCGCGACGTTCTCGCGCGCGACTTCAGCATGCTTCGCGTCGACCTCGATCGTCACGAGACGGCCGCCGCTAGGAAGTGCGCGCGCGAGCCAGATCGTGCTGTAGCCGGCAAGCGTGCCGATCTCGAGAATGCTCTTCGCGCCCATCGCGCGGGCAAGAACATGCAGCAGCTTTCCTTGATTGGGCGCGACATTGATGGCAGGCAACCCCGCAGCGGTACTTTTTTGCAGTGCATTGTCGAGGGCTGGATCGGCCCTGAGCAGATGCTCATTGATGTATCGATCAACCGTGTCGAAGAGCTTTTTGTTCACCTTGGTCACATCCTCTTACGTGGGGAGCCGGGCGGCACGGAGGACCCGTCAACAGTTTGTATCGTCAACGCAACGCTTTTGAGGGCCCGATCGTAGGTAAAGCGAGTGCGATCTAGAACCTGCGTCAAATCTTGGGCCGATGGCCGATGTTCATCGTTGTCATCGGCTTGACAACGTTGCTAGAAAACGCCACATTCCACCCGCGTTCAAGCGCGACCGGCACAAAGATGCGCTGAACGGGGGATCGGTCAATTGCGAATTTTGCAACGGAATGATTCTGGCAGCGCGCCGAATCGCGCTTCTGAATAGTCTCTGACTTCCCCTCGTTCATCTCCTTCTCCGTGCTCGCGCGCCTGGCCACTTGCTTCGCATACACACGAACTCTGGCAATAAAACGGTGGAAATGAAGCTCTGCGGGCATGTTCGAGACGCCTTAGTCGAAGACGTGCGCGACGAGTTTTTCACTCTTTCCTCACGGGGAGGCCGGCCATGCTAGTCCGAAGAGCGCATTCCCATCTCGCACTGACAACCGTTGCGGCCACAACCGTTTCGGCTTAGCGCGAAGACCACGGTGTTCGTTTCCACAAGAAGAAAAAACATACGCATCCAAAAAGTGCTGAGGAGAACTCACTCTATGAAATCGAAATTTAATCGAAAGGCGCTGTTCACCATCGTCGGTGGCGCGGTGCTCATCAACCCTGCGTTTGCAGCAGAGCAAACGCAGGAGTTGGAAGAGATCGTGGTCACTGGTCTGCGAGGATCCTTGCAGCAGTCGATGGAGACGAAGCGCGACGCGATCGGCGTCGTAGACGCGATCAATGCGGAAGACATCGGTAAGTTCCCGGACACGAACTTGGCCGAGTCGCTCCAGCGTATCACCGGTGTGTCGATCGACCGTCGTAACGGCGAAGGCGCACTCGTGACCGCCCGCGGCTTCGGTCCGCAGTTCAACCTCGTCACGTTGAACGGCCGTCAGATGCCCGGCGCAGAAGGCTTCGGCAGCGGTGACGTGATCACCGGCGGCCAGGGCTCGGGCAGTCGCTCGTTCAACTTCGCTCAGCTCGCGGCAGAGAGCATCAACGCGGTCGAGGTCTACAAGACTGGCCGTGCGGACATCGCGACGGGCGGCATCGGCGCTACTGTCAATATCAAGACGGCGCGTCCGTTCGACAACGACGGCACCGTCATCAACGTGGGCGCGAAGGCGGTTCACGACACGACGAATCGCGTCGGCAGCGACGTGACGCCGGAAGTGTCGGGTCTGTTCAGCTACACGAACGACGACAGCACGTTTGGCGCGAGCTTGAGCGCGAGCTACCAGAAGCGCGATTCGGGTTCGATTCAGGCGACGGTGAACCAGTGGAACATCCAAGCCTGGAGCAACGATCCTGTCACGAACCGCGGTCGCGGTCCTTTCGCTGCGGATGCCGTCATCGAAAATCCGCTGCAAGAAGGCCAGTTGTTCGGTATTCCGAACGACATCCGTTACGCATTCTCGGACTTCGAGCGTGAACGTATCAACGCACAAGGTGTCCTGCAGTTCGCGCCATCCGACACGATGACGCTGACACTCGACTACACGTTTGCGCAGAACGACATCACCGAAGACCGCGGCGAGCAGACCGTATGGATGCAGCGTAACGGCTTCACGCATGTGATCTTCGACACGAACGAGCCCGTTGCGACGCCAGTGTTTCTCCAAGAGAGGACCGGGGCCGGCAAGGACTTCGGTTACGAGCAGCAGCACAACGAACAGCGCAACGAGCTGAACTCCATCGGCTTCAATGCCGAGTGGGCCGTCAGCGACCGTCTGAGCGTCGCGTTGGACTACCACTCGTCGAAGGCGGAGAGCACGCCGAACGATAGCCTCACGGGCGGCAGCCAAACGGCATTCAGTCTCGCGGGCAAAGTCGGATCGACCGGCAACTGCGCCGAAGGTGAGTGCACGAACTTCTGGACGCAAGAGTTCCAGTTCAACAATGGCTTGCCCATTGCGGGTCGCACGCTCTATCCGACGAACACGGCCGCGCTGGCGGGTACGGGTGGCAATTCGCAGTTCGTCTTCGACACCAGCACGCTCGGCTCACAGGTTCTGCGCCTGAGCTATCAGGAGCAGGAAACCGAAGTCGATCAGCTGCGTCTCGATGGCGCCTTGGAATTCGACGAAGGCCGGCTGCAGTTCGGCGTGGAAACACGCGAGATGGACATGACGCAGCGCACCTCGGGTGGCTACATGGGCCTCGGCGATTGGGGCGTGGGCGACTTGGGTACCGTTCCGGACATGGTTGCGTTGCTGACGCCGTTCAGCCTGACCGGCGAGTTCGATGACTTCAGCACGACTGGCGCACCGGCGGCTGGTTGGAAGGGCAATGCGAACGCG
>JBIQKP010000054.1:14707-26674 GCA_044506405.1 Lysobacterales bacterium | reverse complement strand
CGGTGCGCTCGACGCACTCTGGCTCGCGCTACTCACTGTGTTCCTCGGCGTCGCGTCGTTGGCTCGACGTCGTTAGGCCTCACTCGGCCGTAGGCGTAGATTAGTTCAGGCAAAGACGCAGAGGCGCAGTGACGCAGAGGTAAGAATAGAGAGAGATCTATCTGTGAACTCGTCGGATCTCTGCGTCACTGCGCCTCTGCGCGTAAATCTTCATCACGTCCGCTTGTGCCCGAGGATGACGTGACGGAGACGTCGAATTAGGTGTGGCCATCGGGATGATCGTCGACGCCCACTCGTCGGCGTTTGATCACTACGAAGGCAGCGAGCGAGATGAGCGCCGCCGCGGACAAGTAGTAGCCGACGAATGCGAGCCCGTACGTGCGGGCGAGCCACGTTGCGATGTAGGGCGCGAGCGAGGCGCCCACGATGCCGGCGAGGTTGAACGTCACCGATGAGCCGGTGTAGCGGATTGCCGTCGGGAAGAGCTCTGACAGCGCGGTTCCGAGCGGGCCATACGTGAGCCCCATGAGCCCGAGTCCCAACGACAAGAATAGGAGCGCGCTCCAATACGAGTCGGCGGCGAAGAGCGATTCGAACGTGAGACCGAAGAGCGCGATGCCGAAGGACGCCGCGATGAGAACGGAGAGTCGACCGCGACGATCGGCAAGCACGGCGGAGACGGGAATCATGAATCCGAAAAAGAGCACAGCGCCCATCTGCAGGATCAAGAACTCCTGACGCTCGAACCCGAGCTCGGACACGCCCCAGCTCAGCGTGAATACCGTCATCAGGTAGAAAATGACGAAGGTCGCGGTTGCAGCAAATGTACCGAGCAACAGCGTACCCGCATGTTTCGAGACGACCGTGAGCATGGGCACCGCGACGCGCTCATTGTTCTCGATCGCGCGCACGAATGCCGGCGTCTCCTCGAGGCGCAGACGCACATACAAACCGACGAAGACGAGCGCCGTGCTCGCGAGGAACGGCACGCGCCACCCCCAGGCGAGGAACTGCGCGTCGGTCAGCCATTCAGTGAGCAGCACAAAGACGCCGGTCGAGCAGATGAACCCGATCGGCGCGCCGAGCTGAGGGAACATCCCATACCACGCACGCTTGCCGGGCGGCGCGTTCTCGGTCGCGAGCAGAACGGCCCCACCCCACTCTCCCCCGAGACCCAATCCCTGACCGAGACGGCAGATTGCGAGCAAGATCGGCGCGAGCACGCCGATCGATTCGTACGTCGGCAGCAAGCCGATGAAGACGGTCGAGAGCCCCATCGTGAGGAGCGCCGCAACCAGCGTCGCCTTGCGCCCGATGCGATCGCCGAAATGCCCGAAGAGCGCGGACCCCACGGGCCGGGCAAAGAACGCGAGCGCGAATGTCGCGAACGATTGCAGCGTCGCGGACGTCGGATCGTGCGTGGGAAAGAAGAGCGTCGGAAATACCAGGACGGCGGCGGTCGCGTAGATATAGAAGTCGAAGTATTCGATCGTGGTGCCGATTAGGCTCGCGAACAGCACGCGTCGGGGCGAATTGCCCGGCGTTGGGTGATCTGGCATGGAGGCTTCTTATAGTTGTGTGGCGGCGCGAATTCTGCCACACGCGGGCGGGCGGGCGCTTCGATGCGGCGCGTTCTCCCCCTCCCTAACCCTCCCTCGCTTCGCAAGGGCGGGAATGCTTCGTCCCGGCGCTCAGCAAAGAAACGAGGCGGCAAACGACCCTACAACACCCTCTCATTCCGCAACGCGCCGATCCGCTTCGCGTGCACCCCTGTCGCGGCGGCCAAGCAGATGAGCACGATGCCGCTCACGACTTCCATCAAGATGGACGCGTGCATCATGGGCGTGTGCGAAGAGAAATCCGCAACGATGTAGTGCGCAAGACCATCCAAGCCGCAAGCGCCATAGATTGCGAATGCGAGCAACGCGGGCCCGATGTACTGCAAGCGCAATAGAACGAAACCGACGACGCCGATCGTCGTGACGGCTGCCCATGCCGCGTAGACGTTCAGCACCGATAGGCTGGGGGGGCAGATTGGGATAGACCGCCAGAAAACTCGCGTTATGGACGTGATGAAAGAGGCTTGCGAACGCGTAGATCAGCAATGCAGCCACTAGGGGCTTCGTATCCAAGTGCTTCGCGCGGCTCATGATTCATCTCCCCAAGAGGCCAAACGACATTGGATGCGCCGCAACACCCGCATTCGTTGCCGTTTCGTCTGGCGCGCCGGTCCTCGAGGACCGGCGCGCATTCGACGGCTTAAGCAGGCACGGGTGTCACGTTCCCAGTGTGCGCTGCAGGCTTCGACTCGATTGCCTCTTCGTCCTCAACCCGGCGACCATGGTCCGCCGCGATGAAGGAGTAGAACACCGGCACGACGAACAGCGTGAAGAGCGTTCCGACGACCATACCCGTCACGAGCACGATGCCGATGCTGTTTCTCGCTTCTGCACCCGGACCAGAGACGAGCACCAGTGGGAAGTGCCCGAACACGGTCGCGGCCGAGGTCATGAGCACGGGACGCAATCGAGTGCGTGAAGCCTCACGCAGGGCGGCAAGCTTATCCAGTCCGCGTGCTTGCAGCGTATTGGCAAATTCCACGATGAGAATACCGTTCTTCGCAATGAGGCCGACCAGGGTGATGAGCCCGACTTGCGAATAGATATTGAGCGTCGTGAGATCCAGGAACGTGAAAGCGAGCGCCCCGGAGATCGCGAGCGGCACCGATCCGAGCAGCACGATCAACGGATCGCGGAAACTGTGGAACTGTGCAGCAAGGACCAAGTAGATGAGCACGAGCGCGAACGCGAGTGTCTGCGTCAATGCCGCACCTTCCTGGCGAATCTGTCGGGACTCACCCGCATAGTCCATCCCGCCGCCCGGGCCCGCAGCGGCAGCCGCCGCCTCTTCCAACACGCGCAAGCCTTCTTCCTTCGTGACGCCCGGCGCGACACCGCCATAGACTCGTGCCGAATTGCGCTGCTGGAAGCGATTCAGCGTGCGCGGCGACGTCGTCGTCTCGATCTGCGTGAAGGTCGAGACCGGGACGAGCTCTCCGCTCGGCGTCTTGATCTTCAGATCGAGCAGGGGCTCCAACGTCGCACGATCCTTGTCTCCGATCTGCGGGATGACTTTGTAGCTGCGATCGAAGTAGTTGAAGCGATTCACGTACGCACCGCCCAACAAGGTCCCGAGCTCGCGACCGACCGTCGCAAGATCGAGCCCCAAGTCGGCAATCCGTTCACGGTCGATCACGACGCGCGCCTCCGGCAAGTCGATCTTGAGATCCGTATCCACGTACATGAACTTGCCGCTCTGCCAACCGGCATTGAGAACGGCTTGCGTCGTCTCGAGCAACTGCTCGATCGAGCCGTCGTTCTGCACGACCAGCTCGACGTCGAACTGGCCCGGCGTCGGCAACGGCGGATCGAGACGCGGGAACACACGCACGCCCGGGATCTGCGACACGGCGCCATACACCTCGCCGAACATCTCTTCGGTCGAGCGCTCGCGTTCCTTCCAGTTCTTCGCCACGAGTCCGCCGAATCCGCCCCACGCGGAAGTCAACGACCACATGAAGTCGGTCTCGGGGAACCCGCGGATCGTCTTGACGACCTCGAGCGATTCGCGATTCGTCGCGGCCAGCGAGGAGTCAGGCGATGCTTCGAAGAACAGGCTGATGTGGCTTTGATCCTCCACAGGCGCAAGCTCTTGGCGCGAATACATGTAGAGCGGCCAAGCAGCGAGCGTGACGAGCACGGCAACGGCGACGATCGACCAGCGCATCTGGAGCGCGCCATCGAGCAGACGCTCATAAGTACGCGTCACGGCATCGAAGCCGCTATTGACGATCGCGGTCAGTCGCCCCTCCTTGCCTTGAGGATGCACGAACCTCGAGCTCATGAGCGGCGACAAGGTCAATGCCACGAATCCCGACACGACGACGGCTGCGGCGAGCGTGATCGCGAACTCGAGGAACAGCGAACCCGTGAGCCCGCCTTGGAACGCAATCGGCGTGTACACGGTCGCGAGCGTGATCGTCATCGCGATGATCGGACCTTTGAGCTCACGCGCGCCGATCAATGCGGCTTGGATGCGAGTCTTACCTTCTCTGACGTGACGTTCGACGTTCTCGACGACCACGATCGCATCATCGACGACGAGACCGACCGACAGCACGATCGCGAGAATCGTGAGCAGGTTCAAGCTGAACCCGAACGCGAGCATGACGATCGCGGCACCGACGAGCGAAACGGGCATCGCGACGAGCGGCACGAGCGCCGTACGAATCGATCCCATGAAGAGGAACACGACGAGGCCGACGATCAGAACGGTTTCGGCGAGCGTCTTCGTGATTTCCTTGAGCGCATCGCGCATGAACATCGTTCCGTCCCACACGAGGCGCATCTCGACGTCGCTCGGCAAAGTCTGCTCGATGCGCTGCATCTCCTCCCTCAAATGCGCCGCGACCTCGATCTCGTTCGAGCCCGGCAGCGGCCACACACCGAGATAGACACTTTGCTGGTCGTTGTACTTCGCGACTGTGGCTGCTTCTTCCGCGCCGAGCTCCACTTCTGCGACGTCGCTCAAGCGCACGATCGCGCCGCCGCGGTCGGCGACGATCAAGTTCTGGAACTCTTCGACCGCACGCAGATCCGTGTTCGCGAGCAAGTTGACCTGGACGAGGTTGCCCTTCGTCTGGCCGACCGCGGCGAGATAGTTGTTGCGGGTCAATGCGGCTTGTACATCGCCAGGCGCAAGGTTATGCGCGGCCAGCCGATCCGGGTCGATCCAGACGCGCATCGCGAGCGGCCGACTGCCTTCGTAGCTCACGCGCTGCACGCCCTGCAAAGTCGAAAGCTGTGGCTGCAATGTGCGTGACAGCCAATCGGTGAGCTCAGGCACATCGCGCTCACTCGATGTAAAGCTGATGTAGAACGTTGCATACGGCCGATCGGCCCGCTGCACTTCGACGGCCGGCGGCTCCGCCTCGGTGGGCAGCTCCGAACGCACTTGCTGCAAGCGCGCGGTGACTTCGGCGAGCGCGTCGGTACTGTCATGGTCGAGCTTCAGCTGAATCGTGACTTCGCTGAGGCCGGCGCGGCTCGTGGACTCGATGTACTCGACGCCGCTAATCGCCGAGACCGCACGCTCGATCGGGGTCGTCAAGAACCCGCGCACCGTATCGGCGCTTGCGCCCGTGTAGACCGTCGTAATGACGATCGAGGAGCTTTCCACGCTCGGGAACTGCTGTACCGGCAGCGTGGTCAACGCGCGGGCGCCGACGAGCACGATCACGAGATTCACGACGATCGCGAGGACCGGATGTTTGATGAAGAGGTCTGTAAAGGCGCGCATCGGTGCTCCGCACGAGGCTGTAGGCTGTGTAGGCTGGGCTGGGGCTGGGGACGGTATGGAGCCAGAAGCGCAGTGCGCGCTTCTGACTATCCGCTATCCCCTATCCCCTTCTTCTGCGAGCATCGCGACGGCGTCTTGCGGTGTCGTCACCGCGACGAGTGCGGCGTCGCGCAGTTTGAAGGAGCCGGACGCGGCCACTCGCTCGCCTGCCGTAAGTCCCTTCTCGATGATGACGACATCGCCCAGCGCTGCTTCGATCGATACGCCGCGCTGACGGGCGCGTGAGGCTCCCTGTGCATCCGTCTCGATGACGAACACAAAATCTCCTTCAGGTCCTTTGCGCACCGCGCTCGCGGGAATGGCGATGGCGAGGCGCGGCTCCTCGGTCGGGACTTGGACGCGCACCGATGCACCCGGCGCAGGAAGCTGGTCGGCGTGAAGGACTTCCGCACGAACGGCCGCATTCCGAGTCGCACGATCCACGCGGGCATCGATCGCTACGATCTTCGCCGCGACCGGCGTCGTGTTCTGCCGTGTGACGACCTGTACCTCATCACCAGCGCGGAGGCTCGTGGCCACCTGCTGGGCGACGGTGAAGTCCACATACGTCGAGTCATCGACACCTTGCAGCGTCGTGAGCAACGTTCCTTCGTTCAGGTACTGCCCCGGATGGACATCCGAAAGCCCGATGCGCGCGCGAAACGGCGCACGAATCGTTTTGCGGTCGATGACAGCCTTCGTCCGCGCGATCTGCGCGAGGGCCACGTCGCGCTCGGCGCGCGCGCTATCCACTTCCATGTCCGCCGCCGCACGCTCTTCGTTCATGCGGATCATTCGCGCGTACTGCGTCTCCGCAAGCAACGCCTGCGCTTCGAGCGCTTTGAGCTCCGCTTCCTCGACAGAGACATCGAGTGCCACGAGCACCTCGCCGGGCTCGACGATGCGACCTGGCTCGAGATGGACCCGCCGAACCGTTCCGGGCAGTTCGTTGCGCACGGTGATCGACTGAGTCGCAACGACCGTGCCGATCGAGGTGGTCGCGCGGTGATGTTCCCGCTCCTGCGCGGTGGCGACGGCAATCGATTCAACCGGCTCAGCTTGATTCGCAGCGGCCACCGCGGTTTCCTCCAGTGAGGAGTGCTTCCACGCCGCAAGTGCAGTGCCGGTCACGATGACAGCGCCGAGAAGGGCCAAGGATCCTACTTGTGTTCGACGAACCATAAACAAATTGCTCCCGTTGTTCTTTCAATTCGCTGCGATGTTGGTCGCTACGTTAATGACGGATGGCCCTTCGACCAATCGGTCGGCGCGAAAGTCATTCATGCCGTGAGGGAAGGAATGCATCACTTCGCCGCGGCCTGCGGTAACGGCCTGAAACCGCCGCCCAACGCCTTGTACATAGACAAGAGCGCAGTGGCGGTTTGCGTTTGACTCTGCGCGAGGGCGTCTTCGGCCTGCAGCGCGCTTCGCTCCGCATCGAGCACCGTCAAGAAATCGGCCGCGCCGTTCTCGAACCGGACGCGAGCAATGCGCGCCGCCTCGAGCGAAGAGTCCGCGCTCGCGCGCAGATGCTCTTGTTTCACGATCGACTTCGTGTAGTTCGTGAGGCTCGCATCCGTCTCTTCGAGCGCGCGGAGCACCGTTTGCTCATACCGCGCCAACGCGGCATCGCTCGCGGCTTCGCGCTGCTTGATGCGCTGACGCACACGACCGAGGTCAAAGGCCGCCCAGCGGATGCTGGGGCCGAACATGTACGTTTCGCTGCTCGAGTTGCCGAGGTCGCTGCTGTCCACAGCATCGAAGCCCCAACTGCCGACGAAGGAGATTCGTGGGAATAGATCCGCGACGGCGATACCGATGCGCGCCGTGGACGCGGCGAGCTGTCGCTCCGCCGCGAGAACATCAGGACGCCGGCGCAGCAACGCTTCCGGTGTGCCGATACTGTGCGTGCGCGGCAGTTCGGGCAGCGCCTTCGCGACGCTCAACTCAGGCGTGAGCGACTGCGGTTCGCGGCCCGCGAGCACGGCAAGTCGCAGCATGGCTTGATTGACGGCGGCCTCGAGATCCGGGATAGAGCCCAGCGTCGCCTCCAACTGCGCTTGGGCGCGAGAAACGTCGAGCTGCGTACCCCGGCCCGCGTCGAGACGCGTGCGCGTCAGCCGCAACGACTCGCGCTGGTTCTCCGCGTTGCGACGCGCGACTTCCAGCTGCGATTGCTTGCCCCGCAAGTCGAAGTAGTTGCGAGCGACTTCCGCCGTCACGATGACCTGCGTGCCGTACACATTGGCTTCGGCCGCCTGAAGCTCAGCGCTTGCGGCCTCGACACCGCGACGCGCGCGGCCGAAGAAATCGAGCTCCCAGAAGGCGTCGAAACTCGTTTCGTAATAATCCTGATCGCGATCCACGCCGGTGAAGGGCGCTTGTCGCTCGCTCGCGCGGGCATCAACGTGCGAGGCCTGCTCAGTCACCGTGGGCGCAAGATCGAGACGCGCCTCGCCGCGCAACGCACGTGCCTCGCGCAGCCGCGCCATCGCGATCCGGACGTCGTGATTCGCACTCAATGCTTCTTCGATGAGCGCGTTCAACTGGGGATCGTTGAACTGTTTCCAGAATTCGCGCTCGACCTGCGCGTGGTCGAACTGCGCACTGTCCGTACCGACGAACGTATCGGGGGCGTGCGAGTCGGGCCGACTGTAATCGGGTCCAACCGCGCAGGCGGCGAGGATTGAAGCGATCGCAACCGTGAGCGCGGCGCGCGTCTGATTCATCAATTGCATGGACGTGTCTCGTTTTGCCAGTGGGCGAACTCTAGGGAGCTGAGCAGCAATGACCAATCGGGTCAGGCGCATGACATTCATGACCGATCGTCAGGAATGGCATTGATGCAAAGACAACAATCGGATGGTTAGGCCTCGAGCAGGCCCTTATGGCCTATTTAACCCGCGCGCTTGTCTAGGACATCGATCCGAAGAGCCATGTCCGTGCATAACCACATGCGTCTGAGTTATCACGTCCTGGCCCTAACGAGCGTATGACGGCCGATCGAACGGATGTGTGACATCCACGCGCGGGCGAAGGAGTCGAGCAATGTGCGCGACGAGCGAAAGCGAAGCGCTAGCGACGAGTCGCTGCTCGAAAGAAGTGCGCTGCGATGGCTAAGGGACGATCGGCATCGGCGAGACGCCGATCAGGCGCAGGTGCAGGAAATGGAAAAAAGCGAAGTACAGCACCAGACCCAACACGATGGCGATGACATCATTGAGCTTCGACTGGGGGAGCGTCTTCAACGGACGTTGAGTGCGACGCTTGAAAGAGATGCGGTCGAACACCGCCCATGCCAAGAAGCCGCCGAACAGCAACACATCCGCGAGCATGCCGTTCGAGAGCAAATGCGCGAACGCCCAGAGCTTCGTCGCGACGAGCATCGGGTGCTTCAACGTGGCGCGGATGCGCCCTGGGAAGTACGGAGCCAATAGCAGCGGAAACACCGGCACCATGAGCAACACGGTCACCCAGCGGAGCTCCACCGGGGGCGTATAGATGACGACAGGATGCATGCGCGCCTGCCCGTAGCCCCACACGAGCAGTACGAATCCGACGATGGAGGCGAGGGAGTAGAGTCCTTTCCAAGGTCCCTCCCCGATCTTGGCAACCATTGCATCGCGGCCGTTGGGCGCAACGATGGCAACCGAATGCACGCCCAGAAACACCAACAAGCCGATGACGAGCATCGTCATTCGTTTTCCTCCGGTTGCTTGCCGCCTCGATCCATGTAGCTCGCCCATTCCTCTTCGCTCAAGGGCGCGTCCGCATAGAGCTCGCGCGCGCGCCCGAATTGGGCGACAGGCACCGATACGGTGATACTGCGGATCAATCCCGGAACGGGCTCATCCGCGACGACTCGAGCATCGATCGATTCGGAACGCAGGAGCCCGGCGAGCACCTCGGCCGAGGCCCGGTCCATGAACACTGCGAGTTCGCGCCATTCGTCCGTCATCGATGCATCGTGGGCGACCTCGACATCGAGGTCAAGTTTGCGGGTCGATGTCGGAATTCTCGTTCTTCGTTCGTCCTTGGGATACCAGCCCCTAACAACGAGGAGATGTATATGAGCGCGACGCACGAGCAAATCGACTTTTCCGCCATCAAGATGCCGGAAGTCCGCGGCGGCGTGGTTCCCTATTTACAAGTCAGTAACGCAATCGAAGCGTCGGCGTTCTATCAGCAGGCATTCGGCGCAGAAGAGGTGTTCAGGGTGCCGCCGGATGAGCATGGCCGCACGATGCACATCCATCTTTACGTGAACAGCGGCTCGCTCATGCTCTGCGATGCGTATCCGGAGCACGGTCACCCGCTCGAGAAGCCGCAGGCATTCAATCTCAATCTTCAGGTGGAAGACATCGACACCTGGTGGACGCGCGCGATCGGCGCGGGCGTCGAGGTGATCTCGCCAGTACAAGAGACGTTCTGGGGCTCGCGCTATGGGCAAGTACGCGATCGGTACGGCGTGATCTGGGCGTTCAATCAACCCTTGACCTGATGCCTGACCCGTAGGTTCGGTCGCCCGTGGGGGCGATCGAACCTCGACTCGCTTGCATCGTCGCCGACCCCGTTCGGCGAATGATATTCTCCGCGAATGAACGGGGAGAGCGAAGCGACCGAGAACGCGTTGACGAGCGTGGAGAGCACACGCGCGGTCGATACGGTCGTCGATGAGCCGGTCCAGCAGATCGAACCGGCCGTGTGCCGCAACTGCGGCGCTCCTTTAGGAGGCGCGTACTGTGCCGCCTGCGGGCAACCCGCGCATCTGCACCGAAGCCTCCTCTCTCTCGCCCATGACATCGCCCACGGTGTGTTCCACTTCGAAGGAAAGATTTGGCGCACGCTACCCGAGTTGCTGTTCCATCCGGGACGACTGACGCGCCGCTATATCGAGGGCGAACGCGCGAAGTTCGTCTCGCCGATGGCACTCTATCTGTTCACGGTGTTCCTGATCTTCGCGATCTTCGCGTTCGTAGGAGCGGTCCACACGACCTCCGCCGTTCCAGGGACGGCCGAATGGCGCGCGGAAAATGAATCGGCGCTCGCACAAACGGATGCGCAGATCGAGCGTTTGCGCGAACAACTCGCCGACCCGGAAACACCTACCGAGCAGCACGCGAAGCTACAGGCGGACATCGAGGAGCTGGAGTTCGAACGCGAGGCGATGGAAGCGCTCGGCGACGGCGATTGGGAGCGCCTTGCGAGGATCGACCAACAGAGCAAGGGCGATGCGAACACTTGGCCCACACCGGGCGGCCGGCTCGATCGCGCGATCCAGCAAGTCAAAGCGAACCCGGATCTCCTGAGCTATAAGATCAAGACGAGTGCCTACAAGTTTTCGTGGGCCCTGATCCCGCTCAGCGTGCCGTTCTTGTGGCTACTGTTCTTCTGGCGCCGCGATATTCATCTCTACGATCACGCCGTCTTCGCGACGTATTCGATCACGTTCATGATGCTGTTCGCCCTTGTTCTGTGGCTCGCAGCGTCGATCGGTGCGCCGGAGTGGATCTCGCTCACTGCGGTCTTCATCGTGCCCCCACTTCATCTCTACAAGCAATTGCGAGGTGCGTATGGCCTGTCTCGCGCCGGCGCACTCGTGCGCCTCGCGGTGCTGTCCGTATTCATCGTCATCGTCCTTGTCCTGTTCTTCAGCCTCCTCGTCGCGATGGGCGTCTGGGGCTGAACGAAGTAGGCGTTACTTCGCCAGAAACTCGACGCCTCTCACACTTCGGTGCCTGGATATGAATTCAGCCGAAGCTTCAAACCTTCATCGGACGCGATCCAGCGAGTCGTCGGCAGCGATCCGCTCACGGCTCAAGGAACGAAGCCTGTGTGTCGGAATGAATTCGACCTACGCGCCCGGCATCTCCAGGATCTCCATGATCTCAACCGAATCGCCGGGGAAAATCGAGAAGTGAGGGTGGTGCTCGAACATTTGGGCGGCGGCCTCATGCGACTCCGCTTGAACGATCACATAGGCCGTCGAGGCGTTCGTCACGTCCGCGATCCCTTCCGCGGATGCGCGTATCGTCTTTCCTAAAGGCGCGCCTGGGTCGACTATGTTGTCCACGTATCGCCGCATCCACTCGCCCCAAGCCGCCATTCCCTTCGCCTCGAGCTGCGCGCGCTCGGCAGCATCGCGTTGTTGCCATGCGGCTTTTTCCGCGCTCGAGGCCGTACCGATATAGATGGCCATGAATCGTTTCATTCGAGTTCCTCTGCGCAAGCGATACACGATTGCATTCAAGGGACGAAGCGCTTGGCGTTTGGTCGAGCTTCAGGATGGTGCCCCATGATCGCGTCCTTATGCACCTCGCATACGAAACCCGCTTCTTGGCCGTCATGCGTACCGCGATGCTCGTGATCCTTCACACAGTCGGCAAGGCCGTATGCTTTGCGGGTGGCTTCGAGCGGCAGGACGCAATCGAAGTAAACCCACTCCCGACAGTTGTTCGACCACGGCGCGCCACGAAACGTCTCTTCGACGCCAGCCGCCTTGAGTGCAGTCTCCAGTTTCTCCAAATGCTCGCACGTCATTCTCTCGAAGCTCCTCCATTTAGTTCAGCC
>JBIQKP010000054.1:6674-14607 GCA_044506405.1 Lysobacterales bacterium | reverse complement strand
AGCGATCGCGATGGCCAACCACACGCTTCCAGGCAGAAGAACGAACGCAACCGCCAACGCGAGCGCTGCGCTCCCCATCAGGACGGCGCCCAACCAAGCGTCAACTTTCGAGCGGAAGGTCATGACTCGCCACCTGCTCTACCCTTCGCTTCAGCGCACGATTCATCGCCTCGAATCCGGACTTGGTATTGCGATCCAACGAACCGCGCAACAAGGGTACGAGTACACCGCTAAAGCGCTCCCCATGAACAAGTGTGGTCGATCCGGCGCCCTCAGACTCGAGGCGAAAGTAGTGCTCGCCATCGAAGATTCCCGGAAGAAAGAGCTTGCCCTTCCAACGAAGCTCTCGATTCGACTGCTGGCGAAGAATGACCGGACTAAACGTCATGCCCTTGCCGCCGGGCGGCTGGATCTTCACCTTGATAGTGGCACCTTCAGAAGGCATTCCTTCAATCGAGCGAATGAACGGATTCCATTCGCCGTAACGTGGGAAATCCATCAAAACCGACCACACACGTTCGGGAGAAGCCGCGATTGAAATAGTGGTGATGATCTCGTGTGGCACGTGGCACCTTGCGCTGCCGTCGATTCAACGCACGTGTTGCTGATGGGTAGTCGAGCCGCTACGGCTCATAGACGCACTCCGTGACCTCTGCGCGGTACGGAATGAACAAGGTCAACTCAGCGATATCCGTGCGCTCCCATTGGACACGACCCTCTAGCCCGGCGAGCTTGATCCGGCACTTTCCGCCCATCGCCTGGATCATGCGCGCATTCTCCTGCGCGATCTTCTCCAGAATGCCGTAGCGATAGCGCTCTGGATCGACGATGCTGAGCCCGATGTCACCCAGCGGTTCGATCTCCGTGCGACCCGTCAGTCGCGCATCGGTGATGAACTTGCGAAGCTCCGCGATACGTTCCTTCGTGTTATCGCCCGCCGCGAGTGTGGTCTTGACGAAAATATCGATGATGCTCGTATCGGCGCGCCGTTTATCTTCGATGATCTGAAGCGACTCGTCGTTCAAGTTGACCGGCTCCAGGAACCCATCCCCATAGGACAATGCGATGCGCTTATTCGCCGATGCGCGCTTGAGCATTGCGTCGATCGTCGAGAGGATCTCCTTCTTACGAAGGTCCGGCGAGCGACTGTCGTTCACGAGTCGGATTTCCTGCACCAGAAAGTCTGCCGGCTTCTTGATCGTCACCGCGGGCATCTCTCCGTAGCCGTCGGAGCGCATGCCCGTCACGACGATCTCCTCGACCTGTGCTTTGGCGCTGAACGCAATCATGCTGAGCGCAATCAGACATACCCATGACTTCATCGTTCTTATTCCTTCTGCTGGTCCCTGATACGTCACGCTACGGACGAGCGAATAGCCGAACAGGAGCCCGCTTACTTTTATGTACCCGCTCGGTGGGTTTCTACCTCAGGCGGTCTTCATAGACAAGGCGCGGTCCTCCGGATGGACGAACCCGGCCGCACACTCACTAAGCTTCGACGGCAATGCGGAGCGGCCGATCGCACAACCAGTGCTCGAGCGATTCGAACGTTTCGCCTGCCGCGGCGATCGCCTCGGCCGCGGCCTGCTCGTCGAACGGTAAAGCGCCTAGAAAGCGAAGGAAGGTTTGCCACATCGCGCCCGTGCGCGCGCCGTAGCCGGCGAAGAAGGCGGCGCCATGCTCCGCCTCGAAGCCCAACGATTCACGCACACAGCGCATGATGACCTGTGCACCCAGCGTCGAGCCTTCCATCACGTAGAAGCACCCGACCGCGCGAGGGAATGTGGGGATCGCAGGGATGAAGATCGAGTCCGCGTGGTTGGACGCGTTCTCCCCCAGCACGATCAGGTCGCGCTGGAGCTTCGCGACTTTCAATCGTTCCGCGAGATCGATTCCATTGTCGCGAAAGGCCTGTGCGAAGGCGACAACCCGCGCCTCGACAGGGACATAGAATCCGAGAAAGCGTCTGAGCAGTTCCACGTATGCGTCTCGATCGCGCACGCGCCGTTCGATCGCGAGCCGCTGCTCCAGGCGCGCGTGCTGCGCTCGCGTGTGCTCACGAAGCGCGTCTCTAAGCATGCGCACTGTGACCTGGGATGCGATGCGGGATTGTGAATCGGAACGTACTGCCGCTGCCGAGTTTGCTCTCGACCCAAATGCGCCCGCCATGGGCTTCGACGATCCCTTTCGCAATCGATAATCCCAGTCCCGTGCCGAGACGCTGCGTCTGGCGCGCTTGCCAGAAGCGATCGAACACGAACGGCAAATTCTCTTCCGCGATACCGCTCCCGGTGTCCGATACGACGAAGTTCGTTTCGCGGCTACCCTTTTCGGCTCGCAAGCGGACTTTTCCTTGCGGTGGCGTGAACTTCAGTGCGTTGCCCACCAAGTTGGAGAACACTTGGAGCAATCGGTTTCGATCGGCACGCAGCGTGAAGCCCGAAGAGGGCTCGAACTCCGTTTCGAAACTGATGCCCCTTTCGATCGCGATCGGCTGCAAGAGCTGCAGCACATCCTTGAGCAGGTCCTCGACCGCGTTCTCGCGAATCTCGAGACTCGTCGTCCCCGATTCGAGCTTTGACACCGAGAGCAGGTCGTCGATCAGGTGATTCATGCCCTTCAGCGAGCGATTCATTCCCTCCAGCACTCCCGACGCTCTGCTCAACGAATCGCCGGACATCGTCTTTTGCATGAGCGTGATCCCGACTATGAGCGAATGCACGGGGTTCTTGAGATCGTGAGACACCATCGCGAGCAACTGCTCCTTCTGCTCGTTCGCAAGCTCCGCGCTTGCGCGCGCCTCCACTTCGCGTTCGTACTGTCGCTGCAGGTCGATCGCAAGAATCGAGCTGCGCAGTGCGCTCGCCGCTTCGAGCTCCCATGTTGCCCAAGGCATCGACGTGAGATGAACGACTTGCTTCCACGCGTCGAACGAAGCTCGCGGAGCAAGCCGCATGGACCCGGACGCCTGTGTGATCGGTTTGTCGGGATTACCTGCCCAGGTCACGGTCTGCAGCGCCTCCGGCCTGAACCACATCACGTAGTTCATGTCGCCTTTTGGAATTCGGATCGCGAGCAGACCGCTGCCGACTTCCTTGAACGACTCCGCTGGCGGATACTCCGCCGCGAGATTGTTCGTCTGGAACACATCGGGCTTGCCTTGCTGGGTCAGCCACCGCGCGAGCGCTACGAGCTGCTCTGTCGTTGGCGCGAAACCGAGAGGCAGCCACGTACCGTTGTAGCAATGCACTGCCGCGCCGCTGCATTCGACGAGATCCAACGCCGTTCGCGCGCCGTTCACGAGTCCTTCGCTCAAATCGGCTTGCGCCCTCATGCTGGCTTCGAGCTCGCGCTGCACGTCGCTCGCGCGCTCGCGCGCAGCTCGAGTCTCGAGCTCCCCCATTCTGCCAAGCTGCGACGAAGCGAGTCGTGCAAGCGTTTCGCACGCCGCGCGCGTTTCGAAGGACATGTGCTTGGGACTGCCGTAGTGATGGCATGCGATCAAGCCCCACAACTCGCCGTTGTGAATCAGTGACAGCGTGAGCGAGGCCGCGACACCCATGTTGCGCAAGTACTCGATATGGATCGGCGAGACACTGCGCAGCAGCGAGCGCCCGAGATCCAGCGGCTCATTCACGCCAGGCGCGGCAAGCAATGGCACCGGCTCGTAGTCCCGCGCCGGAATCATGCGCACCCAATTGCTGAGAAACATCGCTCGCGCCTGCAGCGGAATATCCGAAGCGGGATAGTGCAGGCCGAGGTACTTCGCGAACTCGTCGCCCTTCGATTCGGCGATGACTTCGCCATGACCGTCGGCGTGAAATTTATAGACCATCACGCCATCGAACCCGGTGAGGTTCCGAACCGCTTCGCATGTGCGCTCGCTCAACTCTCGCACGGAGCAGGATGCGTCAAGCGCGGAGATCGCCTTGCGCAAGCTCGCGCGCAGCGGCCTACCCGGCTCGGGATCGGACGGGTCGACCGCCTCGAGCTCAATGATCGACCGCCCGCGATGGCGATGTACGAACACGTCCCACACGCGCTCTTGTTTACCGGCAGATACAGCAAGGCGCGCCGGCTCGTGCGCTTCGAAGTCACCGGGCCGCGTGTCTCGGAGCAAATCGGTGCCGAGAAGATCGACGAGCTTCATCCCCAACGCGTGTCGCGCATCGATTCCGAATGCGGTTGAGACGTTCGCGGAACAGTACTCGATGCGCTCATCGGCGGAACCGAGCGCGAGCAGGACACCGAAGGGTTGGATGGCTCCAGGGAGGTGGATTGGCTCGCGGCTGCAGTTTGCGAGCGCTGCATCGATATCTAGGCTCAAACAAAGGCTCCGGGCGAAAGGTCTATCCTGCGATATGAGCGGCATTCGAGGACGTGCCGTCTTTGGAACTCAGCATGCGCGATGACGCCGTTCAGTGGTGGCGTGAGGAAGCGCCTCATCGAGCAACGCTCCGCGCAAGCCCATCGATCTCCGCTCGCCTGAACGACACCTTACACCATCCGTACCGGGAGCGAGGCACCGACTAGACATCTAGGGTCGTGTGTAAAAATGAGACGACGCAGCCGAGCGACGAGCAAGCGCTAGCGAATCACTACATCGTCGGCTCGCCGAGCAGCCAGCGTGATAGCCGCAACCAGGGATCGCTGCGAATGGCTAACAGCTCGATCGCGTGCACGCCCACCATGGCACTCCCGGCCCAAATATAGACGGGATGAACGCGCTTGATGACGAGAATGTCGCGGGCGATTGCAATTAGAAGCAGCGAGTCCGCGAGCACCGAGAAGGTCACGAATGGATGCGGAACGCTGGGAAAAAGATGACGCAGACGGAGCCATGCGGGCGCAAGCGCCGAGATTGTCGCGAGGACGAGCAAACGTTTGTGGCTGTCTCCATCACGACGAAACACGACTGCAGCGGCGACCAATGATCCAAACAGAATCATCTCGATCCAGATATTGACGAACTGCCCGAGGACAAAGTCGTCCGGTCCTGCGGCGAGGTCTCTGCGTGTCGCGTGCAATCCGACCAAGACGCCCGACACGACGATCGCGACACCCAGTACGGCGCCGGCGACTCCAAGTTGGCGATGCGTGAGGAAGCTTCGATTCTGAATCAACGAGGCTTGCAGAACGAACAGCAGCAGCCAACCGAACAGTAACGCGCCATGTATATGAATGATCGGCGGCGCGCTGAAGGTGCCGCGCGCCAGCGGGATGAGGAAGGTGGTCGAGAAGCCAACGAGTGCGATGGCCAGAAATCCGAAGGCCATGTAGAGGAAGAACTTGCTACGCGACGCTGCTCGTGTGGCCATGTAGTTTTTCTTCAGAGCATCTATCGTAGGGTCGCGCCTTCGCGCACGCGGCCCATAGTCTACCCTTTAGCTGGTTCTCTCAAGATCTTATCGTTCCTCAGTGCGCAGCGCCCGGCGAGCGCTTACGCGCAGTTTCCGGGGACACGTGACGACCTACCGTTATGTATATCTCATCGTCAGCGCGCACGTTTAGGCGAAATAGATAGTTCGCCGCCTGCGGGACGTCAATGTTCAGGCTCTCGCCTCGCCACTCCATATTCGTCGTCTGCTCCAGATTCAACGTAGGCTCGTCGAAGCGGCCGCCAAGATCAACGGCCGTCCAGTCTTCGGAGGCGATGCGGAAAGTGTGCTGTCCCGGTTCGAGCGCGATTTCGGCTTCGAAAGTCCCGTCCGCGACTTCGATCAGGCGATCGCGGTCGGCTTGCCACCCATTCATGCTTCCACGCACGAATGCAGAAGTGGCGCGAAGCGTCGCTTTCGTAGGTGGCCCGATCTTCAGGTCGGGGATGTAGAGCCCAGCGATCCGCTCCGCAATGCGCTCGGGTCGTGCGCGAGAGCGATTCGTGAGCACAATAATCGTCAGCTTGTCTTCGGGATAACGAACGAACTGCGTGGAGAAGCCACGCCAAGCGCCGGGGTGTTGGACCAGCCGATGGCCGTTTACCGAGCGCAACATCCAACCGAATCCGTACTCAGTCGCACTGCCGTCCTTGAGTCGCGCGGGCGACCAACTTACGTCCTTTATCTCTCGGCTTAGTAGGTCATCTGTATCCAACGCCATGGACCAGCGCACTAAATCGCGGGCGGATGCATATACGCCGCCATCCGCGGTGGCATCCAGGCTCGGCGCCACCCATTCTTCGTTCACGAATTGTCCCGCGATACGGTCATATCCGTCAGCGCGGTGAGGCAGGATGCTCCGATCAGCGATCACGCGGGCCTCCATTCCGCTCGGTGCGAAGATGCGCTCGCGCAATTGGTCGCCGTAGAACGCCCCTCCGGCTTTCGAGCACAGCATTCCGAGGACCTGATAGCCCAGATTGCTGTAGCTCCAGCCCTCGCCTGCCGGAAAGAGCAAGGGCAGCTTCGCCATCGACGCTAAGATCTCTTGATCCGAATAGTCTCTGCGCAGATCGATCGTATCGTCGGAAGATGCCAAGCCGGATGTGTGCGACAGCAGATGCCGAATCGTGATTTCGGACCACGAGTCCGGCGTGTCCGGAAGATGCGTTGAGATACGATCGTCGAGCGAGAACTTTCCATCCTCGATCAGCAACAACGTCAGCGCGGCGGTGAACGGTTTCCCGAGAGAACCGGATTGAAACATTGTCTGCGGTGTGACCGGCACATCGTGCTCTAGATTGGCGACTCCATAACCTTGCTCCTTGACGATCTTGCCGTCTTGAACGATCGCCAGGGCGAGACCGGGGATGTGCTGTCGTTCCATCTCGGCAGCAATCAGGTCGTCAACTCGATCTGCTTGTGCAGAACCGCAACACACCACAACGCCAAGTAACGCAGCGAATCGCCTCATGTTTGACTGCCTATGGCTTGCTGAGCGGTAATGAGACAAAACGAGACCTGTTACGGTTCATTCTTTGTTTGCGCAAGCGCCTTGCGACTCTGACGCAACTCCTCTCTTCTAAAGGAGCCCTCAGGATAGCGGCGCGTGACGATGTCTTCTCACCATAGCAACGCGCATCTCTGGATCCGGAAGCGCGGCGCGCTGATCGCGGAGGATTGCGCGAAGCTCGGGGCCGCAAGCCCGTTCAGGGACTAGGACAAAGCCGTGCCGTTCGTAATACGGTCTGTTCCATGGGAGGTGTGAGTATGTCGTTAGCCAAAGCGACCGGCCGCGACTCCACTCGAATGCGTGACGGAGCAGCGCCGTTCCGACGCCGCGGCGCATGCTGCTTCGGCGTACGGCGATCTGATCGAGGTAAGGTTCTGAGTCGACGAAGCCGAGCGTCGTAAATCCGATGGGCCGATCGCCGGGATCCACTGCAACATGAGCGAGCCCTCGTTCGATCGCAGCCGCCCAGCGGGCCGATTCGGCAACGACGAAGGGATGAGTCTTGTCAAAGGCCAACGCGAGCCCCGCCTGAGCGTAGAGCTCGCTCGCGTCGTCGTCGATGGCGACGATCATCTGAAGCTCGCTCGCGCGTGCCGGGCGGATCGAAAATGACGCCAAGCGTCCACTCCGTTTCTTATCGCATCGGTGGCGACGACTTCAGCTGCTGCTCACTCAGAAGATACGTCGCCTTCAGTGATCCCGAAGGACTGCGCATTGAACCTCGACAGCAAGCGCGGCAACGCCGCCTCCCGCCAAAACTCGGTCGCAATGCCGCCCGACGACATGCCGCCGTGTGCATACCGATCGATTCGGAAGTCGTGAGGGTGCGAAATCGGAAAGCCTGTGAGCCTTAGAAACATACTTTCCAGCATGGCAGATAACTCCGATGCCGATCCTGGTGCTTCCACATCTTCGAAATGTTCGGCCATCTCTCGCCACAGATAGGGGTCTCCTCTTAGACCCCATTGATCTGGCTCCGGCGAGAATAGACTCGAGACAAAGATCTTCATGGCATTCAGATCCACTGTTGCGCCTGGATGAT
>JBIQKP010000054.1:0-6574 GCA_044506405.1 Lysobacterales bacterium | reverse complement strand
CGAGCAGTCCAGGCCTGCTAGCGTAGCAGGCACACTCCCAGAATCACGGCGCCGACGAAAGCGAACACAAGCCCGACCATCTGCGTAAGCATGATGAAGAGATCAGATGGCTTGACGTCTCGAAACTTCCAACCCTCTTGCAGGAAGAAGACCGCGTGAGGAAAGAACAGATTTACACAGCCAACCGCTATTGCACCGAACCCCAGCAATAGACATCCCTTCGTCACTTCCGTCGCTCCTTCGGTGGGCCACTATTCCTGATCGCACTATCTCCGGTACCGTGTATTCGATCGCCAGCCGCGATCAATCGTCGCTCTCGCGATGCCTTTCGCCTGACGGCAGCTGTTCTTGGCGGCGTCTACGCTCTTCGTTTACCCGGGTCCGATAGATCGCGGCGCGCATCATGAGCATCGCGGTGACCGGCGAGACGATCACGATGAAGACGGTGATCAGAATCTCGTGCATGACTGGGCGGCCTAGGAGCGCGGACGAGAGGATCATCGATGCGATGAGCACGCAGCCGCAGCCGAGCGTGTTGCCCATCGAGGGGCCGTGCATGCGCATGAAGAACGACGGGAGGCGCAGCAGCCCGATGGAGCCGATGACCGTCAAAAGGCCACCGACGACGAGCAGAATCGAGGCAGGCACGATCGCCCAGATGGGATAGTCGAACGTCGTCATGGCTCGATGACCTCCCCTCGCAGGAGGAACTTCGCGAGCGCGATCGTGCCGACGAAACCGAAGAGCGCGATGAGAAGCGCCATGTCGAAATACGCGCTCGAGCTCGAGCGCATACCGAGCATCAGCAAGCTCAACATGCCATTGATGTACATCGTATCGAACGCGAACACGCGATCCTGCGCCCCCGGGCCCCGAATCACTCGGATCGCCGCGAACGCCGTCGCGAGCGCGAAACAGGCCTGCGCGAACCAGATCGCGGCGTCGAGGACCGCATTCATTCGAACACCTCCATCAGCGGTTGTTCGTATCGTCCTTTGATGCGCTCGATCCACTCGTTCTCGTCGATGAGATCGAGCACGTGAATCGTGAGTCTCGCTCTGTCGTCACTGAGCTCTACCCAAATCGTGCCGGGTGTCGCGGTGATGATCATCGCCAACACCGCGAAACCGTGCGGATCGCGCATGTCGATCGGAATGTTGATGAACCCCGCATGCACGTCACGATTGCCGACCAAGCCCAACACGACGCGTGCGACACCGATATTCGAACGGACGATGTCGATCAAGACGTTGAAGAACAACCGCACGAGCACGTAGCCGCGGCGCATCTTCGGTTGCAGCGGCCGGAGTCGGACCGCCGCCACGAGCAAGAGCGATGAGAGAATGAACCCGAGCACGATGTGACCGATCGAAATGGTGTTGTTCAACAACAGCCACATCACGACGAGCACGCACAGGAAGATCGGCGGGACGCGTCTCACGGAACGCCTCCTGCCCTCGCGGCATTCGGATCGGCGGACAGCACCGCGTCGATATAGGTCTGAGGCGTGCTCAAGCCCTGCGCCGCTGCTTGCAAGTACGCCATGACAGGATCCGCTGCAATCGTGAGACCGATGCAAAGCAGCAGCAATATCGCGACCGGGCCGGCTTCGATCACGCGCAATCGCGGGGTCGTGCGCCCGACGACGCTCCAGAACAGACGCATACCGATACGGGCGAGCGAGACGATCGCAGCAAGACCGGTCATGAGCATCGCACCCACGAAGATCCACGACTGTACCGGCAGGTCCGCCGTAGGCGCGATGCCGACTGCTGCGGACAGCATCGCGAACTTCGATACGAAGCCCGACAGCGGCGGCAATCCCGCGACCAACAGCGCGCAACATACGAACGCAAGGCCGAGGAACGCCATCGCCGCCGGAATCGCGACGCCGACTTCGTCTTCGACGTCCAACGGGTCATGCGAGTCCTCCATCCCGAACGCCGAGTACGACGCGGCCGCGACCGGCGCTTGATCGGAACTCTCGAAGTAATGCGTGCGCGTGCGTTCGGTCATGCCTGTGACCATGAAGAACGCGCCGCTCGCGAGCACGGAGCTCACCAGATAGAAGAGTGCCGGCGCGGTCATCGCATCCGGATTGAGTCCTGCCGAGGCCAGCAACGTGCCGGAAGAAACGACCACCGAGTACGCGACGAGACGTGCCAATTGTTGAGCCGCGAGCATGCCGACGATGCCGAACGCGATCGTCGCGATGCCGCCGGCAAAGAGCCAGTCGCTGCCGAATGGACCATGCACGCCGGATTCATTGAGCAATGACCCCACGCGGAAGATCGCGTACACGCCGACTTTCGTGAGCAACGAAAAGATCGCCGCAACCGGTGCGGCTGCGGATGAATACGCGACCGGCAGCCAGAAGTTGAGCGGCCATGCTGCGGCCTTGATGAGGAATGCGAGCCCGAGGATCGTTGCGCCGATATCGAACAGCCCGCGATCGCTTGCTGCGAGCTGCGCGGCGCGCGGACCGAGATCCGCCATGTTGAGCGTGCCCGCGATGCCATAGACGAGCGCCACGCCGATCAAGAACAACAGCGACGCGACGAGATTGACGACGATGTAGTGCAAACCGGCTTTGACGCGCGCGGCGCCCGAGCCATGCAGCAACAATCCGTACGACGCCGCGAGCATGACCTCGACGAACACGAACAGATTGAAAAGATCGCCCGTCAGGAATGCGCCGTTCAAGCCCATCAAGAGCAGTTGGAACAGCGGATGAAAATTGACGCCGACGCGATCCCATCGCGCGAGCGAGTAGACGAGCGCGGCGAGCGATACCGTCGACGTCAACACGAGCATCAATGCGGATAAGCGATCGACGACGAGCACGATGCCGAACGGAGCCGGCCACTTGCCGATCGAGTAGACGCCGATCCCGTGCGGCCAGATGTGCAAGACCGCGTCCGACGTTAGATACGCCAGTGCGACTGCGGTCGCGAGTTGTACGAGGGCCGCCAAGATCGCGAGGCCCGCTCGCGAGCGGCGCGATTCCGGCAGGAACAGCATGGTCGCGCCAGCGAAGAGCGGCGCAAGAACCGGCACGACGGGCAGATGCTGAAGCCAGGCGTTCACGTGTCGCCCTCGCGACCGTCGACATGGTCGGTGCCGGTCAAGCCGCGCGCGGCCAGAATGACCACGAGCAAGAGCGCAGTCGTTGCGAAGCTGATCACGATCGCAGTCAACACGAGTGCTTGCGGCACAGGGTCCGCGTAGTGCTGTGCGGCGAGCGGCGCGCCGATATCGAGAATCGGCGCACGATCGATCGCGAGCCGCCCCATCGCGAAGATAAAGAGGTTGATCGCATATGAGAGCAGCGCGAGCCCCATGATCACTTGGAAGGTGCGCGGACGCAGGAGCAGCCACACCCCGGAGCCCGTCAGTACGCCAATTGCGAGTGCGAAGATGACTTCCATCAGCGTGCGGCCTCCGTGGCAGAGGGTTCTTCCACACGCAAACCTGATTCGGGTTGTGAGACCACGGGCCTGCGATAACTACGCAACGATTGGTGAGCGAGCGCGACGAGCATCAGCACCGTTGCGCCAACGACGAGCATGTAAACACCGATGTCGAACCACAGTGTCGAGGACAGATGAATATCGCCGATGAGCGGCAGATGAAAATCGAAGGTGAGACTGGTGAGGAACGTGCTCGGAGCGAACCAGGCAGCAACGCCTGCCGTGCCCGCAGCGAGCAATCCCGTCGCGATCCAATAGAGCGGCTGAAGACGCGTGCGCGCTTCGACCCACAGGGCGCCGCCGACCATATATTGGACGATGACGGCGGTCGCGAGCACGAGTCCGCCGATGAAGCCGCCGCCCGGTAAGTTGTGACCGCGCAGCAAGAAGAAGAGCGACACCAAGCCCGCCATCGGGAGCAGCAACCGAACGAGCACTGCCGGCACCATCATGAAGCCGGAAGGAAGCACCTCGTTCGGATCCGCCGCGAGTTGCGAACGGCGCTCGAGGTCTTCGCGCTGCGCGCGCGGCACACCGACGCTTTCGACCGCGGGACGAAAACGTCGCAACAGTGCGTACACCGTGAGCGCGACGATGCCGACGACCGTGATCTCGCCGAAGGTATCGAACGCACGGAAGTCGACGAGAATGACGTTGACGACATTGCCCCCGCCCGCCTGCGGCAGCGAGTGCTCGACGAAGAACGAAGACAGATCCAGCATGCGCGGGCGCGTGAGCACCGCGAACACGAGGCTCGCCATGCTGCCGCCGATCGCTAACGCGATGAGAAAGTCGCGAGCACGCCGGGCGCGCGCGCGCATCGTGCGACGGCGCGGATCGTCCATCTCGATTCGTCGCGGCAGCCAACGCAATCCGAGCAAGATCAGTACGACCGTGACGACCTCGACCGTAATCTGCGTCAGCGCGAGATCCGGCGCGGAGAACCACGCGAACGTCAAACAGGTAATCAAGCCCGTTCCGCCGACCATGATGAGCGCGGCGAGGCGGTGATACTTCGCCTGGAACGCTGCACCGATGGCGCAAGCCGCGCCCACGATCCACAACACGGCAAAGGTGGGATCGACGGGCGAGATCGCCATCTGACCCCAAGCAACGTCATCCGCATGCGCGCCAAGGAGTGCGACACCGGCGGCAATACACACGATCAGTACGAGCTGCACCTGCAATCGTCGCGATGAAATGAGCCGCTGCACGATCCCCGCGAGGCGGATCAGACGAATGATCGCGACGTCGAACGTGCGGCGCCCATCGAAGCGGGAAATCAAAGGCGTGCGGCTATGCGCGCGGCGCCAACGACCGTAGAGCAGCGCATAGAGCGCAAACCCGCCAACCAGCGCGAGCACGCTCATGAAAAGCGGCAACGTGAACCCGTGCCACACGGCGAGGCTGTACGTCGGCATCTCGTCGCCGAGAATCGAACCCGCGGCGGTCGCGAGAATGGGACCGACCGTTCGACTCGGGAGGATGCCGACGAGCAAACAGGCCAGCACGAGCAAGGCGCTGGGCAGCAACATGCCGCGAGTCGGCTCGTGGGGCGCGCGCGGTAGATCTTGGGCGGGCGGCCCGAAGAACACTTGGTGAATGAGCCGCAGCGAGTACGCGACGCTGAAGACGCCGGCGAGCGTCGCCATTGCGGGCAACACGATGCGAATCGCGGGAGCTTGGCCCGCGAATACGGTTTCGGCGAAGAACATCTCTTTCGACAGGAAGCCGTTGAGCAGCGGCACACCGGCCATCGCGGCGGCGGCGACGGTCGCAAGCGTGGCGGTGATCGGCATCGCATGGGCGAGTCCGCTCAGCCGCTGCAAATCGCGCGTGCCGGTCCCGTGATCCACGATGCCGGCCGCCATGAAGAGCGACGCCTTGAAGGTCGCGTGGTTCATCATGTGAAAGACCGCGGCAACGAGTGCGAGCTGGCTGTTCATGCCGAGCAGAAGCGTGATGAGCCCAAGATGGCTGATCGTGGAGTACGCGAGCACGCCCTTCATGTCGCGCTGGAAAATCGCGGAGAACGCACCGAGAAGGAGTGTTAGGAGACCCGCCAACGACACGATCCAGAACCAGAGGTCGGTACCGGACAACGCAGGCCACAAGCGCGCGAGCAAGAACACGCCCGCCTTCACCATCGTCGCGGAATGCAGGTACGCGGAAACTGGCGTCGGCGCCGACATCGCGTGCGGCAACCAGAAGTGGAACGGGAACTGAGCGCTTTTCGTGAGCGCGCCGAGCAGCACGAGAACCAGGATTGCGGGATACCAGGGGTGCGCGCGAATCACATCGCCCGCGGCGAGCACCTGATCCAAATCGTAGCCGCCGGCGACTTCGCCCAACAGCAAAACGCCGCCGAGCAGGCTCAAGCCGCCCATCGCCGTGACCGTGAGGGCCGTGCGGGCGCCGTGCCGCGCCTCGCTCAAGTGATACCAATACGCGATCAACATGAACGAGGTCAGGCTCGTCAGCTCCCAGAAGATGACGAGTTGGATGAGATTGCCGGAGAGCACGACGCCGACCATCGCACCCATGAATGCGAGCAAGAACGAGAAGAAGCGCGGCACCGGGTCGGCCGGCGACATGTAGTAGCGCGCATAGAGCACCACGAGCGCGCCCATGAATGTCACGAGCATCGCGAACATCCAGGCGTAGCCATCCATACGGAAGTACAGGTCGAGGCCGAACTGCGGCAGCCACGGCACGTCGAAGCGAATGACTTCGCCGCTCGAGATTTCGGGATAGTAGTCGGCGACGCAGACCGCGCAGGTCACTGCGACGAGACCGGCGAGCCACGCTTCTGCGTTGCGGGCATTCGACGGCAGGAACGCCGCGACGATGCTCCCGAGAAAAGGCAGGAGGACGATGAGGCCGAGCGACATCAAGAATCGCCCCGCTGCGAGCAACCGAGCACCGCCGCATACAGAATGGGCGCGCGCAAACCGGCGATGCGGCGTATCGCCTCGCATCGACGCCCGAGTTCTCCTTTTCGATGTCCCCTTCTCATACCCACTATTCCGATCGAAGAACGCCTGCAAGCACGGGCGACTACGCGAGCGATTGTTGGTGTTCGTTGCGCGCTAGAACAACTTCCC
>JBIQKP010000164.1:0-3871 GCA_044506405.1 Lysobacterales bacterium | reverse complement strand
ATCACGTATCAGTTCACGCTTGGATCGGGTCAGTCGCTCGCGCCATCGTCGGATCGAACGTTCGCCGTTCAAATGAGCGGCAGCGGGACGGCGCATCCCACAAGTGGTGACACGTACACCGTGACGTACACCACCGGCGGGCAGAGCTACACGGAGACCGGCACGTTCTAGCGAACGCAATTGCCAACAAGGCGCAGGCGCTCACGCGCCTGCGCCCCTCCAACTACGCCGTTTCGAGCAGCAGCTTCGCCGCGCGCATCGCGCCATCGCTTCGAATCGCCTCAGCCACTGCGCGCGCCCGTGCACGCGTTCCGACGCTGAGCGCGGACTCCAGTGCGACGGACAGCGACTCGGCCGTGGGCGTCGCACCGTCATGCGCCGCGCCGATGCCCAACTCCCACACTCTGCTCGCCCAATAGGATTGATCCGCGATCTGCGGCACGATCACCTGGGGGGCTCCGGCGCGAGCCGCCGCCGTTGTCGTGCCCGCTCCGCCATGATGGATCACCGCAGCGACTCGCGGGAACAACGCTTGTTGATTGACTTCATCGACGATGAAGCCATCCTCGCGATCATCGGTGAGCGCGAGCTGCGCCCAGCCGCGCGAGATGAGAACGCGTCGACCTTGCGCACGCACAACCTCGATCGCCGTGCGTGCGAAGTGCTGAGGTGCCTGAAGACTTCCGAATCCCACGTACACAGGCGGTTCACCCGCATCGAGAAACGCGAGCAACGTATTCGAAAGCGGCCGCTCATCCTTCAGTATCCACGCCCCCGTTTGCACGACCTCGAGCTTCGAGCCGCCCGGCCACGGCGCGAGCATAGGATCTGCGGCGAGCCATGGACGATCGGTGTACACGTGATCGCGCACGTTATCGAGCTTCGGCAGATCGATCGATGCGCGCAGCGCATTGAGTCCAGGGCCGAAGATTTCGTTCATCACTTGAATATCTCGATCCCAGAGCGCCTGATTGTCGGTGACACCGGGCGGATGTGGGTGGCTCCTATATTCATACGGCCGCTGATGAATGGACGGCAGAAAGAGAGGACAGTACGCGGCAAGCACGTAACCCATCCCGCGCTTCTCAGCGACGCAGCGCGCAGCGGCGACGGACGAAAAGAGACCATTCGCCACGAGCAGATCGCATCCCTTCGTACCAAAACTATCGACGGCCGCCCCGATCGCCTCGTACTGAGCGGCCATCACCTTCGGCACGATGTCTGTCAGCGAGATCGTCGCCCGCTTCGGCCAAATTTCCGCCAACCAATTGCGAACTTGAGCGAACGCCGGCAACAAGGGCACGCCGGCCGCGTCGAAGAGCTCCACGAACTCTCGATCCGCGGGCGCACACACGCGCGCATCCGCACCGAGCGCTCGCAACGCGACCGCCGTTGCGAGCAGAGGCTGAACATCTCCACGAGATCCGAACGTCGATAACAACACACGCATTTCACAGCTCCTGCGATGACAGGGCTGGCGATGCTGCATCACAGTCGGGGCCTTCCGGCAAGCCCCACCCTCCGGTATAGTCTCAACATGGCGAGGGACGTTCCGTTCTCTGTCCGCCGACTAGTCCCACGATTCTCCAAGCGTTCGCTGGCTGACTCGCCCAGATTGGGCTCAGCACCTGAGCCTCATCTCCCAAGCCACGAGCCCGTACTGATCCCTGTAAGAATCCCGCCTCTCGGGTGTCATGCAGGTGTCAAACAAAGGAGACTCACGTGTGTTCATGCCATCCATACGAAGTTGGTCGACGGTGAGCGCCGTCACCTCGCCCGAGGAACTGGCAGGTCTTGCCAGGCAGTACGGCCCCCTTGTTTACCGAGCGGCCTACCGCTTAGTAGGCAGCCACGCGGCCGCCCAAGACGTTCAGCAGGATTTGTTCCTGCGCCTGCTACAACGACCCGTACCGGCCGTCCGCTCCTGGCCGGCCTACTTAACCGCAGCGGCCGTTCGCCTTGCGCTCAACCACCTGCGGCGACGACGCCAGTGGCGCGCGATTTTGCCGTTCTTGCCGAATCGAGAGTCGGAGAACGATCCGTCACCTGAGCAGACGTTCGTTGCCGAGCAAACCGCTGCGCAGCTGCGCAGTGCGCTGGCGAAACTCGGCGCGACGGAAGCGCAATGTTTCGCGCTGCGCTACCTGCACGACTTCGATATCGCACAGATCGCCGCGTCGGTCGGTATCTCTGAAAACTACGTGAGTGTGTGTCTGCATCGCGCCATCAAGCGACTCGAAGCGCAACAGCTCACTCCGCAATCCCTCGAGGTGCAATCATGAGTAACTCTAATGGGCTCTCCACTCGCCTGTCCTCGCAGGTGGAGGCGCTCGGCGCCGTGGAACCGACGCACTCGCAAGTGGCGAAGGCTCAGCAGAACCTCGATGCGCTCTTGCAAGACCGCAGTACGCGAGATCGGCCGCGCACGGTCGTCGGTTGGTTGTCCGCCGCGGCCGCGGGCGTTGCTGCCGTTGTGATCGTCTTGCTGCTGCCGACGCACCAAAACGTCGCGTTCGCAGAGGTGCAAAAGCACTTCGCGAGTTTCAGGACCTTATCGTTCCTCGTGAATACCGACATGGGCGGAAGAACGATTCAGCAGTCGCATGTCTACGTCAACGAAGCAGGCGATGTGCGTACGGACGTCGGAAGCGATATCAGCGTCATCGTCAACGCGCCTCGTAAAGAGGTCCTGATGCTGGCCCATGGCCCGCGTGTCGCAATGTTCCTGCCTATCACTGAAGCGCCAAAGAACGAGGACCCGCTTGCATGGCTCGCGGAAGTGCGTGCCTATCAGAAGGCTGCAACACCCCTGGGCACCAAGATCGTGAATGGCAAGACCGCTTACGGCTGGGGACTGCAAATCCAGGGCATGCAATCGCAGCTTTGGGCCGATGAGAGCGGCTTGCCGCTATCGATGGAGATCCATCAGCACCCGGTCGAGACGCAGATGCAGTTCACCTTCGACGCAGCGCTCGACGCCGATCTATTCAGCTTCGAGGTACCGCAGGGGTACAGCGTGGAAAGCGAGGATTGAGCTGACGCCTTCCGGAGTGGCTCAATGAGCCGAACGTTGGGCCACTCCCACATACAAGTAAGAGGAGCGAAGTTGCGAACAAAGCATAAATAGCTGAGAACCGGGTCCGGGCTTGATTTAGCTCCCACACGTGTCACAGTATTGATGTGACAGCTAAATCAACGAAGCTCTCGGAGTATCTGCTTCATGGTTCCGTTCAAGGTAAAGCTCGATCCTGGGAAATCGATCTTCGAACAAGTGTGCTTCGCAGCCACTCGAGCCATTCTGGCCGGAGAGCTCAAGCCCGGCGAGGCATTTCCCTCCGTGCGCGCGCTCGCGGTCGCGCTCAAGATCCATCCGAATACCGCGCACAAGGTCATTCAACACCTGGTTCAGGATCGTTGGTTGATCGTGAAGCCCGGGCTCGGAACGTTCGTCGGGCAGCCGCCCAAAGCGCGCTCGGGGGATCGCAAGCGACTCCTGGAGAAAGATATTGAGCACCTCGTCGTCGAGGCGATACGCGTCGGCGCGACGCTAGATGACGTGTTGGCCGCGGTTACCGAGCAGTGGCAGAGCCTGCAACGGCTGAAGGCGGTGTCACATGGTGATTGAATCGCACGGCCTCAGTAAGACGTATCGGCGTTTCGAGGCGCTTCACGATGTGAACCTGCGCGTGCCCGAAGGCTCGGTGTTTGCGCTGATTGGTCCCAATGGCGCGGGCAAGACGACCACGATCCGCACGATACTCAACATCCTCAAGCCCGACGCGGGCGAGGCATACGTTCTCGGCACGCGCTCCACCCTTCTCCGCCCTGGGGATTACGAGCAGATCGGCTACGCCTCGGAGAGTCAACGCGT
>JBIQKP010000053.1:0-27484 GCA_044506405.1 Lysobacterales bacterium | reverse complement strand
TCGAATAAGAGAATCAACTCGCCTGAACAAGACAGCGGCGGCAAGGGAGGCTGGGGATGTCCATCATCAAGCGCGTGTGCGCGCATTTCGACTGCGCACGAAATTCCTCGAAAACAGCAGCGACTAGGTGGGCGGCATTCGTCCGCATGGTGCTGGTCGGGCTGTGTATCTGTCCGGCACTGACGGCAACAGCGGGCGTCAACTCGTTTACGACGCTGGGCCCCGAAGGCGGCAGGATCAATAAGGTCGTGTTCCATCCGGAGAATGCGTCGATCGCATTCGCGGCCGCGGCTTCCGGCTTCTACCGTTCTACCGATGGCGGCGAGCAGTGGCAGCTCGTCTCCGACGCATTCGTCAACGAGCCCACCGATATCGCATTCGACCCGGACGATCTTGATCACCTTTTCGTCGGCTCGAATGGCGGCCTGTATTCGAGTACCGACGGCGGCTTGACGCTCTCGGAGGTCAGCACTTTTGCCGAACCGGGCAACATGAGCGGTGAAATCGAGATGGGATCGGACGGGACACTCTATGTCGCATCGCTCGGTCGTGTTTTACGCAGTACCGATGGCGGCGTGTCGTGGTCGTCCGGCGAGCCCGCGGCGCAAGCGTCGAACGAGTCCTTGAACTTCATACGAGTCCATCCAAGCAATCCGCAGACCATTTATGCGATTGTCGATTTCATGGATGTGTTTGGCAGCGTCGTGCGTCGGAGCGCCGATGGTGGGGCCACTTGGGACGCCACGGCGATCGCGCTCCCTGCCGCCGAGACGTATGTAAACGACCTTCAACTCGTCGAGGAGGGCATGTGGCTCGCGACGAACACGGGTACCTGGTGGATCGAAGAGGGAGGGGCTTGGGATCATCGCACGGCGATGAACACTCCCATCACGCGCTTGGAGATCGATCCTGCGAACTCTTCGATCGTTTACGCCGCTCATCATTCGGCGGGGCTCTATAAGAGCGTGGATGAAGGGGGGAACTGGGCGCCCGTTCAGGGCGACGCGAGAACGGGCAATATCACCACGATCGCGATCGCTCGCAGCGAACCGGAAACGCTCCTGGTGGGCGGTTTCGAAGGCGTCATCGGATCGTTGGACGCTGGCGACACCTGGACCGCACGCAACGGCGGGATACTCGGTACGGAGGTCAATAGCATCGTTGCGGCAGCCGCATCCGATCGTATCTACATTGGGACGTCCTACAATGGTGTGCACTTCGTCGAAGGCGAGGCACTCGACGTCGCCCCCGTCGACAATGAAGAGTTGCGCGATCTGGCGACCATCCCGTTCCTGGCCACTATGCGCGCTCTGTATGTCGCCGCGCAGTCGCCCGATGAGCTGTTGGTCGCGCTCGGCGCCGATAAGGTGGCACGCTCTTCCGATGGTGGCGCCAGCTGGAACGAGCACGGGGCCTTCGATTTCGTTCAGACAGGTGGCGTGTCGTTCGTTTCCAGCGCGATCGTGGATGAAGAGCGCTTTGACTTGGTCGGAACCGAAAAGGCGCTTTTCCGCAGCGCCGACTCGGGCGCCACGTGGCCGCAGGTCTCGCTCGATGACTACAAAGAATTTGGACCTGCGAACGCTACGTCCGCTTCGAATCCGGCGATTGTCTTCATGGCGGCTCGAACGACGTCGGACACGAATACAGTGCTGAAAAGTGAGGACGGGGGCGAGACGTGGGCGCCGACTTCCTGGCCAGCCAACGCCGCAGCACTCGCCATTGCGATCGACCCAACCGACGAACGCGTGCTCTACGTGGCCTCGAATCAGGGGCTCAGCAAATCGACCGACGGTGGGGCGACATGGGCGTCGCTCGCGTGGTCAACCGTCCCGCAAGGAACCTTCGCGGTTGCTATCGATCCTCAGAATACGAACATCGTCTACGCTCCGGAACCTAACAACATCCGGCGTTCCGTCAACGGGGGGCAAACTTGGGAGTCATTGCCGATCGCGCAAGCGCCCGCTTATTGGGACGTGAGATCTCTAGCCGTCGATCCGGTTCGACCGTACCGCTTGTTTGCGGGAGCGCAACAGGGCGGCGTGCGAGAGATCAGCATACAACCTGACCTCGTTCTCGAAGCGTCGGGTCCGGTCGTCGACGGCTCGGCACACGAGTTTGTGCTGGAGGCGACGAACGACGGTCCCTTCGATGCGACGAACGTTCGCACGACGATTACGTTGAGCGGAGGGGCGACCGCCGTGGAAGCGAACGCGACCGGCGGCTCGTGTACTTCCACGGCGAACGTCGTGACGTGCACGAGACCCATATTGCGCGTCGGTGAGTCGAGCGACGTTTCCGTCAGGATTACCTACTCGGACGACGGTAACCCGTCCGTTGCAGCCACCCTCGAGGGAGAACAACTCGATCTCGACTCGACGAACAATTTCGTCCAGCTCGTCGGCGAGTTCGTGGAGGTGTCGGATCTCAGCGTGGCGTTGTCAGGGCCGACGACATTGACGGCAGGATCGGCAGCGACTTACACGATCACCGCCAGCAACGATGGTCCGACCGGCGCGACGAATGCCGAGGTGCGATTCACGAGCACGCTTGCCGCAGCGACTGCTGTGCCATCGAGCGGCAGCTGCACGATCGTCTCGGGTGCCGTCGAGTGCGTGATTCCCTCGCTCGGCGCTCGCGAGAGCGTGTCGATCGCGATCACCACGGTGCCGAGTACCGCGGGCACGCACCAGGGCACATCGACCATCGCCGCGAGCGGGATCGATCCTACGGACTCGAACGACAGTGCAACAGTCACAACGAATGTGGCAGCGCCACAGCCATCGAATCCGCCCAAGAGCGGGGGCGGAGGTGGGGGGAGCAGCTCGCTGCTGTTGTTGGGGTTGATCGCCGCGCTTGGTGTCTTCAGGCGCGAGCGGATGACCTATCCCGCCTCCTGACATGCTCGATCGGAGCGATCGGTAGATCGCTCCGATCCCATCGCGCCGATGCAACGAGCGCCTCACTCTGCCGCTGCGTGTCCCCCATGCGGGCGCCGTGTGAGCCACACGAACGCGATGAACGCGAACGTGAGATAGCCCGAGATCCAGAAATAATCGATCGCGGATAAGAAGTACGCTTGGCTATCGAGCGAGTGCGAGAGAACGCCAACACTTTGTAGGTGGCTCAAGCCTTGGCTCTGCAGCGTGTCGAGCGCTTGCTGCATGCGAGGATCCCACGCGGAAGTCGCTTCTGCGAGATGCGAGCGGTGCAACGCCGCGTGGCGATCCCAGAATGTCGTGACGATCGAAGCGGCGAACGAGCCGGCGGTGATGCGCACGAAGTTCGACAACCCAGAAGCGGCAGGCAGCTCCTGCGGCGGGATGCCTTCGAACATGATGTTGATCATCGCGACGAAGAACACGCACATGCCGATGCCTTGAATCAAGCCCGGCAGCACGAACCAGGCAAAGCTCGCATCCGGCGTCATCGCGGCACGCATCAGATAGGACGCGCCGAAGGACACGAATCCGATCGTCGCAAGCATGCGCGCATCGAATCGTCCGAAGTGCTTGCCGAAGATGGCTGCAAGCAGCACCGCGACGACGCCGCTCGGTGCCGCCACCAAGCCCGCCCACGTTGCCGTGTAGCCGAACCAGTTCTGTAACCAGAGCGGCAAGATCAACACGGCGCCGAAGAAGATGCCGTACCCGACCGTGTAGGGGATGAGACCGAGCGTGAAGTTGCGCTTTCGAAACAGCGACAGGTCCACGATCGGATGCTTCTCGCCCAGTTCCCAGATGATGAAGCTGATGAAGCCGATGATGGCGATCACCGCCTCGGCGACGATCAGCGGCGAGGCGAACCAATCCTTGTCCTTGCCGGTATCGAGCATGAGCTGGAGTACGCCGACCCATACGACGAGGAGCACGAAGCCAACCACATCGACGGGCAACTTCTGCGTCGGCGTTTCGCGATGGCGCAGACCGGTTGCGCAGACGTACACACAGAACGCGCCGATCGGCACGTTGATGAAGAAGATCCAGGGCCACGAGTAATTGTCGGAGATCCACCCGCCGAGGATCGGACCGCATATCGGCGCGACGAGCGTCGTCGTCGACCAGATCGTGAGGGCGACAGCTTTCTTGGAAGGAGGGAAGATCAACAGCAACAATGCCTGCGATCCCGGGATCATCGGCCCCGAGACGAGGCCCTGCAGCACGCGGAAGAACACGAGCGATTGCAAGCTCCACGCGAGGCCGCACAGGAGCGATGCGATCGTGAACAGCGCGACGGAAGAGGCGAAGACCTTCACGACGCCGAAACGCTGCATCAATCGGCCGGTGAGCGGCAGCGAGATCGCGTTGGCCACCGCGAACGAGGTGATGACCCACGTGCCTTGATCGGTCGACACGCCGAGGTTGCCGGCAATCGTGGGAATCGAGACGTTCGCAATCGTCATGTCGAGCACTTGCATGAACGTCGCAAGTGCGAGCCCCGTGGCAACGAGGCCGCGCGAGCTCATCGCCGGTTCCTCAGCTGCACTGACGGCGTTCATCGAGCAGCGCGACCCGCGAAGGCAACACCCGAGTTAGCGGCGATGATGCGCGCGATGCGTTGTTCCGCGGCAGCAAGAAAGTCGCTATTCGCTGCGAGCTCCTGCGGCTCGGTACGAATTTGCGTCGCGACGAGCGGACCGGACGTGTCGTGCAAATCGATCCGTGCATGCATCGATAACCCGACTCGCAATGGATGAGCGGCAAGCTCGTCACGATCGAGCGCGACCCGCACGGGCACGCGTTGCACGACCTTGATCCAATTACCGCTCGCGTTCTGCGCGGGCAAGAGCGCGAAGGCGCTGCCGCTGCCGGCACCGAGTCCTGCGATGTGGCCGTGGTACACGACATCGTCGCCGTAGAAGTCTGCGTGAAGCTCGACCGGCTGCCCGATTCGCACGTTCGAGAGCTGCACTTCCTTGAAGTTCGCGTCGACCCACGCCGAGTCGAGCGGCACGACGGCCATCAGCGCTGCGCCGGGGGCAATGTGTGCGCCAATCTGTACGCCACGACGCGCGATCGTGCCGCTGACGGGCGCGTAGATGCGGGTGCGCTCGAGCGCGAGCTCCGCGTCGCGAACCCGAGCTGCCGCGGCGAGTACCTGCGGATGCGTCGGAATGTCGGTGCCTTCGATCCGAACGAGGGTCGCCTGCAACGACTCGTGCGTCACATTCAAAGCCGCCTCGAGCTGTGCGACTTGATCGCGAGCGTGCTGCAGATCCTCCGCGGAGACACCGCCGTCGTTTGCCACTTGCTGCCGTCGCGCCAGATCCGCGCGCGCCGCCGCGAGCGAAACCTTGCGCTCTTTGAGCTGCGCGCGCAGGCCTTCGGCTTCCGAGAACAGTCCGCGCACCTGACGAACGGTACGTGCAAGCTCGGCTTCGGCCTGCGCCATCGCGACTTCCGCATCGGAAGGATCGATCTCGACGAGCAGCTGCCCGCGCTCGACATACTGCGTGTCATCGACGTGGACGGCGCGCACCTTTCCTGGGATTTCGCTCGTGATCTGCACGAGATCGGCGGCGACATAGGCATCTTCGGTGCTCACGTAGAAACGCGCATGCAGCAGCCAATACGCTGCATACGCGGCGAGCGCCACGCACGCGAGCAGCGCGAAGGCGATGAGGCGAACGCGCCGTTTAGAGGTCGTGGGAGTCGTCTGGTCTGGGCTTGCCATGGGAAGCTCTCGGCAGAAATGCAGTTCGCTGCGGAACGAGCAGGAGAGATGGATCTGGCGCCGGCTACACGCGCGCCGCGGGGTCGAAGCTGCCGCCCACCATGAGGCGCAGCGAAATGCGAGCGAGCGCGAGATTCGTGCTCGCGTTGACGAGCTCGCGACGGGCACTGAGAACGCGCTCTTCGGCATTGAGCACTCGCAGTTTGTTGGCTAGGCCCGCGCTGTAGAGCTTGCGTGCGATCTCGTAGGCGGAGCTCGACGCGTCGACCGCCTGTTCGAGCGCCGCGATCTGCTGTTCGAGGGACGCATTCAACGTGAGCTGATCGGCCGTTTCGCGCACTGCGGTGAGCACGGTCGAGTTGTAGGCGCCGACCGCGGCATCGAGCTGAGCAGTCGCGCCGCTATACCCTGCTCTCAGCCGCTGAGCGTCGAAGATCGGCAGATGAATCGCCGGGCCCACGCCATACGTGCGACTGCCGCTTTGCACGAGCTGATCGAGACCGATCGACTGGAAACCGATGAACGCGTTGAGGTTGATCTCAGGGTAGAACGCGGCTCGAGCGGCTGCGCGCGCGGACGTGGCCGCTTCGATGCGTGCTCGCGCGGCGAGGACATCAGGACGCCGTCCGAGCAGATCGAGCGGCAGCGCTCTAGGAAGCTCGATGGCAGCATCGAGGCGGAGGCGAGGGCGCTCGATTTGCGCATAGCGATCTGCGCCGTAGCCCGCGAGCGCGGCCACTCGATGGATCGCGAGATCGCGGGCGCTTTGGGCTTGCAGTAGACCGGCGCGCGCCTGCGCGAGATTGGCCTCGGCCGTCTTGAGCTCGACCTCTCGATCCAAACCGGCGCTCACGCGTCCTCGTGTGAGACGCAAGAGCTCGACATTGTCGTCGAGCAATCGCTGCGCAATATCGAGCAGCTCCCACTTGCGATGGAGATCGAGGTACGCCTGCGTGAGTGCGCCGGTCAACGCAAGGCGCGCTGCTTGAACTTCGAGTCGGCTCGCGAGCAGGCCCGAAGTCGCCTCATTGATCAGAGCTTGCTGACGCCCCCAGAAGTCCAAGGTCCAACCAAGGTTTGCGGTCGCTTGGCCGAGCCACTGGTGACTGCCGGCATAGGGCGGAGGAATGTAGAAGTTCTTCGAGAAGCGCTGCCACGTTTCGTCCGCATTGATCGAATAGCTCGGGCCCGCGGCGGCGTTCGCAGCGAGCGCTTCGGCCTGCGCGGCGCGCACACGGGCGATCGCTTGCGCCAGGGTGGGACTGTCGCGCAATGCATCGTCGATCAACTTCGAGAGCTGCGGGTCGTCGAGCGCCTGCCACCAGTGTTCATCCGCAACTTCGATGCTGGGCCCTTCGAGGCCCAGCGCTTCGCTTGCAAGAGGAATCTCGCGAGGGACTTCCGCCTGTGGGGTCACGCACCCTGCGAGGAGCAGCATCGCTGCAGCAATGAGTCCGTATTTCATGAGCGCGCTTCCGACGCTTTGGCGACCGTGAGGTTGCCGATGAGCTTGTTGAGAAGGCGGCACAGTTCGGTGAACTCCGCCTTGGTGAAACCGCCGAGCGCCTCATTCAGGCGATCGACGACGAGCGGCAGCAGGTCGAGCGCAAGCTTGCGCCCGCCGGAGGTGATCGTGAGGCGCACGACACGGCGATCGTCCGCGCTGCGTTCGCGTTCGATCAGTCCGCGCTCTTCGAGCGAATCCAGGAGGCGCGTGAACGCGCCAGTATCGTGGCGCAGGAGTCGGCAAAGCTCGCTCGCGTTCAGAGCGGAGCCCTCGCGCAACTTCATCAAGACGATCCATTGCATGAAGCTGATCTCGCGACCGGCGAATGCTTGCGTCGCACGCTCGAGCAACAGCGTATGCGCGAGCTTGACCAAGTAGCCGATGCTCGCGCCTGTCGTGAAACTCTTGACGTCGTAATGCTTTGACATGTCGCTGCCTAGGCAGTAATTGCGAAGGCAGAGGGTGCCGCGGCAGAGATTACCCTGTCAATGCGACGAATACAGAAGTGGACGCTCGGAGCGAAGGCGTGCCGAGTTGGCGCCGGATCGCTGCCATGACAGCTTGCTTGCACGGTCGCTCCGTAGGGAATCCTTCCCGGTCCGAATGACCTACGAGCTACTTGCGGCCCTAACCACCCCTCTTGACGTGGCATCAAAAGTGTATCAGTGTACCGATACACTTGAACTGCTTAGGGAACCCGACTCGGCTCCGTGGACATCACCATCAACCTGACCGACGGCGTGCCGATCTACCGCCAGATCGTGAGCCAAGTGAAGTACTTGGTTGCCTCTGGGCTGCTTCAGCCCGGCGACGAGTTGCCGCCGATCCGGACGCTCGCGCTACAGCTGAAGGTCACGCCGAACACGATCGTGAAGGCCTACGGAGAGTTGGAGAGCGCGGGGGTCGTGCACAAGCGCCACGGCTCGGGGACGTTCGTCTCGGACGCGCGACCGCAGCAAGTCGCGCTTCGAGAACGACGCCGCGTGATCGAGCAACGTGTCGATGCGCTGCTGACCGAAGCACACCAGTTGAGCTTCACGGCAGAGGACATCGTCAGGATCGTGCGCGAGCGAAAGGCCGCGATGGATGAGATCGCAGCCGACCCGCGGCGCATGAAGAAAGAAGCGAAGAAGTAGAGCAACCGAACGAGAATGGAGCGGCAGCCATGGGACAGTCAATCGTCGACGTCATCGATCTCTCGCGATCGTTCGACCACAAGAAGGCGCTCGACAGCGTCTCGTTCAGCGCGGCGCCGGGGCAGGTGTATGGTCTCGTAGGATCGAACGGCGCGGGCAAGACGACGCTCCTCAAGCATCTGCTCGGCCTGCTGCGCGCGATGAGCGGCTCAGTGCGCGTCTTTGGACGCGACCCGGTTCGCGATCCCGTCGGTGTGTTGAGTCGCATCGGCTATTTGTCCGAAGAACGCGATCTGCCTGAATGGATGCGCATCGATGAGTTGATGCGCTACACGCAGGCGTTCCATCCGACCTGGGATGCGTCGTATGCGCGCGAGTTGCTCGAGACGTTCGCGCTCGACCCGGCCAAGAAGATCAAGGATCTCTCGAAGGGCATGCGTGCGCAGGCGGGCTTGATCGCGGCCGTTGCGCATCGTCCCGAGCTCTTGATCTTGGATGAGCCTTCCTCCGGTCTCGACGTCGTGGTCCGCCGCGACATTCTCGATGCGATCGTGCGAGCCGTGGCCGATGACGGCCGCACGGTGATCTTCTCGTCGCATTTGCTCGATGAAGTGGAGCGCATGTCGGATCACGTGACCCTGATGCATCAGGGGCGTGTCGCGTTGAGCGGCGTGCTCGACGATGTGCGCAGCGCGTATCAACGCAGCCGCGTGCACTTCGCTGACCACTTCAATGAACCGCCCGTCCTCGATACGGCGCTCATGATGGAGGGGAGCGGTCGCACGTGGAGCGTGACTCACACCGGATCGATCGAGCAGTTCCGTCGCTCGGTGATGGCGCGCGGCGGCGAAGTCGTCGAATCGCGCGACGCAACGCTCGAGGAGATCTTTCTAGCGCGCGCCGGTCGCGCTCGCGAGCAGGTGGAGGCAGCATGACGATGCGTTCGCCCATCCTCGCCATACTGTGGGAGCACTGGCGGCTGACGCGCGTCGAGGCCGCGCAGCGTTTCGCGTTGGGAATGCTTCTCGCGTCAGGCCCGTTGCTTTTCCTAGAGAACGGCGCAGCGGTTGCGTTCTGGGCGCTGATCGTGCTGCACGGCATGCTCATGTGGCTGTCGATCTTGAAGCTGAACGGCGGGCGATTCCTGGACGGTTACAAGCCCGGGTTCCCGTTCTACCTGCACTACACGCGTCCGGTTTCGACGCGCGTGTTCGTGAGTGTGGGCATGGCGTACGTCGCGATCTCATGTGCGGCGCTGTATGTCATCTCCGCGGCGCTTCTCGGTTTCCTTTTCGACCGGCAGTTTCCGCTGTTCTCGGTGGTGCCGTGGATCTTGGCGTTTCATCTTTGGTACGCGTGCGTTCAATGGTCCACGTCGAGCAGGATCGTCCAGTGGGTCGGATCGATTGCATTCAGTTGGCCATTGTTCCTTCTCCTCTATTTCCGCACGGGATCGCCGCTTCGGGTCGAGTTCTCGGCGGTCGAGAACGCGCTGCTCGTGGTGCTCGGCGCCGTCGCGTTCGGCCTCACGCTCGCCGGCGTCGCGCGACAGCGCCGCGGAGAGAAGTTCGTGACGGCGCCTCGCGCGGAGAGTACGGGATTCCCGAGTTGGCTCGTTACGCTGTTCCCGGTCAACTGTCCCACCTCGTCCGCGCTGCGCGCGCAAGTCTGGTACGAGCTCAAGTCGAGCGGAATGCCTGTGCTTGCAATCGGGCTCGCAGTGTCGATCGCGATCTTTCTATTGTTCGCGATCGGTATTCCGTTCGCTTACGCGCGACCCGCTGCTGTTGCCGTAGCGGCCCTGTCACCGCCCTTTCTGCTGTTCACCCTTGGAAGCAATGCATTCGGTATACGCCGAAAACAAGGACGAACGTACGCGAGTGCTTTCGATTCAACCCAGCCGTACGGGACTGCGCAGCTCGCGGGCCTCAAGGTTCTCGTACGGACGCTCTGCGTGCTGAGCGCGCTCATCGCGATCGGCGTAAGCGTTTGGGGGTCGAGCGCCTTTGTGAGTGCCTGGGGTGTCTACTTGGTCGCGGGCGGCAAGAATGTCGTTCCGGATGTGCTGAACCTGCGCGAAGCGATCGCGGAAGGGTTTTCGGGTCTGGCGGCGACCGTGCGATTCGCGCTCGTCGTCGCCGCATTCAGCACGGTTGCCGGCCTCGTCGCCTGGCAGGCAGCGCGCGAGGCATTGCGGGCACGCTATCCCAGGGCGTTGCTCGTAATTGAATGGCTGCCCGCGGCCTGGGGTGTCGCGAGCATCCTCCTCGCCTTGGCAGGGCGCACTGGGATCATCCCGATGCTCGCGGTGCACGCGTTTTTCACGGCGACATTCTGGATCACCGGCGTCGCCCTCATCGTGGCGACGCTCTACTTGCTGTGGAGCGGCTTCGCCGGCCGTGCGCTGACGATCCCATACGTGTGCGGTGCCGTTGCGATCTCAGCGATGTTTGCAGGGACGTGGATCGTGGCCAGGTCCGAGACAAACATATTGGGTGAGAGCATGATAGGCATACTGTGGCTGGGGCTCGCGATTCTCATGCTCTCCGTGCTCGCACCCTGGTCGCTCAACCGCAGTCGCCATACATAAGACAAAGAAGAGGTCCCTATGAACAACATCGCTCTCTCTGTCGCTTTGGCGACCGCGCCATCGAGCGCCTTCGAAGAGCTTCGCGAGCGCCCGAGGTTCTGGTTTCCGCTGCTGATCCTCGTCGCATCCACCGCCGCGATTGTCTACTGGTACTACAGCTTCGTAGACATCGAGTGGCTCAAGGATGCGATGTACGGTAACAACCCCGATATGCAGAAGATGCCGGAAGCCGAGCGTGCAGCGGCGATGGCCATGCTCAGCCGCAGTACGATGCTGTGGGGATCGGTGATCAGCACGATCTTCGTGCTGCCGATCTTCTTCCTATTGCAATCGGTGTACCTGCTCATCGCGGCCAAAGTGACGAAGCTGCCGCAGGGTTTCAAGCATTGGTTCGCCCTGAGCTGCTGGTCAGCGCTGCCACTGCTCGTGACGACTGTCGTCGCGGCGATCCTCTTGATCCTCAGCGAGAGCCCGCAGGTCCCCCCGTCCGTGCTGCAACCGTTGTCGATGAACGAGCTCCTGCTCCACAAGACCATGGACAGTCCCGGGTACACGCTGTTCGAGTCGATCACCATCCCCGGCATTCTGAGTTGGATTCTCATGATTGTTGGTGTGCGCGTTTGGAGTCAGCGCTCGTGGGCGTTCAGCGCGATCTTCATCCTCCTGCCGATCGTCGTGCTCTACGGCCTCTGGGCCGCGTTCGCATTCCGGTAGCGCCAGATGACCAAGCAACACTGGATCGCCGTGGGTGTCCTCGCGGCATTGATCGTCGTTCCTGTCGCGTTGAAGGTCTCTCGTGGCGAGAGCGGCAAGTCCGTCGATATCGAGCACGCAAGCCTGCGCGCATTGACGCCCACGGTGCTCGCATCCGGTGCGCTGACCTACCAAAGCCAGGTCACGCTGGCGCCAGAGGTCACGAGCCGAGTGACCGAAATCCTGGTTGAAGAGGGCGATCAAGTGAAGCGCGATCAGCTCCTGATGCAGCTCGATCCGGCGGCGCCTCGCGCTGCGATCGAGCAGAGTCAGGCACTGGTCCGGCAGGCGCGGCTCAGTATCGAGCGCCGGCAAGTGGATTTCGACACGCTGGTCGCACGGGCGAAACGTTTCGAGGCGCTCCGTGAACAAGGGATGGTGGACGCCAACAGTCTCGAGGAGCTGTTGTCGGCGCGCAATCTCGCCGAAGTGGACTTGCGCACGAGTCGCGAGCAGCTCTCGCAAGCGCTCGCGCAGTTGCGGCAGGCGCAAGACCAACTCGCGAAGACGGAGATTCGCTCGCCGCTCGACGGCAAGGTGACGGCCATCTACGTGAAGGTCGGCCAGACCGCGGTGCCGAGCTTCTCCGGTATTGCAGGCTCGATCCTCGTCGATGTCGCCGACACAACGAGCATCGAAGCAGAGATCAACGTCGATGAAACCGACATCGCTCGCGTGCAGGTGGGTGCCGAAGCGCGCGTCGTCCCCGCGGCGTTCCCCGAGATTACGATGCTCGGCACGGTGGAGCAGGTGGCGATCGCACCGCGCCAACAGGTCGGGCAGAACAAGAGTTATCCGGTGCGGATCCGCCTCACGAACACGGCCGGTGTAACGTTCCATCCCGGTATGAGCTGTCGTGCGGAGGTGCTCACAGGCGCTGCAACCGACGCCAAAGTGCTCGCGGTTCCGGTGCAGGCCGTGCGTTACGAGGACAATCCGGACAAGTCGCCGCAGGCCGAGAAATCGCTCGCGAGCGTCTTCATCTATAACGACGGTCGCGCGGTCAAACGCGTCGTGACCACAGGCACGGCCGACGATAGCCACATCGCGATCACGTCCGGTTTGAAGGAAGGCGAACAAGTCATCGTTGGGCCGGCGAAGACGCTGCTCTTTCTACTGGACGGCGACAAGGTCGCTATCAACCCTCAGGCCGAGCCGGCGGAAAGCACTCAGCCGACATGATCAAGCTGCGCGGCATCGGCAAGACGTACCGAATGGGCAGCACCGAGCTGGTCGCGCTCGCCGACATCAACCTTACGATCGCTCGTAACGAGTACGTCGCGCTGATCGGACCTTCGGGTTCCGGTAAATCGACGATGATGAACGTGCTCGGGTGCTTGGATCTTCCTTCCACCGGCACCTACACGCTCGATGGCGAAGAAGTCGCGGACTTGAGCGAAGATCAGCTCGCTCGCGTGCGCAATCGCAAGATCGGTTTTATCTTCCAAAGCTACTACCTGATGCCGCGCACGACGCTTGCCGACAATGTCGCGCAGCCGCTGATCTATCGTGGTCTCGCACCGGCTGTGCGCCGCGAACGCGCGAACGCCGCGCTCGCGCGCGTCGGGCTGGAGTCGCGGCTCCTTCACAAGCCGAACGAGCTCTCGGGCGGTCAACGTCAGCGTGTCGCGATCGCGAGAGCGCTCGTCGGTCGGCCCGATGTCCTCCTCGCCGATGAGCCGACAGGCAATCTCGACAGCAAAACTGCGCGCGAGATCATGGGCCTGTTCGACGATCTGCATCGCGATGGCATGACGATCGTCATCGTCACGCACGATCCCGCGATCGCCGAGCATTGCCGGCGGGTGGTGCGGCTGCACGACGGACGCATCGTGGAAGATCGCGAGCAAGTGCGTCCTTCGGAAGCCGCGAGTGCCTGACATGAGTGCGAGCGCGCCACTGGACGAAGCATCTCACGCAACCGATCGCGCGCCGATCGACGAGGTGAATCGGTTGCAGGCACTGTTCTATGCCGTGCAGGAGTGCGTGCGCTCCTCACTTGGCAGCATCCGCTCGCATCGGATGCGCAGCTTTCTCACCGTGCTCGGCGTCATCATCGGCGTGGCCTCGGTCATTTGCATCGTCTCCCTGATGCAAGGTTTGACGCGCTCGGTGATGGACGAGTTTCAGGGCTTCGGCGGGAACGCATTGCAGATTCAGTCGTACACGTCGCGGGAGGACTGGCTGATCGGCAAGTGGAATCGACTCAAACCGACCGATCTCGATCTCGTGAAGTACCGGATCGCAGGGATCAGCAACGTGACACCGACGGCCGGACTCAATCTACCGGGCGGCGTGCGCCACGGCGACAACACCTCCGGTGCGCAGGTGATTGCGACGACGAGCTGGTTCCAGTTCGCGAACCAGTCGTATCCGCGCCTCGGCCGCTTCGTTACGGAGAGCGACAACAACTCGCGGCGCCGTGTTGCCGTGCTCGGCGAGAAGGCGCGAATCGATCTGAAGCTCCCCGACGATCCGCTCGGCACGTTCATCCAGATCGGCGGTCAATGGTTCAAGATCGTCGGCGTCATGGAAGCGCGCGGTGAGATGTTCGGGCAGAGCATGGATAACTACATCGTGATTCCGTTCGAGACCGGCAGGGCACTCGCGGGCTCGGAACAGGAACCCGACATGAACATCATGCTCACCGTCGACAACCTGGATGCCGTGGACGACGTCACGAGCCGGATCACTGCGTTGCTGCGCCGGGCACACAAGATCGGGCCGAAGGATCAAGACGACTTCAGAGTCCTCACGTCGCAGTCTCTCACCGCGACCATTCAACGTGTATCGAGTACGGTGACGCTCGTCGTGTCCGCGGTCGTCGGCATTTCGTTGCTCGTGGGCGGCGTGGGTATCATGAACATCATGCTCGTGTCGGTCACCGAACGAACGCGTGAGATCGGCATTGCGAAGGCGCTCGGCGCGCCGCGTCGCTTCATCCTGATGCAGTTCCTCATCGAAGCCATGGTTCTTGCGGTGATCGGCGGCGTCATCGGTATTGGGCTCGGTTGGCTGCTCGGTGTGCTCGCGGCAAAGATGATTCCGTACTTTCCGCCGCCAGCGGTCCCCTTGTGGGCGGTGATCGGCGCAACGGGATTCTCTGCGCTCGTCGGCATGTTGTTCGGCATTCTGCCCGCGCGCCGCGCAGCAGACCTCGCACCCATCGATGCTTTGCGGCACGAGTGATCGACGGGAGACAGTAGAATGGTCGAATGGCTCGTCGATCGAAGCGCGGAACAGGAAAGAGGCGAAAGAAGCGCGTCCTCCCCAGGATCAACCTATTCACGTGGATGCCGAGTGCGGCGACGCGGCGTCGATGGTGGCGTTACCTTCGCAAAGCGCCGCTGAGCTTTCAGCTGGGATTCGGACTCGCGACGCTCGTTGCGCTTTGGTTCGTCGTCAACGGAATCTATCAAGTCATCCTCAAGCCGACCGAATTGTTCTTCCCCGTGAGCGGGACGCTGTACAAGACGCCCGCGGAGACGTGGGCGTCCTACGAGCGAATCTTTCGCAAGCACTCGACGAGCACGATCACCCCTGAGTTCTTGGCCGCGCTCGCGCAAGTCGAAGGCTCGGGCAATCCGATCGTGCGGACGTATTGGCGCTGGTCGCTCAACGCGCATCCGTTCAAGGTGTATCGACCTGCATCGAGCGCCGTCGGCATGTATCAGATCACGGACGGGACGTTCGAGGAGGCCCGCCGTTACTGCATTCAGGATCACGTCGTCGTCGAGGATGGACCTTGGAACGACTTCAAGTCGTGCTGGTTCAACAGCCTCTACATGCGCGTCATCCCATCGCACGCCGTCGAGCTCACCTCGGCGTACCTCGACCGACGTGTGGCTCGCGCGTTAGCGCGCGCACGCATCGTCAACGCGACGCTCGCGCAGAAGCAGGATCTCGCGGCGGTCATCCATCTATGCGGTGCGGGGGCGGGCGAGCGCTACGCGCGACGAAAGTTGACACTCCGTCCCGGCCAGCGCTGCGGCGATCACGACGTGCGCCGCTATCTCGACAAGGTCGCAAAGATGCGAGCGGTCTTCGCGAGCTTGTAGGTCGGCCGGCCAATGTTCCCTTGTAGGTCGGGTGTTAACCCGACCAAGAAGGTGTCGGAATAAATTCCGACCTACAAGCTGCGATCTCGTCTTCGCTCAAATGCCGCCATTCGCCTTTCGCAAGCGTACCGAGCTGAATGGGACCGATCGCGATGCGCACGAGTCGGAGCACGGGATGATCGAGCGCGGTGAGTAAGCGCCGAATGTGTCGATTCCGTCCTTCGTCGAGCACGATCTCGAGCCACGCGTTCTTTTCGCCCGCGCGGAGGACCTTCGCGGATGCGGCGGCCAGATGCTCGCCTCGATCATCGATACCGGCCTTCATCGCCTCGAGCACCGCATCGGTCGGAAGACCCTGCACTTGGGCGTGATACGTCTTTGCGATGTGACTGGCCGGATCGGTGATGCCGGCGGCCCACTCGGGATCGTTGCTGAGCAACAGCAAGCCTTCACTCGCTTTATCTAAGCGACCGACTGGAGCGATCCACGGTAGCTCGGCGTCGGTGAAGAGCTCGTAGATCGTATGGCGTCCACGCTCATCCGAGGCGCTGACGATCAAACCACGCGGCTTGTTGAGCGCAAGATACACGCGGCGGCTGCCCTCGATTGGGGCGCCGTCCACCTCAATCCGCACGGCATGTGCAAGCGTTGGCCGCTCGGGATCGCGCTCAACGCTGCCGTCCACGCGGACGCGTCCCGCACGGATCATCTCCGCTGCGCGCGTGCGCGAACAGACGCCGAGCTTCGAGAGCACCCGAGCCAATCCGTGCTTGCGCGTCTTTGTTTTTGTGTGGCTCATGGCGAACCTAACCCTCGCTAAGCCACATTCCTGCTCTGGCTACAGCCTACAGCCTACAGCCTACAGCCTAGAGTCTAGGGCAGAAACGCGACGCTCGTCGGCTTCGCGATCCGAATCGGTTCGCCGCGCGGCGTCAGCGTCCCAGTACTCGCATCGACTCGGAACGCAACGGCGTTCTCACTGTCTTGGTTGTTCACAATCAGCCATCGATGCGAAGGGTCGAACGCGAAGTAGCGCGGGGTCTTGCCGCGCGAGCTGACGTGCTCGATCGACGACAGCGTGCCGTTCTGCGCGTCGGCCGCGAACACGGCGATGCTGTCGTGTCCTCGGTTCGACACGTAGACGAATCTGCCATTCTCATGTACGCCGATTTCGGCGGCGGTGTTCGAACCTTCGAAGTGCGGCGGCAGCGTCGATATCGTTTGCAGTTCCACCAGCGTGCCGCGCGCGTCGTCCCAGGCGAAGACGGTCAGTTCGTTCGAAAGCTCTTGCACCGCGTACATCCACCGTCCGTTCGGATGCCACGCTAGATGTCTCGGTCCGGAGCCTGCGCGTACCTTGATGAAGGGTGGATCGTTCGAAGTGAGCGCGCCCGTCTCATGATCGAAGCGGTAGATCATGATTCGATCGGTCCCGAGATCGGCGATCAGCGCAAAGCGATTCGATGGGTCGACGCCGAACCAATGCGCGTAAGCGCGCGTCTGGCGTTCTGGGTGCACGCTGCTGCCGGTGAGTTGCACGAACGCCGTTCGATTGCCGATGCGTCCACGCTCTGCGATCGCGTGAACTTCCACGTAGCCGCCACCGTAGTTCGCATTGAGCACGTGTCGCCCCGATCGTGCGACGCTCACGTGACTGGGGCCGCGACCTTCCGCCGTCGCTTGGTTGATGAGATCGAGCGCGCCGGAGCGACGATCGACCGTGAACGCGCTGAGGCCCCCCGGGCTGCCGCTGTTGCACAGATATAAGTGCGTGCCCTGCGCGTCGAAGGCCATGAAGCCGGGATCCCGTGCTGCCGCCGCGAAAGCCGGCGGCGACAACGAACCTGTGGACGGATCGAGCCGGGAAAGCGCAACACCCATCGCGTCGGCGTTGCGAGTGCCGAAGTACACGAGCAATGCATCATCATTCGTCATAAGGGACACCGAGAGCGAACGGCGAACGGGCGCGCAGCAGCGCCGATGAAGGGTCAAGACTCCTGCGCGCCGTCGCCTGGGTCAAGCCTTAGCGTCAGTACGAAGTAGCCGAGTAACTCGTGCAGGGCGAGGGCGCTCATTCTCAAGGAACCTGCATTGGGTAAGTGTTCCGGAAAGCTTCGTCCGCCGGGCGCCGCGCGCGACGTCACAGACGCTGGAACCGCATTGATGCCGACACCTCGAAATTCCGCGAGGCTGCGCCGCTGGTGAATGTCGTGCGTCACGAGAACGATTGTGTCGATTCCCGCTTCGCGGAGAAGCGGCGCCGAGAACGTCGCGTTCTCATGTGTGTTTCGCGATCGCGCTTCGATCCACTCGACGGGTGTCGAGAAGGACTCCTCGAGCGCATCCGCCATTAGCTCGGCTTCGGATACGCCGCGCGTGTACACCACACCGCCCGTCACGAGGACCGGTAGGTCAAGCGCTCTTGCGAGCTTCGCGCCGTATCGTAGGCGCTGCAGCGCGAACTGCGAAACGGTTTCGCCGCCATACTCCGGTGCATATCGTCGGCCGCCGCCGAGGATGACGATCGCTTGCGCATCTTTCGCTTGCTCGGCTGAGAAAGGCGCGACGTCCCCTGTGGCACGCACGAGCATGTCGGATGTGACGGGCAAGCTGAGGAGCAGAAGGGACAGGATGCCTACCCACGCGGCCGCATACCCGGTGCGGGGCCAGCGACGTATCATCAGCAAGCCGACCGCGATGAGTATGATGATGCTGGCCGGCGGCAGGACTAACGCGCCGATCACTTTTTGGATATAGAACATAGTTAGAGGCGAAATGGCGAATCCGGGTCTGATCGAACACGTCCGCGCGATGTCGAGCTACAACGCATGGATGAATGCACGTTTGTATGACGCATGCTCGCAAGTGTCCGACGCCGAGCGCAAGCGCGACCTCGGTGCGTACTTCAAGTCCATTCACCGCACGCTCAACCACATTCTGCTCGCCGATCGCATCTGGATGGGTCGGTTTCAGGGCGATCTGTACTCGTTCCAGGCGCTGGACGATGAGCTCTACGCGGACTTCGAAGAGCTCAGACGTGCACGGAGCATAGAAGACGAGCGCATCGCCGCCTGGATCAACACGCTTTCCAATGCCGATCTCGAGCGCGAGCTGTCGTACGTGAGCAAGGTCAATCCGCGGGCGAGACGCTACCCGCTGTGGTTTGCCTTGAGCCACTTCTTCAATCACCAGACACATCATCGCGGTCAGGTCACGACCCTGCTCAGTCAGGTCGGCGTCGATGTCGGAGTCACGGATCTCATCTGGCTGCCGGAGTTCCAGCCGTCCTAACGGACGAGCTGGCGCGCGCCGGCCCGAAACCGCGTTGCAGCGCGGTTCATCTCTATATACCCGCCGCGTCGCGCGGGGCATGATGCCTTCGTGCGCATTTTGAAGCGCACGACGGTTTGAGTACTGGAGATTCGACAAGACGATGCTGCGCTCTCGACTCATCCTGCTGTTTTGCGCCTTCCTCGCGGTCGCGGGCTTCGCGGCTGAGGGCGAGCCCGAGCGAACGGATGCCCGGGCAGCCGTCATGATCGAGATCAAGGATGCGATCGGTCCAGCAACGAGCGACTTCTTCGTCCGCTCGCTCGCCGATGCCAAAGCGCGCGGCGCGCCGCTCTTCATCGTGCAGATGGATACGCCCGGGGGGTTGGATTCGGCGATGCGAGACATGATCAAGGCGATCATCGCATCACCAGTGCCGGTCGTGATCTACGTGGCGCCCTCCGGCGCCCGTGCCGCGAGTGCGGGAACCTACCTGCTGTACGCGAGCCACGTTGCCGCGATGGCGCCGGCAACGAATCTCGGCGCAGCAACGCCCGTGCAAATCGGTGGCGCACCTCCACCCTCGACGCCTGAACCCAAGGCAGACGATGACAAGGGCGGCGATCAGGAAGAGGACAAGGCGCCGGCCCCCGCGAGTACGGCGTCCGAACGCAAGGCGATCAACGATTCGATTGCCTACATTCGCGGGCTCGCTGAGCTTCGAGGCCGAAATGCCGAATGGGCGGAAAGCGCGGTGAGTACCGCGGCGAGCCTGTCCGCGCGCGCCGCGCTCGAACAGAACATCATCGATGTGGTCGCGGAAGATGTCGAGGACCTGCTCGCGCAGATCGACGGGCGCACCGTCAAGGTCAGTACCGGCGACCTTCAGCTTCGAACGACCGGGCTTGCCGTCGAGCGCATCGAGATCGATTGGCGCACGCAGTTGTTGTCCGTGATCACGAACCCGAACGTGGCGTACTTGCTGATGCTGATCGGCGTGTACGGACTTCTCCTCGAAGGATACAACCCCGGCGCGGTCCTGCCTGGTGTCGTGGGCGGCATCTGTTTGCTGTTGGCGCTGTATGCGTTCCAGGTGTTGTCCGTGAACTACGCCGGCCTCGCACTCATGATTCTCGGCATCTCGCTCATCGTTGCTGAAGCGTTTGCCCCAAGCTTCGGTGCGCTTGGGCTCGGCGGCATCATTGCGTTCGTCATCGGTTCGGTCATTCTCATGGACAGCAATGTGCCCGGCTTTCACATTGCACGTTCGCTGATCGGTGGCGTCGCTGCGGCGGGCGCGGTCGTGATGCTCCTCATTGTCACTTACTTCACGCGCTCGCGCCGGCGCCCCGTTGAAACAGGAGTGGAGCAGTTGCTCGCGGCACGCGTGACAGCGCTCAAGGACTTCGATCGCGAAGGTCCGGTCCGCTTGCACGGGGAGATCTGGACCGCAATTGCGACGAGACCCGTCAAGGAAGGCGAGGCGCTGCGCGTGACGGCTGTCGACGGGCTCGTGCTGCATGTAGAACCGGCGACTAGTAGTCGCCGGGAGTTGACGATTGACGGTCAGAACTGAGCGGAGCCGAACTCCCTCTTCGATCTGGTCGTAGTGTCAGTCGTCAATCTGAATAGGGGAGTCTCTTTCTTCTCTGGCCGTCAACTGTCAACCGTCAACCGTCAACCTTCTCGAGGGCCGTCATGTATCTGATCATCCCAGCCGTCGTCATCATCTTCATCCTTCTTTCGGCGCTTCGGATCATGAACGAGTACGAACGAGCGGTGATGTTCACGCTCGGTCGTTACACCGGCACAAAAGGCCCGGGCATCATCTTCGTGGTTCCGTTGATTCAGCGCGCCGTCAAGGTGGACTTACGCGTGATCGTGCTCGACGTGCCGACGCAAGACGTCATTTCGCGCGATAACGTGTCCGTGAAGGTGAATGCCGTCGTCTACTTCCGTGTCGTCGATCCAGCGCGGGCGATCATCCAAGTCGCGAGCCCGTTCGAGGCGACGAGTCAGCTTGCCCAGACGACGTTGCGTTCGGTACTGGGTCAGCACGAGCTCGACGAAATGCTCTCGCAGCGGGAGAAACTGAATCTAGACATTCAGCGCATCCTCGATCAGGCGACGGATGCATGGGGCATCAAGGTGGCGAACGTCGAGATCAAGCATGTGGATCTCGATGACACGATGATTCGCGCGATGGCGAAGCAAGCCGAAGCGGAGCGCACGCGGCGCGCGAAAGTCATCCACGCGGAAGGCGAGAAGCAGGCCGCCTCGATGCTGGTCGAAGCGGCACAAGCGTTGAGTACCGACCCGCGCGCGATGCAGCTCCGCTATCTACAGACGCTCGCCGATATTTCGTCCGAGAAGACCTCGACGATCGTCTTCCCCCTCCCGCTCGATCTCATCGAGCCGCTTCTGCGCAAGTAGGCGACATTCCGCGCAAGAACACATTCCTCGTCCTCGAGGAATGTCTCCTTTGTCGCGGAGCGGATGTAGGTCGGAATTCATTCCGACCTAGATCGGAAAGTCGGAATGAATTCCGACCTACAGAGCCGCGCCGCGTCCGACGCTCACCGGCTCTTCGCGGCCGTAGCGGCGCACGATGTCTTCGGCGGGCAACGGGCGGGAGAAGTAGAAGCCCTGCGCGATCGCGCAGCCGTTGTCGATCAAGAACTGCACCTGCTCGGGTGACTCGACGCCCTCGGCAATCGGCGTGACGTTCAGCGCGCGGCTCATGGCGATGATCGCTTCGCAGAGCGGCGCGGATCCGCATTGTCCCGGCGGCGGCAGGAACGAGCGATCGATCTTGAGCGCATCGATCGGCAGCAGCCTCAGATAGCTCAAAGACGAATAGCCTGTCCCGAAGTCATCGATCGCGATGTGCACGCCCATTGCACTCAACTCCTTGAGCACGATCGTCAGCTGCTCGAGGTCAGTTGCGAGCACCGATTCGGTGATCTCGATTTCGAGCACACCTCTTGGAATACGCGTGCGCTCTACGATGTCGCGCACGGTCCTCGTGAACCCTGGCGCTTGGAGCTGACGAACGGAGACGTTATACGCGAGACGCTGCATCTCGATGCCGGCGCGCCGCCAATGATGGTATTGGCCGCAGATCTCTCGCAGCACTCGATCGCCGATCGCGAGGATGAGTCCGGAATCCTCGGCGACACGGATGAACCGGTCCGGGGGCACCATACCGAAGCGCGCGTGGCGCCAACGGCTCAACGCTTCGACGCCGATGATCGCGCGGGTGTGCAGATCGATTCGGGGTTGATAGACCACCGACAGCTCATCGCGCGTGAGGGCCTGCCGAAGCTCGCTTTCGAGCTCGACGCGCTCCATCGCTTCTCGGTTCATCGCTTCCTCGTAGTAAGCGAACCTTCCCGTGCCTGCCGACTTGGCGCGATACATCGCGATGTCCGCGTTGCGCAGCAATAGATCCGTCGTGGCGCCATCCTGCGGATAAACGGCGATGCCGATCGAGGCGGAGACGAAGTGCTCGATGTCGCCGAGCAGCACGGGCCGCGCGAGCGAGGCGAGCACCGCCTGCGCGGCGCTCGCGGCATCCGCAGCCGACTCGATATCGGAGGTGATGATCGTGAATTCGTCGCCGCCGAGTCGCGCAATCGTATCCATGCTCGGCAGCTCTTCAGTGAGCCTTGCTGCGACGCCTTTGAGAAGCTCATCGCCCGAGGTGTGGCCGAACGAATCGTTGATGTTCTTGAAACGATCGAGATCGATGAAGAGCAGTGCGAACGGTTTGCGCGATCGTTGACACTGCGCAATGCGCTGCGCGAGGCGGTCCTTGAACAGGACCCGATTCGGCAGGCCGGTCAAGCCATCGTAGTGCGCCTGACGGACGAGCGCATGTTGTCGATCGGCGTTACTGATCGCCACCGCCATGCGCTCGGACAATCCAAGCGCGATATCGAGCGATGCTCGATCGAATGCCTGCGAGACCGAGTAGGCGATTGCAATCGCGCCTTGCACGCCTTTGTCGGTTCGAATCGGAATCAGGCTGAACCGGCGGTTGGATTGCCAATCGGAGACGAGCGTCTGCATCGAACCGAACGTGCTGTCTCCTGGCTGCAGCGTCATCATGGACTCGCTCGAATCGAGCAGCTCGCGCAGCGCCGTAGGGACTTCGACCCGCGCCTGATACGTGATGGTGTCATCCGCATGGCGCGCGACGTGAAGTCGGGCGATGTCCGAGCAGTCTTCGTCGAAGACGAAGACGGCGAGCTGGTCGCACGGCAACATACCGCGCGCATGCCGCAACACCGTTTGCACGATCTCTTCGAGATCGGAGGATTTGAGGATGTGTCGATCGAGCTCTGAGAGCACGCCGAGCGTTTCGAACTGGCGCCCGATCTGTTCGGTCATGCCGTTCAACGCCATCGCAAGGCCGCGCAGCTCCTCATCGCCCATGGGAGTCACACGGCTCTGATAGTCGCCTGCAGCGATTCGATGAGTCGCGTCGGTGAGCGCCTCGAGCGGACGGTGCGTGCGGCGGATCAAGATGGACGACAGCAGAACGAGTAGGCAGACGAGCGGAACGAGCGTGAAGATCAGCGTTCGCTTGTAGTGCTGGAGCTCGAGCTTGATCTCGGAGATCGGTTCGATGAACTCGATTCGCCACTGCCCGCCGCTGAAGCGTTGCTCGAGAAAGAGCTCCCAACGCGCTCGATCGCCCGAGTCCAAATCGCCGTCGAAGCCGCTGACGTCCAATTCCGGGAGCGACGCGAACAGAACTTTGCCGTTGCCGTCGCTCACTCGCACGAACAGTTCGCCCGCGAGCGACGCCGGCTGCCAAAGATAGTCGTGCCTCAGCAAGCCGACGCGCCAGCCGGAGGGTGTCGCCGAGATCAGCGCGACGGCGTTCGTGCCGTTCTCATCGCGTAGAACGCGAAGGGCCGAGGCGCCGGGCTCGAGGGCTTCACTGACCGCGAACGCGCTCCGTTCGCTCGCGTGCGACTCCTCAGTGATGACGTTAACCGAACGAAAGTAAGGCGCGAGCGTCGGGAGGAGGGCGGTGCCTCGTTCCGATGGGGCATGCAAGAGCTCGTCGCTGACCGCCCCAAGCGCCGTCGAGGCGAGCTCTAGGCGTTGGAACAATCCAAGTCCGTACTTCTTGGCCTCGAGCGTAAGGCTTTCATGCGCTTTCTCGTCGACGTACGCATCGGTGTGGCCGAGGATGAGCCACGTCGCAACCGCGATCGGGAGCGATGCCGCGACGATGAGCAGGACGAACGTACGCCTCGCGAGCCGCCCTTTCATGATGGGAGAGTTCGGCAGCCAGCGCATGTTCAATAGTCGGCTGCCAAGCCAATGTACCCGCCGTCATTAGCCATGATGATATCGTCGCGACTCGCTTTCGCAGTCAGCGGCGACACGCTCTTGCCGTCAGGTCCTTTACTGAAGAGGTCGTACTTCGAGTTGAGGGGTACGAGGTTGTGATCCTTGCGAACAGGGCCGTTCGAGTTGCCCGGCAGCGAAGCGAAGTTCAAGTACTCATACGGTGCGCCCCACGGATCCTCGAGCGCCATGCCGATCTCCGCAAGGTGGGGCGGCGGCTGGTTCGCGTGATTGAGTCGATACTTCTCGATCGCCGAATGGATCTTCGCGATATCGACGATCGCTTGATTGATCTTCGTGCGCTCGACGATGCTGGCATACGACCCATAGGCGATCGTCGCGAGCACGCCCGACACCGTCAACGCAGCGAGGAGCTCGAGCAGTGTCCAGCCGTGGAGTTTTCGGACTCGTAACATGTCTGAAGCGATAGGGCGAGCCGGAGAAGACTAGCCGTGATCAAAAGGTGTCAACGCTCGCCACGATAGCGAGCGCTGCACTCTGGTGCGCCTCAGCGGGTCACAAGCAGATCAATGATTTTGGGCGAACGCGCAAATTGTGACTTGGCTCTCGCCGTGGACATTCCTCGCTCGCGAGGAGTGTCCCCACATACCAGTACCAGTGGGTGAGCATGGGGACACTCCTCTGCGAGGAATGTCCCCTTACGCTCAGAATCCGTTGAACGTCGCGCCCACATACCAATAGCGGCCCACGGCGCTCACCGGGTAGAACACCGCGCCGAGGTCAGGCTTCTGGTTCGTGAGATTGTTCACGCCGCCATAGACCGAAAGTCCGTTCGCCAAGCCATAGCGCACCTGCACGTCGTGCGTGAGTTTCGCGTCGTACTTGCGGTACTCCGGTGCCACGAGATCCGCATCGGCCCTGCGTTGCTGGAACGTGTAGCGATACGTCTTATCCATGTAGTTGAGGCCGTAGTTCACGAGCAACGCGTCCAGCTCCCACGTGAGATCGAAGTTCCCTTGCCACTCAGGTGCATCCGCCTCGCCGAGCTCCGGATCGGGTTCCGAGCCGGGCAAGTTGATGTACGTCAGATCCTCGAGCTTGTTGCCGATCAACCGGAAGTTGAAATCGCCCCACCGACCGGCCGCTGGCGCGAGCCGATAGTTCGCCGTGAAGTCGTAGCCTTCCGTCGTGAAGCTGGCAACGTTGAGCGGGCTTTGCAGGAAGCCGACGATTCGCCCCGTTGATGGATTGCGCTGTGTCAGTGCACAGAAATCATTGTCGAGCGACGCAGAGTCCACGCAGATTCGCGCGGCTTCTTCGGCCGATGCGGTGCTGATCGCGTTCGTGAGCTTGATGTCGTACCAATCCACGGATAACGAGAAGTTCGGCAGGAACCGCGGCTGGAGCACGATGCCGACCGTCGTCGTCTCGGCGACTTCCTCTTCGAGATCCGGATTGCCGCGCGACACACCTGCGATCGTCGCCGAGTTTAGATCGACGAAGCTCGTCGGATCGACGCCGAGCGCACTGAGCAATGCCGCGCAGTTCGCCGCGCGCGTGCTCGAGCCTTCATCCAAGCGATTGATGTCGCATGGATCTTCGATGCCCTCGAAATCCTGTCCGCCCGGATCGAACAGCTCACCGATGTTCGGCGCGCGAGTCGCCTCGGCGTAGGTCGCTCTGAAAGCAACGTCCGAGATCGGCGACCAGATGAGACCGAGCTTCCACGTCGTGGCGTCACCCGTGGTGCTGTAGTCGGAGAAGCGCACCGCCCCGTCCACCGAGAGAATCTCTGCGAAAGGCGCACGCTCGAGCAGCGGAACGTTCACTTCGGCGAAGATTTCCGCAACATCGTACCGACCTACGACCGGCTCCAGAATGTTGCCGAACGTCAGGCCCAAGCGGTCCTCTTCGGGTGGCGCGCTCGAGCTCTTTTCCTCGCGCCATTCCGCACCGATTGCGAATCCGGGCGCACCGGCGGGCAACTCGAACCAGTCGCTCGTGTCACCTGAGATATAAGCTTGCACGACCTGCTGCTGGATCTTCGAGAGCGACAGGCTGCCGGTCATGATCCACGCCGCAGCTTCTTCCGACACCGATCCGTTGCCGAAGATGTTGATCGGCACGCAGCCGCTGTCCGGTCCAGGCGTGAACGAGCCCGCCCACGTACCGGGCAACGGATCGAAGGTATTCCAACCCTGTTCCACGAGATCGAACGGTTCGGCGCTCGGATCCAGATTCGAGCGGCAGACCGCTTCGCCGGTGTTCGGATCGATCACCGCATCCAACGCAGCCGCAAAGCGGTCGTTGTAACGGTTGTTGCCAGCGAGATTCTTGATCTTGCTTTCGCCGTAGACGTACGAGGCTTCGTAGCGAATGCTGTTCGTGATGTCGCCTTCGATGCCGACGACCGCGCGCGTCGTTTTGCGATCGATGCGCTCGTCGCGGATGCCGAGATCGAAATGGTCGCGCGAGACATACATGCCGCCGCCGTTGGCGTCCGCCACTGCCGCGGCGATGTTCGGCGGAACGAAGGCATTGTCTTCCGGAATCCAGAGATAGAAATCGAACGACGGTGAGCTAACGCTGAAGGATTGGCTCTGCGAATGCTTGAACTCGCCGAACAAGCGCGCGCTCGGTGTCAGCTCATAGCGCGCGAACAGATTGCCCGTGTATCGATTGACCTCGGGCAGCAGATCGCCGATGTAGCCGCTCGTCGGTGTGCCATCGCCTCCCTGCTGATAGTACGGCGGAATGTAGTCGATCGTGCCGAAGTCGAATGGCCGATCGGTGCCGTTGTAGAAGTCGTAAAAGTCGCCGTTATCGTCATAGATGAGGACCGCACCATCTGGCGAGCTATCGAAGAACCGAACGTCCGTGATCGGAATCCGATCGGGTATGTTCGGATCGTCATCCGGATCGTCGGGGTTGATCATGAACGATGCTCTCGACGGTCGACCGAACGATCGCCTCGAAGAATGCAGTCGATCCTCCGTCGCATATTCGAGCGCGAACGTGAAGTTGCCGCGATCCTCCGCGAAGTTCTGACCCGCCGCGACGCTGAAGATTCTCTGGTCGGCATCGCCGTGGTCCGAGCGGCCGATCTGCGCACGCGCATCGACGCCCTCGAAGTTCTTCTTCATGATGAAGTTGACGACGCCCGAGACGCCGT
>JBIQKP010000052.1:0-27556 GCA_044506405.1 Lysobacterales bacterium | reverse complement strand
TACTCGCATCGTATCTCGCCGGCGCCTTGTGGCTGGGGTCGAGCGTTTACCGCGCTCAAGATCATGCTGCGCGCGGCCGGCGCATCGCGGGCCTCGCGCTCGGCACGCTTGCGGCTATTCTGCATGCCGCGCTCCTCTTCAAGGATTTGGCGACGAAGCCTTCCTTGTCGTTGACGATTGCCGAGGCTGCTTCATTGATTGGCTGGCCGATCGGCGTGATGGCACTCGCGCTCTCGTGGCTGCGCCCACGCTTCGCTGCGATTGGCTCGGCGCTCATGTTACTCGCGGGAATCGTCGCCGTCGGCACTGCGCAAGGCCCACACGGCAACGATCTACAACAGCACAACTGGGAGATTGCCGCGCATATCGCCCTCTCCGTGATCGCGTATGCCCTGCTCACGATCGCGGTTGCATTGGCGATTGCGCTCGGACTGCTGGATCGCCGCTTACGCACGCGTAAGCCGCTCGGCTGGATGAAGATGCTGCCGTCGGTGGAAGCCCTCGAGGCAGGTACGTTCCAGGCCCTCGTAGCCGGGTTCGCGCTCCTCACGCTCGCACTCTTTAGCGGCTTCATTTTCGTCGAAGATTTGTTCGGCCAACACCTCATCCACAAGACCGTGCTTTCATGCCTCGCGTGGGTCGTATTCGCAGTGCTGCTGTTCGGGCGATGGCGCTTCGGCTGGCGTGGCCGAACGGCTGCATCTTGGACCGTGAGCGGCTTCGCGTTGCTCGCCCTTGCCTACTTCGGCTCGAAGATCGTGCTCGAAGGAATCCTGGGCCGGCACTGGGGCTAAGAGCTGAAGTGATGTGACTGACCCTCTCTCTGTTCTCTTTCTCATCGTCATCGTTCTCATCGTCGGTGCAGGCGCGTTCTTCGCTGGCCTGCGCTACGCGCGCGGCGAGCCGACCTTTCGCTGGAACCTCCGCGAGCAGCAGCACTTAGCGGCGCATCGCGCACGGCTCTCGCAGAAGCTCATCGAGCTCGAGAAAACGACGGTCGATGACATCATGATCCCTCGCAGCGACATCGCGAGCATCGACCTGACCGATGACTGGGACACCATCCTCGATACCTTGCGCACGACGCCGCACACTCGGCTGCCTGTGTGCGAGGACGATCTCGACAACATCGTCGGCGTGCTTCATCTCAAGAAGGTCGCGCATGCTTTAGCGCGCGGTGAGATGACGCGCGAGCGTCTGCGCGAGATCGCGCAGGAACGCGAAGGCTACTTCGTGCCTGAAGGCACGACGCTCAACACACAGCTTCTCAACTTCCAACGCGATCGAAGGCGCATCGCACTCGTCGTCGATGAGTACGGCGACATCCGCGGCCTCGTGACGCTAGAGGACATCCTCGAAGAGATCGTCGGCGAGTTCACGAGCGATCCAGCGACGATGGGCAAGGACATTCATCAGGAAGCCGACGGCAGCTTCGTCGTCACCGGCACGATCACGATCAGGATCTTGAATCGTACGCTCGGGCTCGACTTGCCCACCGAAGGACCCCGCACGCTCAACGGTCTCATCCTCGAGTATCTCGAGACGATTCCCGCGCCGGCCACAACACTTCGCATCGGGGATCTTGCCATCGAGATTCTTCAGATCTCGGAGAATTCGGTGAAGACGGCTCGGCTGCGTCGCATCGTTGCCGAGCCCGAGCCGGCCCGTTCAAAAGGCGCTGCGTAGCGCGTCGCTCAAGCGCTCGGCGCCGATCACCTCGATGCCGTCCATCGGGCGCCTAGGCACATTTGCCGCCGGGACGATTGCGCGCGCGAAACCATGCTTCGCGGCCTCACGCAGCCGCTCCTCGCCGTAAGGCACTGGGCGAATCTCGCCCGCGAGCCCAACTTCGCCAAAGCACACGAGACGGCCGGCGAGCGGCACGTCGCGCGCGCTCGAGACGGTCGCGAGTATCGCGGGGAGATCGGCGGCGGTTTCGGAGATGCGCACGCCGCCGACGACGTTGACGAAGACATCTCGCCCCGCGCTCGCGACGCCGCCATGACGGTGCAGCACTGCGAGCAGCAACGAAAGCCGATTCGCTTCGAGCCCGACGGCGACACGACGCGGGTTCATGCCCTGCGCTTCGTCTGTCAGCGCTTGCACTTCGACGAGCATCGGCCGACTGCCTTCCCTCGCGACCATGACGGCGCTACCCGCAATCGGTTGCGCATGATTCGAGAGAAAGATCGCCGACGGGTTCTTGACCTCCTTCAACCCTTGCTCGGTCATCGCGAACACGCCGACTTCGTTCGCAGCGCCGAAACGATTCTTGACCGCACGGATCATGCGAAAGCGACTCCCCGCATCGCTTTCGAAGTAGAGCACGGTGTCGACCATGTGCTCGAGAATGCGCGGACCTGCGATCACGCCCTCTTTCGTCACATGCCCGATGATGAGTACTGAAACGCCGGAAGCTTTCGCGAAGCGCACGAGCGCGGCCGCTGTCTCGCGCACTTGCGATGCGGTGCCGGGCGAGGAGTCGACGTTCTGAGCGAACATCGTTTGAATGGAATCGATGACGAGTACACGCACCCGCGCCTTCTCGGCGTGCTCGATGATCGTTTCGATCGAGGTCTCCGCGAGCAGCTGCAGTTCATCGCCGGTGACGCCGAGTCGACGCGCTCTCAAACTGACTTGGCGCAACGACTCTTCGCCCGACACGTAGAGCGTCGGAGTCGCCCGACTCAGGGCATCGCCCGCTTGCAACAACAGGGTCGATTTACCGATGCCCGGATCCCCGCCGAGCAAGGTGACCGAGCCGAATACCAACCCGCCGCCGAGCACGCGATCGAGCTCATCGAGTCCCGTCGCGATTCGCGGCTCATCCGTTTCGGTGACTTGAGATAAACGGCGGGGCTCGGCACTGCCGGCGGCGAGCGGCCTGCGTTCGCCGCGGGTCTTCGCGATCGTGACTCGCTTCAGGGAATCTCCCGCACCGCACGCCGGGCACAACCCCTGCCACTGCAGGCTTTCGTTGCCGCACTGATCGCAAACGAAGATCTCGCGTGATTTGGCCATGAGGTAAACGGGGTCTGCGCGTGGGCGGAGTGCTCGGGCGAGAATGGGTTTGTCCGTGATGCGCGTCAAGCACTTGACGATCGCCGTGCGTGACTTCGCTCGATGATGAGAAGCACGTTGCTCTCGAGCCGAAACGGGTGTGACGCCGCTGGCAATTCGTTCCAAGACTCTCGTCTATACTCGCGCGGTTCTATCGGTCAGTGGGGTTTTGTGGCTGCGAAGCTTGCGCGATTTTCATGGCTTCCGGGAGGGCTGGCGGCAGCTCTCGTGATTGCCGTGGGCCGCTTCGTTGCACCTGACGCGGCGCATTCGCTCGAGACGGGTTTGTATGACCGCGTCTTGCGCGCGCACTCCGACGTGCCCGCAAGCGACATCGTCATCGTCTCCATCGACAAGGACAGCATCGAACGTCTCGGTGCATGGCCGTGGCCGCGCAACCTTCACGCGAACTTAATCGAACGATTACACGAAGCAGGCGCAAAGGTCGTCGCGTTCGTCGAACCGATCGATGCCCCCCAGAGCAACTCCGACGTCGAGCGGACCCGCGCTGCCCTCGCCCTATTGGAGGCCTCCGAGCTGCGCAACTCGCCGCAAGCGGAGCAGCTGCGCTCGTTGCTCGAAGCGTCGGGAGGCACGCAGCAAACCGCCGCACGACTGCGCCAAGTCATCGAGGCTCACGGCAATGTCGTGCTGCCACTTTCATTGCAGCCGGGCAGCAGCACGACCGAACTGCCCGCGGAGCTTGCCAGCATTGGCGCAAGCGCGACGGTTTCGCATCAGTTGGCGAACAGCGCAACTTACCGCGTCATTCAGAGTCCGCCGAAGGAGCTCACGCAGCGCGCGGGCGCTGTCGGTCATACGTTCACTCAGCCAGACGATGACGGCATCGTACGTGCCGACGTCGCGTTCGCGCGCGTCGGCTCGAGCGCGGTGCCTTCATTGGCGCTCGCGATCGCTGCGCGCGCCGCGAACGTCGACGTGCGCACCGCAGTCCTCGGTCGCGACCGCGCGCTCGTGCTGGGGGGCAACGCGGTTCTGTTCGATCCCGACCTGCGTGCCCATCCGCAGTACTATCGAGCGACCGGAGAGCACACCTTCGCACAGTATCCGTCGTGGCAGGTGCTGTCGGGCGACGTGGGTCGCGAACAGCTCAGCGGAAAGATCGTCTTGGTCGGTGCTACGAACCCGGATGCGTTGCCGATCTTGACCTCCCGAACACCCGTGAGCGGCAGCTCTCCACCCGTCACGCTCGTCGCGAGCGCGGCATCGAGCTATCTCAGTGGGCCAACGTATACGACGCCGGCGTTCGCAACGATCGTCGAATGGGTGGCCGCGGCGATCGCGATCGCGTTCGCCGCTTATCTATTGCCGGCGTTGGGCGTCGCGTTGGGCGCGCTCGCGACCGTGCTTGTCGTCGCGGTACTGATCGTGTCCGAAGTGGGCCTCCTGAGCTCGATGCACGCGTGGGCCAGGCTGATGCTTCCTTCGGTCGCGGTCGCGGCGGGTCTCGGCTTGTACGTCGTCGGCGAGCTCATTCGCCGCGCGAACGTGAAGAGCGATGGCGGCAAGGATTCGACGGCAAACCTGCGTTCGCTCGGCCAAACGTTCCAAAAGCAAGGGCAGCTCGATCTCGCGTTCGAAACATATCGCCGTTGCCCGCTCGATAACGCAACGATGGAGCTGCTCTATAACTTGGGGATGGACTTCGAGCGGCGGCGCCAGTCGCAAAAGGCGGTCGCCGTGTACAACTACATCGCGACACGCGATGCGAACTTCCGAGACATCCGCGCGCGCCGAGCACGTCTGAAGGAAGAGCCCGCCGCACGCCCAGCCCCCATCACGCGTGCGCCCGCGCTCAAGCCAATGCCGACGGCGGCGGTCGAAGATGACGAGCCGTCCTTCTTGGCCGAAACCATGCCTTCCGCGTCACGCAGGACCCTCGGTCGCTACGAGATCGAGCGCGAGCTCGGCAAAGGCGCCATGGGGACGGTCTACCTGGGTCGGGACCCGAAGATCAATCGCGTGGTCGCCATCAAGGCGATCCCGCTCGCCGATGAGTTCGAAGAAGAGGATCTGGGCGAAGCCCGAGCGCGGTTCTTCCGGGAAGCCGAAATGGCGGGCCGACTCAACCACCCGGCGATCGTGACGGTCTATGACGCAGGCGAAGATCAGGGACTTGCTTACATCGCGATGGAATACTTGCGGGGGCAGCACCTCAGCCATTTTGCGGATCCCGCACGGCTCTTGCCCCCGAAAACCGTGATGCTGCTCGTCGCTCGCGTGGCGGAAGCGCTCCACTATGCCCATCGCCAGAACGTGGTTCACCGTGATATCAAACCGGCTAATATAATGTTCAATCCCGACACGGATGAGTTGAAAATAACGGACTTCGGGATTGCACGTCTCACTGATACAAGCCGAACCAAAACCGGAATCGTCCTGGGCACGCCTTCATTCATGTCGCCGGAACAGCTCGAAGGGCGCCCCCTGGATGGTCGTTCCGATCAGTTCGCATTGGGTGTAAGCCTCTATCAACTGCTGTGCGGTCAGCTGCCGTTCCGCGCCGAATCGATGCCACGGCTCATGCAAAAAATCGCGACCGAACCCCATGCTTCGGTGCGACTCATTCGACCCGAGCTTCCAGAAGACATCGACCGCATCATCGATCGCGTGCTAGCCAAGAATGCAGATGACCGCTATGCGACGTGCGCGGAGCTCGGGCTCGCGCTACGCCAATGCGCCGGTGCCGATGCCGCAGCGCGGTCCGCTGAACCCCGACACGAGTGGCTCCTCCCATGACCGCGCTGTTCTCAGTCCGCGTAGCCATACGGCGGTTTCAATGATGCGCGGGAAGATTCGTTCCGTTGGTCTGAGCGATGTCGGACGTGTGCGCGAGCACAACGAAGACACGATCGGCGTCGATGCCGACATCGGCCTGTTCGTGCTTGCCGACGGGATGGGCGGATACAACGCGGGCGAAGTCGCGAGCGGAATTGCGGTCAAGACCGTCATGAGCCTCGTCAAGGAGGCTGTGGAGCATCAGGACATGAGCTCCGCAGACCCGGAAACCGGCATGGCCCGCCCGACGATCGTGCTGCGTGATGCGATCGCTCGGGCGAACAAGATCATCTACCAGACGGCCAAGACGCAGCCGCAGTGCGAAGGCATGGGCACGACGATCGTGGCCTGCTTGTTCTTCGATAATCGCGTCGCGATCGCCCACGTCGGGGATTCGCGGCTCTACCGCCTCAGGGCCAATCGCTTCGAACAAATGACCATGGACCACTCGCTCCTGCAGGAGCTCGTGGACCGAGGCTTCTACTCTCAGGCCGAGGCCCAGCGCGCCACGAATAAGAACTACGTCACACGGGCGCTCGGGGTCGAGCCGACCGTCGACGTCGAGATCCACGAGCAGCCCGTTCAGAAGGGCGATTTTTTTGTCCTATGCTCGGACGGCCTCTCGGACATGGTCGAAGATGACGACATTCACTTAACTATGAGCACCTTTAGTGCTAGTCTTGAAACGGTTGCTAAGCAATTGATTCAGCTATCTAACGACAACGGCGGACGCGACAACGTTTCGATAGTTCTTGCGCAAGTTGTCGACTCGTTCGCAGCCAAGAAGGGTGTCGTTGACAGAATCTTGCGCTGGTTCGGCTAAGAGCCACCATCCATCGGGGACGAGGCAAAACACATGGCACGGTTGATCCTAAGCCTGGACGGTCAAGTGCTGGCCGAATACAACATGAACAAGGAGCGTTATACGGTCGGTCGGCTGCCCGATAACGACATCCGAATCGATAACCCTGCGGTCAGCGGTCACCACTCGCTGATCATCAACATCCTGAACGACTCGTTCCTGGAAGACCTGAACAGCACGAACGGCACGTACGTCAACGGCAAGCTGATCAAGAAGCACGCGCTTCAGCACGGCGACGTCGTCACGGTCGGCCATCATCAGTTGCGCTTCGTCGATACGCAAAGCTCCGAGGACGAACCGGACGAATTCGAGAAGACGATGGTGATCACGCCGGGCTCGGCAGTCGCAGCCGCTGCGGCGAAGAAGGCTTCCGCAATTGCGCCTCCGCCCGCGCCCGCGCCGGCTCCGAAGACGCCGCTTTCGACCGGATCGATGACAGCAGTTCGGCCCGCGCCTACGGGCGCCGCCGGTGCCGCAGGCGACCAACCCACCGCGTTGCCCAAAGCGAAGCTGCAGGTACTGAGTGGCGCGTTCGCGGGACGTGAGCTCGAGTTGAACAAAGCCCTCACGACCCTGGGTCGACCGGGCGTACAGGTCGCCGCGATCACGCGCCGCGCAGACGGTTTCTTCATCGTGCACGTCGACAGCGGTAAGTCAGGCGACTATCCGCTCGTGAACGGCACACCGATCGGCGAACAGGCTCGCAAGCTCCAAGACAACGACGTGATCTTGCTCGCGGGCGTGAAGATGGGGTTCTTCGAGGGCTAGCGCTCTGGTTGACGGTTCAGCAGCGAGCGTTCGTCTCTGGCCGTCAACTAAACCGTCAACCGTCAAACTCTCTTCACGGTCACCCGCTCGTTGACCCGACACACCAGCTCATAAGCAATCGTGTCGGCGAACGGCGCGACCCGTTCGGCCGGCAATCCCTTCCCCCATAACGTCACTTCACTGCCGACGGTCGCGTTCGGCAGATGCGTGATATCGATTGCGATCATGTCCATCGATACACGCCCGACGAGATGCGCTTCGCGTGCATCGACCAGAACAGGTGCACCTGTTCGCATCGTGCGCGGATATCCATCGCCGTAGCCGATCGCGGCGATACCGACACGCGATTCTCGCAATGCACGCCAGATACCGCCGTACCCGACCGATTCGCCGGCCTTGACGGCCCTCACCGCGATGAGCGGCGCACTCAAGGTCATCGCGGGGATCAGCCCCAACTCGCGCGCGGACTCTTCTCCGAGGGGAGACATGCCGTACAACATCAGCCCCGGCCTCACCCACTCGGTTCGTGCATCTTGCCTGCAGATGATGCCGGCGGAGTTCGCGATGCTCTTTTCGTGAGGCAACGCTCTCGTCAGGGACACGAATGCTTCTATCTGGCGAGTGGACTCTGCGCCATCCAATGCCTCCGCAGAGGCCAGGTGGGTCATCAACCGCAGCGAACGCACGGCCGCACACCGTTCCAGCCGCTGCAACGCCGCCGGAAACTCTTCGACACGAAAGCCGAGACGGTTCATGCCCGTGTCGACTTTCAACCAAACGTCGTATCGACCCGTCGCGGCCTCGAGCATCGTGATCTGGTCGAAGGAGTGAACGACGATCTCGAGTTCGTGGCGACCGGCGGCGCCGAGTTGCTCGGCGTCCGCCGCACCTTCGAGCAGAACGATGCGAGATCGGATGTCTGCGTTTCGTAGCGTCAGCGCCTCGCCAAAACGGGCAACGCCGAACGCGTCTGCATCCGACAACGTTCTCGCAGTGCCAACGATGCCATGCCCATACGCATCTGCTTTGACGACGGCGAGAACGCGCGAGTGCGGCGCGAGCCGCCGCACGACAGCGAAGTTGTTGCGCAGCGCGGCGCCGTCGATCGTCGCGAGCGGGAAGCTCACGGGTAAGAACCGTCTCCGTACGCCGATTCGGGCGCATAGTCGCCGAACTTCGTGTACTTGCCGAGGAACGTGAGCTGAACTTCGCCTACGGGGCCGTTACGCTGCTTCGTGATGATGATGTCCGCGATGCCCTTGCGAGGCGTGTTCTGGTCGTACACCTCCTCGCGGTAGATCATCATGATGACGTCCGCGTCCTGCTCGATGGCGCCCGACTCACGCAAGTCCGACATGACCGGTTTCTTATCCGTACGCTGCTCGACGCTGCGGTTGAGCTGAGACAGCGCGATCACAGGAACCGACAGTTCCTTCGCGAGCGCTTTGAGCGAGCGCGAGATCTCCGAGATCTCGGTCGCGCGATTCTCCTTCGTTCCGGCCACCTGCATGAGCTGCAGATAGTCGAGCACGATCAAGTCCAAACCATGCTCGCGCTTCAGGCGCCGGGCGCGCGCACGCACTTCCGTCGGCGTGAGGGCCGGTGTGTCGTCGATATAGATGCTCGAGGCCTTCATCATGCTGATCGCCGTGTTGATGCGCGACCAATCCTCGTCGCCAAGCTGCCCGGTACGCAGCCGGCTTTGGTCGACCATGCCGAGAGACGACACCATGCGGAAGGCGAGTTGCTCGCGCGACATTTCCATGCTGAAGACGCCGACCTTCGCCTGCTTCGGCCCGAACGCGGCGTTCTCGGCGACGTTGAGACAGAACGTGGTTTTGCCCATGGAGGGGCGGCCCGCGACGATGATGAGGTCGCCCTTCTGCAGCCCCGCAGTCATCTCGTCGAGCTTCTTGAAGCCGGTGCTCACTCCGGTGAGGGCACCGGGGTTCTGCGCCAACATGTCGATGTGATCGATGACGCGACCGACTTCCTCCTTGAGCGCGACAAACCCTGAGCCCGTCTTGTTGCGGCTCTCGGCAATCTCGAACACACGTCGCTCAGCTTCGTCGAGGATCTCGCCCGCTTCGCGTCCCGCGGGCTCATAGGCGCTCGCCGCGATCTCTCCGCCGACTTGAATGAGGCGTCGCAGCGTCGAACGTTCTCGCACCGCATCCGCGTACGCGCGAATGTTTGCCGCGCTCGGCGTATCGCGGACGAGACCCGCGAGATAGACGAGCCCACCGGTTTGGTCCGAGACGCCATTGCGCTCGAGACGCTCCGAAAGGGTCACGGCGTCGAACGGCTCGCTGCGACCGGCGAGATCAGCGATTGCTTCGAAGAGCAGTTGATGGTCGCGGCGGTAGAAGTCTTCCGCGCTCAGACGGTCCGCGATCGTGTCCCACGTCCGGTTATCGAGCATCAGACCACCGAGCACCGCCTGCTCCGCTTCAACGGAGTGTGGCGGCACTCGGATGTCATCGATGATGGCTTTGTCGCGAGCTCGTCGCGAGCTCACGATCGAAACCTTTGCTTCGGTTTCCGCCATGTCGATGCGCTTCCAGCAGGAAGCTTACTCTTCAGGGACGATGACGACCGGCAGCTCCACGGTCACGTCGGTGTGCAGATGGATGTGCACGACGTGGTCACCTGCCTGGCGGATCGGCCCGTGCGGCAGGCGCACTTCGGAACGCTCGATCTTGTGGCCGGCCTTGTTCAATGCTTCGGTGATGTCGGTCGTGCCGACCGAGCCGAAGAGCTTGCCTTCGCCGCCCGACTTCGCGCTCAGCGAGAGCTTCACGCCTTCGAGCTTCGCGGCGCGTGCTTGCGCATTGCTCAACTCTTGTTGCGCGGCTTTCTCGAGCTCGGCGCGGCGCGCTTCGAACTTGGCGATGTTCTCAGCCGTCGCAACCGTCGCCTTGCCTTGCGGCAACAGGTAGTTGCGTCCGTAGCCGGACTTCACTTTCACGCGATCGCCGATGTTGCCGAGGTTCGCGACCTTCTGCAGCAGAATCAATTCCATAACGCACCTTTCAACTGTCAAACGAAAACATGATCCGACTGGATCGCGGCCCCGCTGCGAAGGAGTGTACTCATTCGCGGCGTGGCCGGGTACAGCCCCACAACTCTGGACGCGCTCACACGCCTTGGGGCTTCGGCTTGCGCCAATTGTCGATGAAGCCCCACACGGCGAGCGCAAAGATCGTGACCGAATTCGACAAGGGCACGATCAACAACACATAGATGGCCGCGAGCCATCCCTGATTGAGCGACCCCCTCGCTTTACTGCGATGCGCCGCCGCGAGCCCTTGAAAGACGAGGGCGGGCAGTCCGACCCAAGCCAAGGACGCGAGCAGCATCGAGTTGCTCAACATCATCAGTCCGAACACGACCGTGAGCGACGTACCGAGCACGATGCCGAGCCGCAAACGGCGGTACTCGTGCCCGAATGCACCCGGTGCACTGAGCAGAGACTGCCACCAGCGGCCGAGGAACAAAGCGCCGAGCGCAACCGCGAGCGACAGGGCCGCGAACACGCCCCACATCGTCTGTGCCCACATCTGCACGATGACGCCTCGCTCGCTCTCCGGATAGAGGCCGGCATCCGCCGTCGCATCGATCACATGATGAACGAGCGGCAGCCAGAACTGACCCGGATCGTCGAGCACTGCGTGCACAAGCAGCACGGCGGCTGCAGCAACGAGCACGCCGACCTGCACGCACATGTTCATCGAACCCGTCCGCTTCAGCAAAGTGGCGAACGCGACAGCACCGAAGAACAGCGCGAGCAGGAAGAACAGCAGCACTGCACCGAACACCCATGCATCCGAGCCGATGTTCGTGACCACGACCAGGGTCGCGGCGGCAGCGCCCGTCAACGCGATGCCGATCGCCGGCCCGACATCGAAGCGCAGCAGCACGAGCACGGAGATCGCGCCGGCGAAAATAACGAACGGAAACGGAAACAATGCAGACAGCGCGCCCGTGAGCGCGCTCGCAAACGCGGCGTGCAAAGGTCGCGCGATCAGCCATGCGGCTAGTGCACGGTGCATTGTGGTACTCGCGTCGTCGCTCACGACGCGAGCCTCATCGAGCTAGTGCTGGTCTGTGTACGGCAGCAGCGCAAGATAGCGCGCGCGCTTCACGGCAACCGCGAGCTGGCGCTGATAGTGCGACTTGGTGCCGGTGATCCGGCTCGGAACGATCTTGCCGGTCTCGGTGATGTAGCTCTTCAGGATGCCGAGATCCTTGTAATCGATCTGCTCGATGCCTTCGGCAGTGAAGCGGCAGAACTTGCGACGGCGGAAAAAGCGAGCCATGGAACGAACCTCGAGTGAATAGTAGGGTTAGGCGGATTCGCGGACGTCGTCATCGCCGTCATCGACGAATCGCTCGTCGCGCGCATCGTCATCACCGGACTTCGCCATCGGCGAGGGTTCGGTAACGGCCTTGTCCATCTTGATCACGAGATGGCGCAGCACCGCATCGCTGAAGCGGAACGCGCCCGTGAGCTCGGCGAGCGTCTTGCTGTCGCATTCCACGTTCAAGAGGATGTAGTGCGCCTTGTGCACCTTCGCAATCGGATAGGCGAGCTGGCGGCGACCCCAGTCTTCGAGCCGATGAACGACGCCGTCGCCGGCTGCGATCATGGCCTTGTAGCGTTCCAGCATGGCCGGAACCTGTTCACTCTGGTCGGGATGGACCAGGAATACGATCTCGTAATGGCGCATTGTGCGGCCTCCTTATGGAGATGCCTCCCAGGCCGAGAAACCAAGGTGAGGCAAGGAGTTAGGGTGTCCTCACTACGGCAGATCCATAGCGGGCCGCGCATACTAGCCGAGCGGCGGGCCGGAAGGAAGAGGACGAGCGCCGGTGACGCGTGATCCGTGGCTGAGCCGCTAACGGCGGCAGCCTCTTATGAACCGCGCATTACGCGCTGCCCGCTTCCCGCTGCCTGACAGCCTCGTACAGCGCGATGCCGGTCGCGACCGAGACATTGAGGCTTTCCACTACGCCTCGCATCGGAATGTTCACGAGCACGTCGCAGCTCTCACGGGTCAAGCGGCGCAGGCCAGCTCCCTCTGCGCCCAGGACGATCGCGAGAGGACCCGTGAGCTTCGCCTGATAGAGAGAGGTTTGCGCTTGATCGTCCGTGCCGACGATCCATACGTCGCGCTCCTTGAGCCAACGCAACGTGCGCGCCAAGTTCGTCACTTGGATCAAGGGCATCGTTTCGGCCGCGCCCGATGCGACTTTGCGTACCGTGGGGGAAAGGCCGGCTGCACGATCGCGCGGCACGATCACCGCGCTCACACCCGCCGCATCGGCGGTCCGTAAGCACGCGCCCAAGTTGTGCGGATCTTGTACGCCGTCGAGCACGAGTAAGAGCGGAGGCGTCATCGCGCGATCGAGCAGTTCGTCGAGCGCGCCCTCCCCCAGCGCCCCGATCGGGCGCACCTGCAAACAGGCGCCCTGATGATGTTCGCTGCCGCTCAGTTTCTGGAGCTCGCGCGCATCGCGCCATTCGATTCGGACGCCGGCGGTTTGCGCGATTCGCATGAGCTCCGTCGCCCGCGCATCTTCGCGCCCCTTCTGCAGCATGAGCAGCGTCGCTCGCTCCGGCCGCTGCTGCAGCAGCGTTCGGACCGCGTGCAAACCGAAGACGATCGAACCTTCGCTCACTTGCGACCTCGACGACGTTGCCAGGGACCGCGCACCTGCCTCGCACCCGCACGCGTTTCAGCGAGCTCGAAATCGATCTTGCGCTCATCGATGATCACGTTGATGAGCCGCACGCGCAAATGATCGCCGAGCTTGAAGACGCGCCCGCTGCGCGCGGCCACCATCCGGAAGCCGGACTTGTCGCGCGTGAAGTAATCCGCGCCGAGCGCGCTCACGTGGATTAGACCGTCGATCTGCAGGCCTTTGACGCGCGCGAACAAACCAAAGTCGACGACACCCGTGACGATGACGTCGAACTCCTCCCCGATCTTGTCCTGCATGTACTCGCACTTGAGCCACGACAACGCGTCGCGCGTTGCCTCGTCTGCACGGCGTTCGGTGAACGAACACTGCTGCCCGAGCTGCACCATCGCGCTCGCCGACCAGTCGAACGAAGCGCCGTCCCCTCCTCGCAGCACGTGCCGAATACCGCGATGAACCATCAGATCAGGGTAACGCCGGATCGGCGAAGTGAAATGCACGTACTCAGACAGAGCGAGACCGAAGTGCCCGATGTTCTCAGGCTGATAAACGGCTTGCGGCAGCGAGCGCACGACGACGGTTTCGATCAGCTGCGCCTCCTCGTTGCCGACGATCCGACGCAGCACCTCGCCTAGATCTTTCGGCTCGAGCTCTCGATCGGTCGGGAGATGAATCCCGAAGCCCTGAAGAAACTGACGCAGCTGCGCCAATCGGTCTTCCTCCGGTTGGCCGTGCACGCGGTACAGCGTCGGCACCTTGTGCTTCTTCAGGAAGCGCGCGGCCTGGACGTTCGCCGCGATCATGCATTCTTCGATCAGTCGATGTGCATCGTTGCGCGTGTACTCGACGAATGCCGCAACTCGCCCGCGCTCGTCGAATCGCACCTTGAGCTCCGGCGCATCGAAATCGAGCGCGCCGCGATCGAGACGCGCGCGATGCAACGCGCGAAACACAGCGTGCAGATCCGAAAGCTGCGGTCCAAGCGCACGAACCTCCTCGTCCTGGACGGCGGCGGGGTTCGCAAGGTACGCAGCAACTTTGGTGTACGTGAGGCGCGCACGCGATCGCATCACACCCTCGAAGAAGCGCGAGCGAGTGACCTTGCCGTCCGGTGTCACGCGCATCTCACAGACGAGACACAAACGATCCACTTGCGGATTGAGCGAGCACAAGCCATTCGACAGCGCCTCAGGGAGCATCGGCAGCACGCGATTCGGGAAATACACCGAGGTGCCGCGATGCTGAGCCTCGCGATCGAGCGCAGAACCTTGGGTGACATAGGTCGCGACATCGGCGATCGCGACAATCAACCGCCACCCGCCACGCACTGATTCGCACCAGACGGCATCGTCGAAATCGCGGGCATCTTCCCCATCGATCGTCACGAGCGGCAGATCGCGAATATCCTCGCGGTCGCGCTTCGCCGCCGCGCTCACCTGTGCGCCGAACTTCTCTGCTTCTTGGACGGCCTCGGGAGGAAATTCGAACGGCAAGCCGTGCGAATGGATTGCGATCTCGGTTTCCATGCCCGGCGCGGCATGCTCGCCGAGCACACGCGTCACGTGACCGAGCGGCTGCGCCGTCTTCGTCGGTTGCTCGATCAACTTCACGAGCACGACTTGTCCTGACTTCGCGCCTCCGAGGCGATCGCGCGGCACGAGCACGCGATGCCCGATGCGCGGGTTATCAGGTACGACGAAACAGATCCCCGACTCGTCGTATAGGCGACCGACAATCTCCTGCGTGCCGCGTTCCAAGATCTTCGCGATGGTGCCTTCCGGACGGCCCTTGAAATCGACGCCCGTCGTACGCACCGCGACGCGATCGCCGTGGATCACCTCGAGCATTTGTCGCGGCGCTAGGAAGATCGGTGTCGACCGATCTTCCGGCATCACGAAACCGTAGCCATCCTTGTGTGCGCTCACGACGCCGACCGTGAGCGGCAACCGTTCGCGCAGGCAGTATTCCTCTCGACGGTTCCGGACAAGATCTCCTGCCTGCACCATCTCTTCCAGCTCGACGATTAGGCGCGCGCGCGCCGTTCGCCCGGTCCGATTCAGGCGGTCGGCAAGCTCATCCAGCGTCAACGGACGTCCAGCCTCGTTGAGCGTCGTTGAGATCAGGGAAGCTCCTTCGTGAACTCGTGTGGCGCGAGGTTCCCCTCGTCGATGAGACTTGGATGAACGCTGCCCACGTGTTTTTTTCTTACGATCCATGCTTCTTGATTCCTCTATTTGGGTCTCGGCATCGCGATTGACACCCCGATACGCCGTCTGTACATTGGCGCGCCTCGTGCGGGGACCCATCCCGCGTTCCCCTTCTATGCCCAGGTGGCGGAACTGGTAGACGCGCTGGTTTCAGGTACCAGTGGAGCGATCCGTGGAGGTTCGAGTCCTCTCCTGGGCACCACTCAAAGTGATTGGCGATGAGTGATTCGCGGGTAGTCAGAGACCACCTCGCGAGTCACCTTGCCTCCATCTAGCGACCCGCTCGTCACGAGCCGCGGATCGCTTACCGTCAATCAAACGGGTGCTTGAGTACGATTGTTTCGCTGCGATCGGGCCCCGTCGAAATGATGGAAATCGGCGCACCGACGAGCACTTCCAGGCGCTTGAGATACGACTGCGCGTTGCGCGGCAGGTCTTCGAATGACTTCACGCCCGCCGTGCTTTCCTGCCAACCAGGATGCTCTTCATAGATTGGCGCGCAAATCGCCAGCGCGTCGGCGCCGACCGGTAATAGGTCGCGTCGTTCGCCACGCACCTTGTACCCGACCGCGACGCGCACGGTGTCGAGTCCATCGAGGACGTCGAGCTTCGTGATGCACAGGCCGGAAATACCGTTGATCTCGACCACGCGCCTCAACCCCGCCGCATCGAACCAGCCGCAGCGACGCGGACGACCCGTAACCGAGCCGTATTCGTTCCCCTTCACGCGCAAGTGCTCACCGACTTCGTCGTCGAGCTCGGTCGGGAACGGTCCGCTGCCGACACGCGTCGCGTACGCCTTTGCGACGCCAAGCACGTAGTGCAGGTTCTGAGGACCCACACCCGCGCCGAGCGAGGCTTGTCCGGCGACGCAATTGCTCGACGTCACGAACGGGTAAGTGCCGTGATCGATGTCGAGCAATGCCGCCTGCGCACCTTCGAACAGAACGCGTTTGCCGGCGCGCATCAGCGCGTTCACCTCGCCCGACACATCCGCAACCATCGGCTGCAGGCGTTCGGCAAAGGAAAGCGCCTCATCGAGCGTCTGCTGGAAATCGACGGGATCGGCTTTGAAGTAGTTGCGCAGCACGAAATTGTGATAGTCCAGCACCTCGCCCAACTTCGCTGCGAAACGCTCGCGCGCAAACAAGTCTTGCACCCGAATCGCGCGTCGCGCGACCTTATCTTCGTAGGCGGGACCGATACCGCGGCCGGTCGTCCCGATCTTCGCCTCGCCCATTGCTGCCTCGCGAGCGCGGTCGAGCGCGATATGGTGCGGAAGAATCAGCGGACACGTCTCGGAAATGCGCAGACGCTTCGGCACATCCACACCGCCGCGTTCGAGCTCCGCCATTTCCTCGAACAACGCTTTGGGCGAGAGCACGACGCCGTTGCCGATGAAACACGTCACGCCATCGTGCAGGATGCCTGAAGGAATCAACCGCAAGATCGTCTTCTTGCCGTTGATCACCAGTGTGTGACCTGCGTTGTGGCCGCCTTGGAAGCGCACGACCGCTGCGACGCGATCGGTCAAGAGGTCGACGATCTTCCCCTTCCCTTCATCGCCCCACTGAGCGCCAATCACAACGACATTCTTCTTCATGGACATTTCACGACCGAACAAAATAGAGCAGCACCAAACCTAAGGTCATGCTGAGCAGACCCCAAACGCGCAGGTGATTGTCCGCCATGCTGGCGAACGATGCCAGCACGCGCTTCATCCACTGCGGGCTTAGAAACGGCAGGATGCCTTCGAGAATGAAATAGAGCGCGACCGCCGCGAACAGGTCGGACCAGTTCATGCGGACGTCAACGCCGACTAGAGCGATTCAAGTATTTGAAGAACTCGCTGTCCGGTGAAATGACGAGAATGTCGCTCTCGGTGCCCAGCGAATTCCGATAGGCCTCGAGGCTGCGATAGAACGAATAGAACTCGGCGTTCTTCTGGAATGCGTTCGCATAGATGTCGGCCGCACGAGCATCGCCTTCGCCGCGGATGATCTCCGATTCGCGGCGCGCTTCGGCCAAAATCTCGGTGCGTTGGCGGTCCGCTTCGGCACGCAGCTTCTCCGCGCTTTCCGCACCGCGAGCACGCAATTCCTTCGCCTGCCGATCGAAGTCTTGCCGCATGCGCGAGAACACGGACTCGCTCACTTCGTCCGGCAGATCGATCTTCTTGACGCGCACGTCGACGAGCTCGAGTCCGAGGCCCGCAGTCGGACCCTGAGTGATCTTGAGAATCTCGCCCGTGAACTCGGTGCGCTCGGCCGCGACGACCTGCTGAATCGTACGCCGCGCGATCACGCCCTTGATGCCGTCCTTCACGATGCTGCCGAGACGCCCCGCTGCAACATCTTCCGCGCCGCCGGTCGCCTGGTAATAGCGAGACACGTCATCGATGCGCCACTTGATGTAGAAGTCGATGCGCAGGATCTTGCCTTCGCTCGTGAGGAACTGCTCCGACGGATAGTTGTTCGTGATGATGCGTCGCTCGAACTTGCGAACGTTGTTCACGAACGGAGTCATGAAGTGGAGTCCGGGCGCGTAATCAGCACGCACGATCTCGCCGAAGCGGAACTTGATCGCAAGCTCCGTCTCGCGCACCGTGAACGCGGACATCGCGAGCACGATCAATGCGACCGCGCCGACGATGAGCCCCAGGAAAAGGCGATTAGCCATTATCGTGATCCTCGCGTGCGGCGGTCGCTCGAGCTCGAGCCCGCTCCGGAAGAAGAACCTTCGACGGTCATCGTCGTATCAGTGTCGGCGGGTCGAGGCAGACGCCGCCCTTGTTCGAGCAGCTTGTCGATCGGCAAGTACAAGAGATTGCCGGTGTTGTTCGTCCCCACCACGATCTTCTTCGAGCTTTGCAGGACACTCTCGATCGTTTCGATGAACAAGCGCTCGCGCGTGACGCCCGGTGCTTGTTCGTACTCCTCCAGCAGCTTCAGGAAGCGCTGCGTTTCGCCCTCTGCGTCTGCGACGACGCGCGCTTGGTACGCGTGCGCATCTTGCACATAGCGCACACCTTCGCCGCGCGCGCGGGGAATCAAGTCGTTCGCGTAAGCCTGCGCGGCGAGCGAGAAGCGATCGCGGTCTTCGCGGGCTTTGATCGCATCCTGCTGCGCGGTCGCGACTTCGGTCGGGACGCGCACGTCCTGCAAGTTCACGCTCGTCACTTCGAGGCCGACCTTATACGCATCGAGCGTGCGCTGGATGAGATCCTTCGTTTGGGCGACGATTTGCTGACGCCCGGACTCGAGCACATCGTTCAAGCGGCTGCGGCCGACGATCTCGCGAATGGCGCTTTCGCTCACCTCACGCAGCGTCTGCTCCGGTCCGAGCACATTGAAAGCGTATTCGAGCGCATTCGCGCGCCGGAACTGCACCTCGAGATTGATATCGACGAGTGTCTCGTCCGCCGTGAGCATGCGGGTCGCTTCGCTGAAGCTTTCGATCGACTGCGTGTTGACGATCTGCTTCGTTTCGATCGGCCATGGCAAATGCCAGCGCAGACCGGCCTGCGTGGTCTCGACGTACTTGCCGAAACGCATCACGAGCGCTCGTTCCGCCTCTTCCACCTGGTAAAGACCGGTAAACGCCCAGATCACGAGCGCCACGATCGCGATGACGCCGATGCTGAAGCCGCCCGCGGGGCCGCCCGACGTGCCGCCAGTGCCGCGTGCGCCGTTGCCGCCGCCGAAAAGCCCGCCGAATCGGCGGCGCAGGTTGCGGAAGACTTCGTCCAGATCGGGTGGACCCTGTTCCGGCTTGTTGCCCCCGCCCCAGGGGTTGCGCTTGCCGCCGGAGTTACCGCCGGGTTCGTTCCAGGCCATGTTGAATGAGTGCTCTCGAAAAGGAGTTGGGTGGAGGGTCAGCGGACCCACGAGGTCGAGCCGGCGGATTTTAGGAATGCCTCCGGGTGGGCACAAGTTTTCTCGGCCAAGTTGACGTTCAGCCGCTCGCTTCGGCAGAGCGTTTCGAACGCATGGCGCGGCATCGAGACTTCGAGGTCGATCGCCCCGCCAGGCAGCGCCTTCTCGGCCAATACCGCACCCGCCGCAAAGAACTTCGCTCGCGCCCGTCCCTCATCGGGCTTGAGGACGATGTGCCCATGCACAAGCTCCGGACCGAGGAAGCGCCCAATGGCTTCGACGAGGAGCTCCGTGCCAGCACCAGTCTGCGCCGACAGCCACACACGCCGCACCCTTCCGTCTTCATCGAGCTCGGTTCGCGGCGTTTCGCCGAGAAGATCGGCCTTGTTATAGACCTCGATCTGCGGCAACGCTCCAGCGCCGACTTCCTGCAGGACCTCGTTGACCTGCGCAACGCGTTCAGCACGGTTCGGATCCGCCGCGTCGATGACATGCAAGAGCACTGCGGCTTCGCGCGCCTCCTGCAACGTCGAGCGGAACGCAGCTACGAGCTCGTGCGGCAATTCGCGCACGAATCCCACCGTGTCCGCCAACAATGCATAACGAGCATCCGGCAAGTCCAACCGACGCACCGTCGGGTCCAACGTCGCGAACAACTGATTAGCCGCGTAGGCCTCGGATCCAGTCAGCAGATTGAACAGGGTCGACTTACCGGCGTTCGTGTAGCCAACGAGCGCAACGGTCGGAATCGCCGCCCGCTTGCGCTCGCGACGCGTCGTCTCCCGCTGGGTGATGACCTTATCGAGTCGGCTGTTCAACGTTTTGATGCGGTTGCCGAGCAAGCGGCGGTCGGTTTCGAGCTGCGTTTCACCCGGACCGCGCAAACCGATGCCACCCTTTTGGCGCTCCAAGTGCGTCCATCCGCGCACGAGTCGAGTAGCAAGATGCTTGAGCTGGGCGAGCTCAACTTGCAGCTGGCCTTCGAAGCTGCGCGCACGTTGCGCGAAGATGTCGAGAATGAGTCCGGTACGATCGAGCACACGGCACTTGAGAAACGCCTCGAGATTGCGCTCTTGGCTCGGCGAGAGCGCGTGATCAAAGACGACGAGGTCCGCGCCGAGCGACTGTACTTGAGCGCGGATCTCTTCGGCCTTGCCGCTGCCGACGAATAGGCGCGGATCGGGTGCACGACGAGTGCCCGTGATCAGCCCGAGCACGTGCGCCCCCGCCGAACGCGCGAGGGCGTCGAACTCGCTCAGCTCGTCCTCACTCGGAGATCGTCCCAAACCGATGCGCACTAAGAGTGCGCGCTCGCCGCTGCGCGGTCGCTCAAACAACAGCAACCTCCGACAGCAAACTCATTCGCTGGATGCGCTGGACTCCGCGCCTTCTTCGTCGCCGGTCGGCAAACGGATTGCGCGCGCCGGCACAACGGTGGAAATCGCGTGTTTGTAAACCATCTGGCTCACGCTGTTCTTGAGCAGCACGACGAACTGATCGAACGAGTCGATCTGGCCTTGCAGCTTGATACCGTTTACCAGATAGATCGAGACAGGAACGCGCTCCTTGCGCAAGGTGTTCAGGAACGGGTCCTGTAATGATTGCCCTCTGGCCATCATTCGTCTCCTTGTTATGACTTTGAATTCTTCGTTGAGCGTTTCCGACATTGCTGCTTCCTTGCAGCCGGAGGACGGCCGACCTGCACCATCCAGTGCTCGTTGCAGTGCCGCAGTCTAACACAGCGCTATTCAGGTGAAGTCTGCCTTTCGTCTAATACTGAGTCGACTGCCTGCACCATTAGGGCGTCCGCGGAGGATTCAAGAGGATCCACCCAACGCACGTCCTTTTCCGAGCGAAGCCAAATCAATTGTCTACGAGCCAACTGTCGCGTTGCGAAGATTGCTCGCTGCACCGCTGACTTCAAAGGCGCTTTGCCCTCCAAATGTTCCCAGAGTTGCCGATAGCCGACTGAGCGAATCGCCGGCAAGTCGCCATGGAGGTCGCCCCGTACATGCAAGGCTCGGACCTCGTCCAACAATCCTTCCTTCATCATCCGATCGAAGCGACTTTCTATCGCTGAGTGCAAACGCTGTCGGTCGCCCGGCACCCACCCGTAGGCGAAGAAGCGCACGCCGGCCACGGGCGGCTGCGGCATCGCATGCAGCTCAGTTAGGGTTTTTCCGGTCAGTCGGAAAACCTCTAACGCACGCTGGATGCGCTGCGCATCGTTGGGCTGAATGCGAGCGGCTGCCGTAGGATCGATCTTCGCCAAATCTCGATGCAGCGCCGGCCACCCGAGCGCGCGCGCCTCTTCGTCGATTCGCTTGCGCGCGATAGGGTCCGCTGATGGCATCTCCGCAAGCCCGTGCCGGAGCGCTCGGAAGTAGAGCATCGTGCCGCCGACGAGCACCGGCAAGCGATCGTTCCGATGGGCCGACTCGATCGCCGCTTTTACATCGCGCACGAATTGTCCCGCGGAATACGCCTCGGACGGGTCGAGAATGTCGACGAGGCGATGCGGATAGCGTTCTAGGACGTCGCGAGGGGGCTTGCCGGTCCCGATGTCCATGCCGCGGTACACCATGGCCGAGTCGACGCTGATGATGTCGATCGGCCGTTCGCGCGCGAGCCGCAACACCAAGTCGGTCTTGCCCGCACCCGTCGGCCCCATGATCAGAATCGCGGGCCGCTCCGTTGACCTGTCAAAGATCGTCATCGTCCGCGCAAGAACATCCGATCCAAATCCTGCATGCTGATGTACGTCCAGGTGGGTCGACCGTGATTGCACTGGTCGCTGCGCACGGTCCGTTCCATCTCGCGCAAGAGGGCGTTCATTTCCTGGACCGATAGATTGCGGTGAGCGCGCACCGCACCGTGACACGCGATCGTGCCGAGGACTTCGTTGATGGCCTCCTCCACCCCGCGGCTCGCGCCTTCGGCGAGCAGCTCGGCGGCGATGCGCCGTACGAGCGCGTCGATGTCGCGGGTCGTGAGCACAGCCGGGATCGCACGTACGAGGATGCTCGCAGGGCCTGATCGTTCGAGGTCGAGGCCTGCGCGCGCGAGCACTACCGCGTGCTCCTCGAGCACGTCGGCCTCCCCTGGCGAAACGGAAATCGCAAAGGGCGTGAGCAACTGCTGCGTCGCGACGGAACCCGTCGCAAGCGCGGCTTTCAGCTTCTCGTACGTCGTCCGCTCGTGAGCAGCGTGCATGTCCACGAGGATCAGCCCATCGGGCGCTTGCGACAGAATGTAAACACCATGAAGCTGCGCGAGCGCGAAACCGAGCGGTGGCGTATCGGGCGTGCTCGCGGTGCTGTCCACGCTCGCGACGGTGCTCGAGAAATCCTCACGCTGTGGTTCGGTCGGCGCTGCCAATCGATCAGCGACGTGGAGGGACAAGTGCGATTGAGACGGTCCACGCGCGGGCCACATCGGCACTGGCGACGCTGCGCCCGGCAGAACGACATCGGCGCTCGCAGGCGGCGCGGCCGCAAGCGATGAGCCGGCGTACGTATCCCGAAGGACGCGCTCCACCGAACGGAATAGAAAGTCGTGTACGTGCCGCGGATCTCGAAAGCGCACCTCGAGTTTCGCGGGGTGTGCATTCACGTCGACTTGTCGAGGATCTAGCTCCATGAACAGTACGAACGCCGGGTAACGTCCATGGAACATGACGTCGCGATAACCCAAACGGATCGCGCTCGACACCAGTCGATCGCGCAGCACTCGCCCATTCAAATAGAAATGCTGAAGATCCGGCTGCGCACGAGCGAACGTCGGCTGGCACAACCAACCCGTGAGCTTGCATCCGGCCGCTTCGTGCTCGATGTACATCGCATTCGCAATGAACTCATCGCCCACGATCTGAGCAACGCGGCGCTCCTGTTCGAGTTGCGTACGAGCCTTCGGATACTCGACGTTCGTGCGTCGGCCGATGCTGAGTGAGAACGCGGTTTCGAATGCGGACAGCGCGAGGCGCTCGATCATGCGCTCGACGTGCTGATTCTCGGTTCGCTCGGCGCGCATGAATTTGCGGCGGGCCGGTACGTTGAAGAACAAATCCCGCACTTCGACCGTGGTGCCGATCGGATGGGCGGCAGGCTCCAGAGGACTCAATGCGCCGTTATCGGCACTGATGGCATAGCCCATCTCGGCGCCATGGCGTCGTGAAATGAGTCGCATGCGAGAGACCGAAGCGATACTCGGTAGCGCCTCGCCGCGAAAGCCGAGCGTGGCGACTTGCTCCAAATCGTCGATCGTCGTGATCTTGCTCGTCGCATGACGCGACAGCGCGAGCGCAAGCTCCTCGCGTTCGATGCCCGTTCCGTCGTCACGAACACGGCAGAGACGCACACCACCGTCTTCGATTTCCACATCGACGCGCTTTGCGCCCGCATCGATGCTGTTCTCCACCAATTCCTTGATCACTGACGCCGGGCGTTCGACGACCTCGCCGGCTGCGATCTGGTGAATGAGTTGCTCAGGAAGAATGCGAATCGGCATAGCGCGGCACACGTTTGGACCGCGCGGAGGATAGCAAGGAAGAAGCGGTTGGCGGTTGGCGGTTAGTTCGGATGCGTATTGCGAGCTTGTTCTTCCTAACCGCTAACCGCTTCTAGATCTCAGTGACCGGTTCCGGTCGTCGCTGGTCCGACCGTTTCGGCGTTGCTCGCGAACACGCGGGTGTCGCCGGAGCGCATCTTCGCGATCATCGTTCCCGGCGGCGGGCTCGCATAGAAGTATGAGCGCACCCCCTTCAGGATCGCTTCCGCGAGCCGCGTCTGATGTTTGGAATCGAGCAGACGGGACTCTTCCGTGGGATTCGAGATGAAGGCCGTCTCGACGAGGAGCGAGGGAATATCGGGCGCCTTGAGCACGAGGAAACCGGCGTGCTTCACGCCGCGACGCGTGATGTTCCCCATCTGGTACAACGAGTCCATCACCTTCTCTGCCGCATCGATGCTCGCGCTCATGCTGGCACCTTGCGAGAGATCGAGCAGCACGGATTTGAGCACGTCGTCTTTGTCTTCGAGCGAGACGCCGCCGACGAGATCGGATGCGTTCTCGCGATCCGCCAGCCAGCGCGCGGATTCGTCGCTTGCACCGCGCGCCGAAAGCACGTAGACGGACGAACCGACGACCGACCGATCGTGAAACGCATCCGCATGAACGGAGATGAACATGTCGGCCTGCTGCTTTCGAGCGCGCGCAACGCGCTCCCGGAGCGGGACGAAGTAATCCCCATCGCGCGTCAGCACCGCGCGCATCCCCGGCTCGCGATCGATACGCTCTTTCAGCCGCTTCGCGATCGCGAGCGTCACATTCTTTTCCTTCGTGCCACGCTTGCCGATCGATCCCGGATCTTGGCCACCGTGACCCGCATCGATCGCGATGACGATGTCACGACCATGCACGTCCGCGGCGGATTTGACGACGGTGGGCGCCGCGCGCTTTGCCGCAGGCTCGAGGTCGACGACGAGGCGATGCCCGTAGCTCCCGCTCGGTCCGACGGGGAAGCTCTTCGGTGAAGCGTTTGCCGCCAGATCGAGGACGACGCGCAACTTGCCGTCGCCCTGCTCGCCGATCCGAATCTGCTTGATGAACCCTTGGTCCGTTGGCAACGACCGCACGAAATCGCCGGCGCTTGCAGACGCGATATCGACCACGACGCGATCAGGATTGTTCAGCGTCAACAACGTGTGATCGGCGGGTCCCGAAAGATCGAAGACCACGCGAGTGGAATCCGGGCCCGCCCAAACGCGAACGTCCTTGACGGTCACCGCGGCGAGTGCCGGAACAACGCTCAAGACGCCCGTGACCAAGGCGGTCAGCGCCAAAAGGACACGTCGTAAGCTCAGCACCTGCATGATGCGGCGTAATCTAACGCGTGGCCTCACAGGATTTCAATAAAATTATGGACATAGGCGCGGTAATTTGCGATCTACCGCAACAATCGAGCCAGGACTTCGGTTCCATCGGGAGTTCCGGGCACGATGACGACCTCCCGTCCCGCCTCCGCCGGCTCCAAATAGGTGATCTCGATGCGCAAATCGACGGGGGGCAGCCGTGGCCCAGCGCGGGACGGCCATTCGATCAGGAGCACCGTGCCCGGCGTGAGCAAATCGCGAATGCCGAGCGGCTCCATCTCGCCAGGATCGGTGAGCCGATACAGATCCAAGTGATAGATCGCGTACTCGGGACGCACATACGGCTCGATCAGTGTGTACGTCGGACTGCGCACTGGCCCTTCGATGCCAGCGGCCGCGAGCACGCCTGCAACGAGTGTTGTCTTTCCAGCACCGAGATCCCCCTCGATGGCGACACACCGTGCGCGCGCTGTCGACGCGAGCAGTGCGTGGCCCAAGCGAGTACCCAACGCCCGCATCGCTTCGGGCGACGAGACGGTCAATCGAGTCGCGGTTGATTGAGGCACGACGGTAGGTACTCGAACAAGTCGCTCGCGATCAAGCCGCGTTCGCCACGCTTCGCAGCCAGATCTCCGGCCATTGCGTGCGCCAACACACCTGCGCGCGCCGCGCCTGCAAGGTCCTGCGCTTGTGCAATGACACCTGCGATCACGCCGGTCAAGACGTCGCCCATTCCGGGAGACGCCATGCCCGGATTGCCTCGATCGCAAATCGCAGGCGGCGCATTGGGTGCAGCCACGATGCTCGCCGCACCCTTCAGTACGACGACGCTATCGAATCTCTCAGCAAGGGTGCGCGCAGCCGCGAGACGATCGGCCTGTACGTGTTGCGATGTACTCCCCAGCAAACGGCTCGCTTCACCCGGATGCGGAGTCAAAACTCGCTGCCCCTTCGGCAGTGCGGAGCCGCGACGGGCAAGCAGATTCAATGCATCCGCATCCAGGACCGTGCGGCGCTCACTTCGAAGCGCCGTCTCGAACATCGCATTCGACCATTCGTCCTGCCCGAGCCCCGGCCCCACGGCGAGCACATCGGCGCGCGCGATCAGTGCTTCGAGATCCGCAGCGCGTTCGACGCCTCGACACATGAGCTCAGGGCGTGCCGCGACGATTGCACTGACGTTTTCGTGGCGTGTCGCGACAGTGACGCGGCCCGCGCCCGAGCGCAGCGCCGCTTCACCCGCGAGCCGCGCGGCGCCGGCCATCCCGACGCCTCCGCCGACGATCAACACGTCTCCGTTCTGTCCTTTGTGCGCGGTGCGCGGTCGCGGCGGCAGCTCGCGCGCGATTTCATCGACCGCGATACGCAAAGCAGTCGCGGGAACATGCCCCATCGCATCTCGCGGTACCTGCAGATCGTCATACGCGAGGATGCCGATGTGATCGGGCCCTGCACCGAGATAGAAACCCAATTTCAATCCAATGAACGTCACGGTGCAGTCGGCGCGCACGGCGGCCCCGAGCACCGCGCCGCTATCACTATGTAAACCGCTCGGTACATCGAGCGCGAGTACGGCTCGTGCGCGGGCGTTGATCGCTTCGACGATCGACGCCACCGTCGAGTCCAATCGTCGTTCCAATCCCGTGCCGAACATCGCATCGACAACGACTTCGGCGCGGTCGAGCACCCCCTCCTCCCACGCTTCAGCGACGCCACCGCTCGCGACGAAGTCATCGTAGGCCCGCCGTGCATCGCCTTTGAGGCGACCCGCATCGGCGATCGTCACGACTGAAACATCAAGTCCGCCAGCGCGCGCCAGGCGCGCGAGCACGTAGCCGTCTCCACCGTTATTGCCAGGGCCGCACACGATCAAGAGGCGCCGGGCGGTCGGCCACGTTTGCTGCAAGACTGTGAGCGCAGCGGCAGCCGCACGCGTCATCAGCGTGTACCCCGGAATGCTCAACGATTCGATCGCGTAACGATCGAGCTCGCGCACCTGAGCTGCGGTATGAATGGAAAGCGGCAGAGAGGACATAGCGATAGCGTAGCAGCGTGGACCTTTAGAGTGCTCAAGCGGGTCGCAAACCTAGGGACGAACACATAGACGCCTGGGAACAATACGCCGCGCCGCCGCGAGACTTTCTTGTTCAGGCCGATCGGGCTGCGACGCCAGGTTCCGCGGCAGGTTCTTCTCTCAGCTCATGCAAGAATAAGTGCGCGGCGGAGCGCGATAAGAGGCAAAACGAAGGCCAGGTTACGCGGCGCGATTGCCGACTTTCTTCTGAATGCCTGACATCGGACAATGCCGCCATCGAACGCGCCCTCGTGGGCCAACGCTTTACGTTCCCCGCTCCCTCTACGACGCAATGGATTCTCACGCTCAGCTCGCCGATCGCATCCGCGCATGGGGAC
>JBIQKP010000163.1:0-3957 GCA_044506405.1 Lysobacterales bacterium | reverse complement strand
GGGAAGCAGCCCTCGCGTACCACGAATTCCCGGTCCCGGGAAAACTGTCGGTCGTCCCAAGTAAGAAGCTGTCGAACCAGCACGACTTAGCGCTCGCGTACTCGCCGGGCGTGGCGATCGCGTGCCAGGAGATCGCGGCCGATCCGCTCACGGCCCAACGCTATACCGCGCGCGGCAATCTCGTCGGCGTGATCACAAACGGCACGGCGGTTCTTGGGCTCGGCGCCATCGGGCCGCTCGCGGCGAAGCCGGTCATGGAAGGCAAGGCGGTGCTGTTCAAGAAGTTCGCGGGGATCGATGTCTTCGATATCGAGCTCAATGAGCGCGACCCCGAGAAGCTCGTCGAAGTGATTGCCGCGCTCGAGCCCACGTTCGGCGGCATCAATCTGGAAGACATCAAAGCGCCGGAGTGCTTCGAGATCGAGCGCAAGCTTCGTGCGCGCTTGAACATCCCTGTCTTCCATGACGATCAGCACGGCACGGCGATCATCGTTGGCGCAGCGCTGCTCAACGGTCTGGCCGTTGTCGGGAAACGCATCGACCAGGTGAAGCTCGTTGTGAGCGGTGCAGGCGCGGCTGCGCTCGCGTGCGTCGACCTGCTCGTGAACCTCGGATTGTCGACCGAGAATATTTGGCTCACGGACCTCGCCGGCGTCGTCTACAAAGGCCGGACCGAGCTCATGGACCCAGAGAAGGCCCGCTTCGCGCAAGACACTCCGCACCGAACGCTTCGCGATGTGATCGTCGATGCCGACATCTTTCTCGGACTTTCGGCAGGCGGCGTTCTCAAGCCCGAGATGGTGAAAGCGATGGCCGCGCGGCCGCTCATCTTCGCGCTCGCGAATCCGACGCCCGAGATTCTGCCTGAGGATGTGCGCGCGGTTCGCGATGATGCCGTGATGGCGACCGGGCGCAGCGACTATCCGAACCAGGTGAACAACGTCCTGTGCTTTCCCTTCATTTTCCGCGGCGCACTCGATGCGGGCTCGACGACGATCACGCCGCAGATGGAAGTGGCGGCGGTGCACGCGATCGCAGAGCTCGCTCGCATGGGCCATAGCGATGTCGTCGCGAGCGCGTACGGCATCGACGATCTTTCGTTCGGGCCCGAGTACCTGATCCCGAAACCGTTCGATCCGCGCCTCATCGTACACATCGCACCCGCGGTCGCGAAGGCGGCGATGGACTCGGGCGTTGCGACGAAACCCATCGCGGACTTCGAAGCCTATCGTCAGCAATTGCAGCAGTTCGTCTATCAATCCGGCACGATCATGAAGCCGGTGTATGCGACGGCGCGCAAAGTACCGCCGGAGCGTTCTCGCATCGTGTTCGCGGAAGGCGAGGACGAGCGCGTGTTGCGCGCGGTGCAGATTCTCGTCGAAGAAAAGCTCGCGCAGCCGGTGCTCGTCGGTCGGCCTGCGGTGCTCGAGAACCGGATCAAGCGCTTCGGCCTGCGATTGAAGCTCGGCGAGGATTTCACGGTCGTCAATCCGGAGCAGGACGAACGTCACCGCGAGTTCTGGATGGAGTACCACCGGCTCATGATGCGCCGAGGGATCACGGCGCAATACGCGAAGCTCGAGATGCGAAGGCGCACGACCTTGATCGCCGCGATGCTGCTGCGAAAGGGCGCTGGGGACGGCATGATTTGCGGCACGATCAGCACGACCGCGAAGCACTTGCAGTACATCGATCGCGTCATCGGTAAGAGCCCGGGTTCGACTGTCTACGCTGCGATGAATGCGCTCATCTTGCCTGAGCGTCAGGTGTTCATCGTCGACACGCACGTGAATCTCGATCCCACCGCGGAGCAGCTTGCCGAGATCACGCAGAGCGCCGCGGAAGTCGTGCGTCGCTTCGGTATCGAACCGAAAGTCGCGCTCCTGTCGCATTCGAACTTCGGTACGCACGAAGACGAGTCGGCCCTCAAGATGCGTCGAACGCTCGAGCTCTTGCGCGAGCGCGCGCCAGACCTCGAGATCGACGGCGAGATGCACGGCGATTGCGCGCTCGACGAAACGATCCGACGCACGATCCTGCCGGAGACGACGTTGAGCGGTCCCGCGAACCTGCTCGTCATGCCGAACCTTGCCGCCGCGAACATCGGGTACAACTTGGTGAAGACGGCCGCGGGCAACAATGTCGCGGTTGGGCCGATCTTGCTCGGGTGTGCCGCGCCGGTTCACATCCTCACGCCATCGGCGACCGTTCGCCGCATCGTAAACATGACCGTATTGACCGTCGCCGCCGCCGCCGCAAAGACGTAGGCTCATGGGGACGATTGGCGTCGTCTTGTTCATGCTGGGTGCCGTTGTCGTCAGCGGCATCCTCGTGCGCGTCCTGCCGCGCGCGGTTCCGACACCCCTCGTGCAGATCGCATTCGGCGCAGCCATCGCGGCTGGATCGGAGCACGCGGTTGAGCTCAATCCCGAGATCTTCTTTCTATTGTTTCTCCCGCCGCTCCTGTTCCTCGATGGGTGGCGCATCCCGAAAGAAGGGTTGATGCGCGACAAGGGATTGATTCTGGAGCTCGCGCTCGGTCTCGTCTTCTGCACCGTCATCGGCATGGGGTTCTTCATCAACTGGATGATTCCCGCGATGCCGTTGCCTGTCGCGTTCGCCCTCGCCGCGATCGTGTCGCCGACAGATCCGGTTGCGGTGTCCGCGATCAGCTCGCGCGTGCCGATTCCGAAACGCGTGATGCACGTACTCGAAGGCGAATCGCTCTTGAACGACGCGTCGGGTCTCGTGTGCTTTCGGTTCGCGGTCGCAGCGGCGTTGACCGGCGTGTTCTCGGTGACCACTGCAGCAGTGACGTTTGCCCAGCTTTTCGTCGTGGGCGTGCTCGTCGGCGCCGTGCTCACGTTTGCCGTCATGGAAGGGAAAAGTTGGATCGTGCGTCGTTTCGGCGAAGAAGCCGGTGGGCAGGTGCTCATCAGTCTCTTGATTCCGTTCGGTGCCTACGAGCTCGCGGAGCACCTCGGCGGCTCTGGGATTCTCGCGGCGGTCGCGGCGGGAATCACGATGAGCTACGCAGAGCTGCAAGGCCGCGCCGTGGCGAAGACGCGCGTGCAGCGCGCCGCCGTCTGGGACACGGTTCAGTTCGCGTTGAACGGCGTGATGTTCGTGCTGCTCGGCGAGCAGCTGCCTGCGATCTTTCTCGGCGCCCTCGATGTCGTGCGCGAGTCGAATCACGACGACCCGTGGTGGTTGGTCGTCTACGTGTTGGCGATCAACTTCGGACTCGCGTTGTTGCGCTTCTCATGGGTGTGGGTCTCGCTCTGGATTTCGCGCCAGCTCGCAATCCGGCGCGGCAAGGATCCAGGAGATCGTCCGACGTTCCGCATGATCGCAGCGATTTCGGTGGCGGGCGTGCGTGGCGCAATCACGCTGGCGGGTGTGCTCACATTGCCGCTCGTGCTGTCGGATGGAACGCCGTTCCCGGCGCGCGATCTCGCAATCTTTCTGGCGGCGGGCGTGATCATTCTGTCGTTGAGCGCAGCGAGCATCGCGCTGCCGCGGCTGCTGCACGGTCTTCCGCAGAAGCCCGAATCCGAAGAAGAGCTCGCCGCGGAGCGCGCCCGCATCGTTTCGGCGGAGGCGGCGATCCGCGCGATCGAGCAGCATTCTCACGAGCTCGCAAGTGGACTCAGCGACGCGGATATCTATGCCGACGCCGCGGCGCGTGTCATGGAAATGTATCGACGCCGCATCGAAGGCAGCAGCGATTCAAACGAGAACGCGGCGCGCGTGCGGCAGTCGGATCAAGTGGAGCGCACGCTGCGACTGGTCGGATTGCGTGCGGAAAGAGACGCGCTGTTCGCACTCGCGCGCCATTATCAACTCTCGGACTCAAAATCGCGTGCGCTCGTACGCGAGATCGACCTGATGGAAGAGCGCCTGAGGTAGCAGCGCGCGTCGGCGCGGTGTCGTCATCCCCCGCGGAGGCGGGGACCC
>JBIQKP010000051.1:14401-27702 GCA_044506405.1 Lysobacterales bacterium | reverse complement strand
CGTCACTCCCGCGAAGGCGGGAGCCCATCGGGAGAAGAGAAGGATCGAATGGATCCCCGCCTTCGCGGAGAAGACGAAGTCGTGGGCATTACCCAACCAAGAAATATGATCGCCAAGAAATGTCGTCACCCCGCGAAGGCGGGGGCTCATCTGAAGCCAGAATGAAGATGAGTGCTCAGCAACGACGAACCGCTGCTCGCTATTGATCCGATCGCGTCACTTCATCGCTCGCCCCGTCGAGCGTCGTATTGCCATCATCTGCTTTGTCACCCTCGTCGGTCGTGCGTCCCCCGCCCCAGCCGCTTTCATCGACCGTTTGCTTCGGATCGGTCTCGGGACGCCCGCCGTCCGGGCCTTCGTCCGATCGCCGCGGATCGTCGCCGGGCTCTCGATCCGGGCCATAGCAGCCCGGCGCGGAAAGGACGAAGAAGCTCGCTAGCAAAAGGGAGAAGAGTCGCTGTCGCATGTCGTGTCCGCTCGGTGATCACCGTGTCATTCCAAAGATCCTCAGACACGCGCGAGTTCCCTCTCGTAACAATCTCGAGCTTGGGCCGGTCTTGCCTTCGCTGATGCGGTCGACGCCGCTCATTGAATTGCTCGGTTCCCCCGACGAACGATCTTGACGGAGTCCCGCGGTGCCTTCTGGCACAATGCGTAGGTGTCTCACTGGAGTGTTGCATGCGCTGGTTTCGCCTGTGTCTTCTGTTCTTGCTGATGACTGGCTGGTCGAGTGCGAGCCTGGCTCAGTATCAGCAGTTCGATGTGCTCGTCTTCTCGAAGACGGCCGGCTGGCACCATGACTCGATCAACGCCGGCGTCAACGCGCTCGAGCATCTCGGCAAGAAACATAACTTCAGCGTGACCTGGACCGAGAACGCGGGTCTCGTCTTCAACGACAATGCGCTCGAGCGGTTCGAGGTCGTCGTCTTCCTCTTGACGACCGGCGATGTGCTGGACGATGAGCAGCAGGCCGCGTTCGAGCGCTTCATCCGTTCGGGTAAAGGTTACGTCGGCATCCACAGCGCGAGCGACACCGAATACAAATGGGATTGGTACACGGCGCTGGTCGGTCACATGTTCGCGAGTCATCCGGCCGTGCAGACCGCGACGCTGAAAGTCGAAGATCCTAATTTCCCCGGGATGGATCGTTTCGCGCCTCGCTTCCTGTTTACGGATGAGTGGTACGAGTTCGATGGCTCGCGATCGAAGAACCTCAAGTACTTGCTCTCGATCGACGAGTCGACGTACAGCGTGACGCCCCCGCGCCGTAAAGAGGCCGAAACCTCGCCGTTCCATCCGGTGAGCTGGTACCAGGAGTACGACGGCGGGCGTTCGTTCTATACGGCGCTCGGTCATATCCCTGAGTCGTTCACGGATCAGAACTTCCTTCACCATATCTATGGCGGCATCTACTGGGCGGCCACAGGTAAGGGCTTCAGAGCCAAGTAGAGATGCGCGGTCCGCTGCTGACGTTAGACGTCCACGAACGGCTGCTGACCGCACGTGACACGAAAGCGATCGAGGTCGAGTGCTCGCTCGACCTCGATCGGACGAAGACACGCGTGCAAGTGCACGCGAGCGAATGGGAGTGGCAGGGGAATCGCTTCCCCTACCTCGACCGCTGCAAAGATCGCACGATCTACTACTGGTCCGGCGAGCGCTTCGAGCCCGCCTCGCGTTACGACACCGCTCTCATCAAGCTCGTGCCCACCGACTGGGGCGCGCCCACGTTCGAGATCGACGGCATCAAGATGCTGCCGACGTTGCGCGTCTCGCCGTACGAGGATGCGCGAGAGAAGGTCGCGCGCATTCAACCGCGCGACAAGACAATCCTCGATACCTGCGGCGGCCTAGGCTACTTCGCGTCGTGGTGTCTCGAGTTGGGCGCAGCGGCGGTCGTCTCCTATGAACGAAGTCCATCAGTGATTTGGCTGCGGCACCTGAATCCGTGGTCGCCAGAGGGAAGCGGGCACGCAGACGAGCGATTGACGCTCACGGAAGCAGATGTGCTGCAGAAGATCGGATCGCACGCGAGCGCATCGTTCGACGCGGTGCTGCACGATCCGCCGCGCTTCGGCATCGCGGGCGATTTGTACGCGCAACAGTTCTACGACGAGCTCGCGCGCGTGCTGAAACGCAAGGGCAAGCTGTTCCATTACGTCGGCACGCCGAACAAGCTCACAACGGGACGCGATGTCCCCGCCGAAGTCGCGAAGCGCCTCCAGCGCGCGGGCTTCGCTGTGCGCATGACCGGCGACGGCATCCTGGCGACCTTGTAGGTCGGATTTCGATCCGATCAAAAAAGGTGTCGGAATAAAATTCCGACCTACAAGCCGGTCGGGAACGCGACCGGGTACTAACCTGTAGGTCGGATTTCAATCCGACCTAGAAGGTGTCGGATTGAAAATCCGACCTACACCTCCGGTCGACGCCACAACCAAACCGCCACCATAAACATCGTGAGCGGCGCACCGATGCGAAGCCACTGCGCAGCGGGTGTGAACTGAAGCAGGATCGCGCTGCCGAGCATCATTGTGCTCGCCAGGATCTTCGCTTTGCGCGGCACGATGCCGCGCTCGCGCCAGCGGCGGATCGGCGGACCGTATCGCTCATGCGCGAGCAGGCGCTGCTCGAGCGCGGGCCACCCCTTTCCGGCTGCCCAGGCAGCGAGGATCAAGAAGGGAACGGTTGGCAGCACCGGGACGACTATGCCAATAAGTCCGATGAGCAGCGCGGCCAGCGCGCCTGAGCGCCACAAAATGACACTTGTGCGAAGCATCCAAGGATTCTAGTGCCTCTGCGTCACAGCGTGAGGAGCGCTCTTGACTGCTAAGTGCTCGCGCCAGCGCACAAATTAAATAGGTGTATCTATTTCGGCCCGAAACGTGCACAGTGTCCGATACTGACGGACCCGCGTTCCGATCTCTCCTGCGTCGTCTTGGCTTCGTGGAATTCGTTCGCGGATGGGCGGACTTTTGGCCTGGGAGCCGCGTTAATCGAGTATGCAAGACGCACGCGAACCTGCAGCCCTGCGAGCGGCACTGCAATACGTCGTTTCGAGTGAGATACCATCGGAACACAAGGCAGTTCTGATTGAAGCGCTTACACGCGCGCTTCGCGCGGAAGACTGCGAGCGCACGGCGCGCGAAGCCGCCGAGCATCTCTCATCAGACTGGAGCGCCGCTGAAGTTCAGCGTCTGCTGAATCGTCTTTCAGGGAAGGTTGCGAAGAGTTGGCAGGATGCCGACGAGCAACTCATGCAGCTTGCCGGTGAGCTGCATCGAAGCACTGATGATGTGCGCAACAAAGCGCTCGAGGTCGGGGCGGGACTAGGGATTGATTACCGGCTCGCGAAGGCGCGCAAGGAGTCGGAAGAGGGTTGATCTCTTCTGGCGCAACGAACACTTTCAAGAAACGGATCGTAGGTAAAAGAAAAGATGTCGCTCGATTTTTTGTATGGTCTCGTCGATCTCAACTTCTGGGGATATGTGCTCGTCACGTTCCTCATGGTGCAGTTCACGTTCATGGCCGTCACGCTCTATTTGCACCGGGACGCCACGCACCGAAGCCTCGATCTTCACCCGGCCTTGCGCCACGTATTCCGCTTTTGGCTGTGGATGAGCTCCGGCATGTTGACGCGCGAGTGGGTTGCGGTTCATCGCAAGCACCACGCCCGCTGCGAAACAGCTGAAGATCCGCACAGCCCGATGGTCCTCGGACTGAAGAAGGTGCTCCTGGAAGGCGCCGAGCTCTACAAGGAAGCGGCACGCACCCCAGGGCTGCTCGAGAAGTACGGTCGCGGTACGCCCGACGATTGGATGGAGCGCAATGTCTACTCGAAACATCGCGCATTGGGCATCGTTTTGATGGTCATCATCGACCTCGTGCTGTTCGGCGTTCCCGGCATCATCATCATCGGTGTGCAGATGCTCGCGGTGCCGCTAATGGCCGCGGGTGTCATCAACGGCATTGGTCATCACACCGGCTATCGCAACTTCGAGTGCTCCGATGCCGCGCGCAACATCGTGCCCTGGGGCTTCATCGTCGCGGGCGAAGAATTGCACAACAATCACCACGCCTTCCCGTCCTCGGCGAAGTTCTCGGTGCGTCCCTGGGAATTCGACATCGGATGGCTGTACATCCAAGTATTCAGCTTCTTCGGGCTCGCGAAAGTGCGCCGCGTTGCCCCCTCGCTCACGCGAGCGCAACCGCGCGCTGATGTGGATCTCGAAACGCTTCGCGCCGTGCTCGTGAATCGAATGCACGTCCTGCGCGACTATGCGCGCGACGTGACCGTGCCAGTCGTGCGCGCTCAGCTTCGCGACCTTCGCGGCAAAGCGGTGCGCTCGGCGCGGAAGCTCCTCGTTACGGAGCCGCTCTTGCTCGACAGCGAGGCGCAGCGCTCCTTGAGCGAGTTGCTCGCGAGCAATCAGGCGCTCAAGACGGTGTACGAATTCCGGGAGCGTTTGAATACCTTGTGGAGCGGCAAGCACGTGAGCAATGAAACGCTCTTGCAGCACTTCAAGAAGTGGATCGCGGACGCCGAAGCGAGCGGCGTCGCCGTTCTGCAGAATTACGCCCGCTCCATGCGTGGCGCACAGGCCATCGCGTCGTAGCACCCACTCGAGGCGCGTTCGCCGGTAGGAGAAGAAGTCATGTTCGATCGCAAAACGATCCACTCGGACGAGTTATTCGCCAGCACGCCTTCGGAGCGCCGCGCGACGGCGCTGCGGCTCGAGAAGGAGCGGGCAGACGAGCGCCGTCGTGCGCTCAACGAGCAATCCTCGATCAGCTATGATCCTCAAGAACGCATCATGATTTGGGAGCGCCTGCACGGACTCCAGTTGCCGAGGACGGAAGACCATCCGCTCGTCGACATCATCGCCGAGCAAACGAAACTGTCTCGACAGCAGGTCGCGCAAGAGCAGGCGCGCCGCGCACACGGCGGCTGATAAGGGTCGACATCACTGCGACCCGCCTCCTGACCTCACAGGGGTTGATGCCGGCCTGATTCGTACGTCAGCACGAGCTTGATCCATGAACCACGAGCGCCTCGCGTTGTTCACCGATCTGTATGAGCTCAAGATGCTCGAAGCGTATTTACGCGAGGGCATGGCGGGTGAGGCTATCTTTACGGTCTTCATCCGGCGTCTTCCGCCGAGCCGCAACTTCTTCCTCGCGTGCGGCCTCGAGACCGTTCTCGATTTTCTCGAGAACGTGCGGTTCGAGGAAGCCGACCTCGACTATCTCGCCTCGCTCGGGTCCTTCTCGCGTCCGTTGCTCGAGTCGCTGCGCGCGTTCCGCTTCGGAGGCGAAGTGCGTGCGGTCCCAGAAGGCACGCCCGTCTTCGCGAATGAGCCGATCCTCGAGATCCGCGCGCCGATCGCGCAGGCACAGATCGTCGAAACGTTCGTCACCAATCAGCTCCATCTGCAAACGCTGCTCGCGTCCAAAGCGGCACGCGTGGTCTTGGCGGCGCAGGGCAGACCGGTCGTCGACTTCGGCGCGCGGCGAATGCACGGCGTCGATGCCGCAGTGAAGGCCGCGCGTGCTTTCTATATCGCTGGCGTCGCGTCGACGTCGAATGTGCTCGCAGGACAACGCTACGGACTACCGGTCTCCGGCACGATGGCGCATAGCTACATTCAGGCGCACGATGACGAGCGCGAAGCCTTCCGCGCATTCGCACGCACCTATCCCGATACGACGCTGCTCGTCGATACCTATGACACGCTCGAAGGGGTTCGACACGTCATTGCGCTCTCGCGCGAGCTTGGCGATGACTTCAGGGTGGCGGCCATACGGCTCGATTCGGGCGATCTCGGCGATCTCGCGCGACACAGCCGCAAGCTCCTCGATGCGGCAGGACTCGAGCGCGTGCAGATCGTTGCGAGCGGTGGGCTCGATGAGTATTCGGTTGCGAAGTTGGTGGAAGAGACGCCGATCGATGCGTTCGGTGTCGGGACGAGCATGGGCGTGTCCGCGGACAAGCCGGATCTCGACATCGTTTATAAACTCGCGGAGTACGCGGGGCGCGGCCGATTGAAGCTCGCGGCGGACAAACCCGTGCTGCCCGGTGCGAAGCAGGTGTTTCGAATCGAGGAGAACGGCCAAGCCGTCCGAGATGTGATTGCGCGAGCAGGCGAGAACCTGCCGGGTCGCCCGCTGCTCGAATGTGTCATGCGCAATGGTAAGCGAGTTGTTTCCGCACGCCGCACGCTCCAACAAGCCCGCGACTACGCGCGCGCGGAGATCGAGCGCCTGCCTGCGCCGCTGCGCGCGATCGAGCCCGCGCAACAGCCGTATTCTGTCGAAGTGAGTGCCGCGCTTGCGCAGCATCAGCGAGCGCTGCAGCTCGAGATCGGAGAACGTTCGAAGGTGTGAGATGACTGCTTCGACGGCACCGGTCTCGAGCATCACCGCGGTATCCGTCGTCTGAGTGTGCTCGCCACCGTGCTCGGCGCGCGCGGTCACGCCGCCGCGGCGAAGCAGAAGCGCGAAGCCGGCGCAAACTTGTAGGTCGGATTTCAATCCGACCATTACAGGGTCGGAATCAATTCCGACCTACAAGGCCCGGTTTCGACCGGGCCCGAACCTGTAGGTCGGATTTCAATCCGACCATTGCAGGTGGAATCAATTCCGACCTACAAGGCCCGGTTTCGACCGGGCCCGAACCTGTAGGTCGGATTTCAATCCGACAATCGCAGTGTCCGAATAAATTCCGACCTACATCCTGATGCTATAGACGAAGCTTGCGCGCGGTGCGCGCAGCCAGCGCTCGGCAATGACGTCCTTGACCTTCGCGAACTCGTCGTCCTTGGCATCGACGAACTCCGCCTTTAACTGTTCGGCGCCTTTCCTGTCGCCCTTCGACTTGATCTGCAGCACCGTCGTTTCGAATGCATCTACTGCAGCCGGCAACGCGTCGAAGTTGATCTCCAAGCAGCCTTGGTCGGAGCCGTTCGCCGCGGGTTGATCCGCATGCCAGCTCACCGCACCTGCTTTCATCAGCGCCCCGAGCTGCATCGCTGCGAGCTGGCTGTAGTTCCTCGGCGTGCCGTCGGCCGTGTACATGCCGCGCGAGATGTGGCCGAACGCCCAGGTCACATTGCGGACTTGGATCGCGCGCACTTCCTCCGGCGTGAACAGATCCTTCTCCGAAAGCCAGTGCGTCAAGTACATCGCGGAGGTTTGCGCCTTTAGTTCTTCGAGCGTCGATGCGAGCGTACCGCCGAAGACCGCATCGTCCTGTCTGCCGTTGACGGCGTACTCGTGCGACGGACCCAGGTTGTGGGCGGCTTCATGCAACACCGTGCTCACGATCGTTTCGCGCGGCGCTGTCGTTGCAAGCGCATTCGTGTTCTTACAGAGCATCGATGACGCCAACTCGGCTTGCGAGTTCTGGCTGTCGACATCGGTATAGAGGTTCGTCATCGCCGTGGTGCGGCCCCCTTTCTCGGCAACCTTGCCCCAGTTCGGCAACGACTGACCGATGATCGCGCCCTGGGCGCTGCGCGCGTCGCCGGCATTCAGCACGACGTCGATGAAGTCTGGGATCTTGAACTGCACATCGCGCGCCTTGTAGGGCCGGCCGGCCATCTCCGCGAGCCGATTCTCCATGTCGCGCTTGAGCGGATCGAGCTTCTTCTGCCACTCGAGCGAGTCCGGATTGATGCGCGCGAGTTGCAACGCGAACCCGGCCTTCCATGCACACGGCTCGAAGTACACTTCATCCGGGCCGACGCGCAGATACCACTTGCTGTTCTCCGCGTTCATCGCGACCCAAGCCTCGTTCGCGGGCTCCCAATCGTTCGAGCGGAACGAGGCCGCCGCGGCGGTGAGGTACTTCTTGAGCGCCGCTTCATCGTCGCCGAGCGCCCGAGCTGCGAGCTCGAGCTCACGCGCGATCGCGCCCATCTCTTGCCGATACGCTTCGTGATAGGGGACAGCGCGGAATCGACCGGCACGGTCCTGATCGGCCACGACCACACTAAAGTGTCCGGTGAGCTCGGCCGCATTCGGCTGCTTCTCGAGCATCGCGCAGAACTTGGCGTCGTTCTGGATCTCGGCCGGATACAAGCCGACGGTGCGTGGCGGCTTCTTCGGCAGCGCGCTGCACTCAGGCACGTTCTCGGTTTTCGGCGCCTCGCAGAACGGTGATTGATTTCGGTGGAACATCATCTGGCTCGCCGGATCGTCGCTCGGGATGTCCCCCTGCATGCCGAACACCCCTTTCTGCCGTGCATACAATCGCTCGATGAGCTCGGCGGTCGTGAGCATGTGACGCAAGAAGGTCTTCTCGCCGTCGGAGACTTGCGTCGCGTCCGTTAAGACGAGCGTGGGGCGCCCCTGCGCGAGCTCCTCTATGACGAGCTCGCGTCTTTTCTGCTCCGCAGCATCCGAGTGGGCACGCGGAGGTTGTTGCATGGCCTTATATGCATCGCGAAAGGACTGCGTGAAGCGGCCGGAATCGTCGATCCAGATCGCGCGATCCGCTCGCGGCAATGTTGTGAGAATCTCGATCTCGCCCGCGTCCACCGAGCCGTCATTGTCCGCGTCCTCGCGCCAGAAGAGCGGCAAGTAGAGCTCCGCTGCGCGCTTGTTGAAGTCCGCGCGCGTGAGTGCGGCGAAAGGTCCCTTCTTCTGGCCTTCGTCGGCGTCCCGGCTACACCCGAAGAGTGAACATGCAACCAGGGTCGCAAGGGCGATCGAAGGAAAACGGCGCGATAGGGACATCGGTGTACTCCATCGTGGGATGCGGGGTCGGGATCATGCCACGCTCTTGCGCTCTGCGGCAGAGCGGACGGTACCGATGCCGCTGGTGCGAGCTGCGCGCGGGCCCTGATGCGAGATGGCGCACTCCGACCTCAGGAAGGCCTAGCGGCAAGCCAGAAAAGAATTCGGATGGATCCCCGCCTTCGCGGGGACGACGGACAGTTTTGCGGACGACGGAATCTTGTGCGCAGGCGCGCTTCTACGTTCGTCACCCCTACGTTCGTCACCCCCACGTTTGTCAGCCCCGCGAAGGCGGGGCCCATCGGGATCAAGTGTTTCTGTCCTGGTGAAGACCTTGACGTGGACAGTACGCCCTTCTTCTTCATCTTCCTCTGGCTTGCCGCTCGGCCTTCCTGACGCAAAGCGTCTGCCTGCCGGAGGCCTGCTTGACGTCGGAGGAGTGCCTCCGTCTCGCAGCCCGCGCGTCGTCCGCGCCTGGCGACGCTTCACAACGCCTTCATCAACTCGCTTTCGCCGTCTCATCCGAACGCTAGGGAATGCCTCATAGAGACTTTGGTGCACTAGACGCAGATTCACATCTCGGATGGAGTAGCGGGACCGGTTGTATAGCGGGTTCGGCGCCCCCGAGATGCTTAGGTGTCGGAATGAATCAGACCTACCGGGTCGGGTTCGCGGAGCGGTATCGATGCGTAATGAGTTATTCGTGTTCGTTGTTCTCGCTGGGGTCGTCGTGTGGCTCGCGGTGCGTCACGCGCTTGCAGTCGCGCGCGAGAGGCGACAAGTGGAAATCAGCCACAACGGTAAGTCGGTTCAAGGACGCGTCGTCGGTATTCAGCAGCCTTTCATGCTAGATGCATGCGTTCGTCTGTACTTCGATTTCGTACCCGCTGGAAGAGATAAGCCACTGCGAGCGTGTCATGTCGCACGCTGCACTCCCGAGCAGATCAAACGCGCGCTACCTGTCGCCGGCTCTACGGTCACCGTTCGCTATCTGCCCGAGCGCCCCGAGCAAGCAGTCATTCCGCGACTGATCTTGTGAAAGGGACATTCCTCGAGCTTCGAGGAATGTCCGCTCAGGGCCGCAGCCGCCGCTCCACGCCCGTCCCATCGAGAATGCGGCTTGCAATCTCTTCAATCGAACGCGCGGTCGTATCGATAAACGGCACGTTGAAACGACGGAACATCGCTTCCGCCGAGCGCACTTCATATTCCACTTGAGCCGGCGAAGCGTACTTTGTGTTCGGCCGACGCTCGGAGCGAATCTGTTGTAATCGGTCCGAAGTGATCGTGAGGCCATAGAGCTTGTTCTTGTGCTTCACGAGCGCGTCCGGAAGCTTCCCAGCTTCGAACTCTTCCTCGGCCAGAGGATAGTTCGCCGCGAAGATCCCGTACTGAAGCGCCATGTACAAACAGGTTGGCGTCTTTCCTGAGCGCGATACGCCAATCAAGATGAGATCCGCCCGCTCATAATCGCGCGTGATGGCCCCATCGTCGTTTGCGAGGGCGAAGTTCGTCGCGTCGATCCGCAATGTATACGCGCTGAGGTCGAGCATGCCGTGGGCGCGGCCCTGAAGGCGTGACGACTTGAGATCGAGCTCTTGCTCGAGCGGCGCCAGGAACGCCGCGAAGAAGTCGAGGAACAAGCCATTCGCTTGTCTCACGATGTCACGCATCTCTTCTTGCACGAGCGTGCTGAACACAATCGGCCGCAAACCTTCCGCCTCGCCTGTCGCATTGATGCGTCGCACAGCTTCTTCGGCCTTCTCCACCGTCGAGATAAACGGCAGCGTGACTTGCCGAAACGTGACGCCGTCGAACTGCGTGAGCAGACTGTGACCCATCGTCTCTGCGGTCACGCCTGTTTGGTCCGACACGAAGAAGATTGTTCGTCGCTGCATTTGTCTTGCGTTGTCTTGTGTCGCGAGCGGAAGACTTCGTCACTCGTTATGCATGAGATGCAAGAAGAGTAGTTGATACGCGTGTATGGTTAGTATATCCGTATGCGCTCTCCGCGGTTGCATCGCGAGCCGCGTATCACCCATCACGAGTCACGAACTTGACAGCGTATACACTTCCCTTCGATCAGGTCGGGCGTCATGACGTCGACAAAGTAGGCGGCAAGAATTCTTCGCTCGGCGAGATGATCAGTCATCTCGCAAAGCTTGGAATCTCCGTGCCGAACGGATTCGCGACGACCGCGCAAGCCTACCGAGACTTTCTACAGCAGGATGGACTAGCGGCGCGCATCTCTCGAGCGCTCAATGATCTCGACGTCGACGACGTCGAGCAGTTGTCGAACGTTGGTCAAACTGTTCGAGGTTGGGTGATGTCGGCGCCGTTTCCTGCGCGGCTCGAGCGCGAGATCCTCGAAGCGTTCGATCGCATGTGCGACGGACGAGACATCGCGGTCGCGGTGCGCTCTTCGGCAACCGCGGAAGATCTCCCCGAAGCGTCGTTCGCGGGACAGCAGGAAACGTTCCTCAACGTTCGCGGACGCGACGCAGTGCTCCAATGCGTACGCGAGGTGTTCGCGTCGCTCTTCAACGATCGCGCCATTGCCTATCGCGTCCATCAAGGCTTCTCGCACGATCAAGTCGCGCTCTCCGCGGGCATCCAGCACATGGTGCGCTCCGACCTCGGCGCGAGCGGCGTGATGTTCACGCTCGATACGGATTCGGGTTTTCGCGACGTCGTGTTCATCACCTCGTCATACGGTCTCGGCGAGACCGTCGTGCAAGGTGCCGTCAACCCGGACGAATTCTATGTGTACAAGCCGGCGCTTCGCGCGGGACATTGGCCTATCGTACGCCGCTCGCTCGGTGCGAAGGCGACGAAGATGGTGTACGGCGATGCGCAGAGCGGCGTGCGCACGTGCACCATCGATGTCGCGCCCGAAGATCGCGCGAAGTTCTCGCTGACGGATGACGACGTCATCGCGCTCGCGAAGCAGGCGCTCACGATCGAAGAGCACTACGGCTGCCCGATGGACATCGAGTGGGGCAAGGATGGAGAAACCGGAAAGCTCTACATCCTGCAAGCGCGGCCGGAAACCGTGCAGAGCCGACGCGGCAAGACGATCCAGCGCTTCGCGCTCAAGCGTCGGTCGAAAGTGTTGGCGCAGGGGAGGGCGATCGGCCAACGCGTCGGTGCAGGCCGCGCGCGGATCATTCGCGACGTGAAGGAGATGACGCGCGTTCAACCCGGCGACGTGCTGATCGCGGACATGACGGATCCCGATTGGGAGCCCGTCATGAAACGCGCGGCCGCGGTCGTCACCAATCGCGGCGGACGCACGTGCCACGCCGCGATCATCGCGCGCGAGTTGGGGATCCCCGCGGTCGTCGGCTGTGGCGATGCGACCGAGTTGGTTCGCGAGGGTGCAGAGATCACCGTCTGCTGCGCGGAGGGAGATACGGGCTACATCTACGAGGGCTTGCTGCCGTTCGAAGAGAAGAACATCGAGCTCGAGTCGCTCCCGGCCATCCCGACCAAGATCATGATGAATGTCGGTAACCCCGATCGCGCATTCGACTTCGCCGGTATTCCGCATCGAGGCGTCGGACTCGCACGCCTCGAGTTCATCATCAATCGCATGATCGGCGTGCATCCGCGTGCGCTGCTCGAGTACGAGAAGCTACCGAAAGAGCTCGAGGCAACCATCGCGCGGCAGATGAGCGGCTATGCGGATCCCGTGTCGTTCTACGTCGAGAAGCTGTGCGAAGGCGTGGGCACGATCGCGGCTGCTTTCGCGCCTGAGCCGGTGATCGTGCGGCTGTCGGATTTCAAATCGAACGAGTACGCGAACATGATCGGCGGCGAGCGCTACGAGCCGCATGAAGAGAATCCGATGATCGGCTTCCGCGGCGCGTCGCGGTACATCGATGAATCGTTCCGCCCGTGCTTCGAGCTCGAGTGCCGAGCGATGAAGCGCGTGCGCGAGGAGATGGGCCTCAAGAACGTACAGATCATGATTCCGTTCGTGCGCACGCTGAAGGAAGCGGAGCAGGTGATCGAGCTTCTAGCGGCGAATGGCTTGAAGCGCGGCGAGAACGGCTTGAAGGTCATCATGATGTGTGAGCTGCCATCGAATGCGTTGCTCGCGGAACGCTTCCTCGACTACTTCGATGGCATGTCGATCGGCTCGAACGATTTGACGCAACTCACGCTCGGCCTCGATCGCGACTCCGCGACGATCGCAAAGCTCTTCGACGAGCGCGATGACGCAGTGAAGGCACTCATCAAGATGGCGATCGACGCGTGCCGCAAACGCGGCAAGTACATCGGCATCTGCGGCCAAGGCCCGTCCGATCACCCTGACCTTGCGCGCTGGCTCGTCTCGCAAGGCATCGAGAGCATGTCTCTGAATCCGGATACGGTCGTGGAGACGTGGATGTTCTTGGCGCAGGAGTAGGCGGGTTCTGCACGCGGGCTTGGCACGTGCGTCGCAAAGACGGCGAGGGGCAACATGAGATCGGCTAGTCGCAAGAGCGGCTAGTTCATGAGTGGACGGGTCCCCGCCTCCGCGGGGATGACGGAAAGTAGTTCGTCGTCCCCGCGAAGGCGGG
>JBIQKP010000051.1:0-14301 GCA_044506405.1 Lysobacterales bacterium | reverse complement strand
GTCCCCGCCTCCGCGGGGATGACGGAAAGTAGTTCGTCGTCCCCGCGAAGGCGGGATCCACCGGAATCTTTTCTGGCGTGCCGAGGGCCTTCCTGACGCAAAGCGTCCCGCCTGCCGGAGGCCGTCTTGACGTCGATAGCGCGTCCGTCGTTCTTCAAACAGTTCGTCGTCCCCGCGAAGGCGAGATCCACCGGAATCTTTTCTGGCGTGCCGAGGGCCTTCCTGACGCAAAGCGTCCCGCCTGCCGGAGGCCGTCTTGACGTCGATAGCGCGTCCTTCGTTCTTCAAACAGTTCGTCGTCCCCGCGAAGGCGGGGATCCATCCGAGATCTTTTCTGGCTTGCCGAAGGCCTTCTTGACGTCGTTAGCGCGTCTTCGTTTGATCCATCTGAAACCAACACTTGGCTAACCCGCGCCCGCTCGCGCTAAGCTCTTGTCGGAGTGAATTCCGACCTACAAGGTTGACGCCATGATCAAGCTCTACACGCTCTTCCGCAGCTCCGCCGCCTACCGCGTTCGCATCGCGCTCAACCTCAAGAAGCTCGAGTACGTTTCCATTCCGAAGGCGCTTGCGAAGGGCGAGCACCGCACGGCGGAGTATCTCGTTGTGAATCCGCAGGGCTTGATCCCCGCGGTCGAGATGGACGGCGTCGTCCTTTCGCAATCGCTCGCGATCATCGAATACTTGGATGAGCGCCATCCAACACCGCCACTGCTGCCTAAAGCCGCGCTCGCGCGCGCGCAGGTGCGCTCACTCGCGCTCTCCGTCGCATGCGACATTCACCCGCTGAACAACCTGCGCGTCCTGAACTATCTGCGCGATCAACTTGGGCAAGGCGAGGAGGGCGTTAACGCGTGGTACCAGCATTGGATCAACGAAGGCTTCAAAGGTCTCGAGACCGAGCTGACCCGTTACTCGGCGCAGCGACGCTACTGCTACGGCGACGAAGTGTCGCTCGCGGACGTGTGTCTCGTGCCGCAGGTGTTCAACGCGCGTCGATTCAAAGTCGATCTCGCACCGTACCCGACGATCTCATCGATCTCGACGCACCTCGAAGCGCTGCCGGAATTCGCAGCCGCGAGGCCGGAAGTACAACCGGATGCGATGTAAGGTCGCGAGCGGCCGCTAATCGTCCTCTCGCAGCCAGTTCACAGCTTCGCTCTCATCGACGAATGCCTTCACAAGAATGCCGCGATTGACGGCGACATTCTCGACGTACTGCAACATCGTTCGATCCTTCTCAGCGCCGAGCAGCGCGGTGCGATTGCTTCCAGGCAGACCGAGGCTGGGCGCTTCCTCGACGTGCTGAATCGGGGTGACGTGCGAGTACGACGGCTCTGCGTTGCGAAGATCGATCAAGAACTTCTGACCGCCTCGTTCCGAGAGCTTCGCGAGATCGCGCATCATGCTAGTGGAAGTGTCGTAGGAGACTTTACCGATGTAAGCCACCCGCGTGAAACCCTGATCGACAGTAACCCTGTACTCCGAAGTCATCGTGGCGCTCCTGCGTGTGACTCGGTGGGGCGCAGAGTCTAAACGCGGCGGTAGGAGTGGACCAGTCGAAGTGGTCGTATGCAGACGCCCTACAGATAAGTGCAGTTCGAGGTGATGGTGCAGCGCATCCGGAACAACGCAGAGTGCGCGCGCGTCCCGTCTGCATCAGTCACTTTGTTGGGATGGGAAAACGTATGACGCGCTATTTTAAAGGCACGATGCTCGCAGTCGTGTCGATCGCATTCGCAGGTGTCGCAATGGCGGAGAATCCGCCCGCGACCAGTAATCAGCAGACAACCGATCAGCAAACAACGTCGCCCGCATCAGCATCGAGCCCGCATCAGCGGCAGCGAACGCACGAGCAAGCGAATGAAGCGAGCCCGACAGCGAACGCGCCCACGGATACCGATCCGTCCGCGAGCTCGACGAAGCATCAGCGCGAGACGACAGGCGTACGTACTGCAAAGTCGAAGGCGGAGAAAGATCAGATGATGACGGACTGCGTCGAGCAGGCGCAGGCGCGCGATACTTCGATGTCGAAGGATCAAGCGATGAAGTCCTGCAAGGAGCAGATGAAAGACAGCGAACGCACCGGCGGCGGCTAATCAGGATGGCCGGGGACATTCCCCCCGCAGGGGAGTGTCCCCATGTTGCCCAACTGCATATATATGTCTGTTGTTCACCCTCAGACATATCTCTAAACATTGGACACACCCCTTTGGGGGAACGTCCCCGATGTCGTACTCTTCCACGTGACCTTGAAGCCGCCACGTGAGAAGAACAGAGTATGAGTCGTGCGCCCCTACTGAACTCCCTGGCCCGCTTCGTTAGATCCTTCTTCGCAGGCCGCCGCAAATCGGACGCCGCTTTCGCCCGATTGCTGCACCCCAGTTCAAATGCGGCCGTTGCTTGGAGAGATCCAAGCCCGTCCCCGGACAAGGCGCCGCTCTGCCCGCGCTGTGGCGCAGTGATGATTCACGCAAAGGGTGAGCGAAGCACGAGACCGGAATTCTGGGCGTGCTCGCGGTTGGATTGTGATGGCGTGAGAGAAGTCGAAGGGTAGAGTCAGAGAGGAAGGACGCGCTATCGACGTCACGATGGCTTAACGACAAGCAAGACGCTTCGCGTCAGGAAGGCCTCCGGCAAGCCAGAGTCAGACAAGAAGGAAGGATGCGCTGTCGACGCCAAGGGGGCCAATCGGCACTTCGTGCCGACAAAGCTCGGCCATCAATCAATCTTGTCTGGCGTTGAAACACGCTTCGATCCCAGGGACTCGCCGCTCCTCTCCCGGCGGCGTCCAATCTTGCCGAACGACATTGGCGATCACGATGGGTTTCGCATTGTTATAGATTGGCTTCACGCCTTCGGCAACGAACGCGAACGCCGCACCGTTCTGCGGTACGACCGTCAGCGTCTGCGCGATCGGCTCCGGACCGTTGACCTTCATCCCCTGCGGCATGCCTTCGATCGGCCGCGGAAGATAGATCACATGCCCTTTCTCGTTGATGTTGATCGGCTGCTCCAATGGTTCGCGAAACGTCACGCAGAACTGCGCGGAGACGACGTCACCGTTCGATACGGTGACCGCTGTAGCGCGCCGATTCGACGAAGTGACGACAGAGATCTCGCCAGCGATCGGGAGGAAGGTCACCGCGAATGCGGAGCTCGCAATGAGAACGAGGGAAAAGGAGGTGAGTAGAGCTTTCATGGTCATGCCACAAAGGATACTTCGTCTGAGCGCGCTGTCGATGCTCGGAAAAACAAGGAAGGACGCGCTATCGGCGTCAAGAAGGCCTCGCGGCAGGCAAAGACGCTGCGCGTCAAGAAGGCCTGTCGGCAAGCCAGAGCCAGAGAAGAAGGAAGGCGGAGCTTCGTCGGCAAGACGGCCTTCGGCAAGCGAGACGCTTCGCGTCAGGAGGGCTTGGCAGCAGGCCAGAATCAAAGAAGAAGGATGCATACGTCAGATGGGCCCTCGTCTCCACGCGGGTGGCGAACACAGAAGATTGTTCGTCGTCCCCGCGAAGGCGGGGATCCATCCGGATCTTGGGCGGCTGAGGTAGCGACAAGAACTGTCGCTCTTATCCCCCGATAGGCCCCCGCCTCCGCGGGGGTGACGAACGAAGAAGGCGGTGACGAACGAAGAAGCGCGTCCGCGGAGGCGGGGATCCATCCGAATCCGTGTGGTGTTCGTCCAGATGGGCCCTCGTCTCCACGAGGGTGACGCACAAAGAAAATGTTCGTCGTCCCCGCGGAGGCGGGGATCCATCCGCAATCTTCTCTGGCTTGCCGTCGATAGCGCGTCCTTCCCCTAAGGCGGGGTGTAACCTTTCCGCTCCCCGCCGCGTCCAAGCCTGACCTTCACCACTTCAAGGACCGATGAGATGCAACTATTGCGACGCTGCCTCGTGCTGCTCCTATCTTGTTCATGCGCGTTCTCCATTGCAGCGGACGAGCCCCCATCAGATTCAACGATGAGGAAGTGGCAGCGAGAAGATGCCAAGGTCTATCGCGAGAAGTTTCTCGCAGTGGATCGATCGTTCAGTACGGAAGCGAGAGCCGAGGCGGAAGCGCGCTTGTCGCGAATCGAGAACTCGTCGCAGCCACTGAGCCCGATCGAGTTCTCTGTCGAGCTCTGTCGAATCACTGCACTTGCCGACAACGGGCACACGCAGTGCCTGCCCCACGGAGTCGGTCGCATTGTGTGCACGCGATATGCGGATCTCGTCGACGAGAACTCCCCGTGGTGCAATTTGCAGGAGCCGGATTTCGAGGTGCCGGCCTTCGGCCGCGTGCCTATCAGCTTTAGACCGTTCGGAGAAGACTTTCACGTTGTGCGCGTGCGCGCTGAGCACGCCGATCTACTCGGCGCGAAGCTCCTCGCAGTCGATGACAAGCCGATCGAAACGCTCCGCGTGCCACTTCGCACGTTCGCGGGCGGCACGCCCGCTTATCGTGATCTAGCGGCCGCGGACGTCCTAGCGAGTCCGCAGCAGCTTCATGCAGTGAAGTTATCGAATCGCGATGACTCCGTGGAGTACAGCTTCACGCTGCGCAATGGGAAGACGATGAAGCGTCGCTTCTCTTTAGGGCCTGCAAACGACACCGACGAGTGGAAGACGATTCCTACTACGGACCAAACTCCGTGGTCGCTGCAAGAACCCGAGAAGGCCTTCCGCCATCGCGACGCGCCGCAGATCGACAGCCTCGTTGTCCAACTCCGTCAGATCCTGGATTCGGAAGACCAACCGATCGCCGCGTTCCTCGCAGACATGGAGCAGAAGCGCGAAGCGCTCGGCCGCAAGAACGTCGTGCTCGACATGCGCGCGAATGGCGGAGGCAATCTCCTCGTCGCGCGCGACTTCATGATCGAGTGGCCGAATCGCGTTCCCGGACGGTTCTATGTCCTGACGAGCCGCAAGACCTTCTCTGCGGCGATCGCGAGCATCGCGTATCTGAAACAAGCAGGAGGTGATCGCGTCGTAATCGTCGGAGAACCGATTGGCGATCGCCTCATGTTCTTCTCCGACGGATTGCCGGTGCAGCTGCCGCACTCGGGATTGTTCTTCCTCCCCGCCGTCATTCGTATGGACTATGCGAACGGCTGTCGCGAGTACACCGATTGTTTCGAAGGCATCGTCGAAGCCGGCAAACCCGCGGCGAAATCGCTCCTCGTGCTTCCGCCCGAACTGAAGCGACTGCCGATCGCCGTTGGCTCATTGGCGCCCGATGTCCACGCGCCGTGGACGATTGACTCGTGGATTCACGGAACGGATCCGGCGATGGAGGCGGTCAGGGACATGGAAGAGGCGCGGAGGTAGGCAAGACCTGGCGCCCGACAGCTCCGCCTTTGGCTGCGCTAGAGAGCTATCGCGAGACAGCTTCGCCTCCGGCTACGCTAGAAAGCTACGGCTAGACGGAGAAGTGAGAAGATGTCCGTCGTCCCCGCGAAGGCGGGGATCCATCCGAACTACCGCGAGCTAGTAAGCTTCGCCTTCGGCTACGCGAGATGGCTGGCGCTGGAAAGCTCCGCCGTTGGCTGCGCTAGAAAGCTGCCGCTGGTCAGATCGGTAGCGATCTCTGTCTAGCGATAGCTTTCGCGGAGCTCTCTCCAGAGGTAGCGTTCTAGCGATAGCTCTCGCGAAGCTTCTTGATCGAGTTCACCGACCCGCTTCACAGATTTGCCAATCGACGGCATGTAAGTTGGAATGCGGTACTCGCGGCACTAGCACGGACGTTATGAATCGACGCAAACCCCTCAAGATCCTCGGATGGACACTGCTCGGCCTGATCGCGATACCGATCGTCCTCTACCTCATCGCACTCGCGATCAATCGCCACGATCAACCGCCGTCCGCCGCGACGATCCGTTTGCATGAAGTACTGGATCAACGGCCGCCCGTATCAGATGCCGACAATGCCTACTTGTATGTGCTCGGCTTTTCGGCACCGGAAGGCAGCGATCCGCACGAGGTCGGGCTGCAGTGGCGCGCTTGGGTAGAAGCGCGGGGTTATCGATCGGAAGCTGAGAAGAAGAATCCGCTCTCGTCATCGCTCGATTTTCGCGCTGCACGTTCAGCCGAAATCGATAACATCCTCACCACTTGCAACTCGCCGGATCGGGGATGCGCAGAGCTGCTGGAGGATTCGTCCGCATCGCTCGCAAATTCGCTCAGCCCCGAACCGATCCAGCTCCAGCGCTATAGAGCACTCCTCACGCGTGAACAATGGCGGGAACAGATCCCGCCTGATGTGCGCGCGCCGCTCCCACTCTACGCCGGCGTTCTGGACGGCCAGCGTCTTCTGTTCGCGAACACTTGGCAGCGAGCCCACGCCGGCGATGCGTCCGCGGTACGCGATGCGCTTCAGAGCGACATCGAGTTCTGGCGCCGCGTGCTCGCGTCCTCGGATATTTTGATTACAAAGATGATCGCGGTTGCAGCCCTGAGGCAGCACTTCGCGTTCGGCAACCTCGCCCTGCGACGATTACCCGCGGAGCAGGCTCTGCAAGCCGTCCCAGCAGACTGGTCGTCCCCGCTGACTGACGAAGAACGCTCGTTACTGCGGGCCATGGCGGGTGAGCTGGTCTTTCTCGAAGGCATCCTGCGCGAGATCCCCGACGCACCTACGGCCGAGTTGTTGCTCCCCTCAGATCATTTTTTGAATCGCGTCCACGATCGATTGCTGTCCCCGCTCTTTCAGCCGCAGGACACGGCCAACCAGGCAGCGGATGCGTACCTGAGCATCGCTCAGCAGTTCGCGGTACCGCTTGAGCGCTATCCCGACCTACTCGAGCAAGCGTATACACCGCCACCGCCCCGACCCAAGCGCCTCTACAACGCGATTGGAGATGCCTTGATGGGTGGTCCGTTGGATGCGATGTATGGAGCTCGTGTGGGCGACGTCGAAGGCATGCGCCGCGCCGCGCTGATCACGAACGAGCTCCGCAGTCGCGGCATCGCGGAGAAGGATATCGGAGACGCACTGCGCTCCGCGTCATTGCGCAATCCCTATAACGATGAACCGTTCCAGTGGGATGAGAACGAGCGAGCAGTTGTTTTCGTCGGGCTTCAGAGTGGGGAGCGCGGGCGACACGCATATCTGTACTAGGTGCGCCGCCAATCACTCTCGCCCTTTCATCTTGTCCTTCACAGGTGTAGCGTGGCACCGAAGCATCTCCGCATCGGAGAGAGAACAATGACAACAAGAAACGTGCTCTCGACGGCCCTCCTAACTGCATTGCTTGCAAGTGCCACATCATGGAGCGCTGAAGAGCAAAGCGACAGCGATCGGGACGCAACCCTCCATCGGGCGATCGAGCTGCATGATGCCGGCAGCTATGAAGCGGCGATCCGGGTGTATCAGTCGCTTCTTGAAGAGGACCCCAATGATGGGATGGTCCTTTATGAAATCGCAATGACCTATGAATCCCTCAAAGACTATGAGAGCTGCATTGCGCATGCACGGCGCAGCAGTGGCATCGAGTCCAAGGCTCAGGGTGCAGCAATCGCAATGCTCGCAAACTGCCAGGACGACTCGGGTCAAACCGAGGAAGCACTGAAGACGTTCGCGGACGGAGTTCGGCGCTTTCCGAAGGACGTCATGCTGAACTTCAACTACGCAGTGACGCTTCTGCGGAACCAAAAGCAGCTCGAGGCCAGAGATGCGCTCCGCGTGGCGATGGAGGAGGCGCCCGCTTATCCGTCTCCTTATCGTCTCTACGCGACGATGCTCGATGACCAAGGCCATACGGCTGCCGCACTCCTGATGTACCTACGCTTCCTCATGGCCGACCCGGGATCGGATCGCGCGATGGAAGTCGCTAGCCGAGTGCTCGCATCGTTCGCGGGCGCCCTGGCCGAAGAAGAGGGCGCGGAGAAGCAAATCACAATCACGATGCCGAACCCAGACACGAAGGACATCGAGGGCACTGGCTTCGAGCATCTGAACGTAGGGCTTGCCATCGCAGGCGCAGTCCCTCGCAATGCTGATGATGGCACGCCGCTCGCAGCTTCAGAGCGAGTCGTGTTCGCGATGAAGATATTCATCACGATGTCGGCGGAGGCAGCAGACGAGAAGCTGAAGAAGTCGTTCGTTTGGAAGACCGCGGCCGAGCCGTTGCTCGAGCTCAAGGAACGCGAAGTGCTCGATACCTTCCTGTATCACGTGGCGGCGCTCGGCAGAGTGGAAGGCGCCGCACGACGCCTGAATCAACAACCAGAAGCGCTCGACAAGCTTTCTGAGGTCATGGAAGAGCTCAGTAAGCGGTGGCAGCGCAAATAAACCTCACCACGAGCCCACTGATGGACGCACGCTACCAGCCCACGGCGGCCCCCCTCGAGGTCGAAACCCAACCGAACTCGATCGATGAGCTCAACGTGGGCGAGCGATGGAAAGAGCGCTTCCGCCTCATCGAGAAGGCTGGACCCTTCGAGCGCGGAAAGTATCGCAACATCGCTGCGCTGACCTCCGCCGAACGCCGCAAGATGAGCAGCAACGCCCTCGCGTTTCTATTCTCGGGGTTGTACTACTTCTGCAAAGGGATGCCTCGCAAAGGCCTCGTGTTCTTTGGCGGCGGCTGGATCTTTGCTGCGATCGTGACGGTGCTGGAGTACATCTTCGAGTTCACAGCGCCGAATCCGATCTTCTGGGTCGTGCCCGGCGCGGTCGCGGCCATGCTCGCCAACCGCGACTACTATCAGAAGATGGTCTTCGGCGAGCGGATGTGGCCTAACCTCGCCATTTTAGAAAGCCTGCCTGCGGCGATTGCCTTCGCAGCCTTCGGTTTGGCGGTGTTGTTCGCGGCAGTCTTCATGACGATACCGGCGGTCTAGGCGCTACGCGCTAGAAAGCTGCCGCTAGACAGAGAGGTGCGGATTCGGATCCGCGTGTTGTTCGTGCAGATGGCGGTCGTCTTGACGAGGGTGACAGAACAGTTGTCTCCCGATAGACCCTGCCTCGCGGGGATGACGAATGAAGAAGGCGCACGTGCGCGTAAGTGTCCGTCGTCCCCGCGACGGCGGGGATCGATCCGAGGCCGTCTGCTCGCTCAGTTAGACTTCGTCTTCACGAGTGTGACGGACAGAAGCAGTTGTCTTCACGATGGGCCCCCGCCTCCGCGGGGGTGACGAACGAACAAGGCGGTGACCAACAAAGAGCCCGCGTGCGCGTAAGTGTCCGTCGTCCCCGCGAAGGCGGGGATCCATCCGGAATCTTCTCTGGCTTGCCGCAGACCGTCTTGCCGTCGTCGGTGCGGCCACTCGGTCCAGGTTCACGGACCGCTTCACGGAATGACCAATCGATCGCCTGTAAGTTGGATGCGGCACTCCCTGCGGTGGCACGGGCACGGTCTCTCGAGCGGGTGCGAGTGGATGAGGCTCGAGACCAGAATAGTCGCGCGCAATAGAAACCCTAAGAGGCTTGGAGCTTACATGTCGGATCAGTGGGAATACTTCCCGTGCCAAATCGGCGATCACACCGCCTCGATCTTCGTCGACGTCGGCATTCACGACATCATCCACGAAGCACCGAGAACAGTGTGTAAGGTGCGGCTCAAGTACCGCCACACGCATCCGAACGGGTTGCCGACCAACGATGACTTCGAACCGGTAAAGCAGATCGAAGATCGTCTAGAGGCGTTCGCATCGGTAGCGAAGGATTGGTACGTTGGACGCGTGACCGTCAATGGTCATCGACAGTTCCATTGCTTCACGTCGCGCGACGAGAAAGCGTGGCGCGAGGAGGTCGGCAAGCTCGCCGACGAGTTTGGTTTCGAGATGAGCGTGAAATGTGAGGACGATGCCGAGCACAGTGCGTACCTGAACGACCTTTATCCAACAGCAGAAGACTGGCGCGTGATCTCCGACATGCGCGTGATCGAGGCAGCGACACAGCGCGGCGACGACAACTCGAAGACGCGCCAGATCGATCACTGGATCTACTTTGACGATGAAGCGGCCGCTCAGCCGTTCATTGAATGGGCGAAGCAAGAGAAGGGCGTGACCTTTCAGCCGGAGTACTCAGAAGCTGACGAACAAGACGGTCGCTACTGCGTCCGCGTGTGCCACCAGGGTAAGCTCGTGCTCAACGATCTGACGTACTACACGGTCACACTGACCCGCAAGGCCACTGAGCTCGGTGGCACCTACGACGGATGGGAGACACCCATTGTCGAATAGCGGCGCTAATCCCTATGCACCTCCGGTAGCGGATCTCGGGTCCGAGCCGCGTCCCCGCAGCAACGTAGCGCGCTACATCCTTGGGATCGGTTTCTTGCTCATCGCACTTCGCGACAGCATGCGCTTGCTTTCAATCGCTCTACTCCCCGAGGAGTTTGCGATCAGGTTCAGTGCGCTGTACATCGCGATCACAGCCGTCCTGATGGCCTCGCGGGTCCTCGTGGCGCTCGCGTTCTTCCTCCGATGGCCCTTTGCGTGGCTGTCGGGCATGGCGCTCGTGGGGTACTCGATCGGATCGATGATCGGGGCGATGCGGTTTGGAGGCGTGATCTCGGTCGTTGCCGCAATCTTGCCGCTGCTCATCATATTGATTCCGCATTTTGCCGCGTCCGTGCGTGACACCTTCGACATCGAGCGACGAAAGCTCACGATCGGTGTTGGAGTGTTGGTCGCGTTCGCTTTGATGCGGGCTCTTCTACCGGGCATGCCGTACTGAGCTAGCGCCGATCCTCGGCTTTCCCTTCTGCTATCTCGCCTTCTTCGCCGTCTCCTTTCCGAAGTCCCGAAACCGCTGCCTCGGTCTCTCTACCTCGATAAGCGTTCCAGTCTTGAGATCCACGCGATACAAGGACTCCTCTCGGCCTCCCATGCCGCGCGGCACATCGATTACTTTGACGTCTCGCGATTCGAAATCTCGCGCAGCCATTTGCCGCACAGCCTCAGCATCCCAGGCGTTCTCTGCTCCGCCGCAGGGATCCGACTCGCTCACGAATTCATGCGTGTGCAGCACGTCTCCGGTGCGAGCGTCATAGGCGACGAAGCTGCGTTTCAGATGAAGCTCCAAATCCGTCCTTCGCGGCTTTGACATGGCTCTACTCCCAGACGTTGATGACCCATCGAGACCGCACCATGCAATTCGACGAGGCCGACGTGCGAAATGTAATGCTGGTGACGTTGTCACGCTGAAGGCGCGGCAGGGGAGGATCGAACTCCTCGAGCTGACCATTGCTGATCACACGGGAGAAGCCACATTCGACCCAGATGTTAGAAGTCGTGTGCGTTATCAGAGCCAACGCAGCGTCTGCCGTGATGTCGCGGTTGTTGAATCCCATCGTGACGTTATCGGTGCCCGGGCCACTCAAGATGCGAAAGCCGATGTTCTGCGCCCAGATGCTGCCGGTCTTGGTAGGCATGGCAGAGTCTCCTTTCCGAGGTGTTGTCACCGTATGGCAAGGAGCGAACGGAGCGCTACGGACATTCGTACGGGGAGGGCCGCCGGCTCGAAAGCTCCGCCTTGCGGTTGCGCTAGAATGCTGGCGCTAGATCGAAGGATCTGTCTAGCGACAGCTTTCTCGGCGCGCTAGCGCCTTCCCAGCGGGAGCTTTCTAGCGGCCGCTCTCGCGGAGATCTAAGAACATGGCACCGCAAAAACTGCAGCTCCTCTCCTGGGTCGGTGTCCTCGTCTCCATCGGCATTGGTCTGCTGGGGCTGTCGGATCGATATGCTTCCACGAGCAGCCGTATCGCGCTCGGCAGTGCGCTCGCGGGGCTGGTGGCAGTGATCATCTGGCGCTCTCGCGCGAAGGCGCGACTCCAAGAAGAGCGGGACGCAGCGCGGCTTCAGGATCTCAAGCGCCATTTTGAGCTCGTGGGAACGCCCATCGAGATTCGAGGTTCGAGTGCACTTGCGCCGCTTCTCGTCTTCGGGGCGTTCGCACTCGGAATGCTCGTGATTGCTTGGCGCGATCCGTCCGTCCCAAACATCATTGCCGCGGTAGCGATGCTTCTCTGCTTCGGATTCTTGTTCCCCATGTTTCTCCCGACGATCGGTAAACCGCTGGCAACCATCTATCGCGATGGCATCGAGGTTCCCGCGTGCGGGAAACTCGAATGGAGCGAGATCGAAGGCATGGGCTTGCGAACGCACGAAGCGATGGCGTTGGAACAGCATTTCTTGGATCTTTACGTGCCGGGTCTCGCGGATAGGCAAGATCGCATGCATCCTGCTTATCGGATTTTTCATCGCCTCCCCATCCCTGGCACTCGAAAGCGATCCGTGCCGGTGCGACTCGTCGGCACAGAAGATTCTCCTAAGATCATTGAACAAGTCTGCAGACATCTGTGGACAGCGCGCACAGGCCGAAGCGCTCAGTGGAACGCGCTGATGAGGGAGCGCGACTTCGAGAAGTTGCGGCAACGCACGAGTAGCTAGATCAGAAAGCTTCGCGTTCGCTGCGCTTGAGCGCTAACGCTCGGAACGTGGCCTTTCGAGTTTGGATCGCAGCCAGTCGGCGGGGAATGGCAGGTCGTCACCGATCTGGTGCTCACTCCCCGCATTTCTAGTTCTCGGTAAAATCCACCGAGCCTACGTCGGCCACCTGCGGACTATTGAAGGCCATCAAGGCCTGATGCGCCGGATGAGCCTGGTATTCGCGCAGTTCCTCGAGCGAATCGAAACGCATTGCGAGCATGACGTCCCAACTGCGCGCGGTGTGTAGCACGTCGCGACCCACCTCCAGATCACGCAGGGTGGGAATACTCTCGGTTAAGGCGCGCGTTCTCCGGACGAACTCGTCGATATGCGCGTCGCTCGTGCCTGCCCTGTACTTAATGAACACGAAGTGTCTCAGCACGCCACTTCGCTCCGGACAGGCCGGCGTACTTGCGTGCCGGCGGGGATGAGCGGCGCAGCGGTATTGAGCTTCTCCGCCGCGAAGCCTGCAGCCACCTTGTAACGGTGCATGAATTCGTCGCGCTCGGCTTTAGGGATGACGTCGTCGATGTTGTCGAACACGCCGCCGCAACGATCGTCGAGCAGATTGAGCAGGCCGAAGGGACCGGCGCCGCGATTGCGCAGGATCAATGGCGATATTTCCGGGCACAGCTTCTCGTCGAAAGCCGCGAGTGCCGCGGCATTGACGCCATGCTCGAGCATTGCGGCGCCTAGCACGCGTGCGTCAACAATCGCTTGGCTCGCGCCGTTGGATCCGGTCGGATACATCACGTGCGCAGCGTCGCCGAGCAGCACGACATTGCCATCGCGCCAGGTGTCCACGGGTTCACGATCGACCATCGGATACTCGAACACTTCGCGCGCGCCGCGAATCATGGCGGGAATGTCGATCCAGTCGTAATTCCAGTGCGTGAAGTGATGGATGAAATCCTCATGCTTCACCCGCTTGTTCCAGTCGCCTTCGGGCCAACCGTCTTTATTGTCGACGGTGATTTCCGCGATCCAGTTGATATCGGCGAGTCCAGTGTTCGGATCCGGTGCCGAAATCGGGTAGAACACAATGCGGTGACGATGTGTGCCGAGCCCCACGAACGAGGCGCCGGTACGAATCGGCTTACCCCGGCTGACGCCGCGCCACATGATCGCGCCGCCCCACTGAATCGGCGGCTGCGCAGGATGCATTTGTTGGCGCACAGCCGAATGCAGGCCGTCGGCGGCGACAAGTAAACTTCCTGTCACTTCCGAATGCTCACCCGCGCGGTTCTGCAACAAGGCGGTGACGCCTCTGCCGTCAGTGTGATTGCGATAACCTGTGACCCTCACGCCGGTGCTGATCGCCTGCGGTCCGAGCCGTTCCACCACTGTGCGATACAGCAGCATCTGGAGTTTGCCGCGATGTACGGAGTACTGGGGCCAGTTGTAGCCGGCGCGCAAACCGCGCGGCTCGGTGTAAACATCGTGGCCGTTGAGTCCGACCAGTGCCCATTCCTGAGCCTCGATACCGATTGTCGCGAGCGACTCCTGGCCAAGGCCCATCTCGTAGAGCTCGCGCACGGCATTGGGTTGCAGGTTGATGCCGACGCCCAGCGCTTTGATCTCGGCGACACTTTCAAAGATGTGGCACGGCACGCCGATCTGGTGCAGCGTGAGCGCAGCGCTGAGACCGCCGATACCGGCGCCCGCGATTAGAACTGGACGGTTGCTCATTGAGCCCCACGACGCTGGCCGCCGTTCCTGCCGCTCGGCTTGTTGCTATTCGTGGTTTCGTTCGTGGCCAGACCATCGAAGGCGATGTCGTCGCTGTCGACGGTGCTGCCCCAGGTGCGCTCGGCGATGTAAGTCATGAAGCGGGTCCAGTGTCGAGAAGGTGCGAATAGTACTTCAAAGCACCGATTCTGCC
>JBIQKP010000050.1:6239-28056 GCA_044506405.1 Lysobacterales bacterium | reverse complement strand
TCGCACGCCGCTCGTCGGTCGCACGCGTCCAGCGTATACGTCGTCTGAATTCATCCGAAACCAACTGCTCCTCGTGCCGAGCAAATCTAATAAGAACAGGGAACCTGCGGTTCGGACGCAAGGGGTACACGAACTACGCACCTGTACACAGTTCGGTTCCGCGGTATATGCCGGGAACTCATACACATGCCCGTGTATTTACGCCCTGCACTTTCGATGCGACGCGTTCTTCCATAAGTAGAACACCAGTGTCGCGGCAAGGAGTCGAGGCGGAATGTCTAAAGCACATGTGTGGGCCCTTATTCTCGCGGGCGGGGACGGTAGTCGTCTACGGGCACTGACGACGAAACCCTGCGGAACGGCAGTTCCCAAGCAGTTCTGTTCGCTGGACGGCAGTCGCTCGCTGCTCGAAGACGCGATCGTGCGTGCCGCAAAAGTGGTGCCGTCCGAGCGGATATGCACCATTGTCGCCCAACAACATCGGCAGTGGTGGTCGGAATGTCGCGAGCTCAGCCGGCTCCCGCATCAGAATCTGATCGTGCAGCCCCGCAATCGCGGTACGGCGATCGGCGTTCTGTACGCGGTGCTCCACATCCTCGCGAGAGATCCGGAGGCGCGCATTCTGATGCTCCCTGCGGATCATTATGTCCGCGACGAAACGGTGTTGCGCGACGCGCTGGCACTTGCGGTCGAGCGGGTGGAAGAGGGTAAGGATCGGCCGGTTCTCCTAGGCATCGAACCTGACGAGTCAGACACGGATCTGGGCTACATCGTTCCCGGCGGCCCGGATCCTGCAGGCGGCCAGTATGTCGCCGAGTTCGTGGAGAAGCCCGAATGCTCACTCGCCGCCGAGCTCATGGAGCAGGGTGCGCTCTGGAATGCGTTCATCATCGCGGCACTCGGTCAGACATTGCTCAATTTATTTCTGCCGCGGTACAGCTCGCTGGTGATGGAAATGCAGGTCATCCTGAGTCGGCGTCGCAGTCTCGGCGTGCCGGCAGGCGGCTGGCCCGCCATCGTCGATCTCTATACACGCTTACCGTCGCTGGATTTCTCACGCGATGTGTTGGAAGGGAAGGTCGAATCCTTGTGCGTCCTGCGCGTGCCGCCGTGCGGCTGGAGCGATTTGGGAACGCCGCGTCGCGTCGGAGAGACACTGCAGCGGATCAGCGCTGCACGCGCAGAAGATCGCTATCTGGATATCGAACCTTCGGACTACGTGAACCTCGCTGCCCAGCATGCACAGTTCGAGCGTACTGCGGATCTTGGCGCCTAGCGCGAGCGCTTAGCCGTTCGCGATTGGCGGTGGGTCGAAACCGGCTCACCGCTATGTCTGAACTCACCGCGAACCGCTACCGCTTCCGGAATGAAACTCATCAATGCGGTTTGGCCAGGTCGGCCGTATCCTCAAGGCGCGACGTGGGACGGCGAGGGCGTGAACTTCGCGCTGTTCTCAGAGCACGCGGAAGGCGTCGAGCTGTGCTTGTTCGACCGTCGCGGCCGGCGCGAGCTGCAGCGCATTCGGCTACGCGAGCAGACCGACGGCGTCTGGCATTGCTATCTGCCTGAAGCGAGACCCGGTCAGCTATATGGGTATCGTGTGTTTGGACCTTACTTGCCGCAGCAAGGTCATCGATTCAATTCCAACAAGCTCCTGCTCGATCCGTATGCGAAGTCGATCGTTGGAACGCTCGCTTGGTCGGACGCGCACTTCGGCTATCGAATCGGACACCAGCGTGCAGACATGTCATTCGACCGGCGCAACAACGCTGAGGGCATGCCGAAATCGCAGGTCATCGATCCGGCGTTCACCTGGGGCGACGATCGGCGCCCGAACATTCCGTGGCACGACACGATCATCTATGAGATGCACGTGCGCGGCTTCACGATGCGCCATCCGGATGTGCCGCCGCAGTATCGAGGGACGTACGCGGCACTCGCGACCGCACCGGTGATCGACTATTTGAAGCGCCTCGGGGTGACAGCGGTTGAGCTGATGCCGGTGCACTATTTCGTCAACGATCGGCACCTCGTCGAGAAATCGCTGAGCAACTACTGGGGCTACAACTCGATCGGCTACTTCGCGCCGCATCAAGCCTACGCGGCGAGCGAGCACTCCGAGCGCGAGTTCAAGACGATGGTGAAGACGCTTCACTCGGCTGGGATCGAGGTGATTCTCGATGTCGTCTACAACCACACGGCCGAGGGGAATCATTTCGGGCCGACGCTGTGCTTCCGCGGAATAGACAACGCTGCGTACTACCGCTTGGTGCACGACGACCAGCGGTACTACATGGACTACACCGGGTGCGGCAATACGCTCAACATGCTGCATCCACGCGTGCTGCAGCTCATCATGGATAGCTTGCGCTACTGGATCGAAGAGATGCACGTCGATGGCTTCCGCTTCGATCTCGCCGCTGCGCTCGCGCGCGAGCTGCATGCGGTGGATCGGCTCGGCGCATTCTTCGACATCATTCATCAAGACCCCGTCATTTCACGAGTCAAGCTGATCGCGGAGCCGTGGGATCTCGGCGAGGGCGGCTACCAAGTCGGCGGCTTTCCGGTTGGATGGACTGAATGGAACGGAAAGTACCGGGATGTCATTAGGGACTACTGGAAAGGAGAAGGCGGCTTGATCGGGGAGCTGGCGTACCGCGTGTCTGGTTCGAGCGATCTCTACGAGCACAGTGGACGCAAGCCGTATGCAAGCGTGAACTTCGTGACCGCTCACGATGGCTTCACGCTGCGCGACCTCGTGACCTACAACGAGAAGCACAACGAGGCGAATCTGGATGAGAACCGCGATGGCGAGAGCCATAACCGCAGTTGGAACTGCGGTGTCGAGGGTCCCACCGATGACCCCGAGGTTCGCGCGCTGCGAAACCGACAGATCCGCAACTTCCTCACCACGTTGATGGTCTCGCAAGGCGTGCCGATGCTGCTTGCGGGCGATGAATCCGGACGCACGCAGCGAGGCAACAACAATGCCTACTGCCAGGATAACGAGATCACCTGGCATGACTGGGCGCTCAACCAAGAAGATCAGGATCTCCTTGCGTTCACGCGCGCACTGATCGAGCTTCGACGCACGCACCGGGTCTTCCGGCGCCGCAGCTTCTTTCAGGACCGCTCGATTCGCGGCGACGGTGTGCGGGACATCGTGTGGCTGGACCCGAACGGCTCGGAGATGACCGAACAGCAATGGCGCGAGAGTTATGCGCGCACGCTCGGCGTGTTCCTCTCGGGTCGAGCGCTCAACGAGCAGAACGAGCGCGGTCAGATCGTGATCGACAGCGACTTCCTGCTGCTCGTGAACGCTCATCATGAGCAAGTTGATTTCGATATCCCAATGCAACCGGCCGATGCCCGTTGGGTGCTGCGATTCGATACGGCGGATCCTGCCGGATTCGAGATTGCGAAACGTGTGCTTCGCCCGGGTGATACATATGCCGTGCAAGGCCGGGCGCTTGCATTGCTCGAGTTCCCGCTACCCGCCGAGGATGGGCTATGAAGTGTGTGCATCGGATGCCATTCGGCGCGGAGATCGATGAGCGTGGCAACGCACGCTTTGCATTGTGGGCGCCAACGGCGAAAGGGGTCGTGCTCGAGACCGAGACGAATGGAACGAGCACACGCACGCAGATGCGGCCGAAAGCGAGCGGCTGGTACGAAGCGAGTGTGCTGGACGCGGGCGCGGGCACGCGCTACCGATATCGGATCGACGACGAGCTCGATGTGCCGGATCCTGCGTCGCGATTCAATCCCGACGGCGTGCACGGTTGGAGCCTGCTCCTCGATCCCAGACGGTTTGATTGGCAAGACGAAGAATGGCGCGGACACGCCTGGCACGAGCTCGTGATCTATGAGCTGCATGTCGGCACGTTCACGCAGGAAGGTACGTATGCAGCGCTGGCCGAGCGACTACCGGATCTCTCACAGCTCGGTATTACCGCGCTCGAGCTGTTGCCGCTTGCTTCGTTCGCGGGCACAAGAGGATGGGGCTACGACGGCGTCCTACCGTTTGCTCCGCATCCTGCTTACGGTTCCCCAGATGATTTGAAGCGGCTCATCCAACGCGCGCACGAGCACAAGATCTCCGTACTCCTGGACGTCGTCTACAACCATTTCGGCCCGGACGGAAATTATCTTGGCCGTTACGCGGGCGACTTCTTTACCTCGAACCATCACACCCCTTGGGGCGATGCTATCGACTTCAGCAATCCGACCGTGCGGCAGTTCTTCATTCAGAACGCGTTGTATTGGATCGATGAGTATCGATTCGACGGGCTACGCATCGATGCAGTGCACGCGATGTACGACGACGGGCCGCGGCATTTCATCGATGAGCTGATCGATACCGTTCAAGACGGACCCGGTCGCGAGCGTCAGCTCCACATCGTGCTCGAGAACCATAGCAATGAAGCCCGCAGGCTGCGCCGCCCGCGGGTCTCGCAATGGAACGATGACTTCCATCATGCGGCGCACGCGTTGATCACCGGTGAAGGCGAAAGCTATTACGCCGACTTCAAAGAGCACCCGATCGAACAACTTGGGCGAAGTCTCGCGGAAGGGTTCGTGTTCCAAGGTGAGCGCTCGGCGGTCAGTGGAAAAACGCGCGGTGAGCCCAGTAAGCACCTGACGCCGCTCGCGTTCGTCAACTTTCTGCAGAACCACGATCAGATCGGCAACCGCGCGTGCGGTGAGCGCCTTGCTCAGCTATGCGACCCAGGATCGCTCGAAGCTGCGCTCGCGATTCTACTGTTGGCGCCGCAGGTGCCCATGCTCTTCATGGGGGAAGAATACGCAGCACCCCAACCTTTCCTCTATTTCTGCGACTACACCGGTGAGCTTGCGGAAGCCGTGCGGAACGGACGGCGCGATGAGTTCGCTGGCTTTGCATCATTCTCGGACGAGTCCGTTCGTGAGCGGATTCCAGATCCGAATGCCTCCACGACGTTCGCTCAAAGCACGTTGATCTGGTCGCAGCGGGGCGAGCCGGAACGTCATCGGTGGAATGAGCTGACGGGCCGGCTATTGGCGGTCCGGCGACACTCGATCATGCCGCTCATTCCAGAGATCGAGCTCGGCCGCGCTGGCTACGAAGTCGCCGGCAAAGTCCTTCGCGTGTCGTGGCCCACGAAAGCGGGCGGTGCGCTCGCCTTGGTCGCGAATCTATCGAATGAAGCCGCGACACAGCCGGCGATCGAGAGCGGCTCGCTCGTGTTCTCGACTGCAGGTGCGTCGAACGCAGATGACCTCCGCCCCTGGGAAGTGCGGATCTTCGCTCCGGAGAGATCCGCGTGAGACGCAGCATCCCGCGAGCGACGTACCGGCTACAGCTCAATCGTGAGTTCACGTTCGAGCAGGCGAAGGCGATCGTGCCCTACCTTGCGCGCTTGGGGGTAAGCCACGTGTATGCCTCGCCGATTCTCAAGGCGCGCCCCGGCAGCATGCACGGCTATGACGTGACGGATCACACGCAGCTCAATCCTGAGCTTGGCACGCGCGAGAGCTTCGATGCATTCGTCGAGACGCTGCACGCGCATGAGATGGGACTGATCGTCGATATCGTCCCGAATCATCTCGGCGTCATGGGTGATGACAATGTCTGGTGGCTGGACATGCTCGAGAATGGACCTGCGGGTCGATTCGCTCATCACTTCGATGTCGATTGGCGTCCGCACAGGGCGTCCATGCGCGATCGCATTCTCGTGCCGATTCTCGGCGAGGCTTACGGCGACGTGCTCGAGAAGGGAGAGCTCAAGCTCGTCTTCGACGCGGAGAACGGCGGCTTCGCGGTGCGCTACTACGACCATCTGTTTCCGATCGATCCACGAGAGTACCCGAGAATCTTTGCGCCGTTTGCAGAGATGCTGGGCGATCGATTGAGCGTCGAGGATCCGGATCGAGGCGACTTCGAGAGCTTGTTGACCGCGTTCGGCCATCTGCCCCCGCGCAACGAGACGGACGAAGAGTCGGTGGCGATTCGTTACCGCGACAAGGAAGCGCACAAACGGCGGCTCGGTCGCTTGGCCGAGCGCAGCGCGCCGATTCGCGAATACATCGAACAGACCGTGGAGCGCATGAACGGGACCGTCGGCAAGCCGGATACGTTCGATGCGCTCGACGCCTTGCTGGAAGCGCAAGCGTATCGGCTTTCGTACTGGCGCGTCGCGATCGATGAGATCAACTACCGGCGCTTCTTCGACGTCAACAATCTCGCGGCGTTGCGCATGAACGAGAAGGAAGTGTTCGATAGCACACACGCCTTCATTTTCGATCTGATCGACGAGGGCAAGATCGACGGGTTGCGAATTGACCACTCCGATGGTCTCTACGATCCGAAAACGTACTTCGAGCGCCTACAGCGGCGTTTCGCGGACGGCGAGGAGATGAAGCCGTTGTACGTCGTGACGGAAAAGATCTTGGCCGGCCACGAGAGCCTTCCCCCGGAGTGGCTCGTGCACGGCACAACCGGATACGAGTTCACGGCGCTCGCAACGACTTGGCTCGTCTGCGGCGAAGAAGAGCGCCGCATGACGCGCCGCTATCGCCAGTTCACCGAAAACCCGCATGGGTTCGAGGAGATCGCGTATCGCAGCAAGAAGCTCGTGATGAGCGCCTCGCTGGCGGCGGAAGTTGAGGTGCTCGCAACGCAGCTCGACCGAATCGCGCAGCTCGATCGACACACCTCCGACTTCACGCGCGCCTCGCTCCGCGATGCGATCACCGAGGTGATCGCCTGTTTCCCGGTGTACCGCACCTACATCTCGCACGACGGTATTCGAGAAGAGGACAGACACATCGTCAATTGGGCGGTGAGCGTGGCGCGCAAGCGGAGCGTCACCGAGCCGAGCGTGTTTGATTTCCTGTGCGGCGTGCTGCTCGGGGATGCAGCGCTCGAGCGACCGGCGCCGCATCGTCGCGCAATGCTCGAGTTCGCGATGAAGTTTCAGCAGGTCACCTCGCCCGTGACGGCGAAGGGCGTCGAGGATACCGCGTTCTATCGCTACGCTCGGCTCATCTGCCTCAATGAGGTCGGCGGGGATCCGCGGCGCTTCAGTGTGTCGTCAACCGCACTGCACCAGGCGAATTCTGAGCGGGCGAAGTTGTGGCCGCACTCGATGCTTGCGAGCTCGACGCACGATACGAAACGCAGCGAAGATGCGCGGGCGCGCATTGCTGTGATCAGTGAGCTGCCGGATCTCTGGACGTTGCATCTCTCTCGATGGAACAAGCTGAACCGCAGTAAGCGACGCCAAGTCGAGGATGCGCCCGCGCCGAACCGAGACGATGAATACCTCATCTATCAAACGCTCGCGGGTATCTACAGGCCGAGCGACGACGGGCAGGAGCTCATCGAGCGGATGCAGGCCTATGTCATCAAAGCGGCTCGTGAGGCGAAGCGCTCCACGTCCTGGCTCAATCCGAGTGAGGAGTACGAGAAAGCACTGTGCGAATTCGTTGCGCAGCTCTTGGATAATCCTGAGCGCAATGCGTTCTTGCGAGATTTTTCCGCGTATGTCGAGACGCTTGCCTTCTTCGGCGGGATCAACTCGCTCGTTCAGAGTGCACTCAAGCTCACGGCACCGGGTGTGCCCGACATCTACCAAGGCACGGAGCGTCTCTCGTTCACACTCGTCGATCCGGACAACCGGCGGCCAGTGGACTACGAGGCGGCGGTTCGCTTACTGAAGGAAATGGAACAGGCCGCGACGGTCGAGAAGATCGATGGCGATATCGATGCAGCGAAGCTGCGGGTGACTTGGACATTGCTGCAGGCGAGAAAGAAGGATCCTGAGCTCTTCGAGAAGGGAAGCTATCTAGCATTGGAAGTGGAAGGGGAGAGGAGCGAGTACCTATTCGCGTTCGCCCGCGTGCTGGACGATCGTGCGCTCATCGTCGTATTGCCACGCTGGTCCGCGCGTCTGAAAGGCGGCGCACTCGAGTGGCCGCTGGGCGAAACGACTTGGGGCAATACCGAGCTCGCCGTGCCGTCGCACCGAACGTACCGCGACGCGTTCACCGGTCGAGAGTTCAAGTTCGACGGCGACCCGGACGCGCGAAAACTCCGCGCGGCGGACGTGTTGGGCGCGTTTCCAGTCGCGGCGCTGCTTAGCGTGTAGGTCGGAATTTATTCCGACCGGTTTCGCCTGGAAGGTCGGAATTTGTTCCGACCAATCCTCGTCCAGCAGGGTCGGAATAAATTCCGACCTACAACTCCCACCCTTTTCGATACTGCCGTTTCAGCAGCGCATCCGAGTCCGCAACGTTCTTGATGCGCATGTTCGCAGCGTCGTATTCGATGCGCTTGCCGGCGTTGAGCGCCGCGACGCCGAGCAGCATGACTTCGGTCAGCGGCGCGGCGTACTCGAACGGCGAGGTCGCTTTCGCGTTACCGCGAATCGCCTCGATCCAATTCATTTCGTGGCTGGTGTTGATGCGTGGATAGCGCTCGCGCGGTTTGCGCGTGCTCTCGTGCAGGGCACGAGGCAGTAATCGCGGGTTATATCCATAGGTGTCATGAAGGAGCTTGCCCTTCGTGCCGATGTAGAGCACACCGCCTCCCTTGTCGAGTTCCGTATCGCCGAGTTCTTCCGGCTTCGGCGGCAGCAATCCGCCGTCGTACCACGTAAGCGGTATTGCACGGCGCGATCCTTTGCGCGGGAACTCGTAGTACGTAATGGACGCCATCGGATACGACTGGCGATTGTACGGAGTCGATTGCGTTTCGACGGAGCTGGGATAGCCCAAGTCGAGTGCCCAGTAAGGGTGATCGATCAGGTGAGCGCCCATGTCGCCGATCGCGCCTACGCCGAAGTCCACCCATCCGCGCCAGTTGAAGGGATGGTAGATCGGATGATAGTCAACCGGCATTGCGGGCCCGAGAAAGAGATCCCACTCGAGATTGGGCGGCACCGCGTACGAATCCATCGCGGCACTCATTCTCTGCATGATGCCGTTCATATCCCAGCGAAGCGGCTGATCCGCTCGCAATGGCTGATTCGGTCGAGGCACGCCCTGCGGCCAATAGGCGAGGGGGCGATTCGTCCAGACATGCACTTCGGTCACCTCTCCGATCGCGCCGGCTGCGATGTACTCGTTGACGAGCCGTGCATCGTCCGATGAGTGACCCTGATTGCCCATCTGCGTGACGACCTTCGTTTCGATCGCACGTTGCGCGAGGCGCCTGCACTCCTCGACAGACCACGCGAGGGGTTTCTGCACGTAGACGTGCTTGCCGAGCGACATCGCGGCCAGCGCCATCACGGCATGCGTGTGATCGGGCGTTCCGATCACGACGGCATCGATGTCGGATTGTTTCTCGAGCATCTCGCGGAAGTCGGTATAGCGAGCAGCTTTCTTCGCTTTCGCTTCTAGACGCTGGAGGTTCTCGATCTCCGTCTGTAACCGCACACCTTCGAGAGGGTCTTGCGACTGCTTGAGACGGTTCGCGGTTTCCTGAATCTGAGCGGGGATTTGGCTGTACCGACTTGCGACGTAATTCCAGTCGACGTCGCACATCGCGACGAGATTCTGTGTGCTGAGCGCGGCAAGGTTCGCTCTGCCCATGCCGCCGACGCCGATTGCGGCGACGTTCACCAGATCGCTCGGCGGCGTGTGAGCAGGCCCCCCGAGCACGTGCCTCGGCACGATCATCAATGCTGCGGCCCCCAGGGCAGCGCCTTGCATGAAGCGGCGGCGCGTCGGATCCGCGGCGTTCGCCTCATCGATCGGTTGGGTGCTCGTCGCTTCTCGCTCGTCTTGCATGTTCATCCTCCTGTCGGTCGGAAGTTGTTCCGACCCCGCTTTCGGTAGGTTCAGTCGGAATGAATTCCGACCTACACGGCGCTGACGTTGCTCTCCGGGCTCGGTGCCTTGCTGATCCCTTCTTGATGCGGCAAGGCGAAGTAGAAGGTCGCGCCTTTGCCGGGCTCGCTTTCGGCCCACACACGGCCGCCATGTTTCGTGAGGATGCGCTCCACGATCGCGAGCCCTACACCGGTGCCGGGAAATTCATCGGACCCGTGCAGGCGCTGGAACACGCCGAAGATCTTCTCGTAGTAGCTCATGTCGAAGCCGACGCCGTTGTCCTGGACGCAATACACGACTTCGCCGTCGCGGCGGGTCGAATCGAGGATGATTCGTGCGCTTGGCGCAGAAGCACTGTACTTCAATGCGTTGTCGAGCAGGTTGAGCCACACACGGTGCAACATCTTTCGATCTCCGCGGGCCGGCAGCAAGGTGCCGATATCGATCTTCAATGCGGATCCTTCGCGCTGGATCATCAATTCGTCGAGTACGCGGTGAACGACCGAGTGCATATCGACCTCGGTCATCGTGAGCGTCTGGCGGCCCAAGCGGGAGAACTCGAGGAGGTCATCGATGAGACGCGCCATGCGTTCACTCGCCTGGCGGATTCGTTGTAGAGAGCGCCGCGCACCGTCATCGAGATCCGGTCCGTGGTCGAGCTCCAGCATCTGTGCGTAGCCATTGATCGCGCGTAGAGGTGCGCGCAAGTCGTGTGAGACGGAATAGCAGAAGCTCTCGAGCTCTTGGTTGCTCGCCTCGAGCATCGTTGCATGACGTTTCAGATCGTCGAGCAGGGCGAGGATGCGCTCTTCGTTCGCCTTGCGCTGCGAGATGTCCATTGAAATGCCCAGCAGCAGCATTGGCTCGCCGTTCGCGTCGCGCACGGGCACCTTGCGCGTGTGCAACGTGAGCTTGCCGGCACGCGTGTCGATCTCCTCTTCGGGGATGTCCACGACGTCACCCTTCCGCAGGACTTCACGGTCCTTGTTCATGAAGAACTCGACTTGCTCCGCAGGGAAGAAGTCGCGGTCGCTCTTGCCGATCAATTGCTCGCGCTCGTAGCCGAGCATTTGTTCGGCCGCGCGGTTGAAGTGAAGAAAGCGAAGGTCCTTCGCATCCTTTGCGAAGATCATCGTCGGGATGTTGTCGAGCAGGGTTTCGAGAAATCGGTTCACGACTTGCAGCCGCTGCTCCACATCATGGTGGCGCTTCACGTCGACATACACGCGGTAGAGCAGCAGAACGGTGGCCAGGATCGCCGCCAGGACGAGGGTTCCGGCAGCAAGCGTGACCCATAGAGCGGTCGCGGTGCGTGCGAGGGCGACCAAGACTGCAACTGCCAACGGGAGCCCCGCGGCGCAGGCGAGCGCCGCAACGACTTTCCGCTCAATTGACCAGTTCTGCACGCACAACCCCCAAACGGAAGCCCTGACCTCGACTTCGCGTCGCGGGGTGCCGGGTGCCGCGGCGTGTGTTGGCCGTATTCGAGATCTTCGTTCGACCGAGCGCGAGCCTGCCGCGAACCGTCCCCTAATTTCAAGCACCGGCTCGCCCGCCTAACGGTTCAAGGTGCCCGTTCGTACGTGTCCCCCGTAGCCGAGGGCACTTAAGATTTACTACAAGCGCCGCTCGGATTGAGGCGCACTCACCCTTGGGGGTCAGGTATGGATCGGGGGGTCTTCATCGGAGGTGGGCTGATTTGCGCGAGCTTTCTGCTGGCCGTCCTCCTGAATGAATCCGCTCGCGAGACACGTGTGCCGGAGCCGGCCAAGGCAGTGGAGATCGATCGTGCCCCCGCAGAATGCAAGCGCGTAACCGAACCGCCGTTGGAAGAGACGCCGCACGACGCAGGCCACCCAAGGAGCAAACAGCCGCGTGATCCGGCACGTTGCGAGTGAAGTTGTTGACGCCTTCTTCGCGTGACACGAGAGTAGCGGCGCCGTTCACGACGTTATCGCCGCCCTTGAAGTCCTACCTCATTCTTCCCGCCTTCGCTGCGCTGCTATCCGGCTGTCATTCCGAACCATCGGAGATCGTGCTGTCAGGACCCACGATGGGAACGACGTATACGGTCAGCATCGTCGCGCCTCCAGAGGGACTGACCGCGCATGCCGTGCGCGTGCTCGTCGAGGCAGAACTGCAGGCCGTTGACGAGAGTATGTCCGGCTATCGAGAGGACTCCGAGGTCTCGCGTTTCAATGCAACTGGCTCGACCGAATGGGTCGACGCTTCGCCAGCGTTCGTGCGCGTGGTCGACGCGGCACTCCAGGTGTGCAATCGCTCCAACGGAGCGTTCAACATCTCGGTGGCGCCGCTCGTACAAGCTTGGGGTTTCGGCCCGCAGGAGAGTGTCAGTGCCGAGCTCCCGAGCGAAGCGAACATCACGCGACTTCGGGAAGCAGTGAATGGTGAGCGACTTCAGACGCGCATGGATTCGCCTGCGCTTCGCAAGCTCGATGCGACGATTCGAATCGATCTCAACGGCATCGCGCCCGGGTATGCGGTCGACAAGATCGCCTCGAGACTCGATGCACTCGCGGTGCGCAACTATATGATCGACATTGGTGGGGAGATCCGCGTGCGGGGGCGAAACAGTAAAGGCGCGCCTTGGCGAATCGCGGTCGAACTGCCGGAGCCAGGGAGTCGGCAGCCGTTTACGGTGTTACCCCTGACGGACACGGCAATCGCAACCTCGGGTGAGTATCGGCATTTTCGCGTCATGAACGGCCGACGCTACTCGCACACGATTGATCCCCGCACCGGATCACCGATCGCGCGCACGTCCGGTTCAGTCGTCGTCGTGCACGAAGAAGCGATGTATGCGGATGCGTGGGCGACCGCGTTTAATGTCCTCGGACCCGTCGAGGGCTACGAGCTCGCCATGCGACTCGAGATTCCCGTGATGTTCGTGGTGGAGCGCAAAGTCGGTGGATTCGAAGCGAAGATGACACCTGCTTTCGAGCGGCTGCTGGAAGCCAATGAGCGCTAGACATGTGGACGTCAGAGACATGCATGCTCTGGCATCCACACGTCTAGACGTCTCGCTACAATCCGCTCACGTGGCGATGCTCGAGCTCACCCTCTAGATCGAGATACGCCCCCGTAACTTCCGCGAATGCACGGCGCTCATCGCTGTCGACGTTCTCATCGTCGAGCTCTTCGCGCAAATCATGATAGGCCTTGGCGACGGACTCGAAGCTGTCCCGTAGATCGTCGCGGTCGCTGCCGTCCTCGACGCGGTCGTTGAAGTCGTCTGCCGCATCGGCAAGCTGACGCGCTTCGCGCGTCGCATCCCCATCGGTGTCGCCGCTGCGAAGCTCTTCATAGAGCCGATCAGCAGAGCGATCGAGCCGATCGGAAGCATCGGAAATTTTGCTTGGGCTGGAAACGCAGCCGGCCAACGCAACGAGCGCCGCGGCTGTAAATAATGCTTTCATAATCATCGCGCCTCATAGTTAGGTGACGCGAGATAAACGGTAGGGAAGGCGGGGAAGTTTCCTCTGTGGTCTGGAGGCAGGCATGTAGAAAAGCGATAGACGATCGCGTGCCGATTCGTGTAGGTCGGATTTCCATCCGACCAGCCGAACGAGATGTAGGTCGGATTTCAATCCGACCAATAGAGCATTCGGAGCAAGAGAATGTCGGAATGAATTCCGACCTACAGGTTCAATTCGGTCGCGCAGTCGCTTCCTGCGGTGCCTCCGCCAGCTCCGTGCGGATCGTCGCTTCGAGCCAATCGTTCATCGTGATCATCGTGTTGCTGCGCTGATCGATGCGCGTGTGAATCCCAATGATGACGCCCGTGCGTTCGTCGATGACGGGTGCGCCGGGTGCGATTTGCAGCGAATCCATGTCATGCATGAACGCGCCGAGAGACGGTTCGGTGATCCCCGCACCTTCGCCATACACACGACCCTGCTTCTTCTGCTTGAACGTGTCGGAGTACGTCATATCTTTGAAGCCAACCATGACGACGGACGCGGGCGCGCCTGAGAAGCGGCCGAGCGGCATCGTGCGCTGCGCGTACCGCGAAGGTTGCGTCAAGCGGACCACCGCGAGGTCTTTCGAAAGCTTGCCCGATGCACCTGGCTCGATCTCCCATTGCGACTTGATGTAGGCGACGGGAATGCGTTCGCGAATCTGCCCGAGAGAATCCGTACTGTTGTACACGCAATTCGCGGGTTCGCTGGAGTTCGTGTTGAACGTGTGGGCGACGGTGACCGCGAGATCGAACGCACCGACGAGAAACGCGGTGGAAGAACGCGTTTCGCCATCGACCGTGCAAACGATCATGCCCACACCGCTGAAGGACGAGAGCTCTTGATCCGAAAGCTCCGATGAATGGGAGCCGCGCGCCGCATGCGCGCCTGGCAACGCCGTCGAAAAGCGGAGGTAGTGATCGGCTTTGTCCGCTCCCATTGAGGCGCTGCATGTGCCGCTCGAGCAGAGCGCCGTGCTGGCATCGGCGCGTCCTGCGAGCAACCCGGCAGCGAGAAGCGCCGTGCCCGCCCAGAAGCTCAGTTTCCACCGCGTGCGCTGCGCGTCGCGCGCCTCGACTTTGACGTGGAGGGAAGGGGCGGGGCGACGAGAGTTTCTCATGCAGTTCACCGTGTGCGCGGAGCCGTGCGTAACGGCCGCAACTTCGCACGCTATGGGTTTGTACGCTTTAGGGCGAAACCTGAACGACCCATTCGCTCCCGCCCGAACTGGTTCTTGCCGAAGCGGCTCATGCGTCGTCGCGGAGGAAGGCGATCTGCGTCGAGCCTACGAGGAGCGCATCGATGATTCAGTGACGTGGCTCATGGTGTGCGCGCAAAGACGTGTGAGAGCTCGCGCTTGTCCAAGCGGCCGCTTGTTGTGGCTCGAATTTGTAGGGCTTTCTGGACGTCAGCCGTAAAGGGCTAAAACGGGTAAGAAGCTACCGGAAGTGTTCGCCCGAGTGTAGGGCGCAAAAAAAGAGGCCGAAGCTCCTATAGAGCTCCGGCCTCTTCAGCTGGGATTTGCCGTTTAACCGCGTTGCGCGTCGGTCAGTTTGAACGTGATCGCAACCTGCGTCCAAGTGCTGATCGGACGGTTACCGTCGGTCGCCGCGACGAACCGCCAACGCTTCACTGCTTCGATCGCCGCTTGATCGAGTCGGCTGAATCCACTCGTGTTCAAGACGCCGACGTCCTTGGGTCGACCCTTCTCGTCCACCAACACTTTGAGTCGCACCGTACCCTCTTCGCCAAGTCGGCGCGAAGTCGCGGGGTAGGTCGGTTCGACTCGATTCGAGGTCTTGAGCTGCTGCGAAATCGCGCCAGGTTCTGACGGCGTTCCCGTAATCGCCGATTCGGACGGCGGGGCGACAACGTCAGTAGTCGGCACCGGGATGTCGGCGATCTGCAGTTCGGGGACCGGCTGGTCAACGGGTGCGATGTCTTCGATTTCCGGTTTCACCGGTTCGATCTCCGGTTCCGGTTCGCTCACGGGCTCGTCAATGAATACCGTTTGCAGCGGTTGCACGAACGATGGTGCTTTAATGAAGCCTGTGCTGACCACCAACGCATAGATGAGTGCAGCGTGCAGTCCTATCACCGCGATGACGGGACCGCTTCGCGACAACACGCTCGTATTCGTATCGCGGCTCATAGGCATATTTTCTCTCCACCTTACATGCGGGCATCAGCCCCTCTGACATATAAACGGACCGCTTTCTGAAAAGGTTCAGCCTGACCACTCTGCTCTGTCGCAGCGAAACAGCACTTTCGGAAAAGTTCCATATAGACTCGACGTATGAAATCTCCGTCCCAAGGTCATCCTGAGCACGCGCTCACTGCACGAGCGGAAGAGCGCTTGGCGGCCGCGCGAGAAGTCGATGCGACGACGTGGGGTGCGATCCTCCAGGATGAGCGCGTGGCTGCATCGCTGCTTCGTGTGTGGGCATGCAGCGAGTACGTCGCGAGCGTTTGCACGCGTCACCCGAGCGTACTCGCGGAGCTCGTTCGCGACGGAGGGCTTTTAGGAGCCGACGCGCAGTACATCGAGCGCGATCGGCTCGAACGATTGCGCGCACACGATGAGTCGGAAGCGATGGCGGAGTTGCGGCACTTTCGTCGCAGGCACATGGTACGCATCGCGTGGCGCGACATCGCTGGCTGGGCAGATCTCGACGAGACGTTGCGCGACTTGTCGCTCCTCGCCGATGAGTGCATTCGCCATGCCTACGAGTACGCGTATGCGGCGTGCGTCGCACGCTATGGCACACCGCGAAGCGCGGAGACCAAAGCGCCTCAGCCGCTGCTGATCCTGGGCATGGGTAAGCTCGGGGGCGGCGAGCTCAACTACTCATCGGACGTTGACCTCGTGCTCCTCTATCCCGAGGAAGGTGAAACCGACGGCGCTCGCTCGGTGGACAACGCGGAGTTTTTTCTTCGGGTTGCGCAGAAGCTTGTGCAGCTGCTGACGTCTCCGACGGTCGACGGGTTCGTGTACCGGGTCGACTTGCGCTTGCGTCCGTTCGGAGACAGTGGGCGTGTCGCGCTGAGCTTTGCCTCATTCGAGCATTACTTGCAGCAGCATGGTCGCGACTGGGAACGGTATGCTTACGTCAAAGCACGCCCGCTCACGGCGCTCGATCAATTCGACGCGTTGTATGAGGAAGCCATTCGTCCGTTCGTCTATCGGCGGTATCTCGACTTCGGTGTGTTCGAGTCGTTGCGCGACATGAAAGCGATGATCGCGCGCGAAGTGGAGCGCCGCGAGCTGCGCGACAATATCAAGCTCGGGCCCGGCGGGATTCGCGAAGTCGAATTCGTCGTGCAAGCGATGCAGTTGATTCGAGGCGGCAGCGATAAGCGCCTGCAGTCGCGTTCATTGCGAGAGGTGCTACCGCTCCTCATCGATCAGCGCTTGCTCGGTAAAGAGGCTGTGGCGGAGCTCGAGGCGGCTTATCGTTTCCTGCGGCTCGTCGAGAACCGGCTCCAGGAATGGAACGACGAACAGACGCATCAGCTTCCTGAGGATTCCGATGCACGTGAACGCCTCGCGTTCTCACTGCATCGACCCGATTGGGCGTCGCTCGAAGAAGAGCTTGCGTGGCACCGCGAACGCGTCTCGAAGCACTTCGCGCAGACGGTCTTCGGGCCGGTGTCCGACGGCGAGGATGCCGCTGCACGTGCATCGACCTTCGATCTCGAAGCCGCACACGAGGAACGCGCGCGAGCCCTGCGTACATTCGGATTCAATGAACCCGAAGCCGTCGCTGAGCTTCTCGACCAGCTTGCCTCGAGCGCCTATTTCCGCCGGCAGGACGAAACGGGACGCCGACGCCTGCGAGAGCTGTTTCCTAGGCTGCTTCCGCTCATCGCCAGGACGTCCGTACCACCGATCACGCTGACCCGCACACTCAAGATTCTGGAGCGTATCGGTGGGCGCACGGCGTATCTCGCGCTGCTCAATGAGAACGGGGCTGCCTTGCGCAGGCTCGTGCAGCTCTGCGGGGAAAGCCAGTTCTTGGCTGATCAAATCGCGGCCCATCCGTTGCTGCTCGATGAGCTCATCGACGAGCGTGTCATCGACGAAGAACCGAGCCGAGAGCAGTTCGCGAGCGATCTAGCCGCGCGACACACGCTCATGCAGGCGGAAGACCCGGAGCGCCAAGTCGAAATCCTGCGCCAGTTTCAGAGCGCCGCGATATTCCGTGTCGCGGTGGCCGATCTGATCGGGGGCTTGCCTTTGATGAGAGTGAGCGATCGACTCACGGATATTGCCGAGCTGCTCGTGCAAGAAGCCTTAATGCTCGCGTGGGCTCAGATCACCGCGCGTCACGGGACGCCGCAGTGCGTGAACGATGAAGGTCACGTCAGAACTCCGAGCATGATCGTCGTGGCGTACGGCAAGCTCGGCGGATTGGAGCTCGGCTACGGGTCGGACCTCGATCTCGTCTTCCTGCACGACTCCTCGGGTGATGCCCAACGCACAGACGGATCGAGCTCAATCGACAATACCGTTTTCTTCCAGCGGCTCGGGCAGCGACTCGTGCACTTACTCACTGTGCATACGGCGCAGGGGCGGCTCTATGAAGTCGATACGCGGCTCAGGCCGGGCGGCAATCGCGGGATTCTCGTCCAATCGCTCGCCGGGTTCCGAGACTACGAGTTTCAGGAGGCATGGACGTGGGAGCATCAGTCGCTGCTTCGCGCGCGAGCCATCGCGGGCGAAGAGTCGTTTCGCGCTGAGTTCGAAGCCGCCCGCATCGAAGTGCTGCGCAAGGCCGTCAAGAGAGACGGGCTGAGAGAAGCCGTGCGCAACATGCGCGTCCGCATGCGCGAAAATCTATCCAAGGCGAAGCCGGGCGAGTTCGATCTGAAGCAAGATCCAGGCGGCGTCGCGGACATCGAGTTCCTCGTTCAGTTCTGGATGCTCACTTGGGCGGATCGCTACCCCGAGATCGTGACGTTCTCCGACAACATTCGGCAGCTCGAAAGTCTCGCCTCGGGCAATCTCGTGCCTCAATCCACGGTCGACTTTCTGGTCGACACCTATCGGAAGTATCGCCACCGATTGCACCGCCTATCCCTCGACGGCGCGAAGAACGTCGTGAATGCCGATGAGTTTGTCGGGGAGCGAAAGGGGGTCGTCGAGATATGGGAACGTGAACTGGCTGATAGTTGACGGTTGAGCGTTGCCAGTGACCGGCTAAGAGGCTCACTGGATTCCGTCTCCGGCTGTCAATCGTCAACCTTGCCGTTTTCCGTGTGATAATCCCTCACCACGTCTTCAATCCGAGCCGACTATGGAAACGCAGGAATCCACCAAGCTCATCCAACCGAACGCGAAGAACCAGTACACCGTGACTGCGGCGGACCTACCGCTGTCGTGTCCGATGCCGGGCATGCACTTGTGGAATTCGCATCCGCGCGTGTTCTTGCCGATCGAGAAAACCGGTTGGGCGAAGTGCCCGTACTGCAGTGCCGAGTACACGCTCAGCCGCTGACGGTGTTCTCTGATGTACGTCCCGGCTCACTTCGCTGAACATCGCGTCGAGGTCATGCATGCGCTCATGCGCAGCTACCCGCTCGGCGTGCTGGTCGCAAACACTTCCGCTGGGATGGAAGCGAACCACATTCCGTTCGTCACGGATCCGAACGTGGGGCCGAAGGGCACGCTGCGCTGTCATGTTGCTCGTTCGAATCCGTTATGGACGTCGCTCGAGCAGGCGAGCGATGTACTCGTGATCTTCCAGGGCCCGGATGCGTACGTGTCCCCCTCGGCGTACGAGGCGAAACAGAAGGACGGCAAGGTCGTCCCGACTTGGAATTACGTCGCCGTGCATGCGTACGGGAAAGCGCGCGTAGTGCACGAGCGTGAGTGGTTGCTGGATCTGCTGAACGCACTGACGGTGGAGCAAGAGAGCGGGCGCAAGCACCCATGGAGCGTTGCGGATGCGCCGAGCGACTACACCGATAAGCTGCTGAGTGCCATCGTTGGCATCGAGATCCCGGTGGAGAAGCTCATCGGCAAATGGAAGGTGTCTCAGAATCGATCGCGCGCTGATCGCGCAAATGTCGCCGATGACCTGCGATCACACTCCGAGGTACACGCAGATATGATTGAATTGCTCCAACGCTAAAGGCAGCGCTCCTGACGAGCCGCCCGCCAAGCGCAGGAGTGGTCAGCGGCCGGTGCGCCGGCCAAGCTCTTGCTCCAGCCTCCAGCCTCCAGTCTCCAGCCTCAGAATGCCATCTCTCCTTAAAACCACTCCCGCAAGCGACAACTTTCGAATGCCGGCCGAGTTCGAGCCTCACGCCGGATGTTGGATGCTCTGGCCAGAGCGTCCGACGAATTGGCGGCTGGGCGCAAAGCCAGCGCAGGCTGCGTTTGCAACTTGCGCGAGCGCGATTGCAACTGGAGAGCCCGTTACGGTCGGGGTCTCGTCAGCGCAGTTCGTCAATGCGCGATCGATGCTACCCGATGCCGTCAGAATCGTGGAGATGTCGAGCAACGATGCATGGATGCGAGATGCCGGTCCGACCTTCGTCGTCGATGATGCGGGGCAGGTGCGTGGTGTCGATTGGATCTTCAATGCTTGGGGCGGTTTGAACTCCGGCCTCTATTTCCCATGGGACCAAGACGATCTCGTCGCTCGGAAAGTCTTGGAGATCGAACGGTGCGATCGATATCGAGCGCCGTTCGTACTCGAAGGCGGAGCGATCCACGTCGACGGCGAAGGGACGCTGATCACAACCGAAGAATGCCTGCTCAATCCGAATCGCAATCCGCATCTCGACAAAGGCCAGCTCGAGATTCTCCTGCACGAATACCTCGGCGTCACGAGCGTGATCTGGCTCGGCAAGGGGGTCGTCGATGATGAAACGAGCGGGCACGTCGACAACCTTTGCTGTTTCGTGCGACCGGGCGAGGTCGCGCTAACGTGGACCGACAACAAACGCGATCCGCAGTATGCGGTCTCTCTCGATGCCTATGAGCGGCTCAAGAGCGCACGTGACGCGAAGGGCCGGAAGCTCAAGATTCACAAGTTGCCGATGCCCGGTCCGCTCTATCGCACGGCGGAAGAGGAGCGGGGCGTCGATGCGGTCGATCTAGGCCTGCCTGCTCGTTGCGCGGGGGAGCGCCTCGCTGCCTCGTACGTGAACTTCTACATCGCGAACTCGACGATCGTGATGCCGCTGCTCGATCCGAAGAAGGATCGTCTTGCGGCGAACGCACTGAAGCGGTTGTTCCCGGATCGACGTGTCATCGGCGTTCAGGCGCGCGAGATCTTGCTCGGAGGCGGCAACATCCACTGCATCACGCAGCAGGTGCCGCGCGCAGCAGCCGCGCGCGCCCGCAAGCGCAAGGTGTAGGTCGGAATTCATTCCGACGCGTTTCCCGATTCTTGGTCTGTGCCTACTCTCGAGCCCGACGCAGCCCAATCACGAACACGACATCCGGCGAATGCTCTACTAAGAGGTCTTCGCTCACGCCCATGCTCAGCGTCCAGCCGTCGCCGAAATGGACTTGGCCGCCGAGTGTCGCTACGAGCGCGTCGTCGAAAAACTCGAGCTCGCTATCGAAGGCGCGCGTATGACCGTCCATCTGTACGATGAGCGCGAGCGCCGGTGTCACGGTGAAGCTCGCACTCACGTGCCCACCCCAGACGAGCTCGCGCTGAAGGTTCGGTAGCACGTCCCCTTCGCCCAACCACGTTGCGGAGAGTTGACCTGCGAGCGTCCAGCGCTCCGCGAGTCGGCGCTCGGCGGCAAGGATCGCGGAGACGTCTATCGCGCCGCTGCTGTTCAACCAATGACCCTTGCCAGTCGGCAGCTTCACCGCGAGTGCTGCGCTCACGGCAGTGGATTCGGAATCATGCAGTGCGTACGCGAGTGCCACGGAAGCGTCCGCGAATCCTTCGGTCGGCGTGTCGAGCTCGATGAGCGTTTCGCCGGCTCGCGAGTAGTGCACTCGCAATCGATCCCGAGGCTGCATCGGACGTGCGCCTTCAGGTAAGCCGAACACATCGTGCCATTCGTCGATGAAGCTATCGAGATTGCCACCGCCGGTATACCGATACGGCAGTTCGAGCTCGAACGACCAGCGTTGGCCGAATCGTCGGGCAAACGACAGCCTGACCTCGCGCGACTCTGCGTCGACGACGAGAGACTCGTTCGCTGCACTTTGCACGAGCGCGGTACTGGCCCAGTTGAGGTCGACGGCCCATTCCGACTGCTCCGGCAGCCGAGCATCCATCGATCCAGGCAAGCCGAAACCCGCGAGAAAAGGATTCTGATCGCGCGTGGGAAGAGAGGCGGCGGAAACGGAAGTGCACGCGAAAAGCGCGGAGGCGAGGAGGGCTAGGGAGGGGAATCTCAGAACGGTGCGACAAGCTCGACGCGCGAGATCACAAGGTAAGCCCATTCAGAGTCCCATTACGGCCAGTTTAGATGCATCTTAGTGCATTCACGCGGCCGCGAAGCGCGTGTAGGTCGGATTTTGATCCGACCAAGAAGGTGTCGGAATA
>JBIQKP010000050.1:0-6139 GCA_044506405.1 Lysobacterales bacterium | reverse complement strand
GGCCGCGAAGCGCGTGTAGGTCGGATTTTGATCCGACCAAGAAGGTGTCGGAATACATTCCGACCTATAGGGAAGCCGCGGAGCGCGCGTTGGTCGGATTTCAATCCGACCAAGGAAATCTAAAACCAGATCGAAATGAATGCCTGAATGACGTTGGCGCCGAATGTATAGAGAGGTTCGGTGCCCGCAGGGCGGAAATTCTCCGCTGAAGCGTCCATCGAGTAGCGCGCATCGCGGAAGTCTTCGTAATCGAACTCGATCCGATCGTAGAAGAGGCTCGCCGATCCCTTCTTGACGAAGCGCCAGCCTGTGCGCGCGAACTCATAGGTACCCCCGAGGCGCACCCGATGACTCGTGAACGTCGCGAGCTCTTTGTCGCGCGCCATGAAGTTCTGTTGATCGCGGCGCTCGAAGAGGTCGCTGTAGAAATCCGCGTGATTCTGCGAGTAGTTGCGGTAGCCGATCTCGAATGTCCAAGGGCCGACCGGATGCGTATAGCCGACCTCGAAGGTGTCGGCGCGGATGCCCCACGTATCGGTGAAGAAGCGGTAGCCGCCATTCAGCGCAGCGCGATACGGCAGGAAGTACTTCGCGTTCAGGGCGACAGCATTGCTCGTGCGCGTGTGCGGATAGATTTCCCGCTCGAGCGAGAACAATTGATCGTTCGTCGGGTTGAGGTAACGGAACGAGCGATAAGGGTTGTTGAGGTAACCCTCGTCGGTGATGACCTCGAGACCAAGTGTCGCAATCATCGTCTTCGTGACGATCTGCGAGACACCGACGCGATAACTCCAACGCTCGATCTCTTCTTCGAACAACAGATCGGTGGCGTTGCGGACGGTGTCCCATCCTTTCGAGAAACCCATTGTGACCGTCGTGAGATCGCCGAAGAGATCCTGACTGATGCCGAAGCTCGCGGTCTGCGCCTCGTAGTCGTTCTCTTCCGAGTTCGTGTAGCTGAGGCTGTACGTCGTCTTGCCTCGCAAGTAATCGAACCCGAGGCTGTACTGATCGCGTTCCTCCTTGTATTCGCTCGCGCCGCTGACCTCGACGTCGATCGACGCGCTCGTCACCATGTCCATGTAGTAGTTCGCGCTGACCGAATACTTCTCGGCCATTTTCTTGCGCACCAGCACCGACGGCCCATGAATCGTGACGCCGCCGCCTTCGTAGCGATGGTAGAGAACGTCTGCGCGGTCTTCGGGCAGCACGGCCGCCGTTGCGGGTAGCGCAAACGACGCTGCCAAGACGAGCAGCAGAGTGCGTGCTGCCGACAGCGCCGCGCGATGGGCGCGGCTGAAGTCGAGTTTCTTTAGCCTGTACGCGATCAAGTGCGGCGCCTTCTAGTTACATCCGCAGCCGCCGCCCGCACTGCCGAGCGCGCCGCGCGCGCCTTCGCGCGCCTCGAACACGTGGTGCATGTACGAGGAGGAGACCGGATGCGGATCGAGCGACATGATGGGATCCGCGAGTGCTTGGCGCTCGTACGGCTTCACCCACGGTTCGATGTTGCCGCAGCCGGACATAACAAGCGCGGCTGCTGCAGCGAGCAGTACTCGCCCCACTCCGCCGCGCTTGTGGGCTGGGGGCTGGAGGCTGGAGGCTGGGGGCTGATACGCGAGGCGTTGGAACGGAGCCGATGACATTCTCGGGCGCGAAACTAGCGTGAACAAAAACGGCGCGAGGCGCGCGTTCTGGCCCCAGCCCCCAGTCCCCAGCCCAATTGCCATTCCTTTACTCCTTCAACAGCGCGCGAATCTGATTGAGGTATTCGCTCTCGTCGCCTGACTTGTAACCACGATGCAGGTAGCGCACCTTGCCTTTGCGGTCGATGAAGACCGTGCTCGGCATCGCGCTGACCTCGTACATCTGGCTCACCTTGCTCTCTTTATCGAACACGATCGGGAATGACACCGGCGTGTCCGCGAGCCAGCGTTCGGCATCCTTCGTGTTCGCTTCCACGTTGACACCGAGCAGCGTGAACCCAAGCGAACTGTAGCGCTTGTGCATTTGATCGAGAAGCGGCATCTCTTGGCGACACGGGCCGCACCAGCTCGCCCAGAAGTTGAGCATGACAACCTGGCCCTTCAGTTGATCGAGCGAGATCATGTCGCCACTTCGCGACGGTAATGTAAATGTGGGCGCGACCGAGCTGCTCGCGCTCACCATCGAAGCGACGACGAGCGTCGTCATCAGCGCAGCACCGCGTAGCCAATGCTTGATGTTCCATGACGGCATGGTTGGTGTACCTCTCGGTTGTATTGAGCGCTCAGGGGCGGACAGCCCCTACGGGGGCAGTCCCCATCGTCGCTCAGAAGAAAATCGATAAACCGAGATGCGCTTCTAAATTATTGACGATCTTTTTCTTGCCCAAGAGATCGATATCGAAGACATGGTCGCGCACGTCGAAACGGACCGCGAGCCAGTCGGTCGGCAGTACGCGATAGCCGAATCCGCCGCTCACAGTGAAGCGATCATCGCCCGCGAACCTCGTGCTTCCGATGCCCGCCACTAAGTAAAACGCCGAGTTATACGCGCGGTTCTTGCCGACGAAGACTTCGCCTGGCAACGCATTCCAGCCAGCGGAGAGCGCGTAGTACGTGTAGTCGCGCTCGGAGTCCGTCAACAGGTCAGCAGAGCCCGAGAGATTCTCATAGCTCGTGCGACCCGCACGCGTCTGGCCGACGGTTGCTTCGAGAAAGAAGTCTTCGGTCAGGTGATAGGCAAGGCGTGCGCCATACACCGCATTACTTTCGAAATCCTCGATGCTGAGGATGCCGACATACGCGCCGAGCTCGAAATCCTCGGTGTCGATGCGCGTTCGCTTGATTTCGCGGCGCTCGACTTGCGGATCGATGATCGGGCGTTCCGCTTCGGGATCGCTCAATCCATCGCTGCTCTGAGCGGCCACGGGCTCGGGCGGCGCATCGCCGCCGCGGCCGAGCCAGGCGCAGCCTGGCAGCGTCGAAGCGCACACTGCGATTAGAAAAAGAACGCGAATCCGAGATACTTCCATTCGTCCACTTCCTCGTTATCGTCGCGGCTCGTGAAGATGACGTTGTTTCTATATTCCGAGCGCAACATGAAACGGCGAGTCAAATAGAACTGCAGGCCGCCGCCGACGTAGCCGATCTGATCGTTGCGGTCTTCGACCCGCACGAGCGTCGACTTTGGATCGGTGTATATGATGCCGGTGCCGAGCGTGAAGTAGGGCGAGATGCGCCACTCCGGTACGAACACATGCATCAACCCGAGCGTCGCGCTGTAGCCGTTCGAGAACTCGCCGAGAATGTGATTGATCGTGAGCTCGATCGAAAGGTTGTCGCTGAACGCATAACCGCCGAACGCGGAGACGAGGCTCGCGCCGCCGAAGTCTCCGGCCATCACGCCGCCTTGCCAGCGGCGACTCATATAGTTCTCGCGCGCGGGCTCTTGGAGATCGAGCGGCTCGCCCGTCGGCTCGAGCGTCGCGATCATCTGCTCGCGCGAGGCCCATCCTTCCACGCCTTGCTCGGTTCGGATCTGAAACCAGTCGGTGCGACGCTTCACGATCTCGACTTCGCGGCCGCGCTCTACAACATGGAAGATCGGGTAGCCTCGACCCGGTCCGGTGTGCAGCTCGATGAACGGGTCCGCGATCAGGATCTTGCGCGGTTCGTCGGCTTGCGCACTCGCTGTAAAAAGCAGGACCAGCAGAATTAACAGCGAGGGCGGACGACTCATCAATTCTCCGGTGCGGCGAATGGATCGTTGTAGTACTGCGCGCCGATATCCAGCCATTCAGATATCAAGCGTAACTCACTTGGTGACATAAAGTCGCTATGGTCGACGGTGATGACCCGGCGACCCTCCATCGTGTCGAAGAAGCGCGTCGAGTTGCGTGCGCCCGCGCTGCTCATCGGAGCGGGGACCTGGCGGAATGCCACGCAGGTTTCCACCATCGTCTCGGGGTCGACGACGGTTCGGATGCATTCGTCTTCGAGCACGCCGTCGTCGTTGAGGATCTGGCCGACGTCGCCGAACAAGAGCTCGCGATAGGAGCGATAGTGGTCGGGTTCTTCGTCCGACGGACCATCCGTGAGGTCGAGATCGCCTGCAGGAACTTGAGCCGTCGAGTCCGCTGCGACCGGCGAGTGGCAGATCGTGCACTTGTGATTGATCTCGATTCCGTTCGGATCGAGGTCGTTGCCGGGGACCCCATCGATATCGACGAACCGGTCGATGCCCCACAACGGATGGATGATCTGCTCATAGTTGATCGTGATGCGGCACAACCCCGTCCACTCCGTGCGACACGCATCGGGTGTGGGCGGCAGCGTCGAGAGCCGGGTCGCGCAGATGTGCGTGCTCTCTGGATTCTCAGGGTCATTCTTGATGTTGGTGTTTGCGCCGTAGCACATATCGAACGACCCGGGCGTGGTCATCGGCGAGTAGCCAGGCTGCCAATAGTCGTTGAACGCAATGTCCACACTCAGCTCGCACACACCGTTGCACATCGCTCGCCCACGGGCTTTCGCCATGGTCTCGCCCATGTCCAAGGGTGCGAGGACTGGGTTCGTGCCGGGGAAAGCGCCGCCGGTCGCTGAAGCGCCCGGATTGACGCTGTCGGTCAGCCCTTTGCGGCCATGGGCGATCGGCGGAGTGGCATTCGTCGCATGACAACCATTGCATTCGAGTGTTTCGCCCGGTACGACCTGTAACCAACTCGAATGACGTGCGCCGAGCACGCCGGGCAGTCGACGGCCGTTCGCATCCAACACGCTAATCGCGAACGCAACGTTCGCGGGGACTTTCACGAGCACCGAGCCGTCGGGCTCGATCGGTGCGTAGCCCAATATCTCGCGCATGCCGAAGCGTCGACCCGCGACACCGAATGCGCTATTGCGGATCTCGCGCGTGTCCTCATCGGGTTGGGAGACGACCTTCTCGATACGCAGGAAGCGCGCAGGCCGATTTGCGTACTGCGCGTTCGAAGGATTGCTCACTGCAGCGATGCCGCCAGGGGCCGTATCGGCACCGTCGACGTCGTACACGCTCCGGATGCTGAGGATGCCGGCGCTTTCGGTCAGTAAGTTGTCGGGGTAATCCACGCCAGCGACGCGGTCGAGGATGACGGGGGGAAGCGGGCGAAGTGCGGCGGCGACCACTTCCGTATAGATAAAGCCTTCCTCCGGCGTGACGATCGGTTTCTGCGTGTTGTCGCGAACGTCGTAAATGTAGATGCCGTAGAGCGGCGGTGCTTCGACGGGGAGATTGACTTGATCGTTGAGCCGCTCCGACGTGCAGGGAACGATGCGGGTGTCCTCGATGAGTCGGCACTGCGACCAACTCACGAGCAGGCGATTCGTGCCGTCGAACAGCGGCGCAGCAGAACGATAGCGGCCGCCGGGGGAGGGACCGGGGATTGTTCGTACATCTGTCGGCAGCGCGCGCATTTGTGCGGGACCGCGCAGACCCGCATTCGCGGGGTTCGAGCCTTGCGTGTTGTCGATGTAGTTCGTCGTGTCGATGAGCACGAGATCCCCGCCTTCGTTCGTGCCCGTGAACGGGCGAACGAGTGCAAGCGTGCGATTGTCCTGCATCGCCAGCGGCTGCAGGAACTGAATGGTCGAGGGCTCGTTCGTCTCTGGATCGAGTGTGCCGGTCGCGTGGCTGTGCGCACCGTACAGGAGCTGGCGATCGCTCCCGTCGGGATTGATCACATACAGGTCCATCTGGCTGCCCTGCAGCGCCTGCTCCCAGTGCGTATAGATGATCCGACCGTCGTTCAGTACGGACGGGAACAGGTCATGGCTTTGATTGAAGGTAATCTGGTTGATGTCGCCGCCGTCTTCGCCCATGACGTGCAAGAGGAACGCCGGCTGCTCTGGACCTGCCTCGACTTGCGCTGCGAACTGCGGCTTGCTCTCGTCGAGCAGAATCGCGCGCGATTGGCGCTGGCGCGTGGAGGTAAACACGATCCGTCCGTCGGGAAGGTACTGGGGCATGATGTCGTGCCCTTCCTCCGCGATCGTGTCGGACGCGATGACCCGGCGCAGGCCGTTCGAAGCGATGTCGTATTCCCAAACGTTCCAGGTCGGGAGGGGATCGGCGTCGGGATCTTCGATGATGCGCATCGAGAAGATCACTTTGCTGCCGT
>JBIQKP010000049.1:0-28104 GCA_044506405.1 Lysobacterales bacterium | reverse complement strand
CCGCCGAGTTTCACGCACGCGAGCTCGAGCGTTGTAGGTCGGAATTCATTCCGACCAAGAAAGTGTCGGAATAAATTCCGACCTACATCTGCCTCGCCGACCTACATGGATCGCTTGCGGCCCTTGCTCGCGTGAAAGCGCCGCAGGAGTGCGCCCGCATCCGCTTTGCCTTCGAACGCGGCGCGATACGCCGCGGGCGCTCCGGACAAAAACGTGTCCGCCGCCGTGCGACGCTTCGCGTTCGCAACGCCCTTGCCGATCGCGAAGCGAATGACGCCCTCCTCGTCCAGAATCACCGTCGAACCGCCGTAGTACGCTCTGCCTTTGCGAACGGCACGCTGCGTGATCTCCGCGACGATATGGAAATCGAGCTCCTCGTCAGGGGTGAGTCGCCGCAACGTGCGCACGGACTCGATCTTCGGCGGATCGTAAGTTTCATCGCCACGTCGGCCGGGCGGCACGATGCCGAAGTAGCGGTGTCGACCCGGCGCGGTCACGAACTCCCCGAGGGACTGCGCTTGCGCCTCTCGCTGTTGCTGCTCAGCGAACCATCCAGGCTCGCACCCGTGCTTCAACTCCGCGAAGCTCAAGCCTTTGATCGCGGGCAGCTCCTTCTCTGGCGCGCGCCAAAGCAGAGTCTCTTCGCCTAGATCCGATACGTCAGGCACCGTGATGCCGTAGCGCCGGAACGCGAGAATGAGCGCCTCGCGATAGCCGTACGGATCGTCCGGCACGGTGACGCGATCCGCCGTGATGAGTGCGCGCAGGAACTCGCCGAACGTCAGATCGACTGGCGGACAGTAGTCGACCGCTCGAATGAGAATGTTCAAGAACTGGTTCGCAAGCCTGCACGCTTCGGCCGCGAGCAACTCACCGACATGATCGCGGGCCGCAGGACCCAGCTCCGCGATCTTGCGCAATCGTTTCGTCTTGCGATCGAAGACGCGGCTCATCGCCTCGAAAACCGCGGCCACGAAGACGGCGCCGAGATCGTGATGCTCCTTGCGCTTATCGTAGAGATCTTCGCTTGGAACCGGTGCATCCGGCTCTCCTTTCCGAAGAACGATCCGGCGCAATGCAGCGCGCCCGTCGCCCTCGCTTCGGCCCCATTCATCCGCAAACTGCGTGAGCAGTCGCGAGTTCAACGAGCCGCCGGACTCCTCCAACCCCCGGCGCACGACATCCGTGAAGCGAAAGCGCATCAGCAACGCGACAACGTCCGCGAACCCTTCATGGAATGCAGCGACGTCTGGATTGGAAGGAAGAATCAGCAGCGGCCGCATGCCGTCGAGCAGTGCATGCGTCGTTTCGTGCACGATCACATCGTGCGAGAGACAGGTGAAGACGTGCGCGCCCGGCTGCAATCGGCCCGCCGCCGCCTTCGACGCTTTCACATATCCGAAGCACAACGCGCGTCGATCCGGATCGTAGTAAGCATTGTCCTCTTCGTCGAAGTGCGGACGAATCTCGAGCTGCCCTCCGCCCTGTTTCCGAATCGCAGGTGCGAACTCCGGCAGGCGACCCAATGCGCGTTGAAATCGTTCGTACACGGCCATCGCGATCGCGTACGTCATCTGCTGCGCGAAGCGCGGATCGGCGGTCGTCGGCGTGAGCCCTTGGCGCAGAACGACGTCGCGAGATTCGAGGTCGATCGCTCCGAGAACGCGCCCGCTCGGCTCATGAATATCGTTGACGACGAAGAGCGCGCCGCTCGGTCCCGGCCCGACCGGCTCCCAGGGCACCATGATCGTGTCGACTGCGCCGTCGAAACGAGACGCCGCCGGATCTTGCGTGAACACGCGCAAGGGGCGATGCACGGGATCGTCGTACTTGCGCCGATACGGCGTCGGGCGCGCCGGCGTCAGGATGCCCTCGCCGAGCTCGAACGGCTTCGCCACGTTAAGTTCCCAGACGGCCGCGCAGATAAGCCGCGCCAGCCTCGAAGAACTGCAGGCACTGACGTTCCCAATCGAAGTCGACGCGCGAAGCCGATGCGCTAGAAGATACGGCCGTACTCGTCGAGAGAATGGGCCGGCCTTCGAGCCCCTCGGGCAATCTCATCAGGCGCGGTGTCTGAGGCCGCCCTAGCCCACCGACTTTCGTCGCAATCTCCGTGGCGAACGTTTCGTTGGTTGCGCGCTCGGAGACCGCTTCGATCAATCGTGCGGTGACCGCTTGCGTGAAATGACCCTGGCCGTTCGACTCATAAGCAAACTGGTTGTCGAGGCACGCGGCGTAGTGGATCACACCCGGCAACGATTCCTCTGCGGAAGTCGGCCGAGGCGATCCGGCGCGCGCTCGAAAGCGCCGATGCGCCTCTTTCACCTCGGGCGGCAGCTCGAGGAAGCGACGCTTCTCCGAACCCCGTGCCTGACCGCGGTCGATGGGTGCGAACCGGCTGTTGGTTCCGGAGTGACAGCAATCCATGAACAACGTGAGGACGACGCCGTCCGGAAGCGTGCGATAGACATCGGCCAAGTCATCGTCGAGCAGCAGTGCGCCCGTGTGATAGTCGACGGGCACGAGCGCTTCGTCGTAGCGATCGGACTCATCGCCGTTCAAGTCTTCGACTTGCGTTCCATGACCTGAGTATTGAAACACCAATTGGTCGCCAGCCCGTGCGGTTTCAATAAGCTGCTTGAGCGACTCGAGTACGGACTCGCGTGTTGCCGCACCGTTCAACAGCGTTTTCACATCGAAACGCAAATCGGCGAGAACGCGCGCCCAGGCGGTCGCATCGCGTACGCAACCTTCGAGTGCGTTATCACGGTACTCATCGATACCGACGCACAACGCGCGCAAGCGTTTGCGCGCCCCACGATCCGCATCGACGGCCGGCGCGAAAGCACGTTCTGGAACGCTGAGTGCCGTCGACAATCGATCGCTCGTCAGCGCCCGCTCAGTCGCGGCCGGAAATGGCGTGCCAGGATCCACGCCCGCGATGACCTTCAAAACGGACGCCATGGTCGCAGGGTCGTTGTCGAAGGCGCCGTGCTGCTTCGCTTGCGTGGCCTCGTTCTGCGGCTTGCCGCGAGCGCGCGCAAGCTCGAGACGCGCAGCGCCATTGAAGAGCTTCACGAGCTCGACGTCCGCACGCACCATCTCTTCGAGCCCGAGGATCGGCGTCTTGCGTTTCGGCTCGAACGCGCGCGAGACGAGGTACAGAAGCGACTTGCCGTAGAGCGTCGCGCCGAGCGGCTCGACGCAGTCATCATCGCGCTCGGCCTCTTCATCCATCGTGAACATCGTGAACGATGCGATCTTCTTGTCCGCGATCGGACCGAGCAGCATCTGCTTGAACAGATCGACGCGAACGGCGGGCGCAAGCAGCGAGAGACTGTCTACCGACACGCCTGATTCCAGAACGAGCGGCAGCAGGTGCGAGTGGAAGATCGCGCCTGCACTGTGACCGACGGCATGAACCTCGATCTTCTGTCCATTCGACGCGCCCTTGATGGCGTTCGCGAACGCCTCGATGAAGATGCGTGCGCCGCCCGCTTCACCCTGCCCTGCGTTCACACTCGAGGCCAGCCGCGCGCTCTCCTTCATTTCGCTCCAAACAGCCTTCCCGCCTGCGGCTCTCGCCGTGGCCTCGAACATGAAGTCTCGTGCGTCGCCCAATCCGCGTGCGAGTCCGATCTTCTGCTTGAACACTTCGAAGAGGCTCGTCTCCCAAACGAAGTAGATCGGGTAGACGCCGTGATTGAGCCACCACTGATGCGCATCGCGTGCATAGGACAGCGCGGCTTTCTCGCCGACCAACCCGCCATGCGCATGCAACATGATGCGAGCCTGCGGAGTGACGCTCACGTACTGCCGGATCGAATCGATGATGGCTTCGATCGATCCATCCGGCATCGAGAACTCACCGCTCTGCGACAACCGCCCTTTCGTCAGGTTGACCACATACGGGCGCAGCATGTCCCACTTGTTCCCGCGTTGGAGCGATGCGGCAAAATCGCGCGTGTCGACACCTGAGCTCGCGAGCACACGTACGCGCGTCTCCTCTCTCACGACCTGCATCGCATACTCATCTTCGGGTGCGGCGTGATTCTCGAATCCGGGCGCGAGCTCCTCGACGGACTCGGTCACTGCATGTCCGAGTAGAAAACGCGCCGGGAACGGGACTGCGCTCGGCTCCGCCTTTGCAGCGCGCGCACCTCGGCGCTTGCCTTCGCGCGGCACCGTCGAGATCGACGCGGAGATCTCCTTCAGCAACTTCGTCTTGTCGACGCCCGTGCCGGGACACGACTTCGGTGAGCCTAGTTCGCGGTGAAAGAACACGGCGTCGGAATCGAGACCGAAGGTCGACAGCAACGCCGCCGTGACGGAAAGGACGGCACTTCGCTGGTCTCCGTCCAGTACGTCCCGGCCAACGTCGAAGTCGCCGATGATCTCGATCATGAACGGACCCGCCTTCGACGTACCGTTCCGTCCAGCTTGACTCGCCGGCGGAAGATTCCAGTTACGACCCGTCCAAAGAAACCCGTGAGGATCGATCGTTAAATGCTGCGCGATATCGCGCCAGCCTTTAGTGTTCACGTGGTAGTTGCGCATCGCCTCGATCGTCGCGAGCCCTTTGAACTGCGATCGCGTCGGCCGCCACGTGTGATGCAAGTGAACGGCATCGATCTTGCGAGTGAGATCGCAGGCCGAGGATGCGAGCAAGGAGACGAACTGCGAAACCGTCAAACGTTCGATTGCGGAGGGCATCTGATCATTCCTCGATGCACGGATCGTGATTCGTAGCGTAGCTGGGCCGGCTTCGAGTTGAACCTTCTGTCCAAGGACTGCGTAGCACGAGTTGGCCGCTCGAAGCGCACATGAGTGCGCTCGCCGCAGCAACCGAGTCGAAAGCACAGAGGATTCGTAGGCACCCGTCGAAACCATCCATGGCGCGCCCTCTCACTGGGCAACCGGGCGCGTCATTTATTTTGACTACGCGCCACTTATAACTTGGGCGGCGAAGAAGAAGCAATTCGGACGATCGACCTAGGGCAGCGATTCCTTTTCGCCGGCGGCTCCGCACGTCACGGTAATCGCGCTTGCCTCCGAAAGGACGTGGTGCTACCTATGCAATGGGTTCCGCGATAAGAGCCGTACAACGATGACAGCAGGGAACGCGCGATGCTTGACGGACGAACGGAAGACGCGATGTCACCTCCATCCACAGAACTTGGGTGAACTTACGAGTCGGCGAGCAAAGAACCGTTGACGGCAGCAACACCGAGACCGGCTCGCTCCTCACGTTTAGCTATAGTCCGACGAAGTTGCTCAACCGATCAGAGGTCCATTCAATGATCACTGTTGCCCGTATTGCGGTTGGCGCCGCTGCACTGAGCCTGAGCAGCGCTGCCCTCGCCGCAGCGCCACAACCGATCGAACACTTCGCGCGCATGCCGCAGATCCGCAATGTTGCGATCTCACCTGATGGTGGGCGCATCGCGTTCATCTCATCCGCCGGCGATGTTTCGCTGATCATGACTTTCGATCGCGCGGCAGCTCAGCAGGAGTTTCGGCGCGTGGCGGCTTCAGAGCCGGACAAGTTCGACTTGACTTGGTGCAGATGGGCGAACGAGAAGCGCGTGCTGTGCAGCATCCGAGGCAACATTCGCGGTAAGCGCTACGCCGAACCGCCCTATTCTCGCTTGATCGGCGTCGATACGGACGGGGAGAACCTCAGGGTCCTGCAGCTGCGGCCGGACAAAGCGAACATGGTCGTCGCCAGCACGACGATGCAGAACTTCCGCATGAATGAACCAGCGCTCGTCCCTGGCGGCGCGAAGATGAATGAAGTTCAAGATGGGACCAAGAAGGGCTCCAATCTCGAATTTCGCACGAACATGAAGGCCGTCGCGCTCTATAACCCTGACGAACAGGACGGAGTGATCGACATCACGCCGGATGAACCCGACACCGTGTTGGTTCAGGTCGACGACGACCGGGACTCGTACCCGACGGTCTTTTCGCTGGACATTTACTCGGGTCAGCGCGGCATCGTGTTGAACGAAAAGCCGCCGATTCAGAGCTTCGCGACAGACGGCAAGGGCAACATCCGCTTGGCGTGGGGCAGCACGGAGAACATGAACACGCACTACTTCGCACGGCTCGAGGGCGAACAGGAGTGGCGGCGCTTAGCACGCAGCAAAGCCTTCACAGCCACGGACGTTTTGCGCCCGATCGCTGTCGCACCATGGAAGAACACGGCGTATGCCATTGGCGACTATCAAGGTCGGGACGCATTATGGGCCATTGACCTCACCGATAAAGACGAGCCGCGCCTGCTGTTCAACCATCCGCTCGTGGACGTCGGCGAGCCACTGCTGACGCAAGCGAAGCGGCTGCTCGGTGTTCGTTACGACCTCGAACGACCCTATGCCTATTACGAGACAGAAACCGTTCGCAGTTTGATGGATCGTCTGCAGAAACAGTTTCCAGACAAATTCCATCACGTCGTCGACTCGACGGAAGACGAGACGACGTTCATCGTGCAGTCTTCCAACGATGTCGATGCAGGCACCTATTATATCTACGACACGACGAAGGACTTACTGCAGAAGCTCGGCACGGCCTATCCCGAGCTCGAGCCCGCCACGCTCGGAAGTATGCGGAACATCGCTTACAAGGCATCTGATGGAACCGAGATTCCGGGCTACTTAACGGTTCCTTCGGGCGTCCGTGCAGAGAAGCTGCCGCTCGTCGTATTGCCTCATGACGGACCGGGCGAACGCGACACTTGGCAATTCTCGTTCCTGCGGACGTTCCTCGCGAACCGAGGATATGCAGTGCTGCAGATGAATTTCCGCGGGTCGGCAGGGTACGGTCAAGCGTGGCAGTTGGCCGCGCATCAAGACTGGGCCGGTCTGAGCTACTCCGACATCGTCGATGCCACGCGCTGGGCGATCGACGAGGGCATCGCCGATCCGAAGCGCATCTGTATCGCCGGTTGGGGGTTCGGCGGGTACGCCGCGATGCTGGGTGCCGTCCGCAATGGCGAGCTGTTTCGCTGCTCGATCAGCATCGCCGGCATCAGCGACCTGGAGCTTCATCGCGAGCAGGCGTCCGTGCATCTCGATGCGGAGTATCGACGCGAGCAGATCGGATCGAACCGCGACAAGTTGCGCGAAGACTCGCCGCTCGAGCACGTGGAAAGCATCTCCACGCCGATCTTGCTGATTCACGGTGACAAAGATTGGGACGTGCAGGTGGACCAGACGAAGACGATGGCGAAAGCACTGAAACGGCACAAGAAGGTACACAAAGCGGTCATTATCGAAACGGCCACCCACGAGCTGCAGCGCAAATCCGATCGCATGACGCTGCTCGAGGAGATCGAAGCCTTCTTGCTCAAGCATCTTGGCAAAGGCGCTGAAGCGCAAGCCTTGCAGCCGGCGTGAGGGCACCAACCTTCGCATCGATATCGCGCCACGCTGAAGATGAACGCTTGCCTGAGGCGACTGCGAGCGAAGCGCCGAATGGGATCCTCGCCTTCGCAATGACGACGAGCTGATTCGTTCGTCACCCTGGCGGCGGCGAGGGGCCATCGGAGACAATGGGGTCGACACCTCCAAAGGGTTCTGCGCCCGCGGTCACACCGTCACGCCTGAAGTAAAACCGTACCAACATCTCCCGGTTATCTTGTCCGTCGCTTCGCGTAAAGACCCAGTCCTTTGCCGCCTGCAAGGAGATGCGTTCGAAGTATCGACTCGGACCCGGGATCTCCGAGTTCGCACCGACGACCGTACCGTCCTGTCCAATGACCACACGGATCGCGACTCGAACCGTGCCGCGGATCGTTTGAAGCGCGCTCTGCGGCACGTCCGGAATCACCTCGTTGATCGGTGACGGTGGTACGTCAGGCTGTTCCTCGACCTCTGGGGCAACTGGGTCTAGGTGCGCAGGCACAGCAGCGTCATTCGGCGTGGGCACAGGCGCGAGGGATCGAGACGCCTCTTCGCTTGGCACAACGCTCGCGGCGGGAGTGGAAACCGCATCGCCGCCGAACACACGCGTGAGAACCCAAACGATTGCCACCAGGACGATGACACCGAGACCGATCGCAGCGGCGAGCGCACTTTTATCCAGCTGCGCGGGCGGCAGAGGTTCGAGCGAATCTTCTCGCGCGATCTTCACGCGGATCACAAGACGCGACGGTGGTGTCTCAGCCGGCTGCGCAGGCTCGACTGCCTCAGAAGCGGTTTGGGTCTCGTCTGTACTCACTACAGCCGCTCGCGCCTGACTTCTTGACTCATGATCGACTCGATAAAGATCTGCAGCACTGTTGCGCGGTCGAGCGCGCACCGCGATCGCGTCTTCGCTCCGGTATGATACGCGGCGTCAGTCGCGCACACACGAGAACAGAACATGCAGAACACACGATCCGGCGTTGCGACGCTTGCGCTTTCCATCATTCTGACCGGCTGCGGTCAAAGTACGACGGAAAGTGAAACGCTGTCCGCCGAACCCACGAACGCGACCGCGCCAACCGATCACGAGACTACGACGCCAACCCAGCCACCGAGCGCCGCATCAGAGCAGTCGATCTCGGTCGACGATATCGACCGTTGGCAACGTGGAATGGAAGCAGAGCGCAAGGCAACACAGGACGCAGCCACTAAGCTCGCGGAAGCCAAAGACGAGAACGCAAAGCTCGACGCCCTAAACGCCGCGACCGAGATGGGCACCCTCGAAGTCGGGGCGGCGGCAGCCGGAGTCGATGCCGATCGATATCGCCGCATCCGAAATATCCTGTCCGATGCGGTTTCGAACCTCAGCCCACTCGAGTTGGAAATGGACGTGAGCCAGATGCCAGCGGAGATGGTCGAGCAGATGAAGCAAGCGAGGGCGGTGTCCGCCGCTCAGGTCAAAGACCAGCTCCCTGCCGATGTCCTCGAGGCGCTCGAGCCGCGCGTCACTGAGTTACGCACGCTTCAGAAGGAGCTCGTCGCGGAGCGCCTCAAGGTCGCCCAAGCCGCGCGCTAGTTGTAGGGCGGAATTCATTCCGACCTTCCCGATGGGTCGGAATAAATTCCGACCTACAAGTTCGCCGGGGTGAAGCGCACTTCGTCCGCGGCGAGGAACTCGCCGTCGCGCGGGCCGCTGAATCGAATCGCCGCGATCGCCGCTCCTTTCACGGTGAGCTCAACGAACGGGACGGGGTCCGCGGGGTCCTTACGGTCAGGGACCGCATCGACCGAGGCTCGATCGACAACCTCGCCGTTTTCATCGAGCGCTTCGAGCAGCGCCGGAACGCCGGTCGATCCCCACAGCACGAGTGTCACGGAAGACGCCTTCGTTGGAAAGGTGGCGAGCACGGGGATGGCCTGCTCGTTGGCGATCGCATTCAGGATGCCTTTGCGCTTCGTCGGGATATGCGGGAAGAACATCACGCGCCCGGCCGCCTTACTCTTGGTAGGCGATCCCGCGAGCTTGAACTCCACGCCCTTCTCCTTCCACGTGGGCACGGGCTTGCCGATTTCGGCGTGCTCGAAGTCGATCACGACTTCCGCCGCGCGCGCGGCGGACAGCGTCCCGATGATAGCGACGAGCGCAATCGTTAGACGTCGACTCATGCCACCTCGAGCCCGCGCATCGTACTGGTCGAGGAGGCGAACTTGTCCTCCTCCAGTCCCATTCGCTGAAGAATCGAAACGAACAGATTCGGCAACGGATAGTTCTGTCCTTTGTCGAACGCGAGGTGCTGGCCATGACGGAAGCCGCCGCCCGCGAACAGCGTCGGCAGGTTGGTCGTCGAGTGCGCGTTCGCGTCGCCGAGGTTCGAGCCGTACAGAATCATGGTGCGATCGAGCAGCGTCTCCTCGCCCTCGCGCACAGCCTTCAGGTCGCTAAACAGCTCCCCGAGTAGCTTCATGTGCCATTCGTCGATCGCTTTGAGCTGCGCGAGTTTGTCTTCCGATTTACCGTGGTGAGACAGATTGTGGTAGCTGTCGGTGATCGTCGCGCCGCGAAGCGTAATGACTGGTGTCGCGACGCTGTTCAACATGAGTGTGATCGAACGCGTCGAGTCGGTCTCGAACGCAAGCCGCGCAAGGTCGTACATGGCTTTCACCTTGTCCATGTACTGCGCCGGGTTGGTGAGGCCACCGGGCGGTTTGTAGTCTACGACCGGTTTCGGCTTACGTTCCCATTCCCGCGATTCTTGGAGTCGCTGCTCGAGATCGCGCACGCTCGTGAAGTATTGATCGAGCCGGCTTCGATCGCGCGCCCCGACGGTCCGCTCCAGGTCTTTCGCCTGATCGGCGACCGCGTCAAGAATGCTCCGCCCGGTGTCGAGCCGACGAACTTGAGCCTCGACCTGCTCGGGCGTGCCCTGCAGGAATAACTGATTGAACACGTCCGAAGCTCGCTCTTCCGGCGGAATGGCGACACCGGTGCCCGTCCACGACAGGCTGCGCGCGGCGCCGTTCACGGACAGCGTGAGCGATGGGAATCGTGTGAGCGTCCCAATACGCTCGGCGATGTACTGATCGAGCGAGATCGTATTGCGAAACGAGCTGCTCGCCGGATGCGGCGCCGCGGTCAGGAAACTGATGTCCGAAGGATGGCCGCCATCCACGTTGGGATGCGACACGCCGCTGATCACGGTGAAGTCGTTGCGATGCGCCTCCAGCAGCTTCAGGTAAGGCGAAGCGACGTACTCCCGACCTGCCTCAGCCGGGAAGAACTGGTCCGGCAACAGACCCAGGTTGTTACAGATGCCGAACATCCGCCGCGGCTCGGCGCCGGGCGCGAGCGAGGGAGACGCAGCGCGCACCACTCTCGGCAGCATCGCCTCCAGAAACGGCAGCGACATCGCGACACCGACGCCTTGCAGGAAACACCGCCGCGAGACGGGTTCACGTGTGGCGACGAACGGAGCGCGAATTCTCGTTTTCATGATGCTTCAAGACCCCCCAAGCAATGTGTAGCGTCACTTGGTTTGGAACAACTCGCTTCGAACGATTTCCTCGACCAGCGTACGCACACCGTACTCGCGCGCACGCGCGCGCTCCAAAATTCGTTCGAGCTCTTCGCGATCGGAATAGCGCACCGGTGCGCCCGTCGCGAACGTGACCAACTGCTTCGCGAGATTGCGAGCGATGGCTTGTTCGTCCGACAAGATCAGGCGTTTGAAATCGTTGATATCGCGGAACGTGCGTCCGTCGGGCAACTCGCCCGTAGCATCGACCGCCGGTCCATAGTGGAACGCGAACGCCTGGCCGTTCATGCCATAGCCCGGCACCGGCTCCACATTGTCAGCAACCGCACGATAACGCTCACGGTGCGCACCCATTACATCGAAGCTTTCCAAGGCAAAGCCCGCGGGATCCATCTTGATGTGGCATGAGGCGCAACTCGGATGCTCGCGATGCTTCGCAAGCTGTTGGCGGATCGTGACGGCACCGCGAATATCCGGTTCGACGGCGCCCGCATTCGGCGGCGGTGGCCGAGTTTCCATGCCGAGGATCCGCTCGGTGATCCAATGCCCGCGCAACACAGGCGAGGTCGTGGTGCCATTCGCGGTGACCTTGAGCACGCTCGCCATCGTCATCAAACCGCCGCGCTCACTCTCGGACGGAAGCGAAACACGGCGCATCTGCGTGCCTGTCACGCCTGAAATGCCGTAGTGCGCGGCAAGTCGCTCGTTTACATACGTGAAGTCTGAAGCAACGACGTTGCGCGCCGGCAGATCAGCACGCAGGAGCTCAGCAAAGAACAACTGCGTCTCTTCCAGCGCGGCGAGCTTGAGCGGCTCATCCAACTCGTAGTCGTTGTAGATCGTCGCCGACGGAGAGGTGTCGTCGATCTTGCGCAAGTCGAGCCAGTAGTCGGTGAACGCATCGACGAAGCGGCGCGCCTTCGGATCGTTGAGCAGTCGTTCCGTTTCTTGTTTGATCACCGCTGATTTGTGCAGCTCGCCTTTCGCGGCACGCGCGCGCAGCGTCTCGTCAGGTGTCGAGTTCCACAAGAAGAGCGAAAGACGCGTGGCCAGCGCCCAATCGTCGAGCTTGCCGGGACGCTCCTCGACGAAGACGAAGCTCGGCGAGACGAGCACGCCGGTGTACGCCGTGAGCATCGAGCGAGCGAAGCCGGAGCCGAGATCGAACTCACGCTTGAACAGTCCGAGGAACCGTTGCACATCCGCTTCTTCTACAGGGCGTCGATACGCCTTCTGGACGAAGTTGCGCAGCAGTTTCTCGGCGTCGCGAAGCGGCGTTTTCGAATCGACTTCGACCGTGACGTTCTGGATCGGGCTGCGCGGAAACACGAACGGTGCGTTGAGCGGGGGACCGCCAACCGGCGGCGGTTCGTACGGCTCGACAGTCTCGAGTGTCACACCGCCCTTCTCGCCCTCCTTCAGGCGCCGCATCGGCAACTTGCCGAACAGCAACTCGTATCCTTTCGTTTGCTGCGGGTCGTCCAACGGCCCGGTCACTTCCAGCCACTGCACCGCGTAGCCGGGCATTCCTTCTTCGGTCGCGAGCGGATTGACGTACTGCTCGTCCGTGCCGTTGACGCGGGTACGAAAGAGTCGCATTCCATCGGTGCGAATACTCTCGCCCCCAGCGAGCTCCACTTCGATCTCACCGACCGTGGGATCTGGCTTGAAGTCCATGGCGCCGATCGGCCGTGTCTGCCCGGTACTCTGCGCGTAGAGGCCCATCGGTTCGTCATTGCGGCCGCGCCAGATCTCATCGGCATTGGGGCGGTGCCAAACCGGCAGCCAATACACGGGCGCTTTCTCGTCACCCTGCCCCTCGTAGAACCAGCGTCCGATCCCGCCGCCGCTCACCCATATCGAATAACCCTTCAAACGGACGCGATAGCGACCGGGAACGGGCGCGTTGTATCCCCACCCGTAACCGCCTGCGTCGCTGAAGATGCTCGACACCTTACCCACGGCTTCGCGCTCGCGCGTCTCCGGGCTCGAGTTCGGCGCACGTCCAGCGCGCACATCCGGTTGTGCTCGAGAATCGAGCACGGGAAACATGAGTCGATCTGGCAGCGTGCCATTCTCGCGCGGCTGATACCGCCACTGACCAATCGCATCCCGTGCGTAAATTCGTTGTACCGACGCCTTCGGCCGCTCGAACGCGGCGGACATCGCTTGGCGCATCGCATAGTCGGCCGCGCCCAGATAGCGCTCCATCTGCACGTAAGAGATGTCGAGCGCTTCCCCACTTTTGTTGAAGCGGTACGCTTCGCCGTCGAGGGGCAGCTTGTCCTTCACCTGCGCCCAAGGAACGTTCAGCAAATCCCGTAGCGCGTTCTCGTACTCGTAGCTGTTGAGCCGGCGCCGCATGGCACGGCCCTCGCGCTCGGTGATCTCCTTCTCATACGCGGAGACAGAAGCCGCAATCGGGTGCGTGAACGTGGCGATCTCCGCGGGCGGCGGACGCTTATCTCGCTTCTTCGGCGGCATCTCGCCGGCCGTCACACGATCGACGATCCTGACCCACGTGTCCAAGTTGTCGCGATTGTGCGGATCGAATGTCAGGAGGCTGAAGTCGAGCCCACCGTTCGCGTCTTCGTAATGACACTCGCCGCAGTAATCGTCGATGAACGCGAACGATGTGTCGGTGAGCGGCTCATCGGCGGAGGAAAGACTGCAGATGAAAGACGCAGCGATAGCAGCGCACAACGCGCCACTGCGTGAACGACGAGGCAAGGTCGATGGATCAGCCTGCATCAAAGCGGGATCGGCAACGAGGTGAGCCCTCGTCATACGAGATTGTGTATCCAACGACCTTCGATTCATATCACATCGCAACTCAACGCACGGACCGTCTCGACGCGACGCGATCGAGCCCACCGCGCGCAAACCATAGCGCGAAGCCTTGGGCGAGTCGAACGTTCAATGTTAAGTTCGGTGTACGAACCCTAGAGTTACAGGGGTTGCTCGAAACCCTGATCAAGCGAATGAGGATGAGGCGTTTTGTCCTGCGTTGACGTTGAGCATTCAATCGTGTGCGCGGCGAGGCGCGCGCGTCGCCGCGAGAAGTGCAGGCTCAGGATTGCTCGCGCGCGATGCGCTTCTTGATGGCGTCGAGCTCGGGTCCGCGCAGAAATGCATTCATTCGATCGTAAGAAACCTTGGCAGCGCCGAGACCGCTGACGATGATCCCGATCAACCAGCCGAACAACAATCCGATCAGTGCACCGAAGATCGCATTGCCGAACGGGTGACGGTGATCGGACATGTAGCCGATGATGGCACCGCCCGCGACCATGATCATGCGGAATCTGCTGGCGATGCGCTTCTGCATGCGCACTTGACCGCACAACTGCTGCTGCACGACGTCGTTACGAATGGCGGTGTCACCGGTGTTGTGATTGACGGCGATGAATGCCCAGCGCCTATCGCTGTTGCTCGCGCTCGCGTAACCCACCGTCACCAAGTGTCCGTCGCGCGCCGGGATGTTCATTTCATCCGGTGTCACTGAATGCTCCCTCCCGCTCGCATCCTTCAAGAACAAGCTGCCTTCCCGACCGGACGGTTGAACGTGGCCTGTCACATAGTGAAGCGTCCAGCGTTCGCCATAGATATCGAGACTGTCATCGGGTTTGATGGGCATCATCTACTCCGGATAAAGAACTCGGACGTCGCGATGCGCTCGGCCGAGGATCGTGCGGCAGGACACGAAATTTGGTGTTGTTCTAATCAAAGCAACTCTACCAGTGCGTTCAACGCTCGACAATGAACGTTCCCCATGACCCCTTCGATCGGCATCGTGTTCTTGCGTTGACGGTAAGCATTCAATCGTTTGCGCAGTGAATCGCGCCTGAACGATTGCAGGCTGCGGCACGATCCTATAAAGGGCGCGCATCGGTCGACGACAGCGCGTCATTCCGAGAACTCGTTCTCGCACGTTTCGTGCCCTCATTCACAGATCCGCGCATCCGTTCGCCGCCTATCCAAAATGGGATATGCCGGTCACGCGGCATAAACATAACGTCCGCGATCAAGAGGTCGAGCACTGAGCTCGAACCGGCAATTTAGATCGTGGGAGATTCAGGTGACGATTCGCAACGTATCTCATGTGAGCGCCTCGTTGGCCGCTCTCGTTTTGGCAGCCTGCGGCGGTGGCGGCGGCGGTGGATCCAGCAATACTGGGGGTAACGGCGGACCGACAGCGGATACGACGCCGCCGACGCTCACCATCGCGCCCGCTTCGGACTCTGTCGAATCTGGCGACACGCTCGCGTTCACAGTCACCGCGCAGGATGCTCGCGATGGCGCGGTCCAATGGACGCTCTCATGTACTCAGGGCACCGTTGCCAGCGGCACGCTGACCGCACCTGAGGTCGACGTCGACACGACGATCGAATGTACTGCAATTGCAACCGACGCAGCGGGCAACCAAGGCTCGGCCACGACATCGATCACGGTCCGACCTGCGGCCGCGCTTGCATTGCCGGAGAGCGAAACGTCACTGCAGGGCGGTCAGCTCGGCTTGTTGTTCGCATCGAACCTGACGCTCGATCAGGACACCTATCAGGGCGAGCTCGACGGGGAGTCGATCACGCTCCTGCGCCACGGTGCGGACACACTCCTCTTCAGCGTGCCGACCTACTTCTCAACCGGCGAAAAAACGCTCAACGTCACGATCGGGGAGCGCACGTTTACTCATACCGTCAACGTGACCGCCGCGCCGATGATCGACGATCCGTTGGCCGTCGTGACGGAGGTCTTCCAGGACGCGAAGGTGAACATCCAACAGATCCTCGTCGACGAGGCATCGACGCTGTCGCCCGAACAGACAGCGGCGCTGCAAGGTTACTTGAGCGATCTCGATGACGGCGTGAGCGCACTCTCGACCATGACGAGCGCTGAGCTGCAGGCGCTAGCCGTGTTGTTGACGAGCAACGGCTTCGCGGGCGCGAGTGCATCGGCAATGGGCCAATTCCTCAAAGTGGATCCCGCCGCCTGCAGCGCCGCCGCCGACGCGTTCCTCATAACTCACATCGCTACGGTCAGGGCGATCGGTGTATTCGCAGCGGGAGGCGTCTTGGGCTACGCGATTCTCGCGCCGGAAGTCGTCTTCACGAAGGCGTTAGCCGCCGCAGTCGGCGCCGGTATCGTCGGCTACGTGTATCACTCCACGAAGGCATTGAACGGCAGCCTCGCGAACGTCATCGACAAGTGCATTACTGAGTTCGGCGCCGAGCTCATTGCCGAGATCGGCTTGGCGAGCGGCTCACAGAAGACCGGTGGACGCGCTGTCGCCTATGCGGCGGACACTCGCTACGGGTTCCAGAACGACGAACCGCGCACATTCCAGATCGAGCGAACGCTGCGGCTCCATGAAACCGTGATCGGGCGTATGCAAGTTGCGTTCAACCGCCTGATTTCGGCGATCAACAGCATGCCGTACATCCCATCGCCGGCTCAGCAACTTCTCAATGACATGAAAGTGGAAACCAAGGAGCTCGTGCCCGCCTCCGAAGTCAGCCTCGGGGCCATCACGGGTGCAAATATCACAGGAAGTGCGAGCGCGAGCGGCGACGACCTCACATTGCGCTTCAAGGCGGTGGATCCCGAAGAAGAGAACATCGACTTCGAGTTCACCTTGACGCGAGTCGATGCAGATCCGATCGAGGTGCTCGCACAACTCACGCTGGACCTGCCGGAAGCCGAAGACGGCTCGCTCACCGTAATCCAAGGTCGTGCGCAGGACGGCCTGCTACAAGTTCGCGCCGCCGATTCGTTGGAGGTCGTGAAACCGCCGTCGCGCGGCACGGTCTCACTCCAGCCGAACGGAGAGTTCACCTATACGCCGGCGGGCGTTGCCTTCGGCACGGACGAGTTCACGTATCGCGCGCGTAACGAGCACGGCTATTCCGATCCTGCGACTGTCAGCGTGAGCATCGAGCGTCAGTTCGAGGGCGCGTGGCGTGTCGTCGCGACCGAAACCATTTCGTATGAATCGCAGCCCGGACTCTGCCCGAGCTCCGGCACGACGACGCTCACGATCAATGTGACGAAGGTGAGCGATACGCTGTACCAGTTCTCATACTCCGGCTACACCATGAATCTCACGATGCCGAGCAAGGATTCGGAGGCCGGACTGAGCGGCTCCATCAGTGTCACCTACCCCGACGGCGAGGACAATCTGGGCTCGACGACCGAAAACTTGAGCGTCCAGATTCCGAACAGCAACGCGCTATTCGGCAACAATGTGTGGGCGTACTCAGGGCCTGAAGAGACGCATTGCGGCGGCTCGGTCACGTACGAAGGCACGCGCCCTTAATCTTTCGCAGTGGCTTGATCCAGGGGACATTCCAGGCTTCTTGGAATGTCCCCACTACTGCACGCCATCGAGCCTGAACGTGCGCGGCCCATCGAATGGCAACGCTCCGTCCGCTACCGGCGGCAGCGATAGGACAACATCCCCGCCGCGCTCTATCCACGGCACATTGTCATGACGACTTCCAAGCAGTGTGACGCGCGCGCCTTTCGCGAGCTTCACGTCGCGTAGCACCAACTCGCCCTGCGGATAGCGCGGCAATATGGCGTACAGGGTCGTGCCCCGTCGCGTGAACAAGATCTCCTTGCGCGCTTCGCCCGGATCTGGGTTGAGCGTGAGTTTCTCGACGTCGTACTTCGCGCGATAGTTGGTCGACGTATCGAGCTCCTGTTTGCGCCCCTCCGTCCACTGCGCCCCGTCGCGAAACGTTCGCGTGCCGTAGATCGCCTCGCCGTTGTACTTCAACCATCGACCGAGATAAGCGAGGCGATCCTGCATGATGACCGGGATGCGCCCATCCGCGGTCGGTCCGACATTGAGCAGCAGGTTGCCGCCGCGGCTCACGGTGTCGATGAGCATCAACAACAACTCGCGGCCCGTCGCATAGTCGGCAAGCTGTTCGTTTCGGTTGAAGCCATACGAGTGTCCCAAGCCGCGATTCTCTTCCCACGCGTGCGTCGCGCCGGGGAGACCCGCGCCGTACTCCGTCGTGTAATAGCCGCCGTGCCGATGTCGAGTCTCACGCCCCCATCGATCGTTCACGACGACACGATGCGCGACCGGGCTGTCGTTGAAGAGCCAGGCGAGCAACTCCGGCGCGCGCCAGCGCTCGGAGGGAAGATCCCATTCTCCATCGGAGAAGATGACCGCCGGCGAATACCGCGTGACCACATCTTTGAACTGTGGAAACAGATGCTGCTCGACGTATGCGTCGACGTCCCTCGACAGCCACAACGGGTTGAACCACTCGTACAACGAGAAGTAGACGCCCATCTCCAGACCTTCTTCGCGCACTGCCGCGGTGAGCTCGCCGACGATGTCGCGGCGCGGTCCGATATCGACTGAGTTCCAGTCGCGCCCCCAACTCGCATCGGCTTCGCGTGACGGCCAGAGCGCGAATCCATCATGATGCTTGGACACGAGCACGACGTACTTCGCGCCGGCGTCGCGAAACACTTGCGCCCATTGCTTCGCATCGAACAGGTCCGCGGTGAAACGCTCGGCAAAGCCCGCGTACTGAAAGCCTTCGCCATAGTGGCGCGCATGGAATTCGAGCGTCTCGCGGCGAATTCGCGCATCGCTCGAGCTTGGGTCGGCATTGCCTGTCCTGCCGATGCGCTCCCAATACCACTCGGCATATTCGCCCTTCGGCGCAAACGCGGGCACCGAGTAGACACCCCAATGGATGAAGATGCCGAACTTCGCGTCGCTCCACCACTCCGGGGTCGGGCGCTCGTCGATCGAATTCCATTCAGGCTGATAGCGTTGCGCCGGCGACGCCGCGTAGGCCGCGGTTGCGGCGAGAGACAGCAAGAGCACGCGCAAGATCATGGACTCACCTTGATGCTTAGCCGCGGACACTATACGCCAGCGAAGCTGCGTTCATCGCTCGAGCACCCTCGGTGGCTTTCTCCGGAAACTATCCTCTCATTGCCGCGTTCGACTCCGGCCACCGTCACACCAGGAGAGCGATCATGAGCGTGTGGAATTTCGTAAGAGATGCAGGCGAGAGAATCGTCGAGAATGCGAAAGCGGCTGCACGTTTCGGCGCGCCGGAGAAGAAACCGCAGGAGCCTACCGCTGCGCAGAAGAAAGCGAACAATGGCGATGGCCGTGATGCGGGCGAAGCCATCGCGGACTACATCCGCGTGCAAGGTTTGCAAGTGGATAATCTGAAAGTGTCATTCGATGCGCCGTCATCGACGGTGCACGTTTCCGGCACTGCGAAAGATCAGGCGACAAAGGAAAAAGTCATTTTGTGCTGCGGCAACATCGCAGGCGTTGAAAAAGTCACGGACGATCTCGCGGTGCAGGAACGCGCGCCCGAGGCGCAGTATCACACCGTGGTCAAAGGCGACACGCTCTCGGCGATCGCGAAGAAATATTACGGCGACGCGAGCAAGTACCCGGAGATCTTCGAAGCGAACAAGCCGATGCTCAAGGATCCGGACAAGATTTATCCGGGGCAGTCCCTGCGCATCCCGCCGCGCCGCTGAACTCGCAACGGTGGGGCGGCTGCTCGAGCATTGGATCGATCCGCCGCCGAGCAGTTCGACCGGGGGACAGATCTAGAAATCTGTCCCCTCATCAAGCTAGATCGCCTCTTCGTTTGCTGATCAGTGAGCCGACCGCTTACCCACCCACGCTGCCGGGCCAGCTCCCTTCGCGCGTGCGCGGTCTCCTGGATTCGTGAGCTGGCAGGTCTTGAGCGATAAACAACCGCACCCGATGCAGCCTACTAGGCCATCCCTCAACCGCTCCAGTTCGCTAATCCGCTCGTCGATGCGCCGCTTCCAAGTGCTGGATAGCTTTGCCCAGTCCGCTGCAGTCGGCACTTGGTGCTTCGGCAACTTAGCAAGCTCCGAAGCCACCTCCTGCAACGTGAGTCCGATCCGTTGCGCGAACACAATGAAGGCAACGCGGCGCAGCGCCGCGCGCGGGTAGCGTCGATGGCCCGCGACGCTGCGCTCCGAGTGGATGAGGCCTCGCTCCTCATAAAACCGCAGCGCGGAAGCCGCGACGCCGCTTCGCTTGGCAAGAGCACCGATAGTGAGGAAGTCCTTCATACGGGAAGCATGCTCACGGCGAGTCTTGACTTCAAGTGCACTTGAAACTTTATCGTCCGCCGAATTCGAACGCAGAAGCGCTGGGAGAGACTATGCGGACCAATGCACTGACGGTGATTCACAAGTTCTTGCGCCGAGAGATGTTCGATTTTTCGCAGCAACTCTTCCGCGCGGGACCCGAAGACTGTACGCCGATACGCCATGCGCTAGAGAGTTTGGCGGAGCTGCTGGAACAGCACGCGGCTCATGAGGAGGCACGTTTCGAGCCGATGCTACGGGATCTCGATCCTGCTCGCGCCGAACGTCTATCTCAGGAACATCGTCGACTGGAAGATCAGCTCCATGGACTGCTGCACGTCGCGCGTCACCTCGACTCCAACGCAGCGAATTGCCGCGACACCTTGCTGCAGCTCAATCTCGATTGGAATCGATACTTGAGCGCTTACCTCGCGCATCTCGACGATGAAGAACGAACGATGTTCACGGTGCTGGAGGACCGCATCCCGCCGGTTTCTATGCTGGCCGAGAAAGCACGAGTCGACGGTACACGAGGGCGAGAATTCCTGCTCAAACTCTGGGCAGTGACCACGTGCGAAGAGAGAATGGCGATCGAGCGAGCGACACAGCCGATCGAAACGGAAGCGTACGCGTAGAGCTCGACGTCGCGCACGCGAGTCGTTCCGGGATCAAGCGATCTAGCTGCTGCTTCTTCTTCTGAACTGAGCCGCTTTGTAGCGGTTTCCGCACTGGGCCATGCTGCACCACCGGCGTTTGTGCGCCTTCGTGCGGTCGTAGAACCAGAGGATGCAGTCCGGATGCTCGCATTGCTTGACCAGGGCGAAGTCGCCCTCGATCAGCAACTGCGCGACTGCTTCAGCAACGGGCCCGAGCAAAGAGGAGATCGTGTCGCCGCGCGCGGTGCGAGTTAACTTGAACGTGCCGTCACTCTCGCGTTCCAACTGCGGCGAGCTCACGTACGACTGCAAGTACTGGTTCAGTCCACGGATGTCCCCCGCTTTTCCTTCTTTGCGCTTGACGATCAGCTCGCGCACCTGTGCCCGCAACGCCCTCGCATGCGCGAGTAACCCGTCAGGCGCAACGCCCCTGCCCTTCGGAAGCTGGACGACACCGTGTCGCGCTAGCCACTGGAGCACGTCCGTGTCCGTGTTCCAGTAATCGACGACACGGTCCTGGCTGCGCGCTTCTGTATTGAGAAGGTCCATCGCCAGATGGTCACCTACTGTCGGTGCCGCGTCAGTCGTCTGGCGGCCGAGCTCCGTTTTGACGCCTTTCATTGTGAGTAACCTCTAAACAATGTTTTGACAGGTTACCAGGTTCCGCGCATACTCGCCACGCGTAACCGGTTTACATATGTTTTACTGGTTACCACCACACCGCACCCTCCCGCTACCTTCCAGGAGTCAGTCCATGAGCATCAAAGCACTGGTCGCAGCTGCAACCCTCGGCAATTTAGTCTCGGCCCAAGCTGCCGAAACTTCTCCGCAAATCCACTACCGGACGCTCGACGTCCAGGGTGTGAGCGTTTTCTATCGCGAAGCCGGTCCGTCGCAAGTGCCAACCGTCCTGCTGCTACACGGATTCGCCGCCTCGTCGTACATGTTCCGCGATCTCATCCCGGTGCTCGCACAGCACTACCACGTGATCGCTCCGGACCTGCCAGGCTTCGGACAAACGAACGTCCTGCCCGGCGTCGAATTCGAATACACGTTCGAGAATCTGACATCCGTCATCGACTCCTTCACTGTTGCGAAGGACCTCGATCGCTTCGCCATTTATGTATTCGACTACGGTGCGCCGGTCGGCTGGCGCTTGGCGGTCAACAACCCTCGGAAGATCAGCGCCGTCGTGACCCAGAACGGCAATGGCTATGTTGAAGGCTTGAGTGAAGGGTGGGCCGACATGCGTAAGGCGTGGGACGATCCCACGCCCGCAAACCGAGAAGCCCTGCGGCGCTTCAACACGCCTGAAATGATCAAGTGGCAGTACACCGAAGGCGTCAAAGACACTTCACTGATTGAGCCGGAGGCCTATCAGCTCGCTTCCGCGGCAATCGATCGCATCGGCGCGGAGCCGCAGATGGATCTGTTGCTCGACTACGGTAAGAACATCGAGCAGTACGCGAAGCTGCACGAGTTCTTTCGCCGGCACCAGCCGCCGACGCTCGCGATCTGGGGCAAGAATGATCCGTTCTTCCTGCCGGCGGGCGCCGAAGCGTTCAAGCGCGACAATCCAAAGGCGGAGGTGCGCTTTCTCGATACCGGCCATTTGGCGCTCGAAACCCACGGCAACGAAATCGCGACGGCGATGCTGGATTTCCTGAATCGTAGCATCCAGCGTTGAGCGGCACGATCAAGCAGGGCAGTGGCGCGAGTTGCCACTGCCCACCTCGTGCATCAGCGGGGCGAGGCGTTCCAGAGCTGCCACACGCGAATGTCTTCGAGCTTGAGCGGCAGAATGGCTAGCGCTTCATCCGCTGTGATTGGGCACGCCCCGGGAACATTGACGTCGTTACGCGTATAGGTCTCGTCGTACAGCGTTCCGGTCGCGCTGTCGATCCGCCCTGTGTACACCCGCCACGTATAGGTACCGTTCTCGCAGAAAATCGACTCGCTCCTGCCCGTCATGTTGTCGAAGTTCCGCTTCGCCTGCCACCACGAGATCGTGGAGGGCGCGCCGTCCGAGTAGACAACTCGTGCAGACTCGGATTGCGGCGCTGTGGAGTACGGCCGCGTCGCGAGTTGCACCTCACTCAGCTCGCCGTCGGTGAGATGGAACTCATACTCCCCCGCCGTTTGGGTCGAGCCCGCATCGCCAGGAACGAGTTCCTCGTAGGAGAAGTACTTGACGAGCGTGCCATATGAGACGAACTCAATAGAGGCGATGCCTTCCTTTCGATCGTCCCGATAGCAAGTCCGATCGATGCGCGATCCGAGGTCGACGAGCTCGCACAAGCCCGCCACGGTGATGCGCACGGTTGCCGTATTGGATTCACCACGGTCGTTGATAGCAACGAACGTGAAGCTGTCACTGCCGGAATACTCGGCGTTTGGCACGTACTCATAGTGACCCGAGGACGTATCGAGCGTGACCTCGCCGTTCACGGGCGCAATCGCGATGCGGAACGATTCGGCAAAATCCGCTGTCAACTCACCCCGATACACCTCGTTCGTCGGCGTCGAGATGTCGTCCGCATAGGCAATCGGGGGCGAAATCAAGTTGAGCTCCGCTGGAATTTCCCACGACTGGTTGTTACCGGATAGCACGAACGTGAACGCGACCGGTTCATCCGGCATTTGCTCCGGCAGGTACTCGAAGCGCAACCGCAACACACCCGCGTCGACCGTCATCGATCCTTTGATCCGCGGATCGGACACACTGCCGAGCGCGAATCCCGACAGATCGACGGGGCGCGTGTACGCCGCCGTCCAATCCTGCAACAACTCCTTCGCATCTTCGCTCAACAAGGAGGATAGATAGCGTACGACTGTGTGCGCGAGCAACGCCGATCCTTTCAAATCTTCCGGTAGCTCACCGGTGCCAGTCACCGAATATTCACGTGTGCGCTTGTGATTGAACGTCAGGGTTTCCTGCGCCGCTGATGCGCTCGCCTTGAAGGCGGACTTGCGTGAGAACTTCTCTTCCAGCTTGAGCTCGAGGTTGAGTCGAATGAACGTGAAGCATTGCTGACCTCGATACTCGCGCACGGTCGACCAGAGCTTCTTCGTCGCGGGCCAAGCTTTCAGAGTGAACAGCGTCATTCCCGCCGCTGCCCCCACCACCGCACCGTACGGGCCGGCCTCCGCACCGATCGCCATGACGGCTGCAGTGTTCGCCAGATAAGCAGAGGCCGCGAGGAACTGCTCGGTCGCACGCTTGTGAATATCGATGCAGATCGGATCGCCGGGCTTGAACGACGCGGAGCGATTGAACGAGGTTGCCGCGAACGCGGGCGGCTCGTTGCTCCAGACGATACGAACCAATGCTTCGAGGTCCGCAGCGCTCATCGTCGAGATCGCGGCCTTGAGTGCGGCGAGCTCTGCTTCGAGCTCGGCCCAATTGCTCAAGCCTGCGAGCTCCGGATCCGCTTTCAGTGCCGCAAAGCTCTCCTCGACTTCACGCAAGTAATCCGCCGCCATCTGTGCAGGCGCGGCCGGCAGCACGGACGTGATGATGTCGAAATCGACCGGATACTTGACGCCCTCGATCGACACTTCCAAGCGATGCGCGCCATCCGGCAACGGCGGCATGAGCAGCGACAAAGCGTCATCGCCCGCCGCTAACGTCACGTCGATGGCGCCATCGATCGTTCCTGTGTACTCGCCGGGGGTGAGCTCGAGTCCCGTGACATCGAAATGAGCCACCTCGAAACCGCCGACAGTGCTCTTCCTCGCAACGACGCGCGAGACGCACGTGACTGCGATCGTGGTGTCGGCGTTCAGCGTGCCGCTGCTCGTAGCGAGCGTGCAGGAATGCGTCGTCGGCTGATGAGTGATCGTGACGGTATACGGTGTTCCTGCCGGCAGGCGAGCGAGTGTCGCCTGTGTATTCGAGGACATCGTGACTGAAGGGCTCGAGTTGGCCGCGAGGGTGACGGAACCTTCGAGCCCCGAGACTGACGCGACCAGCGAGTACGAAGGTGGCGGCTGCTGCCCGCCACCGTTACCACTACCGCCGCCCCCTCCTCCGCCGCAGCCTTGCAACAGAAGGCCGGGAAGAAGAAAAAAAACACTCGCGATTTGTCTCATCTCAACTCTACTGACTTCAGCCTCTCGGCAGACAAAGTAAAGATGCTAGCGGTGCACAGGAAAAAATCTCGATCATTGCCGCGAACTGTGACAGGAACCGGCGATGTATCCCTTTTTGAGTACGCAAAAGGATGGATCGAAAGGAACCTCCCTCACAGGTGAACGAGGGAATGCCGCAAGCAGCGCGCGCACGCTCTAGCGACACACTCTTCCCTTCGCGGGCTTGGCGTGCTCTGCGAGCGTTATTCTTCTTCTCGCAAAATGGGTCCCGCATCCGCTTCAAGCGACGGCGAGGACTCTGAAAGGCAAGCTGACCGTGAAGATCTGTCCCTTTGTTGTCCTTTCTCGTGGGACTCCGCTACATTGGCACCGATAACGTACAAGCCGCATCCGCATCGTTCGGTCCGGCAGATTTTGGAGGGATAGAATGCCGACTTCTTCTTGCGCGCCGCTCGCGCGCCGTTCCTGCATGCCGCGCATCCTGCGGAGCGCGCTGCCTCTCATCGCCGCGCTGCTCGTCGCGCCCGCGATGGCACAACCGTCCGGTGGCCCATACGGGCCGCTCCCGCAAACGTACGAAGTGCCAACGTCCGGCACTGTTTACTACGTCGCCCCCGATGGCGACTCCAACGCGCCGGGCACTGCCCTATCCCACCCGACCACGATCGAATCGGCGATCTCGCGCGTGGTCACGGGCGATGCCATCGTGCTGCGTGGCGGCACCTATCGCACGGGCAGCCTGCAACTCAACCAGGGGATCACGATCCAACCGTATCGCGCCGAGAAACCGGTGCTGAAAGGCACGAAGGTGGCAACTGAATGGCAGGCGCTGCGCGACGGCCTCTGGCGCACGAAGTGGTCCACGCTCTTTCCCGCGCAGCCGCTCCGTTGGTGGCAACGTTGGCGCGAGGGCATGCGCACGCCGCTCCATCGCTTCAACAACGACATGGTGTTCGTCGATGGCAAGCTGCTGAAGTCGGCCGGCTGGGAGGGCGAATTGGACGCGGACTCGTTCTTCATCGATTACGAGGGTGGTTACGTTTATATCGGTGTCGATCCGAAGGACAAGCTCGTCGAGATCACCGCGCACGACATCGCCATTCACCGGCCATCGCGAGCAGTACATGGCAAGGAATCGGATCGCAAAGGCCCGACGATCCGCGGTATCACGTTCACGCAGTACGCTTATCGTGCGTTCGACATCGAGGGCAAGAAGCCTTCGACCACCTCGAACGAGGAACCGACCGACGATCCGGTGGGCGTTTCCGATCCGGCCGATCACGGCAAAGAAGTCGTCGGCACGACGCTCGAGAACGTGACGATTAGCTTCACCTCGCGCGTGGCCGGCTATTTCCGCGGCGACGGCCTCACGATTCGCAACTCGCTCATCAGCGACACCGGCACCGAAGGCATCTACGTCATCGGCTCGTCGGATGTGCTGCTCGAACGCAATATCGTTCGGCGCAATAACATCGAGGAGTTGACGGGCTACTACCCAGCGGCGGTGAAGATCTTCAACCAGTCGTACCGCGTCGTCGTCCGCGACAACTTGATCGTCGAGCACCCGCATTCGAACGGCGTGTGGTACGACGTGGGCAACGTGGAAGGTGTGTTCGCCAACAACTATGTCGAAGGCACACAGATCGGCTTCTTTTTCGAGATCTCGAACGGCGTGGTCGCGGCCGGCAACGTGTTCGTGAACAACGCGCAAGGCATTCGAGTGCTCAACGCCGCGAACGCGCGCATCTACCACAACACCTTCCTCAACTCGCCGGTGATGATCGACCGCAACGGCCGCAGCACGGAGGGCGACCTCTTCGGCTGGCATACGAAGACGGCGCCCGCCGTCGAAGAGCGCGACGGGCATGTGTTCGAAGGCAACCTGCTCGTGGCAAGCGAAGGGTTCGATGAGCCGCTGCTGCGTTTCGAACAACCCGCTGCGCTGTGCGAACGGCTGACGAAGACGATGGCCGCTCGCATTGACGGCAACGCGTATGTGCGCACCGACGCCAGCGACGAGCCACTCGTGATCTGGAGCCCGGTGCGTGGCAAGGAGAAGGAATGTCAGGTCAGCTACGCGACGCTCGACGAGTTCCGCAAGGGCGCCCGCGTCGAATCGAACGGCAAAGCCTGGATGCCCTATCACGGCACGGTCTTCCGCAGCGTCGACCTGCGCCGCTTCGACCTCGCGCAGCGCCTGCCGGGCATGGAAGAACGCCCGGTTGCCTCCGAAGCGTTGAAAGCAACGGGTTGGACGAACGCGAAGCAACTACCGGGTGCCTATCCGGCAGCTGAGTAAGGCAGTTAAAAGGGGCGTCGGCCGCGGTTCGCGGTCGACGCCGCCCCAAAATATCTAGCGATCAGGACACGCATCGATTGCGCGAGCGAGAATGGATGCGTCCCCGACTGAGTACATCAAGTACACACCGTCACGGCCTTGGTGGAACCCGAGCGTTCTGCAGAGAGTCTCGACGGCGGACGATCGAAACGAAAATCAATGTATGGAGGCCTTATGAAAACGCGTTTCCTCGGAATTCTTGCCCTGCTCGTTGCGACAGCTCTGCCGGCCAGCGCCGCTGACCTTGTTGGAAAGTGGACCGCGGAATTCGAATCGCCGATCGGCGTTCAGAAGTATGTCTACGAGTTCAAGAAGTCCGGCGACGCGCTCGCGGGCCAAGCGAGCTACGACCACTCGATGGGTCAGGGCACGGTCGAGCTTTCGGATGTGAAGGTCGACGGTGACAAAGTTGCTTTCGTTGAGCGCCTGTCAGTGAACGGCATGGACCTCACCGTCACGTACAGCGGCACGCTCGCTGGTGACGAGATGAAGCTCACGCGCAATGTGGGCGAGTTCGGCACCGAGCAACTGACCGCGAAGCGCGCACCTTAACGGAATGCCATCGCCGGAAGGCTATCGCTAGAGAGGCGCCGCGCGCCGAGAACGCTGCCGCTAGACAGAAGTCCGAATCCGGACCTGATCTCGCGGCAGCCTTCTAGCGATACGGTGCTCGATCTGGGTGTCAACCGGCTAGCGATAATTGCAAGATCGTTCGATGCGGCTGTCTAGTCGCGTTCGCCGCGAGAGGCATTCCACTTTTCGGTTCGTCACCCTCGCGAAAGCGAGGGCCCCATCGGAACAAGATCAAGATGGATCCCCGCCTTCGCGGGGACGACGCACAGGCTTAGCGCGCAGAGCGAACGCTCAGCTCTTTTGTCCGTCACCCTCGCGAAGGCGAGGGCCCATCGGAAACAAGATCAAGATGGATCCCCGCCTTCGCGGGGACGACGCACAGGCTTAGCGCG
>JBIQKP010000048.1:11905-28286 GCA_044506405.1 Lysobacterales bacterium | reverse complement strand
GATCCGACGATGGCGCGAGCGACTGACCCGATCCAAGCGTGAACTGATACGTGATTGCACTCGCTGTGCTGCTCACGCTTTGCTGGATCTGCCCGCCAACGGTGTTGTACTGGCCGCTCGACGAGAGTCCGGTCGTTCGCTGGACAACGACTGTCACCGAGAGCGCAGTCAGGGTGCCGGTATGCGCAATGCGTACCTGCTGCTCGTTGAACCAAGGGCTGTTCGTCGTGACAACAGGTGTGATCGTCACCGATCCGCCGCTTCCACCGGTATTGACCGTGAGGGCGACAGGCGTCGAATGCGACAGCGTGCCCGACGTCCCTGTGACCGTGAGGTTCGCTGTCCCCAGCGTCGCCGTGCTCGATGCCGTGAGTGTCAGTGTCGAGCTCGTGCCGGTCGTCGAAGCCGGACTGAAACTCGCTGTCACACCGCTCGGTAGTCCGCTCACCGAGAACGCGACTGCACCTGTGAATCCCCCGGAACGCGTGATCGCGATCGAAGCACCGCCGCTACTCCCGCGGTTAACGCTCAACGTGGACGGCGTCGCCGAGAGTGAGAAGTCCTGCGTGACGCCCGTCGTCGTGCCGCTCACTGGCGTGCTGGCTGCGGATTGTTTGCCGGAAGCATCCTCCGCGACGACCGTGTAGCTGTACGTCGTGCTCGCCGACAATCCTGTGTCGGTGAAGGAGGTCGTTGTTGAGCTTCCCGCCAGCGAGGTGCCGCGATAGATCTGATAGCCGGTCACGCCAACGTCGTCGCTTGATGCATCCCAAGCGAGAGAAATGCTCGACCCAGTCGTTCCAGTGACTCTGACGTTGCCTGGCGTGGTCGGCGGGTCGGTGTCGACAGGTCCGCCGCCCGGCTCGGAACCGAACACGAGCGCACCGGCGTCGTACACCGGGATGCGATTCACTTGTACGGGCGTGCTGCCGGGCGTCGTCGAGACGCCGGCGTACGACCAATCGTTCGTCGGATCCCACGCACCAGCGCTCGCGATACGGAACTGCACTTCCTTGCGATAGTGCTGTTGGCCGCCAGGATAAATCTTGATGCCCGTGCAATTGATCGTCACGTAGTACGTCGAGCCGGAGTGCTGCGTCGGGCCGCTCGGCGCTAGACATTGATTGTGATTCGCCGTGACCGTGATCTGACTCGGCGATACGCCTGACTCGAGCGTGAAGTAGTAACGGAACGAAAGTTTATCGCCCATCCGCGCGGGCCAACCCGAGCGATTGTTGAGGTACACGCGCAGCTCGGTGAAGTTCGAGCCCGTCGCGTTGACGGCGGCCTCTGGAAAGATCTCCGCACCTTGCGGTGTCTCTGCGACCGGGAAGTTTGCAAGCGGTGTGCCGCCGTACTCACCGACGAGTCGTGCGAGCGCGGAGGTGAAGCCCGCGTTGTAGTCGGTCGCGACTTCGTTCATCACGTAGTCGTTGCGATCATCGGTGTATTGATCGTTCGCAGTCATCGGGCCGCCGACGAGCGCGCCATACAGGATGTGTCGATTGTCGGTCGGGCTCGAAAGACTGTCCGTCCACGAGCTATGCGCCGTTCGATGATGCGGATTGCGAGGTGGGTTGCTGCCAAATCCGACAACGAAACTGCGGTTGAGCGGATTCTGTCCGAGCGCGTAGTTGATCTGCCGCACGCCGAAATCGTGATAACGCGCCTTGAGCGTCGCATCGCTGATCGCATCGGAGTAGACGAGTGCGGCGAACGCTGTGTTCGCCGCGTAACGCAGCGAACCCCACTGATCGAGAACGGCTTGACCGCCCGGGCTGTAGTTGACGCGCGTTCCGTCCGCACCGTGTGCAGTGCCGCCGACCGTCCACCAGTTGAGCCAGCGTTGCGCGTCCTGATGATACTGAGCGTCGTCGGTGAGTTTCGCGAGCAGCACATAGCTGCCGTAGGACTTGTCGTCCCACGCTTGCGTCCACTTATACGACTTCACGCTCGTCTGCTGCTGGTTCGACAAGTTCGCGTAATAGCTTTCCGCCTTGTCGAGATAGTCTGATTCGCCGGTCGCGCGATATAGCCAAATAGCACCCCACACGAGCTCGTCTTGGTATCCGCTCCAAGAGTTGTAGAAACTCTGTGCGTCGGTGATGCAGTCGGAGTACTTGCCGCGATAGATATCTGCGAATGAATAGAGCTGCCGTGCGTGCGTGAGGAGCGTGCTCGCGTAGCTCGGGTCGGTGGGCTGAAACGCGATGGAGGCTGCGGCAAGCGCGGCGGCGGTTTCACCGGCCAGGTCGGATCCCGGGCACGACGCAGTGATCTTGAACGACGGTCGCTCCATCTGCATCACTTCGGCCGGTCCCCACCACGAATGGTCGGTGCCTCCTCGGCCGATCTGCCCATAGAGCTCATTCGGCGCTGTATGCGCCTTGATGAAGTAGTCGGTCGCCCATCGCAAGTTATCGAGTGCTTCGTCAAGCAAGCCGACCTGCGCATAGGAGTCTCGGTACTCGACGATGCCCCATGCGATCATCGATGCGCTCGCCGCCATCGGCAGGCCGAACTTCACATGGTCGCCAGCGTCATACCAACCGCCGGTGAGATCATGACCGACGTCCGCGCCGTCTTGCAGCGCCGAATCGCCGCGCCAATTCACTCGATTCGTTGCAGGCAAGTCGCCTGAACGTTGCGCTTCGTAGAAGAACAGGGATTTCTGCAATGCTTCGCCATAGTTGAACGTGCTCTGCGCATGGGCGGAAAGGCCGAGAACATGCGCGAAGAGAACGACCAGGCAGAACGCAAGAGCCTTAGTGGCTTGTGTCTTCATGACTTCCTCCTGGAAGGATGGTGGTCCGTCGCTTTGGCTACTCCAGAGCCAAAAACGCCGACACGCTGAGCTTCGGTGACGGCGCTGTCAATATGAAATTCTTGCCGCCGCGTTGCGTGCGTTTGTCTAATGTGCGTTACTGACGGAACGCGGAAAACAGACACGACATACGTACTCGCCACGCACTGAACGATCAGGAATATCTCCCGATCGCCCGGGGAATATCTCACTAGACTTCCGCGGCGATGCGATCAAACCTGTCCATTCAGTGCTTACGCTTCGCTTGGATGCTTATGAACGACGGACTTCGCCGCTCCGCGGCTTTGCTTTCTTGCGGTGTTCTCTTTCTCGCAGGCTGCGGTAGACAAGACGCGCCGCCATCCGACGCTCCTCCAGCGAGCGAAGCTCGGAGTGCGCCGCAACAAGTCAGCTCATCGAGCGTGCCCTATCGCGTGTACGTCACGAACGAACGCTCCGGGGACTTGAGCGTCATCGACGGCCAGACCTATCAAGTTCTGGCTACGGTCCCGCTGGGCAAGCGTCCTCGCGGCATTCAAGTGAGCCCAGACAAGACGCAATTGTTCATCGCGCTCAGCGGCTCGCCGATCGCAGGGCCGGGCGTCGACGAAAGTAAGTTGCCTCCCGCCGATCCCTCCGCGGACGGCATTGGCGTCGTCGACATCGCTTCGCTCAAACTTCTACGCGTCATCCGCGGCGTCTCCGATCCTGAGCAGCTCGTCGTCAGTCATGATGGTAAGTCACTCTACATCGCAAGCGAGGACACCGGCACGGCGGTCGTTGTCGATGTCGAAACGGGCGAGACGATCGCGACGCAGAAAGTGGGTGGCGAACCGGAAGGCGTCGGGATCAGCCCGGACGGACGTTTCGTGTACGTCACCTCCGAGGAGAATCATCAAGTCTCCGTGATCGATACGGAGACGAACGAAGTCATCAAGCAGTTCGAGGTGGGGCAGCGGCCGCGACAAGCGACGTTCAGCTCGGATGGCGCTCACGCTTATGTGACGGGAGAGCTGGATGCAACGGTGTCGGTCGTCGACGCGAAAGAGCACAGCGTCATCCACACCATCAAGCTGAGCGGCGAAATGACGCGCCCGATGGAAGTCGATGTCTCAGCGGACGACAGCATTCTCTATGTCACGACGGGGCGAGGTCGTAAGCTCGTCGCGATCGACAACAAGACGTACGAACCGGTCCGTGAGGTCACGGTCGGCGAGCGGCCGTGGGGGTTGGCGCTGAGCCCGGACGGGAAATATCTGTTCACGGCAAACGGCCCCTCGAACGATGTGAGCGTGGTGGACAGTGAGTCGCTCGAGGTCATTGCCACGATCCCGGTCGGCACGTCGCCCTGGGGTGTCGTGACCGTGGCATCGGAATAGCGTTGTGCGGCCGCGCTGAACCCTGTCCGGGGCAGCGAGATCCTTGTGCTACTTGCCCAGCCGTTCCCGGCAAGTGCGGTAGCTTCACCGAAAGTTGTAACTCCTTCCCCGTAACCGTGTTCTCTGCCTTAGGGCTGTAGGCAGCGGCAGGCCCGAGCTCGCGTGCTTAACCCAGCTGCCGATGGAGGCCACGCTATGAACGTGCAAGTCAGGGGCATTCGTTTCGTTGCCGCGGCAACACTGTCGCTCGTAGTCGGCGCGTGCAGCGCGGGCGAGGGCGGGTCGAGCGAGATTGGATTCAGAGTCTCCGGTGAGGCGACGCCCCGAAACGTCGGGCTGCCCGCGTATCCCGGGTCCAAACCGTACAAGGGCGATGACGATTCGAGCGCAGCCGACATCGGGATTTCCATGCCGTTCTTCGGCTTGAAAGTCGTTGCGGTGGAGCTAGAAACCTCCGATGAGCCGAAGAAAGTCGCAGCGTTCTATCGCAAGGCGCTGGCGAAGTACGGCGACGTCCTCGAGTGCGTCGATGGAGATCATCGAGATGACGCGCGGAACAAGAACGAGCGCCGTGACGGTAGCGACGAGCTCACCTGCGATGACGATGAGCCTGGGACGCACAGCGTCGTGTACAAGGTGGGGACGGAGAAGAATCAGCGCGTCGTCGCAATCAAACCGCTCGGACAGGGTACGCAGTTCAGCCTCGTCCACGTGAACCTTCGCGACTAGCGAGCGTCTGGCTCACGATCCATAAATATTAGACGCATTAGCAGCCTAGCCCGAACGGGAACGGAGGCTCTCGGTGCGGCCTCGCATGGCGCTTGATCGAAATACTACACTTGTCGTAGTCTAAACGACAGTGATAGCCGGAAGGACTCGATCGATGGCTAGCCGCGCACCCCTGAAAAGCAATGATGCTGCCCCTGTATGGGCAAAGCAGATTCGCTCGTCGTTCGAGAGCGGTGCAGCGGGGCAGTTCGTCGTTCACGGCAATGTAAGCGATCGAATGGCCCTCGGGTCACGGCTCGTCAATGTCGAACATTACGTGCTCGATGAGCTGCTCGACGACTTCGACGTCGTGTTCACGTATGACCTCGGCAACGGGCTCGCGGTCGTCAGAGGAGGTGAGCAGCTGGCCGACTGGGTTCCTTCCGCAATGCGTACGCTGCCGCAGCGGCCACTCGATGCATTCCGATTCATCAGCAAATACCTCCGGTATCTCGCAAACGTATCCGCGCTCAAAACCCGCGAACCGGTTCGAGTGGCAGTGCTGATCAGTTCGGCTGGACAGATTTTTCCGGCCGACGGCGAAGGCTTCGAGCATGGCGCGATCACCGCGGTCGTACGCGAATGGGGCGCAAGCGACCTCTTCGCGCAGCTGCCGTTTGCGAGCTTTCTGGTGGTGGAGAATCTCGCCGATCTCGAGCCCCTCATCGCTTTCGCGCCGCACATCACGACGATCCAAGTGCCGCTGCCCTCGGCGTTCGAGTTGACCTCAGCGCTTGCGATTCTGCGCGACGCGTTTCCCGAGACCGTCCCAAGCGAGATCGACCTCCATGATCTCGCTGTGGCCATGACGGGTGTCTCCACGCGCACGTTGGAACAACTGACCAAGTTGCGCGCATACGATGGAGCGGTCATGGATCCGCGCGAGCTCGGCGCGGTGAAGAAGCAGCTCGTGGAGCAGGACGCGCCCGGTCTCGTCGAGTTCATGCAATCGACGCGCACGCTCAAGGACTACCATGGCCAGGAATCGCTCAAGCGATGGCTCCGTCAAGACATCGAGCTGTGGCAAAGCAACGATATCCGCGCGATGCCGATGGGGTATTTGCTGTGCGGGCCGGTCGGAACAGGCAAGACCTATCTGGTCGAATGTCTTGCGGGCGAGGTCGGCGTCCCGGTCGTGAAGCTCAAGAACTTCCGGGACAAATGGATCGGGTCGAGCGAAGGCAATCTCGAGAAAGTCTTTCGGCTGGCACGAGCACTCGGGCGTTGCATCGTCTTTGTCGACGAAGCCGATCAAGCCCTCGGGCGGCGCGACTCTGGCATCGGCGACGGCGGACTCTCGGGACGCCTCTATTCGATGATCGCGCAAGAGATGTCGGATTCTGCGAATCGCGGCAAGGTGATGTGGGTGCTCGCATCGTCGCGGCCCGATCTCATCGAAGTCGATCTGAAGCGGCCGGGTCGCCTGGACTTGAAGATTCCGATTTTGCCGACGAGCACGCGTGCGGAAAGCGCGGCGCTGCTGACTGCGCTTGCGCAGCGGTATGACCTGGCAATTTCGCTCGAGGAGTTGGCCCAAATCGAAACCTTGCCCGAGCTGCTCACGCCCGGTGCCGCCGAGGCGCTCGTCGTCAAAGCCTACCGCCTCGTTCGGACCGAGCGCGTTGGGGCCGGTGCCGCCGTGCGGCAGTGCCTCTCGCGCTATCAAAGTCCGGTGCCGCGCGATGTGCTCGAGCTGCAGATGCGGATTGCGATCCGCGAAGCGACGGAGCTGTCGTTCGTGCCTGAAGCACTGCATTACCTCGCGGAAGCAGACTCGCACTGAGCGCTGGCCATGAGTGCGGCGGATGCACAGGCGTATGCGCGCATTGCCGAGGAAGCCGCGAACTGGCTCGAGAGAATCGAGCGCACGATCGATGCCGAAGAGGGGCAAGCCCTTCGTGCCTGGCTGAAGACAACCTCGCACCGCGCGGCGATCGTGGAGCGATGCAAGCGCTGGCACGGACCCGAAGTGCTTGCAGTCCTCGGTGAGCTGATCCCGCTCGAGAGTTTCGCAGAGCGAGTGGAGCGTCACTACGGAACCATGGTGGTCGCAGTGCTGCTGGGTGTGATGGCGATCGGCACGATGACGGTCATGTTTACGGCCGCGAGAATCTTCCAAGGCCCGGATGCTCACGGGAATCCGCGTCGAGCGGAAGCGACGCTCGAATCGAACGTGGGTGAACGCAAGCGGTTCGAGTTGCCCGATGGCGGTTCGATCGTGCTCAACACGGCCACGCGCGCACGGCTCGTCTATCGACCGCGCAATCGCGACGTGACGCTTCTCAACGGAGAGGCGGCGTTCGTCGTGAAGTACGATCCAGAGCGCCCGTTCGTCGTCTCTGCTGGGGCGCGGGCCTTCGAGGTGCAGGGGGCGGATGCCCGTTTCAATCTACGAAAGATTTCGGGGGACAAGCTCGAGCTCACCGTTCTCGAAGGCGAAGTGCTCGCGCGCGCAAGTAGAGTGCCGGACGATGTGCCGCCAGCGTTGTTGCGCGCGAAGGTTGAGTTCGGGGAGCATCGGTTCGGTACGCTCGAAGGGGGAACTGTCGGCATCGGGTGGCAATCCGCGTGGACGCTCTCTTCGAAAGAGATCGAGCGGCGCCTTGCCTGGCAATCGGGTCGCGTCATCTTCGAGAGCGAACCCGTCGCGGATGCACTGCGAGAGATGGAGCGCTACAACGCATCGAGGTTCGTGCTCGAGGATTCCGGGCTCGGGACGCTTCGACTCACCGGTGCCTTCAACGTCCGCGACGTCGCCGGGTTCAGGCGTCACTTAAAGACGCATCTCGGAATCGATTCTATCGAGACCGGCGAGGCGACGATCGTGCTCGCCCACAGGGTCGACGATTCGGCACGTACCTACATCGATTGCCTGTCGAACGACTCCTGTCGTAGGCTCAACGACGCGAAGAACGTCACCTTCTAGCCAGCCAACTGTTCCGGGTCGACATGCCATCTCCAAAACTCAGCAAGCTCGAAATGCAGGTCATGGAAGCACTGTGGAGCCAAGGTCCCTCATCCGTTCGTGAAATTCACGATCGATTTCCGAACAAGGGCAAGCCCGCGTACACCACCGTACAAACGATGGTGTATCGGCTCGAAGCCAAGGGCGCGGTTCGGCGATCGAAGAAGATCAGCAACGCGAACATCTTCGAGGCCACGATCACCCGCGACGAAGCTCGCAATCGCTGGATCGACGATGTTCTCGCCTTGTTCGGTGGGCGATCGCAACCGGTCATGGCGCATCTCATCGAAACCGGCAAGCTGACGATGGAAGACATCAAGGAAGCCGAGAAGCTGCTGCGTGAAGCGTCTCGTAAAAGGAAATCCTTGTAGGTCGGCGCTCATTCCGACCAACCGAAGCGGAGGGACGTGAACGTGAGCGCCATCGCAGATCACTTGTGGCAATCGACCTGCTTCGGACTTGCGGCGTGGCTGCTGGCACTGTGCGTGCGTCAGGATTCCGCGCGCGTTCGCTACTGGGTCTGGTTCGCCGCTTCCCTGAAGTTCTTGGTGCCGCTCGCGGCGTTCACCTGGGTAGGCAATCACATCATCGTGCAGCTGCACGATCGGCCGGCCTTGCTGCCTATCGTGCAGCAGATCACCGCGCCGCTCGGGCGCGGCACGATCTCGATCGAGGGCGTCGGCCAAACAACGGAGCATCTTCTGGTCGCGATCTGGATGATCGGCAGCCTGGCGGTGCTCCTGCATTGGGTGCTCGCGTGGGCGAGGAGTCGCATGTTGGTGTGGGCGAGCGCCCCGTGCGACATCGACACGCCGGTGGATGTGCGGTGCTCCGATCACGTGGCAGCGCCCGCAGTCGTTGGGATCATCAATCCGGTCGTACTGGTACCCCGCTTCGCGTTGTCGTCGCTCACGCCGGCGCAGATTCGGTCGGTCATTGCGCACGAGGCTTGGCACATTCGAAGGCGCGACAACCTGGCCGCGGCAGTTCAGGCGTCGGTACAGATCCTATTCTGGTTTCATCCGCTCGTGTGGTGGATTGGCGCGAAGCTCGTGGCGGAGCGCGAGTATGCGTGCGACGAAGGCGTCGTCGAAGACGGCCACGATCCGCTTGGATACGCTGCGACACTCCTGCAAATTTGTCGGCAGTCGATCGCTTCTCCGCTCACGTGCGCAGCGCGCATCGATGGCGGTGATCTGAGTGCGAGAGTGCGCGCGATCGTCTCGCAGCGGATGCGTACCGGACGTATTGTTGTTGGGCGCGTCGTGCTCGGCGCAGCACTTCTCGCTTGGGTCGGCATGCCTGTCGCATCCGGCATGATGATCGTCGCGACGTCGGAACTGAACATCGCGGCGGGCGCGAGCTCGTTGCAGCTCAGTCAAACGGAGAGTCCGAGCTATATCGTGATGCGCGATGACTATGTTTATGCGCGCAACGTGTCGTTACGGGATCTCGTGAGCGAGGCGTACTCAGTGCCCTCACAGAAGGTGAGAAGCAACAGTCGCGTGCTTGACGCACCGCGCTATGACATCGAGCTGCGAGCGCGGAGCGGGGGCGCGAGCGATCCGAAGCGGCTCGTCGCGGAGCTCCTCGAACAGCGATTCAATATAGAGCTCCTCGTGCGTTCCGCCCGCTAGCGCACAGAACGCGGGTCGGATGTTCTATGTCACTGCCGTCTTGCCGTGCATGCGAGGCGCAACCTGTTTGCCCCAGATCAAGGCGTCGATTCGCTCCTGCAGGCGAGTGTTACGGATGTAGAGATGCCAGACGAAGCTCAAATCGAATAGGAGCGCGGCGAGCCACCAGAGATATAGGAGTGCGATCATCGCCGCTGCGACGGGCCACAACGGACCGGTTTCGGTCGCGCCGATGACGCGAGCCGCAAGATAGATCGCGCACGCGATTACACCGCCGATCACGAGCGGTTTGATGCCGAGGCGAGGAAAGAGGCTTCCGGTGAAGTACGCAACGAGTATCAACGCACCGGTGAGCACCATAACGAGATGCTCTGCACGGATCGTGCGGCCGAACAAGGAGATGTCTTCTACGTCGACTTGACTACACACGTACAGCGCTGCCCCGGCAAATCCAATAAGAAACCCTAGTAGGTGCCACACCGCTCCTCGCGTGAGGCGGGGGATGCGCGATGCAGCGGTGATGCCGAAGAGCAGGCACGTTATCGCGATCACATTCTTCGCGACTTCGATTCCGGAAATGTCTTCCGCTTCTGAGGGGTAGACGAATGCACGAGCGGCGCGATAGAAGAAGTACGCGCCGACGCCGATGATGGCGAGCACGAGCAGATAGGGCACCGCATAGCTCACGAGGCGAACGCCGGTTTTGTCCGTTGGCGGAGCCGTTGAGTTGGCTGCTTCGGTCTCGACCGGCTGATTCGCACTGCCTTGCGCGGTCTCGGCGGTGCGATCGGCGCAAGCGGGCCGGTTCACGACCGTGTCGATGAAGTGTCGAAACACGGCGGGGTCGTGCCAGTAGTCGACGTGCGCCTTGCCGGGGAACGGGTAGCGCGAGTAGCCATAGTCGTACTCCGCAGGAAAGTCGAACACGCGGGTCCACTCGTGTTCGTTCACCCACTTGCGCATGTCGTCGAGTGCAAATCCGACGGGGTCTCCTCGGTCATAATAGTTGTGCCACTCGATTCTCTCGTCGGGTGCGCTCGAAGGAGGCGTCGCGCCGAACAGGTGGGGCCACAGGACGAGATGCTTATCGATCGGAGATCCGAGGGTCATGAGTCCTCGCACGCATTTCGACCAAGCGGGCGGATTCGCTTCGCGATAGGCCTTCAACAGGCCGAGGAGCGATACGACCGTGCCTTCGCTGTGGGCAACGATGTAGATCTCGGCATTCGGAAACGCACTGTGAACCGCGCTCATCGTTCGGTCGAATGTTTCCAGAATTTTCGCGCGTAGCGATGCGAAGTCGACCACGACCTGCACGTCGCCGAAGTAGTCTTCCATCATCCTGCGCAGGTCGAACTTGAAAAGGCCGGCCCGATCCGCAAGGAAACAGATGCGATCCAAGATCGCGATCGATTCGATCATCTCCGACAGGATGAGCGCCATCAGGTCGAAATCGCGGTCGCGGCAGTACGTCGCCTCGCTGCCGCACTCTTTCCACCGGAGCTTCAAGCGCCCGACGATCGTCCTCGCCCACGCCTTCGCTTCCTCGATGATGTAGGCGTCCTTCGCCGCCTCGCGCGGAATCGTGGCCCAGTACACCTCGGCGAACGCGAAGCCCGAAGGGAAGGGTGGCTTCAACGCGACGATGCCTTCATTTTCATGAAACGCCCCGAGCGGGACGGCCGTCGGATAAAAGCCGCTGAACTGATTCACGACCGCTTGGATCGTCGCGTACGTGTGCTGATCGCCGATGCCGTGCACGGCGACGATCGCCTTTTGAACGCCGCTGCCCGGCGAGCTCGCCGTAATCGTGGCGCCGGTCTGGACGCTTTGCTGCGGAGGGGCCGAGTTCGCGGCAAAGTTGCCGCGAACGTCCGCTTCGATTGCGGTCATGATCTCCTCGCGAACCGCGCCTCTGTCGAGGCTGAGTCCTTACCTGTTACTCCGCTTGCGATGGACAGACTATTGGTCGTTCGATACGGTGACGACTGTCACGAGCCGGCGTGCGACGGAAGCGCAGCGCTGAACTTTTACGGTACCGCGACAGCGGAGCGCGTTTGCTTCTTCAAGCGATACTCGCGCCAGATAATGATCAAGCCCGCGCCGACGATGAGCGGTGCGCCGATCCACACCGATAGCGTTGGCACCTCATCGAAGAATGCGTAACCCAGCAACACGGCCCAGATGAGGCTCGTATAGTCGAGCGGCGCAATCGTGGACGCTTCGGCGTAGCGATACGAATACGACAGCAGCAGTTGACCGAAGACGCCGAAGAGCCCGGCGAGGACGATGAAGAACCATTGCGTCGGGGTCGGCACGGGCCATCCTTGAAACGCTGTTAGCGCAGCGCCGGTCATGAACGTCAGCGAGAAGTAGAACGTGATCGTGATGGCATGCTCGCCTCCGCTCATGCGCCGTAGGAACGTCATCGCGACAGCAGAGAACATGGCGGCCGCCAGCGCCGTGAGCGCGCCGAGCGAGGTGCCGTGTGCGAGCGTTACGTGAGGACCGATCATGATCATCGCGCCGAGGAAGCCGACGCCGAGCGCGGTCCAGCGGAAACGATGGATTCGTTCGCCGAGAAAGAGCATCGCGAGCACCGTCACGAACATGGGCGAGGTGAACGCAATGGCTGTGACGTCGGCGAGCGGGATCATCGTGATCGCGGCAAAGAGACAGAACATGCTCACCATTCCGGAGATCGAACGCAGCGCGTGCGAACGCCAGTTGCTCGTCTTGAGAAGGTGAAGCGCGCCTGTTTGCCTCGCGATGAGCGCAAGGACGGCGATGGAGATGACGCCTCGTACGAAGATCGTCTGTCCGATCGGGATCTCGTGCCCGAGGAATTTGACACAGACCGTCATCCCCGCGAGGAGCACGACCGAGGCGAGCTTCACTGCGACGCCGAGAACGGGTCGATGGCGTGGGGAGGATGCGGCGTGCAAGAGGCGACGGATCGGGAGTGATGGATCGCCGCGCAGTATACAGAGTCGTCACGCTCGCGTGCCGCCGTGCGGCTCGTGCGCAGATGTATATAGGTGTTGTGTAACCCCTTTTGCGTATGGTTACCCGGAATTCGGAAATCCATACTTCGCGAGTCTTTGCACTCATAGCTCGAGGCGATCTCGCGAATGGCAGCTTCCGAAGACATCCGAGCGGCTCTCGATCGCGGCGAGTTGTTCGTCGAGTATTTGCCCACCGTCATGCTGGCGGATTCGCACTGCGTGGGCGCCGAAGCGCTCGTGCGCTGGCGACGCGGGGATATCGTGATTCCAGCCGCGTCGTTTATTCCGCTCATCGAGAATACTCCGATGTCCGGGACGCTGACCTACTGGGTGCTCGATACGGTCGCAAGGCAACTCGGGGCCTGGCTGAATGCGAACCCCGACACCCACATCAGCATCAACGTGCCGCCGGAAATCCTCGGCCGCGGTGGGCTTGCGTATGTCGCGACTCGCTCGGGATTGATCGCGCACGTCAATCAGATCGTGCTCGAGATTACCGAGCGCGGCGTTCCCGATCGGTTGGGCCTCGAGGCGCTCAACTTGATGGCTTCTCGCGGTGTGCAGCTCGCACTCGACGACGTGATGATGAGCGGCACGAATCTCGCTCTCCTGACACGCTGCAAGTTCTGCATGATCAAGTTGGACCGCGAGATCATCGCGCAACTGTCGCCCGGACAACCTGCGCCCGCCTGGCTCGATGGGCTCGAGTCGCTGCTGAAGGCGTGCTCATTCCAGGTCGTTGCCGAGGGCGTTCAATCTGAATACCAAGTAAAAACCCTGAACGCCGTGGGCGTGCAGATGGCACAAGGGCATTTCTATTCGACGACGCTTCCCGCACCGGCGCTCATCGACTTCCATCGCGAGACCTCCGTCTGGCGGGGTAGCGTTCACTGACTCTCGCGGGGACATTCCTCGCTCCCGAGGAGTGTCCCCGGCATCGTGGGCGTTCGCATTTCTGCGCAGCGGACCGGGTTTGTGCGATCTTGCAAACCGCGCAGCGGACGCACACTCTATGGCCCTTACTCGGCAGATCCGTGTGATCGCCCGCGGCCGCGGCCGGAATCAGCAGAAGAATCGGGATTCGTGATAGGGGGAGTCGGAACTATGAACAAGAAATGGCATCTCGCGCTTGCCCTCGCTGCAACAGTGTTCGTGAGTGCGTGCAACGATGAAGGCACGGAGGCCGTGATCGTGTCTCCGCCTGCAGCGAGCGCGCCCCAGGTGACGAGGGTCATCTCCTTCGGAGACAGCTTGTCGGACGTCGGCACCTACAACCCCACGACCGCAGACACCGATCCCTCGAACGATAGTCCCGGCGGCTTTATTTTCAGCACGAAGCCTGGTCTCACGTGGAATTCGCACGTAGCGATCCACTTCGGGCAAACGTTGAGCCCGAATCGGCAGGTCAGATTCGGCGTTGTCGGTAATGGCGGGGCCATCCTCGAGCTTGGCGGGCTCGCATACGGGGAAGGTGGGTCGCGCATCGAGGAAGACGCGCCGGACGGCGGCGTCGTCATGCAGCCGATCCCGAACGTGGGCACGGTTCCCGTTCAACTTGCAACGAGCCGTGCGATCAAGACACAGATCGATGATTACCTCACTGAGCATGGCAATGCGATCGACGCGCAGACACTCGTGCTCATCCAGGGCGGTGCCAACGATCTATTCGGCTTTCTGCGCCAGGTGGCGGTCGACAACTCGCTCGCGGCGAATGCGCCTGCCGTCGTCGCGGCCACGGCGACCGCGATGGTCACGCAGATCTCGCGCTTACGGAGTGCCGGAGCGACTCGCATCATCTATTCGAATCTGCCCGATCTCGGATTGACACCTCAGTTCCGCACGACGGGGCTCGCGGGTCTCGCGACTCAGATCAGTGCGGGCTACAACGCCGCCGTGGCCAATGCGCTGAACGGTACAGGGGTGCATATTTTCGACACGAGCGCGTTCATGCAAGGGGTCATCGACGATCCGGCCGCGTTCGGCTTCGCGAATGCAACTACGCCAGCCTGCACGAGCCTCACGAATCCGGCCGACCCAACCAGCCTCTCTTCGCTTCTGTGTTTCCCGACAACTGTCGTCGCGCCTGGCGCCGACATCACGTACCTCTTCGCCGATGGCGTACACCCAACGACGAGCGCGCACTCGTTGTGGGGGCAGAAGGTGATCGAGGCGTTTCCGACGCCGTAGATCACGCTGAGGCTGTGGGCTGTAGGCTGTAGCGAGAGAGAGCCTCCCCAGTGTGCGCGTCTCTACGCGCTGCGGTTCGCGGGGACATTCCTCGTCTTCGAGGAGTGTCCCCATCTTCGCGCGATTACGAGGGCAAGACTCCTCGAAGACGAGGAAGTGCCCCGGGCACAGCAAATCTCTCACTGAGCATGCGCGCGTCCAGCGCTGCCGGCTCCTGATCATGCGTTCTTCCTTTGCGGGCAAGTCGCGGTAACCTACCGCCATTGAACTTCGCCTCACGGAACGCTCATGAAACTGCATCGATATTTCCTGGTCCTGATCGTCTCATTCGCGACCGCGTCCTTGGGCCATGCCGCGGGTATGAGGCCCGAGCGTGCCCAGCATGGCATGGTCGTCAGCGTGCACGCGCTCGCGTCGGAAGCGGGCGTGGAAATGATGAAAGCGGGCGGGAATGCGATCGATGCGGCTGTGGCGACTGGGTTTGCGCTCGCCGTCGTGCATCCCTCTGCTGGCAACATCGGCGGCGGCGGCTTCATGCTCATTCGCCTTCAAGATGGCGAAACGCACTTCCTCGACTTCCGCGAGAAGGCGCCCGGCAAGGCGACCGCCAACATGTATCAGGATTCCGAAGGGAATGTGATTCCGGGTCTCAGCCGCCTCGGGTTTCTCGCCTCTGGCGTGCCGGGTTCGGTCAAAGGATTGGTCCACGCGCAGCAACAGCTCGGCAAGCTGACACTAAAGCAAGTGATGGCGCCGGCCATTCGCCTGGCGCGCGAGGGGTTTGCGCTCGGTTGGGACGCTGCGCGCTCGATGAGCACGAACGAAGGACTTGCGCAGTTTCCCGACTCGAAGCGCATCTTTCAGAACAACGGCAAAGGTTGGAACCAAGGCGATGTGTTCAAGCAGCCGGAGCTTGCCCGCACGCTCGAGCGTATCGCTGCATCCCCGGATGATTTCTATACGGGCAAGATGGCGCGCGAGATCGCGGAGTTCATGCAAGCAGGCGGCGGACTGATCACGCTCGACGACCTGCGCAACTATGATGTCATCGATCGCACGCCCGTGCGCGGAACGTATCGAGGGCACGAGATCATCAGCGCCCCGCCGCCTTCGTCCGGCGGCATCGCGCTCATCGCGACGCTCAACATCCTCGAAGGCTTCGATCTTGGCAAAGCTGGATGGAACTCCGCAGAAGCCATTCATCTCGTCGCCGAAGCGTATCGGCGCGCGTTCTACGATCGCGCTCAGTTTCTTGGCGATCCCGAGTTCAGCAAGTTGCCGGTGCTCGAGCTTGCCGACAAGGAGTACGCGATCGAGTGGCGCAAGTCGATCAACCCACGGAAGGCGAGTCTCTCCGCTCGCCTCGAGCGGCCGGACGTGTCTCCAGCGTTGCAGAAGTATGCGGTCGAGCATCCCGTCCGCGTGCCAGGCAAGGAGCCGATGCAAACGACGCATTACTCTGTCGTCGACGAAGCAGGCAATGCAGTGGCGGTGACGACGACGCTGAACGGCGGTTTCGGATCGAAAGTCACCGTGGGGCCCCTTGGCTTCCTCATGAACAACGAGATGGATGATTTCTCCTCGAAGCCGGGAGTACCGAACATGTTCGGGCTCATCCAAGGCGAAGAGAATGCCAT
>JBIQKP010000048.1:0-11805 GCA_044506405.1 Lysobacterales bacterium | reverse complement strand
GCTTGCGAGCCAAATACGACGAAGTCGTTGATGCCTTGCGCGCGATGTCGCTCGGGGCCGGTGTAGTGAGTGGCGAGTAGTGCGGTGCCCGCCGTAAACAGGAAATTCCATCCGGCGCCGAGCAGCACGAGACCGATCCAATAGTGCGGCACGTCATGACCGGACAAGTTCACGACGGCACTCGCTCCGAGGAACACCGTTCCCGCGATCATCATCACTCGCTCGCCGAGGCGAGCGACGAGTTTGCCGCTGAATAACGACGGTAGGTACATCGCGAGAATATGGCTCTGGATCGTCCACGTGATCGACTGAACGCTGTGATGATGAATCGAATGCATGCTGACGGGAGCGGCGGTCATGATGAAGCTCATGACGCCGAAGGCCACGGCGCCTGCAAGCACCGCCCGTCGCAGCATCGATTCCCGAAGCAGCGCGCTGATTGCGGGCTGCTGCTCGCCGCTTTCGGCTGCAGAAGCCGCAGAGTGCGTCGCGCGTAGCCTGAGCAAGACGAGCGCACCGAGCGCGTACAGAAGACCGATGACGATGAACGAGCCGGCATACTCGTGCTCGAGCCAGCCGCGTACGGCCATGGCTGCTTGCGGTCCGATGAGCGCCGCACCGAGTCCACCGAGCAGCACATACGAAATCGCTTGGCTCGCGCGTTCGCGGGGTACGCTCTCTGCCGCGACGAATCGATACTGCGCGGTGAACGCCGTTGAAGTTCCGAAGAGCAACGATCCGAGACAGAAGAGCGGAAAGCTGCTGCGCATGATCGCGTATGCGCATAGAAGCGATGCCGCGATGCCGACACCTGCGCCAGCGATGAGCCCAGTCCGTCGCCCGACGAGCCGCATAAAGAATGAAGCGGGCACGGTCGACAACGCCACGCCGACGACGGCGATCGAGACCGGCGCCGTGGCCCAGGAAGGGTCGGGTGCAAGCACACCACTCAGAAGCCCGCCAAACAGCACGACAGCAGTGAGACCGGAGCCGGTCAGCACCTGCGCGAGAACGAGTACTGCAACGTTTGGCATAAGCGTAGCGGCGCAAGCATAAACGGAATCGTTCTCGGCCGCTTGTTGAGAAACGCAATGCGCTGCGTTCATTCACGCGGCAGCGCACTGTTGTCCGAAGAAAAGCGAGATACCTGCGCCACCCACCGACGTCATCCCCGCGAAGGCGGGGATCCAGCCGAACTGAGCAACAAAATGCACGCAGAGGCGCAAAGGCGCACAGCTCGGAAGGGGATAAGTCTTTCTATTTTCTTGTTTCTTGCTTCCGCGTCTCCGCCGGCTCCGGTGTGAAAGGCTCGCCATCGCTACGGGCGAGCCTTTCACTGATGTCACACGCCGCTCACGGGATGTTGATGTTCACCGTGTCGCCGGACTTGATCTTCACGTCGCGGCGCGTCTTCCAACGCTCGACGCCGCCATCGAGATACCGGATTCGGAAGTCGACCTTGCCCGTCCAGCATGGCAGCTCGAGCTCCACGGCCTGCGTAGTGTGCGAGGCCGCGCCGCTGCCTTCGCCGTCCAGCACGGCATCTTGAAGATGATCGATTGGATTCCAGAGGTTCAGACCCGCTTTGCTCGCACCGCTGCGCTCATCGCCGAAGATCGTGATCGCGTTCGGCGTTTTGTTGTTGATGCGAAGATTGAAATCGCATCCCACGCCCGCCTGCGCGGTTTGCACCACGCCAAAGGCGGCCGCCACGATCATCATCACACTCATCGTCTTCATCGTCGTACTCCTTGCGTATGTAACGTGATCCACCGCGAGCGGTGGGAGAGAGGTCTCTCACGTGCACATACGGGTTCATACGACGGGACGGGTCACACATGCCCTTTGGTCTGATTGGATGCAAATCGGCGGTATTTCGAAACGCCACTGTGCTGATCTAACATAGGGTCATGACATTGCTCTATCTCGCCGCCTGCCTCGTGGTTCTGCTTGGCGTGGCGCATTCCGTTCTCGGGGAACGATACATCCTCATTCGGCTGTTTCGGCGCGATGATCTGCCGAAGCTCTTCGGCAGCTCGGCGTTCACGATTCGCACGCTTCGCTTCGCGTGGCACATCACGACGATCGCATGGTTCGGTGTAGCCGCGATGCTCGTGCATGCGGCGCGCGGGGATCTGACGACGCCCGGCGTGCTGAAGATCATTGCGGCCACATTCATTGCTTCCGGCTTTCTGCCGCTGGTCTTCACGCGCGGCAAGCACCTGGCGTGGGTTGTGTTCTTTGCCGTCGGCGGAATCGCCTTCTGGAGCAGCCTGTAGGTCGGGTTTTAACCCGACCAAGAACGTGTCGGAATAAATTCCGACCTACAAGGGCAGTCCATCTGCCCCTTGCGCAATTTACCTATCTTCTCCGCGTCGACTGTGGGTAACGGAAGGTCAGCCCGCGAATGCTCCATGCAACGCGGGCTCCCTGTAGGTCGGATTTCAATCCGACAAGAAGGTGTCGGAATAAATTCCGACCTACACCTATCTTCTCCGCGTCGACTGTAGGTAACGGAAGAAGTCGGAGTTCGCATCGATCATGAGCGTCGTGTTCTCACCGACCGCATCGTAGCTCTCGAGCGTGCGGAAGAACGCGTAGAACTCCGGATCTTTGCCGAAGGCTTGGCCGTAGATGCGCGTGGCTTCGGCGTCGGCTTTACCGATGATCTCCTCCGCCTTACGCGCCGCTTCCGAGCGGATGCCCCGAAGCTGACGCTCCATATCGCCGAGAATCTCCTGGCTGCGGCCTTCACCTTCGGAGCGGAAGCGAGCGGCGATACTCTGTCGTTCGGCGATCATGCGATTCTCGACCTGCGAGCGGACGGAATCGATGTAGTTGATGCGTCGGATACGGACGTCGACCAACTCAATGCCGAGCTCGGGCATCAGCTTGGATGCGGAAGCGAGCATCTCGCGTTCCAATTGCTCGCGACCCTTCTGCGGCTTCTCGAGGTCCGTATCGACGACGGCCGCTTCCTCTTCGGAGAGCTCGGAGAGGTCGACGTCCCAATCCGCCGAACGCACGATCTCTTCCAGGTTCGTACCCGAAACGATGTCGCGAGAGACGGAGTCGATGATGTCATCGAGTCGCGTGCGCGCGCCGGCTTCGTCGCGGACGGAGCGCAGAAACTGCAAGGCATCGACGATGCGCCACCGTGCCGTCGTGTCGACGACCACAAACTCGCGTCCGAGCGTCGGGATCTGACTCACGTCGCCGTCCCAAGCGAGCAGGCGCTTATCGAAGCGTCGCACCTCTTGAATGAACGGCATCTTCCAATGCAAACCCGGTTCCGTGACGATGTCGCCGACGGGCTCGCCGAACTGCACGATGATTGCTTGCTCGGCTTGGTCCACGACGTAGGCCGAGCTTGTGAGGAGCAGCGCTAGGATCGCGGCGCCGATGATCGGTAATGTGAGCTTCATTGTTATTCTCCTTGCTTCTTCGCGGCGGCAGGCTTGTAGGCATCCCGCAAGTTGAGCAGCGGGACTGGCGGCACTTGACCGTCCTGCACGACGAGCACCGAACCGAACTTCGGCAGCGCGCCATGCAAGGCCTCTAGATACATGCGCGTTCGCGTGACTTCAGGTGCGGTCCGATACTCGGTAAGGACAGCACTGAACCTCGCGGTTTCGCCATGCGCACGATTCACACGTTCCGTCGCATAACCTTCCGCCTGTGCGATCTGACGGTTCGCCTCGCCCTGTGCGCGCGGGATCGCTTCGTTGGCCTGGCGAGTGGCCTCGTTGATCATCCGCTCGCGTTCCTGCCGGGCTTCGTTCACTTCATTGAATGCGGGTTGCACGCGCGCTGGCGGAACGACGTCCTGAAGCTCGACGGTGATGATGTGCAAGCCGTTGTTGTACTTATTCATCGCCTCCTGAATCTCTTCCCGTGCGGTCGTGGAGATCTCGACGCGTCCTGTCGTCAAGACTTCGCTGCCGATCCGATTGCCGACGACACGGCGCATGACCGATTCCGAGATGTCGCGCAGCGTGCGCTCGGGTTCGCGCATGGCGTAGAGATACTTGATCGGATCCTGGATGCGGTATTGCACGACCCACTCGACATCGATGATGTTGAGGTCGCCGCTCAGCATCAGCGACTCTTCAGGATGATCGCCCTCGGCGTACCGACTGCTGCGATCGCGCGAAACGTCCTCCGTTCGAAAGCCAAACTCCTGTTTGAGCACGCGCTCGGTCGCAACCATCTCTACGTCGTCGATACCGAACGGCAGTTTGAAATGCAGGCCGGGGTCCGTGATCGCAATGACTTTTCCGAAGCGCTTCACGACCGCGCGCTCTTCGGGCTGAACGGTGTAGAAGACACTGAACACAGCCCAAGCGATGACCACGAGGGCGGCGATGGTGCCAATCAACCGAAACTGGCCGCCACTCGACATGCTCGGTCCGCCGCCGCGACCGCCGGGACCATGCCCGCCGCCGTTGCCGCGACCTGTGGTGCGAGCGCGCTCATGCCAGTCTTTGCGCGCGCCAAACACGTTCTTCTCGAACCATTCTTTTGGTGTACTCATCCCCAGGATCCCCTTAGCGAACATCCGCGGGACGCAGGATAACCGCATTGGACGAGCCAAAGTAAACGCTCTGTCACGCGATTCATCGAGAGGAGCAAAGGGTCGATTATCTCTCGCGGCGAACGCGGAGAACGTGGCGAGAGCGAGTCGCGCATAGGTCGTGAGTCACGGAGCCCTCGCCGAGTCGCGTTCTCGGATCTGGGCTCCTCTCCGCGTTCGTCGCGCCCGCCGCGAGAGGTTCTCTGAGTACGGGTGCTCTGAGGCGAAGGATTCGGCACTTGTCTCGATGTCACCTGAGGGCCTGCCATGCCGATCGACTATCATCGTCCGCAGACGTCGCGGTCCCAGGTTGAGCATGACTATGACGGTGCGGATTGAAACGATAAACGGCGAGATCGAGCGCTTCGACCCGGCGCTCGACGATATCGTGCCCAGCGATTGGTGCATCGAGAAACTCGCGGAAGGATTCCAATGGTCGGAGGGACCGGTATGGATGAAGGCCGGCGGTTATCTGCTCCTGAGTGACGTGCCGGGCAATACGATGTATCGGTGGTCGGAACAGGAGGGGTTGAGCGTGTTCTTGCAGCCCTCCGGCTACTCAGGACCGCAGCCGGAGCTGTTCGCCGAGCCAGGTACGAATGGGCTCTTCCCGGATGGAGATCACACCATCCTGGTCGCGGATCACGGCGATCGAGCGGTGGCGCGCTTCGATGTGAGGACGAAGCAGAAGTCGCCGCTCGCGACGCACTTCGAAGGTAAACGCTTGAATAGCCCAAACGATGTGATCAAACGACGAGACGGCGCGATCTTCTTCACGGATCCGCCGTATGGGCTTGCCGGTCGCAACGACTCGCCCATCAAGGAGCTCGATTTCAACGGCATCTATCGGATCGACACGGACGGCGCCCTCCATTTGATCTACCGGGACATGACGTTTCCGAACGGGCTCTCGTTGTCGCCTGATGAGCGCACGCTCATTGTCGCGAATTCAGATCCGAAGAAGCCGATCTGGATGGCTTTTACGCTCGATGCGCGCGGCGACATCGTGAGCGAACGCGTGTTCGCGGACGCGAGCGACCTCGCGGCACAGAAGTACCGCGGTTTGCCTGACGGATTGCGCATTGCAGGCGATGGGACTGTGTTCGCAACGGCTCCCGGCGGTGTGCTCGTAATGGACTCCGCGGGTAAGCGCCTCGGTCTCATTCGTACGGGCACGGCGATCTCGAACTGCGCTTTTGGAGACGACGGCCACACGTTATATATGACGTCCGACCACTTCCTCGCGCGCATCAGACTGAAGATCGACGGCACCCGTTAGCCGAGGCCGCCTCTGCCACGAGGTCGCTGCGCGAGAGCTCTATCGTCTCGAGCTCAACCTGGCGTTTACGCGAACACCGGTATGCGCGCGTCCGATTTTCTCGACCTGAGCGGCTTCGTGCGTCTGCGCTGCAGGTTCTGACGAACGGCGCGCTCCGTCCGCGCGAGCGCGCGGTCCATGGCAGCCTGCAATGAAGCGTGACGCTCCTCCACATAAACCGTAGGCAAACCCCGCAGCACGACCTTGATGGCGCAGCGTTTGTCGGTGCCCCCGCGAGGGCCGTTGACATCTTCGACACGTACGCTCGTGCGCTCTATCGAAGCCGCGAACTTCCCAAGCTTGCGGCCGAGCTTGCGCCTGAGATAGGTCTTATCACTGTCTTCGAGAATGGAATCGACGGATCGAATGTAAGCGGGCGTCTCCTCTGGAGTGGCGCCCTGTATTGCCATCTTCGCGGGGCGCGCGATACGTGCTGCCATCGGCGCTCGCTTCGCCTCGTGTTGTCGAACGCGCGCGCGTCCGCGAGGTGCCTGAACGAGCGCAATCGCGTTGCCGTCGCGGCCAACGGAATCATCTGCGCGCTTACCGCCGCGCTTCGAACGCTTTGCGACGCGAGCCCCGCGCTTGCTTGTGGCACTTCGCTTCGCGGCGCCGGTGCGCTTCGCGGCGGCGCGCCGCGCGCCGACCGGCGGCACGCGCATCGACTTTCGTTTGGCGCGAACTGTCGGGCGACTCGATCCTCGCCCCAGTTCTTCCAGGACATCAGTCGCCGTAACGATTCCAACGACGCGACCATCCTCCATCACGGGCAGCGAGCCGATCAGTCGCCCTCTCATCAAGTTTGCAGCTTCGCGCAAGGTCGTGGTCGGCTTTGCGCTCGCGACCTGCGGTGTCATCAGTTCGCGTACGGTGCGATTCCGGCGCACGGCAGCGCCGCTTCGCCCACCGAGATCTCGCTCGGACAGCACGCCAGCGAGCTGCCCGTCGTCGGTCACGAGCAAGTGGCGGATTCGTTTGCGCTCCATTTGTGACCACGCAGTGCTCGCCGGCGCATCCGCTTCGATGGTTACGACCTGCGTGGTCATGATTTCCTGCAAGCGCATAGCAGGCTCCTCGATGAAAGTGGGTCAGTCTGGCGATACGTTCTTTGACTCGATAGCTCGGATTACCGAACCACGAGCGGCTTGCCTTTTTCGACGATGTACGTTGCAAGCTCGGATCCCGTCACGCTGCCGACATTTTTTGCTCCGTGCTTCACGCCGGTCGGAATGAACAATACGTCGCCGGCTCTTAGCGTCACCGTCCCTTTGTCCTCGATCTCATACTCCCACACACCTTCGAGCACATAGATGATCTCTTCGCCAGGATGCGAGTGCATCGGGAATGTCACGCCGGGCTCGAGGTCGACGCGTACCTGGAGCGCTTCACGCTCGGGGATACTGAGATCGTGACGTTGAAGCTCGGTGCGGGTGATTCCTTGCTGCTGTGCCGACACCGAGTGCAGCGCCAGACCGCTGGCACCGAGTATCGCGAGCATGAACATTCGGGACGGTCTCATCTGAACCTCCGTATGCGTGTCGAGCGCGCTTCGAGAGAGCTTCTCCTCCCGTCACCCTCGCGGAGGCGAGGACCTATCCGAGGTGAACAAAGAACGAAGAACCGAATGGATCCTCGCCTCCGCGAGGACGACGGGCTTTTCTGCGCGGCGACGACGGGCGCGCCTAAGAACTTGATGCTCTCGTCGTCTCGCGGTGAAGCGCCTTGAGTGCGGAGACATAGATCTCGGAAAATGTTGGGAAGGGTTGGATCGTATCGCGCAGAATATCGAGAGGGATGCGTGCGCGGATGGCAAGGGTCGCTTGCTGCAGCCATTCGCCCGCTTCTGGACCGAGGGCGTAAGCGCCAGTCAGCCGCTCACCGTCGCTGAGCAGTGTGAGGAAGCCATTCGATCTGTCGTACGCGCGTGAGTACGTGGCGGTCTTCGGGACCTCCGAGACGAGCGCGGTCGCACTGAACGTCGCTTCGGCCGCGCCCACGGATGCTGCTTGGGGATCAGTGAACACGACGCGCGGCACGGCTTCATAGCTCGCTTCGCGGGATTCGCCGAGAATGTTCGCGGCAACGATTCGCGCTTGATACTTCCCGACGTGCGTCAGCTGCCAGATGCCGTTGACATCTCCGATCGCCCAAATGCGTTCCCCGGCGCGCAGTTTCGCATCGACCTCGATCCCGCGATCGCTCGTTCGTACATCGACGGTCTCTAAGCCGATCCCCTCGATGCGTGGGCGGCGGCCCGTGGCGACCAATAGACGGTCGCCCTTCACGATGCGACCGTCGTCGAGTGTGATGGCGTACTCCTTGCCGTCATGCTGTGCGGCGGTTGCCTTGACATGCAGCGCGAGCTCGATGCCGTCTTTGCTTAGCGTTTTTTCGAGGGCCTCGCCGAGCGCACGCGGTTCGCGTGGGAGCACATGCTCGTTGTGCTCGATGAGCACGACTTCACCGCCCAGGCGGCGAACAGCCTGGGCCATCTCGACGCCGACGGGTCCTCCGCCCAATACGAGCATGCGGCGAGGGATGGACTTCATCGCAGTCGCTCCGCGATTCGTCCAAATGTCCTCCAGCTCCCGAAGTCCCGGCACGGGCGGGATGAACGGCTCGGATCCTGTCGCAATGACAATATGCTCGGCCGTATGGCGAACGCCGTCGACCTCGACGACGCCCGTACCCGCGAGCCGGCCGTGGCCGCGAATGAGCTTGATATCGTGCTCCGATAGCCAGCGCTCCTGGCCGGTGTCGGAGTAGTTCGAAACCATGTAATCACGCCAAGCGAGCACAGCCTCGACGTCTATTCGCGCGATACCGGCGGCATCGTTCGCAGCCTGCACAGCTTCGCCGGGACGCAATAACGTCTTTGATGGGATGCACGCCCAATAAGAGCATTCGCCACCCACGAGCTCGCGCTCGACGAGCGCAACGCGCAGCCCGCCCTCAGCGAGGACGCCGGCGCAATGCTCTCCAGGAGAGCCGCCACCGATGACGATGACGTCATAGTCGCTGCTCATGTCGGCAGCGGTCTGCCCGTTTGCTCCGCGAAGATGTAGTCGGCGTACCAATCCGGCCAGTCATCGTGCTTTTCGCCCGGGGTTCGCTTTTCGTGCTCGCCATGCGCGCTCGACGCACGCCGGAGCGCGCTCGCGAGCTCGGACACCGAGGGAAATGCAGTCTCGTTCGTGTCGACGCGACCGGGCAAGCGGGTGGTGATCTCCTGCAGTAGCCAGGTGTTGCCGTCCGGATCACTGAACGATGCGAACGACCCATAGCTGTGTCTTTGTGGATCCCTGCCGCTGATCGCGGGTTGCCCAGGGCCCGCGCGATGAAATACTTCGCTGACTTCCACACCGCGGTCGACCAGCTCGGTGCGTATGGTCTCCACGTCGGATACGACAAGGTAAAGATTGCGTGCGGAGCCCGGTGCTGCCGTCGTCAAGCCCTTGCCGAAGTGAATGGAACAGGATGAGCCAGGCGGGGTGAACTGGATACCTCGAAATGCTTCGCCCACACTGAAGTCGCCGTCGAGTCGCCAGCCCAAGCGCTCATAGAAGCGTTTCGCTCGTTCCACGTCCGAAACGGGGATGACCACGACCTCGAGTCTCATATCGCGAGCGTGGGTTCGCGGCCGTTGTGCGACCGACTCGGTCCGTACTTGACTACTCATATCGAGCCCCTTCGGATGAGCCGCTATGAACGATCTGGCGGGATCGCGCGCTGCTTCGGCTGATCCGGCGCCACGCTACGGAGTCGCCGAGCTGAGCTCAATGAGTAGTAGGGCTACTAGACAGGACGCCGATCGTTTCGATGTCACGCGACGGAGCAGTCTGCAAAGCCAACGATTCAAACTGCGATTGTCGATTTAGTTCAAATTCTTGCCCGTCCATGCCATTCATCGGACAATGGTGCGAGCCCATATCGAGAACGCAGCGGTCTTGACCGGTCGCGGTGACGGTCACATCGTCCTGGTCGGCGGTGCTCGTGGGCGCGAGTGAAGGCGAAGTCGAACATAACGTGAACAACACCTCGCATGCCGCAGCACAGCGCCGCGCCGATGAGATCGGCATGTTCAAAGCGGAGCTCGAACGCCTGCAAGCCGAAGGCGTAATGACGCTGACGGACGAACAGCGCAACGCGGTCGCACGGCATCACGACACCTTGCTCGCGAGCTATTCGCAGTCGTTCGATATCGACCGAGACAAGCAGGCGCGGCAGCTCTCGCTTGGCATGCGGATTGCCTCCTTTCTCGGCGCACTGGCCCTCGCGGCGAGCGTGTTCTTCTTGTTCAATCAGTACTGGGGCTTATTCCCGACCTGGGCCCAGGTTTCTCTTTTGATCGTCTCTTCGATCGCGACACTGCTGGCTACGTTTTGGATTGGCCGCCGGGACGCAGGCGGGTATTTCGCGAAGCTCGCGGCCATGGTTGCGTTCGCGTGTTTCGTTCTAAACATTTCGCTGATCGGACAGATCTTCAACATCACGCCGACGGACAACGCGCTGCTGCCATGGGCTGCGCTCGCCTTTCTGCTCGCGTACACGTTCGATCTGCGGTTGCTGCTCGGCGCGGGCATTCTGTGCCTCATCGCGTTCATCGCCGCGCGCACGGGAACCTGGAGCGGCATGTACTGGATTGACTTCGGCGAGCGACCGGAAAACTTCTTTCCCGCGGCCTTGATTCTATTCTGCGTGCCTTCCGTGATTTCGCACGAGCGGTTCACGGGCTTCGGTCCGATCTATCGCGTGTTCGCGCTTCTTGCGTTGTTACTGCCGATCCTCGTGTTGTCGAACTGGGGATACGGCAGCTATCTCAGCTGGTCCGTCGAAGCGATCGAACGCTGCTATCAGGTGCTCGGATTCGTTGCGAGCGCCGCGGTGATCTGGCTCGGCGTACGCAAGGCTTGGCCGGAAGTCCTCAACACGGGCGTCACGTTCTTCGTCATCTTTCTCTACACCAAGTTCTACGACTGGTGGTGGGAAATCATGCCGAAGTTCGTCTTCTTCCTCATCATCGCGCTGACCGCAATCCTCTTCATCCTCGTCATGAAGCGTGTGCGCGCCGCCGCACGATTCGAAACGGGAGGCTCGAAGTGAAGTTTAGGGGGTCGAACAAGGCGGCATTGCTCGTCGGACTTGCAGTCATCGCGGTCACGAATGCGATCGCGCTCAGCGGTGTCGCGTACAACCGTTCAGGCGAACCCGAGAGCACGCTCGCACTCACGGAGCGCGAGCTTCGCATCATGGATTGGAGCTGGCCGGATAACGACAACAGCAGCATCGACCTGCGACTCGACGTGCGTACCAGACATTCCTACTCGATTGACATGGAGTATGAACAGTGGAGAGGCGATTGGTTGAGCGACGAGCGGCTTCGCGCCCTCGGCTTCGACACCTCTCTCGCGGTCGACACGGATGAAGCGCTCGCTCGTCGTCGAAGAGATTCTTCTAAAGCCGTGTTTCTAGCATTGGAGCACGACGGGCCTGCTTATCGAGAGGCGCTCGAGCAGCGGCACCGCGCGGTGAAGCGGGCGATGGACCTCATCGCTAAGAATGTTGACGATCAGCGGTTCGAAGACCAACTGAAAGCCGCACGCGAGGCACTCGCCAACGAGGAAGAAAGCGCGAGCCGCTTGTTTGTCGTCGATGCGAGCCTGGATCCGCAGGTGCTGCGCGATCGCTATCCCGATCGCACGCGTTACGCGATCGTCCGCGGACGTGTATGGACGCATGTCCTCGGCGAACCGGGTCAGCGGCGTATCGCGGCAGTTCCGCCCGAGGTCACCATCGAGATCATCCGAGTTCCCTATCCGTACCGTGCCCTCGCCGAGTCTCTGGTAAGCGAACAGGGGTACTCATACTACTCGCGGGGACGGCCGCCGCGCTTCTCGGCGAGCCTCAACTTCGG
>JBIQKP010000047.1:18089-28542 GCA_044506405.1 Lysobacterales bacterium | reverse complement strand
ACACGAAGAACGCCATCCACGTCATGTGGAAAGCGCGCATCGGAATCGTCGAGAAGTTCAGTAATTCGATTCGAGTGGCTCGGCCGTCCATACAAGCTCCGTTGTTCTACCGGAGCTGTAATGCAAGCCATATGCCACAAAAAAGATCAGCGACTTAGGCGGCTTTCATCACAATGATGCGCATGCGTGGTGCGAGTGCACGAAAATGGATCGTCAAACTGGTGCATCACGCCGCCTTCTCCCAAGGCGGGATGGGTCCGAACATCGCCGCAAGGAAATCAACGAACGCGCGCACCTTCGGCGTGAGATTGCGGCGCTCCGGGTAGACGGCATAGATCCCGAGCTCGGGCGCTTTGAACTCGGTTAGCACCGCTTTGAGCTCTCCGGAGCGAAGCTGCTCCCCAATATAGAACATGGGGAGTAGCACGATCCCCGAGCCTGCGATCGCAGCGGCGCGATTCAATAAACCATTGTTCGAAGTGAGTGCACCGTTGATCGGTACCACGTGGCTTTCACCGCTTGCATCAGTAAAGCGCCACTCGCGCGGCGTGGCGAGCAGCGAATAGACGATGCAACTGTGCTCGAGCAGATCTTCCGGTCGTTCCGGCGTACCGCGCTTCGCGAGGTAAGAAGGCGCGGCACAGAGTACTTGTCCGCACGGTGCGAGTCGGCGCGCGACGAGATTCGAGTCCTGCAGGCGCGCGATGCGAATCGCAACGTCGTAGCCCTCTTCAACGAGATCGATTTGTCGATCGTCCAAGTGCATCTCGATCGCGACGCCCGGGAACCGCTCGGCGAAGGACTGCAGCGCTGAACCGAGATGCAGGATGCTGAAGGACGTCGGTGCAGAGACGCGCAGCGTGCCGCGCGGCTCGGTTTGAAAGCGTGCGACTTCGAGCTCCGCATCTTCGATCTCGGCGAGCGCACGCACGCTACGCCGATACAACTCCGCACCGGCTTCGGTCAGGCTCAAGCGGCGCGTCGTGCGGTTCAGTAAACGTGCGCCTAACTTCTCTTCGAGCCGAGTGACCGCCTTGCTCACGACCGGCTGTGACATCTCGAGGGCATCCGCAGCCGCCGTAAAGCTCGAGAGCTCCACGACTTTGACGAAGATTGCGATTTCGGTGAGGGAGTTCATGGGGTGGCCAGGTGGATGGTGTTCGTTGAGGTCGCGCGGCGCCTATTCTGATCTCGGCGGCGCTCGGAACCCAGTACCCACCCCCTCGCACCGAAGGCATAAATCCCATGCCCGGGAGCCCAATGATCGGCCGGTCGAGTGCTTCTACTTTATCCACCCACGGCGGACGCGGTGTCCGGCCGAGATTGAAGAGGTAGATAGATATGTTGAAGCAAGATCCTCGTCAGGCGCGCGAGTACTTCGCGCAGAAGCTGGCGTACGTCACGGGCCCGTACGAATTGGACGGGCAAATCAAGCGCAACGAGCCGATCACGATCGTCGACGTGCGGTTGCCGAGCGACTACCGGGCCGGTCACATCCCCGGCGCGATCAATCTGCCGCAAGGCAAGTGGCACACGCTTGCGGGGCTCACGAAGGAGCGTACGGCAGTCATCTATTGCTACAGCCAAACGTGCAAGCTCGCGGCCGCAGCCGCAGTCGAGTTCGCCGCGGCCGGCATTCCGGTCGTCGAGATGGAGGGCGGTTTCGAGGCATGGGAGAGAAATCTGTTGCCGATCGAGTCGGCTGCTTAAGGCGGGATGGCGAGCGGCGAGCCAGGGCTAGAAACGTGCTCTGGCTTGCCGAACGGAAGGCTCGGTTGCTGACAGGCCTGCCTTCGGGCGAATTCGACTAGCGACTCAACCAATGCGATTAGGAGACTCAGATGTTGCACTTCGATACGAATCGCCTCGGCGCGACGGTGTTACGCGTGTCGCTTGGCGTCATGTTCATCGCGCACAGCGTGCTGTTGAAATATTTCATGTACTCGCTTGCGGGTACGGCGGATTACTTCGAGTCGATCGGTCTGCCGGCGTATCTCGCGTACGTCGTGTTCACGGCGGAGGCGATCGGTGGCGTACTGCTCGTGCTCGGCATCCAAACGCGCATCGTTGCACTCGGTCTCATTCCGATCCTGGTCGGCGCAATGTGGGCGCACATCGGTAACGGCTGGGTGTTCAGCAATGCGAACGGCGGTTGGGAGTACCCGCTGTATCTCATCGTCATCAGCCTCGTCGTCGCACTGCAGGCGCCGGCCTCCGTGCCGCACGCCGTCGAATCCACGCCGCCCGCAGGCGCGAAAGCGTCGGTGTGAGTGGAAGCGGTACGAAACACCTGCGAGCGAGGATCCGGATGGATCCCGCCTCCGCGGGGTCCTTCCGAGCATGCTGGAGCGCACGGAACGTGCGATACCTGGTGTCACTAATAGGCGTCGTGCCCGCGGAGGCGGGCATCCATCTTCATTTGTGTCTCTGATGGGCCCTCGCCTTGCGCGAGGGTGACGGACAAGCTCACGTGGTTCTGCTCTTCTCCGCGCGCTCCGCGAGAGATCCCTGCTCTATCGCGCGCCTAGCTCTCCGGCTCGAGCTTCTCGCCTTCCGGCGGCGGGAACTCATTGCACACTTCGCGTAGCCAATCGCGGAAGTGAATGACCTTTGGCACTTCGAAGTGGTGCGGCGGTGCGACGAAATAGTAAGCGTGGTGTTGCCGAACGCTTTGCATGGAAGGGCGGACGAGTCTTCCGGCAGCGAGGTCGCCCGCGACCAGCGACCAGCGAGCGAGCGCGAGTCCCTGACCTTGTTCGGCGGCGGCGAGCAGCGATGCCGAGTCATCGAGCAGCGGTCCACGCTCGACGCGCGTGGTATCGCCGCCGACGCGTCGTAACCAATCGACCCAAGGCTCGGTCGCGCTGTGGAGCAATGGGTATTTATTGAGATCGCCGACAGTGTTGATCTCGCCGAGTTGTGCGAACAGCGCGGGGCTCGCCACAGGAAACACCCAATCGTCGAGCATCTTCTCGGCACGCAGGTCGGCCCAGCTTCCCGCACCGTAGCGCACCGCCGCGTGGAAATCCGTGTGCATGAAGTCAACGAGCTCGCGGCTCGCGCTGAAGCGCAGGTCGATGTCCGGATGCTTCTGATAAAAATCGCTGAGCCGCGGCAGCAACCACTTCTGCAGAAACGAGCCGAGCAGACTGATATTCAGGATGCCGGTGCTGCGATCCTGGCGGAGCTGCTCCACCGCACGCGTCAGCTCCCCGAATCCACGTTGCACGCCGGGTAGAAGTCGTGCGCCCTGAGGCGTGAGTCGGACAGCGCGGCTGTGGCGAATGAAGAGCGGCGTCTCGAGATACTCCTCGAGCAGTTTGATGTGCGAGCTCACGGCCGCGGTCGTCACGTTCAACGCTTGCGCCGCCCCGGTAAAGCTGAGGTGCGCGGCGACCGCTTCGAACGCCCGAAGCGCATTGAGCGGCAGTTTCGTTCCCTCGGACATCGTTAGGTTTTTCTGCACCCGAACGGGATTGCGCCAGCGAATCGCGAACAAAATATATCGTTTGGGTTAAGAATGGAAGGAGCGGGATAGATATAGCGTCTGCCTCGTCGTCCCCGCGTCGGCGGGGATCCATCCGGACTCAAGCGTAGATCCAGAAATATTTACGCAGAGACGCAGAGACGCAGAGACGCAGAGACCGGAAAAGGAAATAGATCTTCTCTTTCTGACCCCCGCGTCCCTGCGCCTCTGCGTGAGAATCTTCTTTATCCCTGGTGTCCGCACGACGCCAGCGTGCTCTGGACTGACCCGGGAGGAACTGTCTCTCGCGGAGATCGCGGCGAACGCGGTGAGGTTACGGAGTTGGCGGGTCAATCACTTGCTCGCGCACGTCCCGCCCGGCGCGATGTGGTCGAGAGGGTCTCGGGCTCAACTCCAGCTTGACTCGTACGCTCCGATCTTCATGCTTGCGCACCCCGCTACAGCGACCGACCGTCATGGCCAGCATTCAGATCGATCCCGCGCAGCCGGGTGACACGCCCGTCATCCTGTCGTTGATCCGCGAGCTCGCGGAGTTCGAGCGACTGTTGCATCAAGTGACCACGACCGAAGAGGAACTGCGCGAGCAACTGTTCGTGCGACGCGCGGCGGAAGTCGTGCTCGCGCGGAAAGACGGGGAGGTGGTCGGCTTCGCGCTCTTCTTCCAGAACTTCTCGACGTTCCTCGGCAAGCCCGGCATCTATCTCGAAGATCTCTACGTGCGACCGAAGTACCGAGGCGCCGGCTGCGGTGCCGCGTTGCTTCGACACCTCGCGCGGCTCGCGGTCGAACGCGGTTGTGGACGGTTCGAATGGTCCGTGCTTGATTGGAACCAGCGCGCAATCGACTTCTACAAGAGTCTCGGCGCGGAGCCGCTCGATGAGTGGACGATGTATCGCGTGACGGGTGAAGCGCTCGAGCGGCTCGGGCGATCCGAGTGATTACCGCGCGCTCACCGAGTCGCCGACTCACGGACTTGTGATCCGCTCAAAATCGACGCGGCGATTCGCACTGCGCTCCTGCTCAGAGGTTCCGGGCACCAGGGGGCGGCTCTTACCGAAACCTTTTACTTCGAGCCGCGAGGGGTCGATGTCGTAGTTCGTGATCAATAAGTCGCGGATGGCAGCGGCCCGGCGCACCGACAACTCCATGTTGTACTCATCGCTTCCTACGTCGTCCGTATGTCCGGCGATGACGAAGCGCTGCTTCGCCATGAGCGGATCGGTCAACACACGCCCCCACGTGTCCACTCTGGGCAGGGATTCGGACGTGACATCGGCCGAGTTGAAGTGAAAGTTCACGTACATATCTAAGCGCGGCCGCGCGATCGAGCGAGTCGTCTGGGTGAAGTACTGCACGATCTGCTCCGGCGTGTAGTCGCGATCGCCGCCATGACCGGTCACGTGCAGCACGATGTGCTGGCTCGATGTCGAAGCCATCCCTTGCGCCTCGAGTTGTTCCGTCAGTTGTCGCACGACCGTCGTGCCTCGCGTTGCATCGACGATCCCGTATCGGGACAGCGCGTCAAAACCGAGCGAGCTTTTGTCGAGCGGCTTCGGCGTGAACAGAACGAACAAATGCGAAGGCCCCATGGGTGGGCGTGCGGTGAGCACTTCAGGAACGTTTTCCGACGTGAGGAAGTGCGGTGCCCGAGAGTTCAGATAGCCGCCGGCGGGAGATAGCTCCGGGTCGGCCAACTCCAGAACGCCGTGCGCATCGATGCGCACGAGCGTGACGTAGCCATTGCGGTCCGCCGAGAGCCTCAGCTCAATCGATTGGCCCACTTGGAGATCACGACTTTGCGGCGTTTCCTGCTCTACGCTCAACGCGGTGGATACGTTGGTCAGCGCCTGCTGCAACGTTTCAGCCGCCTGCTGTGAAGACTGCGCGAGCGCCGAGTCCGCCGCCGATGAGACCAGCGCCATCATAACTACATATACATATCGCATCGTTCGGCTCCCGCTTCGAATCGATCGCCTACTCGCCGGTGAGTAACGGTCTGTCGTCACCCAGTATCACGAACGGCGCCCAGTATGCGGGCGCCGTGAATTCCTCACCCGCGCCACCCGACATCATCCAGAGCATGGCTTGTTTCAATGCCGCGGACTTAGAGAGATTGGAATCTTCTTGCATCAATTGGAGCGCCTTGGTCAACAGCGGCACCGTGGCGTCTGAAGACACGGCCCAATGGCTGACGACGATGGCGCGTGCCCCCGCGGCAAAGAATGCGCGCGCCAGCCCGGAGAGACCATACGCGCCGCCGTCACCTTCTGCGCGTCCAGTGTTGCATGCCGAAAGAATGACTAGATCAGCGTCGAGTCGTAGTTGCGCAATCTCGGACGCACGCAACAAGCCGTCATCGTTCGTGTCGTCTTGCGGCGCAGGCGTCAGCACCAATGCCGGCTCTGAGAGCCCACGGAAATCGCCAGCCAGGAGGCCATGCGTCGCGAACGAGATGACTCGATACTTCGAGAGATCGGAGCGTTGCACCGCGAGCCGCGTCGCGCGCGCACCTGTGAACACATTGTTCGTATTCGCCCCAAGAATCCGCGCCATCTCGCGCAGTTCCGTCGCCGTTTGTGGGAGCGCAGCGAGGGTCATCACGGCCTGAGCGTTGACGCCGTGCGAAGTCGCTTGCGCGAGAGCATCGAGTGACCGTGCCTCCGCGCCGTTCCGACCTAACAGCGCAGGATCGCCGAAGCCAATGAAGGGCTCGGAGGCGCGCGCCGACTGCGTTCGAGATCGAAGCATGCGAAACGTGGACGCACTTGGCACGACAGTGACGGAGAAGCGCTCCGCAAGGTACCGGGGCTTGTCATCGGCGCCGGGCGGATTCGTCAGCAGAATGCCCCAAGGGATGTTTTGAAACGCGTCATCCGGAACGACAGTCAATCGATCGATTCCATTCAACGCATCCGCGAACAAACCGATCGACGAGCGATAGAGCTCGTGCGCAGCCCGTTCGTCGAACGGCAAGCGATCCTGCAACGGTAGTGCGAGATCCAGCCCTCGGCGCAGCCGACTTACATGACGGCGGACGACGGATTTGCCCAAGTTCGAGCTGCGGTACAGCACTCGATCCCGCGTCACCAGCACGTGTTGAGTTCCCGATGCCGAGACAAACTGCAACAGCAAGCCTTCGCGCGGATCGAGCAAGCGCTGAATCTCACTCGCCTCTACCGCAGCCGGACGTACGAAATCGGAGACTTCAGGCGCGGCGCGCAGCAGCTGCTCGTCCAGCGCAACGAGCTGCGAGCGCGTTTGCGCGAGCTTCGCCGCCAATGCCGCAGCAGTGTCTGCGGTACCGTCCTGCGCGCTCAAACGAACTTGCGTGAGCTGCGAATGCTGTGCGTGCCATTGTTCCGAAAGCTCGATTCGCTGCTGAATCAGCTTGGTGGCCGAGGGGCGAACCGCCTCTGCGGACATGCGCACAGCGACGCCTGACTCGGACAGCTGCGAGAGCTGCATCAACGCGATAGTTGCTGGCAACGCACTCCCAAGTGCGTCTGCATCGAGAGTGTCGACGGGCTCGAGTACTCGCTCGAACAGTTCGCGCGAGCTGCGGACCTCGCTCGCGGCGAGATCGCTAGCGCCTGGCGCTAGCGCTAGATAGTCCGTCACCGCGTTCGTGAACCGCTTAGCGTCCTTCACATACTCATTGAGGTTGCCATCCATCGCGTTGGCTGCCGCGAGCACACTCAGCGCGGTACCCGTTCCCCACAGAGAAGCGGCGCCGCTGCGCTCCCGAATTGCGTGTGCTTTGCTGGCCCAACGTCGAGCATCGCCCGCTTTGTTCTCGAGCAGTGCAATCTCGGCAAGATGGATATAGCCAGGGGCCAGGTCCTCGGCGTGTGAACCGCGCACCTTCTCGATCTCGCCGACGGCGGTCAGCATCGCCGCGCGTGAATCGTCCAAGCGTCCTAGGCGCGCCAGCGCGAAACTTCGCGCCGCGATCGCGTAAGCCTTCTGAATCGTCCAGTCGCCCGGCATCATGCTCGCGAGGGTCGCCGTCGCGCCTTCCGCGTCTGCTAACGCTTCGCTCACGCGTCCCATCTGTAGCAGCAGGCGGGAGCGTTCGATGAGCGCGAGGGCCGTTCGCCAATCGTTGCCGCCCGTGCAGGAGCGGAACGCGGTCAGCGCCTGCGCGAAGTGTGTTTCCGATAGCGGTGCATCGCCGAGCATTCGGTAGACCCACGCGAGACCGTAATGCAGTCGGCCCGTCGGCAGCGACTTTTCCGTTCCCGGCGCGACGGTCGACAGCAAATTCCGATAAACATTCTCCGCGCTTGCGTAGCGGCCACGTAGCCCTTGCAGCGTTGCCAACTCCGCGCGCAAGGCGGCGCTGGTGTCGCCTTGTGGGCTGGCACGCAGTCGACCCTGCAGTAACGCTTCGGCGCTCGCGAAGTCCCCTTCGATACGTGCCAGACGCGCACGCGCGAGGATCGAACTGTCTTCGGTCCGTTGACTCAACGCCGAATCCCGCCGTCGGATCGCTTCGATGTGAGACAGCTCCGTTCTCGCATCCTCGATCGCGAACACATCGAGATGCGAGTGCAGCCTGACGAAATGAGCTCGAACCTTTGCATCCGCCGTGCTTGTCGTTCGGCCGAGCAACTCCGCGGTTGTCCGCCGCACGCCAGGCAGATCGCCAATTTGCTGCTGCAGTTCCGCTAGGCTCACGGCGACATCTGCTAGCAGCGCGGAATCTTCGTGACGCGCGGCGATCTCATAGGCAAGTCGATATCGAGCCTCGGCATTCGAACAATCCCCCGCCGTGAACTCGAGGAATGCCAGATCACGCAATAGATAGGGTAGTTGCTGCGACTCGGCTCCATAGATTCGAGTCGCTGCCTCAACCGCCTGACGCGCACTTGTGAGCGCGGGTTCGAGGCGCCGCAGCCTCCATTCCCAGCGCGCGGCGTCGTTGAACAGATAGGGCAGGACTTGCTGATGCTCGAGCGTCTGGTCCGAGAGATCCGCAATACTGTCGCGCGCGGACTTGATCGCTTCTTCGAACTGTCCGGCTGCCGCCAATTGGCGCTCGCGGTCGAGATGGGTGTGAGGCTGGGCAGCTAGCGCGGCCGTTACAAAGAAGAGTGCGCCTGCGATCAGCCCGGCGGAGAGCGTTCTCGTCACTTCCGGATGCCACGTTCAGCGGCAGCATGCCGCCATGTATGGCGGGCCGTACGTGTGCAATGCAACGACACATTTGCAACGCGATCGAGAAACATCGCAATGCGCCGCAAGGCTTTGATACTCATTTCGGCGCTTGCCCGACTTCGGGCTTGGTAGAGTCGACATCACATGCTGATGAGCGCTGCTCACTACGGCTGCGGTAGTCATGCTTGACCATACCTATCGGACCAGAAGCCGTGAATGCTGCGCGACGACGGCTCTGGGCCTGACAACCACTCGGCCTGAAGCGCACCACCAGCGTGGCCAAACAGAGGGCCGGCCACTCCAACGTTTAGCTCACAGTTAGGAAGAAGCAGCCAATCATCCTGATGAGAAAAGCTTGCTGGCAATGCATGCCGATCGGCGAACTCTTGCCGCGAGAGAATCACGTCTCCGATCGCGAACCATCTGCCTACCCGACTACCACCCCAAGCAAGTGCGGGCCGGAAAGATGCTGCAAATCCGGCCCTTGCGTGGACGCGCAACGCTTGAAGCGGCCGAATCAATCGGACTGACTGGTAACCATGTAGCCATGCGTTCTCCGCAGAAGTTCGTCGCCGTGGCAGCATCACTGCGCCCAACTCGAAGTTAGTGCCAGGTAGTCTCAACATACGTCGCCTCAAGTTCGAGCCCGTCGGCTATGGCTCACTTCCTTCCTTCTTCTCTCAAGCGATATTCGAGATGTCTCTACTCACGAGCTCGAAGCGAGAAGGAAGCATCCTATTGTTGCCCCAGAACTGCACGTGAAAATGTATTCCCCCATCGGGCACCGCGTGGATCCATACCGTCCGGGAAGACGATGGCATGTGTCGAAACTTGTTCAGCTGGTCATACTTTTTGAGGCCGTGCTGCAGGATTGCACGTTCGTTCTCGCTTAGGTCCTTGCATCTTAGATCGACGGCGCACCAGTTTTGATGCGGACTTTTTCGCCTCGTACTGGCGCCGTAGATCTGCTTCTGCTCCTCTTGTGAGCGCCAAATCTGCGTGATGACTAAGTCCCGCCCTAGAGCAATTCCGCTGAACCCTGCCAAGTGAGCAATGATGGAGTACAGCGCGGGATTCTTGCTATGGAGAGTTTGCCACTCGTCGGCGAGACGGAGGGCCGATTCTTTCTTGAATGTAACTCTGGAGGTGTTCGGTCCCGCAACGAGCATGTTCTACTCCCGCAACGATCTCTCCACTGTCGATGAACACGAAGTGTGTTCTCCTCTTGTCTTCTCGATGCGGGGACTTATGGCCGGCGCGTGTTCATTGCCTCTCCGCCCCAAACACTCCAATCACGACGTAGTTCTCCGGCGTGCTCGCCGTCACCGGTGCCGGCAGCGCGCCGGGGCTGCTGCGGTGTGCGCCGATCGCGAACGATCCCATCACGCCGCTGTGCGGGCCTGCATCTGACGAAGTGAACGTGCCGTTGAGATTTCCCACTGCCGTCGTGTTCGAGGGCACGGTGTTGGCGTTTGCGCTTTGAGAGATCGGCGTGAGCAGCGCGCCATTGAACTGCGTGCTCGTTCCGCTCACTTGAGTGCGTACCGCGTAACGCGCGCCATCGAGATCCAGATGTCCCGTTCCGCGGCGGCTCGCGAAGTCCCAGTTGTTTTGGTACGTGCCGAACGCGGTGTACATCTGACCATCCGCTGCGACGTTGCCGATTGCGAAACCGGAGTATTGCGCGGAGCCCGTCGACGGCAGCGGCGTATCCGATACGGTTCCTCGCACCCAGGGTACGAGGTGCGCATGCCACGATTGCGGGGATGAGTTGGACGAATCCGCTGCGACCACATCGCCGAAGAAGAA
>JBIQKP010000047.1:0-17989 GCA_044506405.1 Lysobacterales bacterium | reverse complement strand
ACGATTGCGGGGATGAGTTGGACGAATCCGCTGCGACCACATCGCCGAAGAAGAAGCCCCATTGCATGTAGGCAGGAGGCGTCCAATCCGTCGGAAGCGACACGCCCGCTGGATTCGCGACATCGCCGCCAGTGTTGAACGCTGCTGCGCCGCTGACGAATGCGGATGTTGGTGCCGCGCCTCCTTCCGTCGCTGCCATCGCGGCGTATCGATTGTTATCTAGGAAGGCGCTTTGATGGCCGCCGCTCGTTCCGAGGTTGAGTGTTGCGCTTTGCTCAGCAGCGGTGCCGGAAAGCGAAGTGACCGATAGAGATACGCTTCCGGAAACAGTCGCGGCAGCCGCGTTCGATGCCATGTTGAACGTGGATGTGTTCTTGATAACAGCCAGTTCGCCAGCACGTTGCGTGTCACCTTCCGCCAGGCCAGCGATGAAGCCTGTTGCGGTTCCGGGCAGCGTTGCACGATCGAGTGTCGTTGTGTCTAGCGATCCGGTCGCCGTTGCCAAGCGCAGGAGCGCGTATCGTTGATCGTCCGCGGTTGCGCCACCGACTGAATGTATCGTGCCACCGGTGAGCTGCTGATCCTCCGGCGTGTAGTTTTCAAGGACGAGATAACCTGCACGCCCGGACGTGCTTACTCCATCCGCACAGCCCACCGCAGCGTTCGAGCATGCAAGCGCTGGATTCCCGCCGCCGAGCGCAGTACTTACCAAACCGCTTCGGAATGCGACCGAATTCGACTCTGCGTCCGTGCGCGTCGAACCGATGGTGTACCCATTGAACTGAGCGCCATTCGCGCCATAGCTCAATGTTCCGAGTGTGAGCGAGATCGTGGAACACTGGCCGCTCGTGCAGGCATTCGACAAGCCGAAGTCGGTGTGAAGCAGACGGCTGTCGGGCGTCTGGGTCGTCGTGATCGCTGGGTTGATGACATATGCGCCAGCATCTGCGAGCGTCAAATCGAGCGCGCCGACCTGAAGGATGCTGTCCGGCAAAAAGAATGCTCGTGTATTCGGCGTCGTTCCGGCAGTCGCGGGAGCACCCGACGGATAGCTTTCGAGCCCGGCGCTCAACAAGAAGCGGTCAACGGAGAATCCCGTGCTGTTGTTCAGGCGGCCGCTTACCGCGCCTGTGGCGTAGAGGAATTGGGGAGTGTCCTCCTCCGAGCTTGACGCAGGAGTACCCTCGATCAACATGAAATGATCGGGCAATAGATAAATCAGGCTCGCCGAGCCGCCGATGTCATCACCGAAACGATTGTTGAACGCCTGCTGGAGCCCCTGGCATCCATCGCTGCAAAGAATTTCCCGCGCTTCATCACTCATTGTGAAAGCACGCCAGGTCTCATCTCCGCCGTCCGGATGGTCACTCAACCCCGCGGTCACGTTTGCACGCCTCAATCCCGCTTGCAGCAATTGGTAGCTGACGTCATCAAAGTCTGATAACAAGTTCGCGCCTGTCGCGCTCAGCGCTTGCGTGCCACCGTCTTGGTCTCGCCCTAGAGCGCTAGGCGCCGCGAATGTAAATGCAGCGAGGATATTTCCGCCAACGTCGTCGTCGGGCACGTCTTCGTCCGTGACGAAGTCGATCGGACTGGGGTTTCCATCGTCGTCGCGGTACGCGTAGTCGGAAAGCCACAGCGTGGCAGCGAAGTTGACTTCGTCGGCGAACAACTCAGCGGTACCAAAGGCAAACCGTAAGTATCCCCGGTCTCCGGCTTGATCCGCCGATGGTGCGGAGTAGACAGCTGGCGCGCAGCCCTGTTCGTCCGCAGCGCAAAGGCTATCGTCCAGCAAGTGCGAATAACCGCGCACACCGAACATACGGTTCGTAGTGTTTCGGTAGCCGTCCTCACCTTGATAGTCGACTCTGGTATCGACACGCCCTGAATCGACAACGAACTGGTCTTGCGTCAGCGTGAGTATCCAGTTCTGTGCCGTGGAGATACCTTCCGATCCAGCATTACCCAGCGAGCCAAGTGGGCCATCCAACTGAAAGCCGGACGTTACGCCGCAATCGGCACACCCGCTCGGCGTGATACCCGCGACGGTTTCTTGCGGCGTCAACACCAGCGCCAGTTCCTTTGCCGCCGAGTTAGCTTCCTCTACTTCACTCGTTGCAGCGGTGTCGACGTTTGCGAGCTGCTCGGTTACGAAGACCGGTACAACGCCAGAGCCCAATCCGGGATTGAATGCCAACGCCAGTTTCTCGTAAGCCGAGCTCGAGCCCGGCGATAGTTCGGGCGATCCACCCGCCGCGATGCGCACAGAGCCCGGCTTGCTCAGTGTTTGCGTCGCGGAGCCGGTCTCGACCGTCATCGACTTGCCGAGCAACAGCGCGATGTCTGTTCCGGACTCATCCACCGCCACAGTCGCGATCGCGTTGTCCAACGATGCTTGCCCGCCCGGATAGTTAACGGTGATGGCGCTCGTATTGTTCAAGACGCCGCCGATGATTCGGACAGCGCCGCGATGGACGGCGAGGCTCAGCTCACCGAGCCTGTTCGCCGCGTCGTAACGGTAGCGATTGATCGTGACTTCGGTACCGGCGGTTAGCGTGACTGACGTGCCGTCGGCCAACAGGAGCTCGAACGTTTCGTTCGGACCGGCCGTGAACCGCTCCGAGTCAACGGTGTCGCGTCGCGCACTGCGCACGACAGGCTGAGCGGCATCGTGCTGCACACTCAAGGCCGATCCGACTTGAGCGATCGCGACCGGGCTCTGCGCTCCGGCGAGGATCGCTGCGATCGCTATCGCCAACTGGGTCTTTCGCGTAACTAGCATGTTGACGCTCCGCGCGTGTGTGATCGCTCAGAATCTGCCGACGAAGGAGAGACTGCCGGCGCTGTTGTCGTAGTCGAAGTTCGGGAGGTTGGAATCGTTCTTCGTATAGGTGCCGGTCAGCGTGATCGAGAACGCACGGCTCACAGGCACATCGATGCCGGCAGCGAGATCGATGCGACTGTCCTTGCGATCGCGGTCGGGATCGATCATGAGATCTGGTTCCTGATAGCTCGCCTCCCGCCACAAGCCGTTCAGGAACAGGCTCCACGGAGCGCGAGACTGCGCGCCGCCGAGGAAGACACGTACGTTCATGCCGCCACCGAAACGATCGTAAGACTGGTGCTTGGCCTCGGCCTCCGCTTTCTCACCAGTCACTAGTGCGCCGAGCTGCGTGCGCCCGATCTGCCAGACATGCGACAGATCGCCCATGTAGTAGTCGCCGGAACGATCGCTCACGACGCGCACGGGAACGCCGTTCTCGTACAAATCGTCGAACTCCTGATCGGTGTACTGCAGGCGCAGCGAGGTGACTGCGCGCGAGCGCGATGTCTTGCGCAGTTCGAGACCGCCGCCGTAAGCAGAGATGAAATCTTCGCCGTCCAGCTGGTACTTGCCGGCTGTGATGAAGGGCCGCAACTGCACCGGCGATTCGAGCGATCCTGCGACCGCAAACATCGGACCGGTCTCCAATCGTCCGGAGATCTGGCCCAGCTCCGACATCTCGTCGTACAGCAGCCCGTTCAAGATGAAGTCGCTTTGCCAGGAAGACGCCGCGGAGAACGCGTATGAGTGCGATAGCACCACGCTGGCTTGCATGGAGGAGTCGTCCCGTTCCAACGCGTCAGGGGAGAGTTCCGCGGTCACTGCGCGTCCAAGAAACGGATCGGTCACGGAGACGAATGGCGAATCGGGCGCGGCGTTCGCGTTAGTCTCATAGCGATAACCCAGCGAGAAATAACCCTGGAAGAAGTTGCGCTTGGAGGCCGCCCCGGCTGCGGCGAGATAACGCTCTGCTCGAGAGCGCACGACCGTGGGTACGTTCGGTGCACGCAGCGCCTGCGCGATGTGATATCGGCCCAGCTCCGCATTGCCGAGTCGTAAATAAAGAATGCCTAATTCGAGTTGGATGTTCGCGAGGCGCGGATCGATCAGCAGGATGCGTTCGAGTGCCGCTGTGGCACCGCGCAGGTCGCCGATATCTATCGCCGCCTGCACCAGCTCGAATGATTTGTCAGGATTTCCGACATCCGCCAGGACGGCTGCGAGCGCCTCCTCATAGCGACGCTCGGGTGTCGCGGCAGCTCCGGGTTGATAACTCAGCAGCAACAACAAGCCTAGTGGTGCTGCACGACGCATGACACACGCGATTCGCATGTGATCGCTCCCGCTATTGTTCTTGGTTTTTCGTTCTTCGTTTTATCTATGCAAGCTTGGGGCCGCGACTCAAAAGTTGTCAATAGACAAACCGGGCCATCGGCGCAAAATGTCTAATGGATGTCGCATCGAAACGATGCGCGGTGATCAATCAACAGTGTGGCCGGGATGCCGTAGAAGAAAGTCAGCGTAGGCTCGTTCGCGCTGAGCTGTCATTTCGCTGCAGTCCGCCGCTGCGAGATCGGCGTACAGAGAGGCGCGAGCAGAATAGATTGGCTTGAGCTCCGGCGGCGCGATCGTTTCCGCGGTGGCCGCGTCATCCGCGCGCTGTGCAAGGCATCGTTGACGCTCTTCGCAGGTCTTGGAGTACCAGTTCGCATCCAGATCCGGACACGCACCGGCACCTCTCCACGCGCGTTGAGTGGTCGGGAGCTGCATCCCTCCTGCAACGTTTACGCTAGAGGGAGCATCCGGTGTTCTGGTGCTGGATGCCGGTGCTTGAACTTCCGGTGGTTGCACCGTTTCGGTGCTGCGTGGCGCATCGGCGACCGGCGAGGCGTTCTCAAGTAGCACCTCATCGGAAGATGTTTGGCCGTCCGTCGACATGTCCTGCGTCCTACTGGAAAGAAAGGCGACAGCGGCAATCGCAATGAGCGTCCCCGCGATGCCTCCAATCGAAACTTTAGACGGTACACGCCAGGAAGTGCGTTGCGAGAGCTCCTGCAAGAGTTGATGAACTGAAGCGGTGCGTTCTTCTCTTCGAAAACTCAAACCATGTCGTAGAGCCGCGTTCTGCGCGCGACTTAGACCGCTGATCGGCGAGACTTCGAGCTTGCGTTCCAGCGCGCGCGGCGCCTCCTCGCGTCCGAATGGATGAGATCCGGCCAGAAGTTCGTAGATAACGCACGCCGCACTGTAGACATCGTCGCGGGGATCCGCCTCCATGCCTAACCACATCTCGAGCGAAGAGTAGCTCGGCGAGATCGCGCCGAGCTTGCGCGGCTCGAATCGGGTTTCACGCGCGTCGCGCTCCTTCGAACGCAAGGGCGACGCAATGCCGAAATCCAGAATCTTGACGGTGCCCCTGTCGGTGAGGAATAAGTTGCCCGGTTTGATGTCGGAATGAACGATGCGCTGATCGTGGGCGTAGGACAGGCCCGCACACAACTGTTCGATGAGGGGCCAAGCTTCTTCGGGCAACATGCCAGCGGGGTGATCGCGGATGAGTTCCTCGAACGATCGTCCGCGCAGCAGCTCCATCGTCAAGTAACAGGCACCGCCATCCTTGCCGAAGTGAAACACCTTGACGATGTTCGGATGCGCCAACGTTTGGGAGCGGCGCGCCTCTCGCTGCAGCGCGATCGTTGCCTCGGGCAGCTGACGAATCGCGTCGCTGATGAGCTTGATGGCAACGTAGGGATCCGGATCGTCCGCTTCCGCCATCAATCGGTCTTGGGCGCGATAGACAATACCCATCCCGCCACCGCCAAGCGGCTGCTCGAGGACATACCGCCCATCGATCACCTCGCATGAGGGTTCGGGGTCGCGGGGTGTTTCGTCGCGCACCGTCGCTGAACCGATTTGGCGCAGCGCGGTTTCTTCGTCTCGGTCGCTGGACGGTGGGTCAGACATCGCCGGGTCTGAGGCTTCGCGGTGGCAGGCATGTCTGAGCGGCAAAGGCAGCGGGTCGGGACCGAAGGCGCATCTGTTTGCTGCTCAGCCTTTCTAATACTTATTAATGGTGCTAGTCGGGTAGGTCGGATGCGCGCAGACCGGCGGCCCAATGCGCATTCATAAAGCTTCGGTGAATCGTCGTGATGCTGTCAATGCCGCGCTGGACAGAACGCGGTCAGACGTGCGGAAGTGGCTAAGCGTTCACCGCGAGTTCCTTACTGCGCCTGCCGCGAAAACCCATCACTCGGTTGCGTCCCGCTTGCTTCGCTGAGTAGAGCGCGAAGTCCGCCGCTTCGAGCATCTTCTCCGCTGTTTCGAAGCTCGCCTGAGACAAGCTCGCGTAGCCGATACTGATCGTAATGGCGAGGTCCCCTTGAAGCGCTTCCTGCACGCTCGCGCGCAGGCGCTCGGCGAGCTTCGCGGCACCGCCTTCATCCACGCCGGGCAAGATCACCGTGAACTCTTCGCCCCCGAAGCGGCACGCCGTGAATGGCTTTCGGGTATGGCGACGCAAGGCGTTCGCGACGATCTTGATCGCTTCATCCCCCTGCACGTGCCCATGCCGATCGTTGTAGTTCTTAAAGTGATCGATATCGATCACGAGCAGCGACAACGACCGGCCCAACTGTTTCGCTTGCGCGACCTCGTGCCGTAGCTTGTCGTCGAAGAGCCGGCGATTGCCAAGGAGCGTGAGCGAGTCCGTGCGACTCTGATGCTTGAGCTCGTTCATGCGGCTCGAAAGCGTCATCGATAGCAGAATCATTTCGACCAGCGAACCGATCTGCCATCCATGCTGCGTAAAGAACGTGTGCGGCAGTGTGCCGAACGTCTTCAGCAGGAACACGATCGAGCCTGCCAGGAAAGAGCCCCAAGCGAGCAAGTAAAAGCGCGCAGGCCGAGAGCCGGAAATGATGCTCACCGTGCCGAGGACGAGCATGAACACGACGCACGTCATGATCAGGAACGTGAGCGGCAGAATGATTTGCGCGTACTCGACGAGCGGCGTCAGAAGAAGCGAGGCCACGAAGATGAGCTGCAGCCCTTTCGCGACCTTATCGAGTCTTGGTGTGAAGTTGGCTGCGCGAAGAATCATTCGGGAGAACTGGAGCGCTGCGAAGGCAGCAAGGTGGAGCAGCACGAGCAAGCTCGTGTTTCCCCACTTCGGGCTATTCGGCCAGAAGTATTGGAACGCGAGCCCATTGTTGATGAGCATGTAGAGCCCGAACAGCGCGACATACGAGAAGTAGGCGAAGAACGCGTTATCGCGTACAGCCACGAACACGAGGCCGCTCCACACGAGCAGCATCAGCACGCACCCGAAATAAATGCCGTACGCGAGTTGCTCGCGGCTGAGCGCTGCGAGCAACCCTGCGCTGTCCGAGAGCGCGAGGCTGATATCGATCGGACCTTGCGACTCGTAGCGCACGTAGAGGATGCGCTCGCCCTCCGGCGGAATCGTCAGCGGGAAGATGAAGTCGCGATGTGCGACCGGGCGCGATGAGAACACGCGGCGGTCTCCGGTCGAATACTCGTGCCACTCGCCAGTCCTCGCACGTGCGTAGACATCGAGGTAGTCGATGAGCGGATACGTTTGACGAAGGAAGCGGTGCTCCGCGGCGTCCGTGTCATTCGCAATCGTGAGGCGAACCCACCACACTGAGCGCGTGAAGCCGACGTTGAGATCTTCGGGGGTCGCGGCGAAGAAGCGATCTTGAACAGGGGAGGCGCTGACCTCGTCGATCGAAAGCGCGCCTTCCGCATCCTCGAGCAGCTCGATTCGGAGGCCGGCGGGGGCGTTTGCGGCAGCGACGAGTGTCGGTGCCGCCACTAAGAATAGGACGACGAGCGCGAGCCACGGCGGTGTCGCGCCGGTCGCTCTACGAGCGTTTCGCCCACAGTCGCCCTTCAGACCCATCTTCTCGCACATCCCCTTCGCGAATCCGCCTTGCGTGCCGTTTCGTATGCGGCTGCCGTCAGGCCGGGACGAGAGTATGCGGCAGAACTGTGCTCGCGCGCACATTCCGCGGTATCGATTGTGCGATGGTTCAGTGACTTCCGGGTCGCTGCACGGTAGTTTTCACCTACCAGCGGGTGGGTCGCGCATGCGTCACGCCTGACGTGAATAAGACGAAGAACATCACAGGGAGAGTCGCGATGAGACGCATCGTGAAATGGTTGCTCGGCTTCGTCGTGTTCGTAGCCGTCGCCGGATTCGGCGCCTTTGCCTGGTTCGTGCTGTGGCCGACCCATACGGTGCCGCCGCTCGAAAAGGTCGACCGCTACGTGTGGCTCGACCAAGGTTGGGGAGACGGTCAGGACGCCGAGGCGCGCGAGCGGTACTACTACACCGCGCAGGGTGCCACGATGCCCCAAGGCGCGACCTTCGGCGCGGTGCGCTACGACTGGTTCCTCAATCTCGAACGGCCGCTCTCTCGCGAGCGCTTCGCCGATCCCGATCACTTGCGTCGTTTTAGATTCCTCGTCGATCCCGAGCCGACGCCGTCGAACCCGGATCACCTCCCGATCGGTTTCACGCGGCATTTCGAGCCGTCGATCGGCGACTACGTGCTCGATATCACCTGCGCCGCGTGTCACACGGGTGAGATTCACGTCACCGCGGAAGGGCAGACCACGGCGATTCGTATCGACGGCGGGCAAGCGATGCACGCGCTGACCGACATGAAACGCGGCACCTTCGCACCCGAACTGCTCGCCGCAATGATCAACACCGCGACGAGCCCGTGGAAGTTCGATCGCTTCGCACGCAAGGTGCTGAAGGACGACTATCCGGCGGGGAAGAAGGAGCTGAAAGAGGCGCTTCGCACGAGCGTGTTCGCGATGCTCGGCACCGGGCAGAACAATCCGTTGCGCGGGCTTTATCCCGTGCGCGAAGGGTTCGGCCGCACGGATGCGCTTGGGCGAATCGGGAACACGGTGTTCGGCGATCACCTCATCGAGAGCAACTACCAGCCGGGCGATGCGCCCGTCAGCTATCCGTACCTTTGGAACATCTGGAAGTTCGATTGGGTGCAGTACAACGGCTCGGTCGCGCAGCCGCTTGCGCGGAACATCGGCGAAGCGTTGGGCGTCGGGGCGATTACGCCGTGGTTGAGCGCGACCGGCCGGCCGCTTCCGAGCGATGAGCGCTATCGCAGCTCGGTACGGATCGCAGATCTGCATCGCATCGAGCACACGCTGCAAACGTTGAAGCCGCCACGTTGGCCTGAGGCGTTGCTCGGCCGCATCGATCCCGTCAAAGCCGCGCGGGGCGAGGAGCTGTTCAAGACTTACTGCCAGGAGTGCCATGGTCCGCACGTGGCGAGCCTTGCCGAGCAACAAGCGACCGCACCGCTCAAGCCGTCGCCTGATGTGGCCTGGCGGATCGAAGTCATTCCGCTCGATCACATCGGCACTGATCCAAATGCCGCAGTGCGATTCCTCGAGCGGCGCTATGACTTGAGCCGAATGGGATTGACGGAGGGCGAGCTCGACCGAACGTTACGGCCGCTCTTCGTGCGCGCGCTCGCGCGCGATGTGCGATTCAGGTTGCGCGAAGTCGTTCGTCTGCGCGAAGAGAAGCAACTGCCGGTTGGCGCGTTACCCGCGCTGCTCGAGCAGTACCCCGACACCGAAGCGGAGCGGACACCCTCGCTGCCGACCGCCTTGTTCAAAGACATCGAAGCGGCACTCGCGGAGGTTATCTCGCCCTTGCCGAGCGTCGCCGCGACGACGTATGGGAACCGACCGTTCTTCTGTGGGCTGAGCTGTCACACCGAAGCGTTGCTCGCCGGCATTCGCTACGGCAGTGCGAATATCGATCGCCGCATCGCGGGGCTCGACGTCAAGCAGCTCAGCGAGGGCGTTGCGCTCAACATCGTCGGACTGCTCGTCAAAGACCGCTTCTATGCGGACTACGGCATCGACTATCGAACGCAGCAATGTCTGGAAGGCTTCGGCGCGCTCGACTTGCCGCAGGAGATCATCGGCTACAAGCCGCGTCCGCTCGAAGGGGTGTGGGCGACACCACCGTATCTACACAACGGCTCGGTGCCGTCGCTCTATCAAATGTTGGTGCCGCCGCATGAGCGCGATCCGAAATTCTTCGTCGGTCGCCGCGAGTTCGATCCGGTGCACGTCGGCTATGTCACGAAGCCGGCTGACGAAGACGATGACGATGGGTTTTGGCTCGACACGAGTATCGAAGGGAATCGCAACATCGGCCACGGCTTCGTCGCCGATGCTGAAACCTGGCGTAAGCATCGCGAGGATCCGGATGCGAACCCGCTGCCGCGCGGCGTGATCGGTCCTGAGCTTACGGACGAAGAGCGTTGGGCGCTCGTCGAGTACCTGAAAGTTCATCGCGACTTGCCGGAAACGCCGGCGGACTACACACCGCCGACATGCGCGCTTTGGGGTCAAACGCTATGAACGCGCCTCGGCAGGACGCTGAGTACACGGAACACTTCGACGACGTCGCCCAAGCGGAAGCGGCGTTTATCGAACGCCGACGTCAGGCGGTCGGGCACATCGCCACGAATGCGCCGCTCGTTGGGCTCGCGCTCTCAGGCGGTGGCATTCGCTCGGCCGCATTCAATCTCGGTGTTCTGCAAGCGCTCGCGCGTAAGGGTCTGCTCGCGCGTTTCGATTATTTATCGACTGTGTCCGGCGGCGGCTATATCGGCGCTTGCTTGACGTGGCTGTCCGCGCGCGCACCGGGACGGCGATTCGATACGCTCGAGCTTGCCCACTCGCGAGGAACGGTGCTCGATTGGCTGCGCGCGCACGGCAAGTATCTGATCACGGGGCGCGGGCTCTCGGGCTGGACGCTCGCGGCCAATGTGCTCGCCGGGACACTCCTCAATCTTTTCGTGCTCGTACCTTTGTTTCTCGTCGCAATCGCACTCGCGAGCAAGGAATGGTTTGCGCTCGACTGGCCTGCGTGGCTCCACCTCGAAGGAGCACAAGGCGTTCATGCACACGACGGCTTCATGCTCGTCGCACTGGCGGGTGTCGTGCTGATTGCGCTCTACCTGGCAACGGCGCTCGTGTTCGCGCTCAGCACTGCGCTGCCAAACTTGCGCAGAATGAGCGCCGAAGCGTACTTGCGCCGCGGGCTCGGGCGATTGCTTGCGGCGGGCATCATTGCGCTCGCGATTGGTCTGCTGCCTGTGCTCACAGGTGCAGAGGAAGCGCTGATCGCTTACCTCAGATCCGATGCGGCGGGGCAGGTCGTTCGGCAAGCGTCGTGGTTGGGTCCAATGCTCACGGGCGCCGTGTCGATGTGGTTTGCGAAACGTCGCGAGGGCGGATCGAGCGCACTGCCCATCGTGGGCATCAGCTTGCTGCTGTATGGCGGCTTCACGGCGATGTATCACCTTGCGCATCACACGACGCTCGTCGCGAGCGAAGCGTTCGGTTGGTGGCTCGGCGGCTCGCTCGTCCTCGCGTTGCTCTGCGACATCAACTCGATCTCGATGCACAGCTACTATCGAAGCCGATTAGCGGAAGCGTTCCTGCCGCAAGTCGAATCCGCGCAGTCGACTAGCGATAACGCCGATCATCCGGTGCTGTTTCGGTTGGAAGAGGTCGGCCCAGCGTCCGGCGCGCCGCTGCATCTCATCAACACGACTCTGAACACGACGAGCTCTCGCAACCCGAAGCTCCGCAGTCGCAACGGCGAGAACCTGTTCTTGTCTTCGCTGTTCTGCGGCTCGTCGGCGACCGGCTATCGTCGTACCGAGCACTACCTCGGCGGGCGCCTCACGCTATCGACCGCGTTCTCTGTTTCCGGCGCGGCGGTCGATCCCGATACGTACGCCACGAAGTCTCGCCCGATCAGTTTCCTCATGACGCTCCTCAATGCGCGGCTCGGCGTCTGGCTCGACAATCCGCGGAAGACGCCGCGCAAGTGGCGCTGGCCTGCTTGGTACCAGTTGATGCTGCGCGAGATGTTCGGCCGTGGCTTGTCGGAAACTGAAGCCAAGATTCATCTGTCCGATGGCGGTCATTTCGAGAATCTCGGTGTGTACGAGCTGATCCGACGGCGCTGTCGATTTATCGTCGTGAGCGATGCGGGCGCGGATCTGACGTGCGGCCTCGGCGATCTGGGTCAAGCGATCCAGAGAGCGCGCGCGGATTTTGGCGCGAATGTCGACATCTGTGCCGATCGTTTCGCGGACGCGCGTGCGGACGCGATTCCTGACCGCGCGCATCTCCTCGGCAGGATCACCTATGCCGATGGCAGCGTCGGCGAGATCCTATACGTGAAGGCGCGGGTGACTCGGCACTTGAGCGCCGACATCTACGCGTACTGGCGCGCGAACGCCGCGTTCCCGAACGAACCGACGTCGGACCAGTTCTATGGCGAGCTGCAGTTCGACAGCTACCGCGAGCTCGGTCTGCAGATCATGTCGGCGGTGATCGGAGAGGAGGCGACAGTCGAAGGTGTGTTCGCGCGTTGGGACGATCGCGCGGAATCATCCGTGCTCTTGGGTGAACGCGACGTCGCGTAGATTCACCATTCCAGCCAGTTACTCCAAAGCACTCTTTCCCGCCGCGTCGCCGCGTCGGGGAAAGAATAGGAAGGATCACCGCACGCGTCATTCACGATTGCGACACCGCGTGAGGGTCGTTAGGGTGCTGCAATCGCTTACACGATCGGTTCCCGAGATGGCCACGCTCTTCGTCCAATCGCCGCCACGCTTAGGCAATCAGTACCAAGAAGATGCCTTGCTGCGCGAGTTTCTCGCTCGCAACCTCCCGCCCGAAGTGTTGCGCTCGATCGAACCCGGGCTCGTCGAGATGGGTGAACAGGCAGGCGGTGAGCTGTATCGACTGCAGCTTGCCGATCGCTTGCACGAACCCGCGCTCACGCAGTGGGATGCGTGGGGCAATCGCGTGGACGAGATCGAGCTCTCGCCGTTGTGGCAGCGGGCAGCGCCGCTCGCGGCGCAAAGTGGACTCGTCGCGATTCCGTACGAAGCGAAGCACGGGCGCTATTCGCGATTGCACCAGTTCGCGAATGTCTATCTGTTTCATCCCTCCACTGACGTCTACACCTGTCCGCTTGCGATGAGTGACGGCGCCGCAAGGACGTTGCTGAGCTCGGGTCATGAAGAAGCGATCCGTCGTGCGATTTCGCATCTGACGAGCCGCGATCCGGCGCACGCGTGGACGAGCGGGCAATGGATGACGGAGACGACAGGCGGTTCCGACGTCGGCGCCTCGTTGACGACAGCGGTGCGAGCGGAAGATGGCGCGTGGCGGCTATATGGCAAGAAGTGGTTCACCTCCGCCGTGACGTCGCAGATGGCGCTCACGCTCGCGCGCCCCGAAGGCAACGGGCCGGGCGGCAGCGGCCTCGCGATGTTCTACGTCGAGACGCGCGATGAGCACGGGCGCTTGAACGGGATTCGAGTGGAGCGTCTCAAGGACAAACTCGGCACGCGCAAAGTGCCGACGGCAGAGCTCTATCTTGACGGCACACGAGCAACGTTGATCGGCGAGCCGCGCAACGGCACGCGCGCGATCGAGCCGATGCTCGTCATCACGCGCACCTGGAACAGCGTTACGTCCGTCGCCTTCATGCGCCGCGCGCTCGCGCTCGCCCGTTCGTATGCATGCGAGCGTCGCGCGTTCGGCAAGCGCCTCGCTGATCTTCCGCTGCACAACGACACGCTCGCGACGCTCGAAGCGGAAACGCGCGCGGCATTCCTCTTGGCATTCGAGCTCGTCGATCTGATGGGTCGACAGGAAGCGGGCGAGATCTCCTCGGAACAGAAGGCGCTGCTTCGACTGCTCACGCCGATCTCGAAACTGCTCACGGCAAAGCAAGCAGTCGCTGTCGTGAGCGAAGCGATCGAGGCGTTCGGCGGCGCGGGCTACATCGAAGACACCGGCATCCCGATGTTGTTGCGCGATACGCAGGTGCTGCCGATCTGGGAAGGTACGACGAACGTGCTGTCACTCGATGCTGTGCTGCGCGGCGATCCCGCTGCGGGTCTCGCGGCGCTCAGCATGCGTGTCAGAAACATCGGAAGTGCGCTGAAGGATGCCGAGCTCCGCGCATTGAACGAAGCAGTAATCTTCGCGCTCGCGAAGGCACACGCGTGGTTAAGTGCATCGCGCGATCCAGCGGTGCTGCAGGCCTCCGCACGTCGAGTCGCCATGACGATTGGGCGAAGCTACGAACTGGCGTTACTCATCGACCATGCACAATGGCAACTCGACACCGCGAACGACCGCAGTGGCGTCGCGGCAGCGAAACGCTTCGCGCGCACGCCAATCGATCAGCTGTATGACGTGGATAGCGATGAGATCGCGCTCGGTGCGCGCCTGTAGGTCGGAATTCATTCCGACAACAGACAAGGGTCGGAATCAGTTCCAACCTACAAGGGCGTGCCGAACACCTGCGCCCAATAAATCTGCGCCGCGCTCTTCTCATTCACGACGAACGCGATGCCCATTTCAGTGAAGCGTCGATCCATCAGATTCGCGCAATGCCCGGGGCTTCCGATCCAATCTTCCACGACAGACTCCACGTCCGGAGCGCCGGCAGCGATGTTCTCGGCCACGTTTCGCCATTGATAGCCGGTGCGTGAGACGCGAGTCGCGGGACGACTGCCGTCCGATCCGATGTGCTCGAGGAAGCCATGCCTCGCCATGTCTTGCGCGTGCGCGAGCGCGGCGCGTTCGAGCAACGGCGAGCGCGTCAATGCCGGCGCGGCGGGATATGCGGTGCTCCCGCACCTACGCGCTTTCGATCGCGCAGCGTTGACGAGCTCCAATGCACGCGCGCTTACGTCGGACGCGCTGCCAGGATTTGGCGCGGCCGCAGGTTTTGCGACGACGACCCACGCTTGATCTTTTGCACGATGCACACCGATGTGCGTGTAGAGCGGATCGACGATCTCCTGGCAGAAGTTCTCGACCAGCGCTTTCACGATCACATCGTCGTTCTTGCCCCCTTCCACATGCATCGATGATGAAGCTTGGAGTCGGTGTTCGGTTCGTTTCAGGGCGTCCCGCAGACGCCCGCCGCGCGACCATTCACGCGCCACCTCGTTCATCGCTTTCGATTGTTGCAACGGTGCGCTTGCGCCGGCGCGATGCTCGCAGCCGGCGAGTCGCACACGGTTCAAGTCCTCTACGATGTGCGCGGCCGCACGCCCGATGGGTAGGCAGGCGAGCGCTAACAGCAATGCGACGAGCTTCATGGGTCAGTGTGCGGGCGCTGACCGGCTTCTGTGCCATGGGTCAGCTCGTCGCATGCGGTTGATGGCGCTCACGTCGAGCGCGCGAAGCGCTTCGGCGCGGGGTCACCGTCCTACGTTCACCGTCCACGAGTTTACGGATCGCAGGCTCGAGCGGGCGCTCGCTGTCGCAGTACTCATTCCACGCTTTCAGTTTCGATAGTAGCGAGGGCACCGTGCGCATCGTGTAGCGCGTGGGATCCAACCCGGATTTCACCTGAGACCACGTGAGGGGCATCGATACCGTGGCCCCTTCGCGCGCTCGCGGAGAGAAGAGGGCTACGGCTGTCGACATTCGATCGTTGCGCAGATAGTCGAGGAAGATGCGGCCCGTGCGCAGCTTCTTCGACATGTTGATGAGGTACTTATCCGGACTGTCGTCGGCCATGCGCGCGCACACGCCTTGAGCGAAGGCTTTCGCCTCGGGCCAGTTGAGTGCGCCCTTCTTCGGTTGCGCAAGCGGCGTTACGACATGCAGGCCTTTGCCGCCCGTCGTCTTGCAGAAAGGGACGAGACCGAGTGCTTCCAGTCGCTCCTTCAGTTCTTTCGCCGCGACGATCACATCATCGAATCCGAGCTCGGGACCGGGGTCCAAGTCGAACACCAATCTACCGGGAATCTCGGGACGATTGGGCTCGCAGTTCCAAGGATGCAGCTCGACGCCGCCGATCTGCGCAACCGCGATCAATCCCTCGACGCGATCGATCTGTACGTAAGGCTTGCGATCGCCCGACACATGCGTGAGCGTGAGGAGATTCGACGTTCCAGGCATCGCGTGACGTTGGAAGAAGCGCTCTCCGTCGATACCGTCCGGCGCTCGAATGATCGAGCAAGGCCGGCCTTTGATGTGCGGCAACAACCATTCGCCGACGTTCTCGAAGTAGTGCGCGAGATCGAGTTTCGTCACGGGCTTGTTGTCGCCCGACTTCGGCCACAGCGCTTTGTCCGGTTTCGAGATGGGAATGCCCATCACGACAGCTGAGCCGTTCTGCATCCGTTTCGGCTTGCGGGTCGTGGTGGTCTTCTTCGAGACCTTTGCTGCGCGGGGTGTCGGTTCCGTCATGTCAGTCGTCTCCACCGGTGCGGGCGTGTCGGCTTCCACTTCTTGCGCAGGCTTGTCTTCGCGCAATCCCTTGAACGCCGCCTGCCGAATGTTTCCCGAGCCCGTCCAGCCGGCAAACTCGATTTCGGCGACGAGTTGTGGCTTGACCCAGCGAATATCGGGCTTCGAGCGCGGCGCGTTCTCGCCGCTGAAGGGATTCTTGTCGGTCGCAAGCGGCCTGAGACGCGCCATCAACCGCTGCGCTTTGTCACGACCGAAGCCCGTGCCGACACGTCCCACATAAACAAGATGATCGCCGCGATGTACGCCTACGAGGAGTGATCGGAAGTTGCCTGATTGGTGCGTCCACCCGCCGATCACGACTTCGTGCCCAACGCGGCACTTTGCTTTCATCCAGTCGCCGACGCGTCCGCTTCGGTACGGCGCGTCGAGCTGCTTGGAGATGATCCCTTCCAAGTTCATGCGACACGCGGACTCGAGCACGGCATCGCCCGCGGTTTCGAAATGATCGACGTAACGGAGCCGTGACGTCACCGCCCGCGGTTGATCTTCGAGCAGTTCCTTTAGGCGTTGCTTGCGTTCGCTGAGCGGGCACTTGCGCAGATCCTCGCCCTCGATGAATAACAGATCGAATGCAAAGAAAATCAGGTTCTGCGTGTCGCCATCCGACAGCGCAGCTTGCAAGGCTGCGAAATCGGGCGCGCCGTTCTCGTCGAGCGCAACGACCTCACCATCGATCATGCAATCGGTGAGTTTCGAGCTCGCGGAAATGATCTCGCTAAACTTCTCGGACCAATCGAGCCCTTTGCGAGTGCGTAGCACTGCCTCACCTCCCTCGACACGAAGCTGCATGCGATAGCCGTCGAGCTTGATCTCGTGCGCCCAGCTAGCGCCGACCGGTGGGTGATCGACCAGCTTGCAGAGCTCCGGTTCGACGAACTCCGGCATCTTTGCGGCGCGTGTGCGCCGCGCGCGCTTAGCGACCGTGCGCGCAGGTGCTTTGCGTGCGACGCGCTCTGCGTGTCGACGCGCCACGGGATCGCCGTGATTCGCGTCTTTGGAATTCCATGTTGCATCGGGTCGAGACAGTTTCGCGCTGGCGAGCATGAACGGCTTCGGCGCGCGTCCCTTGCCTGCGGCGATATCATCCATCGCGCGGCCCGAGGCGATCGAACGGTCCTCGGCCATCATCGCCTCCATGCCGTCAGCGTCGAGCGCGTGCTCATCGCGATGCTTGATCAACAGCCAGTTCGTGCGCTTGCCACCGTAGCGATCGTTCTTCATGCGCACGATCACGTAACTGCCGTTCAAGCGCTCGCCTTCGAGGGTGAACTTGAGCTCGCCGTCCTTGAGCTGCTCTTCGGGCGAACGATCCCCGATCGGTTCCCAGTAACCGCGATCCCAAAGTTGAACGGTGCCGCCGCCGTACTGCCCTTTCGGAATCGTGCCTTCGAAGTCACCGTAATCGAGCGGATGGTCTTCGACTTCCACCGCGAGCCGCTTGTCCTTCGGATCGAGTGACGGGCCTTTCGTCACCGCCCAAGATTTGAATACGCCATCGAGCTCGAGCCGAAGATCGAAGTGCAATCGGGTCGCGGCGTGCTTCTGAATCACATAGCGCAACCGCTTCGAGCGTTTGACGGGCAGGGTGCCGCTCGGCTCAGCCGTCTGTGTGAAGTCCCGCTTCGAGCGGTATTTCGAGAGCTTTCGCGAAGCCACGCCATTCTCCGTCCCATTAAGACCCCTGGAACGCGCCGGCCGAGGGGACCGTTCCAGATCAAGGCGTCTGGCGCGGCGACTCGCGATCCCAAGCGCCAAAGCTCGGCCCTATGGCATGCTATGCAT
>JBIQKP010000162.1:0-4133 GCA_044506405.1 Lysobacterales bacterium | reverse complement strand
AGCCAGCCGCAGATTGAAAGCGGATGCGCACGAAGTAAATGCGACCGATGTCTCGTTCCGATGAACCCCATGGCAGCCACGTCGATTCCTTGTCGCAATGTGTGTCCTATTGTTCCGGAGAATCGCCCCGCCCGGGCCCACCCCGCCGCCCATCGGGCGACTGCGAGCCGTCGGCGTCCGGGACGGAAATCTGCGAAGTGTTGAGCGTGAGATCTTGCGATTGTCCGTTGCGCTCGACGGTGAGCTGCACGCGATCGGACGTGCTGATCGTATTGAAGATTTCCATCCCGCGCTGCGGGTCGTCGAGCGGGGTGCCATTGATCGCCAGCACGAGGTCGCCCGGCTGCAGGCCCAACTTCGCGAATTGTTGACGATTGCGTCCGGGATACACGCGATAGCCGCGCTGCACGCCGTTCGCGAACACCGGCTGTGGACGGACGATCTCGGCGAATGCCGTCGGATTCGTTTCGGCGACGCGGCGAAGATTTTCGATGACGGGATTTGCCTGCCTCGGCGGCGGGGCGGCGCGGGCTGCCATCGCGACCAGATTCCGTTTCGGGAGCGCGAGCGTTTCGAGTGCGCCGCCGCGATCGAGAATGACGCGATCCGGGTATACCGCATGCAAGCGCGTGCCGGAGCGAATCGAATCGCCGACTGAGTAAACCTTCGTCTGTTGCGCGGACTCCCCGATGATGGCGAGACCCTTGTCCGGATCGGCGCTTGCAAAAACGGCGGAGAGCACCAGATTGAGCTGTGTCTCCGGCGCTGGACCGGCGACGGGTGCGGCGCTTTGCGCGGTGCCGAACAGCTTTGCATTGACGATCTGCTGAACGTCTACCCCTTTGGGGCGCGCCGACGTCGTTGTCGACGCTTCGATGGGACCGGCGTCCGCATCGGGGGCGGGTTCGAGCAACAGCCAGGTGAGTTGCACGAGTTGCCAAGCAATCGCGACGATTAGAACGACCGACAGCGCCTTAGGCAGTGTACGCGTCGCGCGCTCCAGCCACTGCTGTGCCGATAGGCTCTGAAGCTCCTGCAGACTGGCCGAAAAGGACATTTATATGGAGTAGGTGCGTTACGGAGACATGCTCGAGATCAGCGCACCATGATAAGGAGTCGCGTTAGGTTGTCACAAGAGATTGTTCCGCCTAGCAAAGCAGCTGTCGCAAAAGGCCGAAATCGGGCTGCGGCGCAGCGCTGAGCAGCAGCACGGGTCGGCAGGATGCACTCGAGGTGCGCGTGCATACCGGTCCGGTGGTTCGGTGCGTTAAATGCGTGAGTTCCAGGGATTTGCCGCGCGTCTCGAACTGCGAACCCCGTCCAATCGTTGCGTGGGATGCTGCCTTGTATTGTCTGCCTTTCCCCCCTATAAAGAGGTGGACCCGATCAAACATCGACTTTAATGACGGAAGAGAGCACACGACATGCGCGCGAGCTGGTTACAGAGGAAGCGGAGCCGAGGCTCAAACGCCCGCCGCTGTACCAGGTCGTATTGCTGAACGACGATTACACTCCGATGGAGTTCGTCGTCGACGTGCTCGAGCGCATTTTTGCCATGGATCGGACGACGGCGACGCGCGTGATGCTCGAAGTACACACCAAGGGAAAGGGCGTCTGCGGCGTCTATACGTTCGAGATCGCCGAGACCAAGGTCGCTCAGGTGACGACCTACGCCCGCCAGCACCAGCACCCGTTGCTGTGCACGATGGAAGAGGCTTGAGAAACGAGTGAGGCTTACGTCACGGAACAAAACCCCCCCGTCACTGAGTCTCATGTATCGCACAGCGTTAGTACCACGGCCAAGGCGGACTCTTCGCGAGGGCGGAGGCTGCCGAACTAGGGTGAGATCCGTTCAGTGTTAAGCAGCGAACTCGAAATCTGTCTCAACGAAGCGTTCCAGTCGGCGCGCGAAGCACGGCATGAGTTCATGACGGTCGAGCATTTGCTGCTCGCCATCGTGGATACGCCAAAGGTTCGGGAGATCCTGCGCTCTTGCGGTGCAGACGTCGTCCGTCTGCGTAAGGACCTGAAGGACTTCATCGACCAGACGACGCCGCGGCTCAAAGAAGACGACGATCGCGAAGTCCAACCCACGCTCGGTTTCCAGCGTGTGTTGCAGCGGGCCGTCTTCCATGTCCAATCGAGCGGCAAGAAGGAAGTCACCGCGGCGAACGTGCTCGTGGCGATTTTCAGCGAGAAGCACTCGCACGCCGCGTACTTGCTCTCCATGCAAGACGTCGCGCGTCTCGACGTCGTCAATTTCATCTCGCACGGTCTCTCCAAGATCGCCGACGATCGTACCGAGAAGGATGAAGCCGCGCCCGGTACCGAAACGGACCGTGAGAGCGAAGGCGGCACGACGCTCGAGAAGTTCACGACTAACCTCAACAAGCTCGCGATGGAAGGCCGCATCGATCCGTTGATCGGTCGGCGCGTCGAGATCGAGCGCACGGTCGAGATTCTCTGCCGTCGCCGCAAGAACAATCCGCTCTACGTCGGTGAAGCTGGCGTCGGCAAGACGGCGCTCGTCGAAGGCCTCGCGCGCATGATCGTCGAAGACAAGGTGCCGGACGTACTGTCTGACTGCACCGTCTATGCGCTCGATATGGGTGCACTCATCGCGGGTACGAAGTACCGCGGCGATTTCGAGAAGCGCCTGAAGGGCGTTCTCGCCGAGCTCAAGAAGACGCCGGGTTCGATTCTGTTCATCGACGAGATCCACACCGTCATCGGTGCGGGCGCTGCCTCCGGCGGCGTGATGGATGCGTCGAACCTCATCAAGCCGGCCTTGGCGAATGGCGAGCTGCGCTGCATCGGTTCGACGACGTATACCGAATACCGCGGTATCTTCGAGAAGGACCACGCGTTGGCGCGTCGCTTCCAAAAGGTCGACATCGTCGAACCCACCGTGGCCGAGACGATCGACATCCTGAAGGGATTACGTTCGCGCTTCGAGGAGCATCACGGCGTGCAGTACGCGGATGATGCGCTCACCGCCGCCGCGGAGCTCGCTGCGCGGCACATCAATGACCGTCAATTGCCCGACAAGGCGATCGACGTGATCGACGAAGCGGGTGCGCGCCTTCGGTTGAAGCCGCAAGAAGACCGCGAAAAGACCGTGACGACGCAGATGATCGAAGATGTCGTCGCGCGCATCGCACGCATTCCGCCCAAGAACGTGTCGACGTCCGACAAAGACGTTCTGCGCAATCTCGAGCGCAATCTCAAGCTCGTGATCTTCGGTCAGGATGCCGCAATCGAGTCGCTGTCGTCGGCCATCAAGATGTCGCGCTCGGGGTTGGGCGATCAGCGCAAACCCGTCGGCTCGTTCCTCTTCGCCGGTCCGACCGGTGTCGGTAAGACCGAGGTGACGCGTCAGCTCGCGATCGCGCTCGGCGTCGAGCTGATTCGGTTCGACATGTCGGAGTACATGGAACGCCATACGGTGTCGCGCCTGATCGGTGCACCGCCGGGCTATGTGGGATTCGATCAAGGCGGTCTGCTCACCGAGGCGATCAACAAGCATCCGCATTCGGTGTTGTTGCTCGACGAGGTCGAGAAGGCGCATCCGGATGTCTTCAACCTGCTGCTGCAGGTCATGGACCACGGCACGCTGACCGACAACAATGGCCGCAAAGCCGACTTCCGTCACGTCGTGATCGTGATGACGACGAACGCCGGTGCATTCGAGATGAATCGCCCGTCGATCGGCTTCACGCAGCAAGACCACACGTCCGATGCGATGGAGGCGATCAAGCGCTTGTTCTCGCCCGAGTTCCGTAATCGTCTCGACGGCATCATCCAGTTCAACGGTCTGGATCCGCGAACGATTCAGCGTGTGGTCGACAAGCTGCTCGTCGAGGTCGAGGCGCAGCTCGAGCAGAAGGGTGTTCAGCTACACATCGACGATGCCGCGCGCGAGTGGCTGGCCCGCAATGGCTACGATCCGAAGATGGGCGCGCGTCCGATGGCGCGAGTCATCCAGGAATCGATCAAACGTCCGCTCGCCGAAGAACTGTTGTTCGGCCGCTTGGCCGGCGGCGGTCACGCGTTCGTGACGGTCGGCCCGGACGACAAGCTCAAAGTCGAGGCGCGAGCGGATAGCGAGCAAGCGCTGTTGGAAGGGAGTTGAC
>JBIQKP010000046.1:0-29511 GCA_044506405.1 Lysobacterales bacterium | reverse complement strand
GATCTACTACTTTCATGGTCTCGGGTGGAGCAACGAGCGCATGTTCTCGGAGGAGCACTCGCCGCGCGCGCTGTTCGACCGAGCGATCGCCAACGGCACGACCGACGAGTTCATCTTCGTCGCAGCGGACTACAGCTCACCCACGCTTGGGAGCTGGTTCGAGAACTCGACGACGAGCGGCCTGTGGCTCGACTACACGATCAAGGAAGTCATTCCCTTCGTCGAGAGCCGCTTTCGCACGATCAAACATCGCGATTCGCGTGCCGTCGCGGGAGAGTTCACCGGCGGATACGGCGCGCTCAAGCTCGCGATGATGCATCCCGATCTCTTCAGCGTCGTCTATGCGCTGCATCCGGTCGGCACAGGGTCGGGTCTAACGCCGATGCACACCGTCGTCGATTGGAAGCGTCTGCACGAGGCGCAAACATTCGACGCGCTCTTTAGCGTCGATTACTACTCGCCAGGGTTCGTCGCGATGTCCCAGGCGTACCTGCCGAATCCCGATCGGCCGCCGTTCTACTGCGACTTCATCGTCGAGCTCGAGAACGGCGAGCCTGTCGTCAACGTCGAGAACTTAGAGAAGCTGCACGCTCGTTTCCTACTCGATCGCCTGCTGCCAACGTATGCACACAATCTTCGGCGCATGCGAGGAATCGCGTTCGATTGGGGGCGGTACGACACGACACAGAGCCATGTGTACTCGAACCAAGCCTTCACACGCGCACTCGACAACCTAGGCATCGAGCACTCAGCGGAGGAGTACAACGGCAATCACTACGAGAAGAATTGGATCGAGCACGGCCGCGTTGAAGCCCGGATGCTGCCGTTCTTCGGACGCTTGCTGCAATTCGACACCACACCCTGAGGCCGCGCCGGCCGCCAGCTTTTATGTGCGGCCGGTACTCGCGAGCCGAGGCCTCGCACGAGCGACGTGCCGCCTAGGGCAACGTGTACTCGAGCTCGTAGAAGTGCTGCTTGCCTTCGATGCGGATCGTGAGCTGGCCGCGGATACCCTGCAACTCATCCGTGCCGGAATCCGGTACGACCTCGACCGTCCATCCTTCAGGCACTCCGCGATTCATCAATGCGCGGTGCACGAGCACGAAACTGCCGGTCCGGTCATCCACCTTACCGGTAAACTTCTCGATCGCGACGTAAGCACCTGAGGTGGTTCCATCGCCGCTCGCCAGCATTTCGGCGTTGCTCGTGCCGACCAGATCGCCATGGAATTGTTTCTCGATCGCGATGCGTTGCACGCCTGCCGCTCGCGCCGGCGCGTTGTCCGGCTCTTGAGGGGTGAGCTTGACGTCGAAGGTTCCTTTGGCGTGCGACATGACGATCTCCTCGTTCGCGTAGGTTGAAAGGTGCACGAGGGTGGCCAGCAGGCCAGCGCTCATGACTAGACTGTGTTTGAACCGCATGATGAACCCCTACAATGCTTCGGTCGGCCCACGAAGAGTTTCACCAAACCCGCGACGCGAGGATAGGATAAACGCGTCAGCCACAAGACGATGACGAAACAAGTCGGTCCACCGCGCGGAGTCCTACGCACGCCTGCAGGTCCGGGCGCGTTTCATCACGCGCGGCTTGCGCCGCCGGCATCGCTCGCGCACTTCGTTCAGAATTTCTGGATCGTGCGTTGGGATCTGCCACCGGACACGTCGCAGCGAGCCGAGACGTTACCGCACCCGAACGTGCATTTGGCGTTGGAGCAGCACGAAGGACGCATCTACGGCGTACTCGATGGCCGCTTCACGAACACGCTCCGGGGGAACGGAGGCGTTTTCGGGGTGAAGTTTCGAGCAGGCGGCTTCCGGCCGTTTCTTGGCCGCTCGGTAGCAACGTTGCGCAATCGTTTTATCGCGTTCGAAGAAGTGTTCGGCGCACACGCGTCGAGTCTGCTCGACGAGGTGTTCTCGACATCCGATGATTCGCAAATGGCGGAAGTCGTTGAGCGCTTCCTGATCGCGCGGTTGCCGGCGGCGGATCCGCACGTCGAACGCGTTGCGGCGATCGTCGACGGCATCGCCGCGGATCCAACGATCGTCTCCGTCGATCAAGTCAGCGAGCGTTGGGGAATCGCGAAGCGCACGTTGCAGCGCTCGTTCAGCGAGTATGTGGGCACGACACCGAAGTGGGTCATCAATCGCTACCGTCTGCACGAAGCGCTCGAGCGTTTGCATTCAGGCGCCGAGCTCGACTGGGCACAGCTCACGGTCGACTTAGGCTATTTCGACCAGTCGCACTTCATCCGCGATTTCCGCGCAGTGGTCGGCCGCTCGCCGTCTCAGTACCTCCGAATGATGCGTGGAGAATGAGCAGAGGACATTCCTCTGTAGGTCGGCCGGGCACTGTTCCCGACAAGCCCGGCACTTCCTACTTCCCTGTAGGTCGGAATTTATTCCGACACTTTGCTTTGTCTTGGTCGGATTAAAATCCGACCTACACGCGCTTCGCGGAGCTTACGCAGGGCGGTCCTCTTTAGGTCGGCGGGGCAGTGCCCCTGTAGGTCGGAATTTATTCCGACACTTTGGTTAGAACACATGAATAAAGCGCGCTGGCTTCATCTCATGACGAAGTTAGGTCTCCCGCCGGAAGAGGAGACCTTCGCGGCGCTGCTGAAAGCGTACTCCGAACCGCATCGGCACTATCACACGGTCGAGCACATCGACCACTGCCTACGGGAGCTCGACGCCGAGATCTCGCTCGCCCGTGAACCGGCGGAAGTCGAGCTCGCACTGTGGTTTCACGATGCCGTCTACAACCCGCATCGATCGGACAACGAGCAGAAGAGCGCGGAGCTCGCGTGCTCGCTGTTAGAACGTCGAGGGGGCATTCCTCGCGAGCGAGGAGTGCCTCCATATTCCGCCCGAAGCGCGCGCGTATACGCCCACATCATGGCGACTCGGCACGAAGCACCCGCGACCGACCCAGACTCGCAACTCGTCGTCGACATCGATCTCTCAATCCTCGGCGCTTCGGAGACGGAGTATGCTCGCTTCGAAGAGAACGTCCGAAAGGAATACCGGTGGGTGCCATCGATGATCTTTCGCCGCCGGCGCGCCGAGATCCTCGAGTCCTTTCTCGCGCGCTCTCATATCTATTACACAGAAGCATTCCGCGCGAAGTACGAGCGCCAGGCGCGCCAGAATCTGGCGGGCGCGATCGCGATATTGAGAAAATAGAGAAGAAGCAGTTACAGAGTGCGCAGCGGGAATCGCACTACGATAGCTGAAGGAATGACAGGACGTTCTAATGAATACGCTACAACGGATCCTGTACGGGCTGCGATTGCCTCTCGGGCATCGACTCATCCAAGCATTGGCGCTCTACGCGATCACCCGCGCCCTCGAAGCGATCGCGTTCTTGGCTCTATTCGCGATCTGTGATGTTGTAGAAGGAGCGATCACGGGAGAGCCTCAATACCTTTCGGTACGTGCATGGTGGCTGGTTCCGTCCGTGTTCTATCTCACCTTTGGATACGCGCTAGTAAGCCTCGTCGGATTTATCGCTTTCGGGGTCCCTTCCGCAGGCATTCACGCGCGAAGGCGGCTCCTGTTGGCGAATGTTGGCGTCCTGCTGCTTTGGTGGGCGATCTGCGTCCTCCTGATATATGGATTGGATGTGCCTGTCATGTACGTCACTGTGGCCGTGCTCCTGTTAGGTTTCAATTGGAGCGTCTGCGCCGTCATTCGTCGGCGAAGGCACTCTCTGGAAGAACGCCTCCCACTCGTGTCCGGATGAGAAGGCGTTCTCTGCGTAGCGCGCTGAGCGGGTAGAACGATGAAGTTTCTAACGAGCTTGTTCGGCAGTCGTCAGCCCGTCGCAGAGGCGCGTAACACCCAACCGGCGCCGATGGAAGTTGTCGCTGAAGATCCGACTGGGCCGTTTCCTCTGCTTCAGCATCTCCATTCGCATGAGGGGATGCCGATCATCGATTGGGCGAAGACGCTCGAGTGGGCGCTACAAGGATCGGATGACCCCGCGGTCGTCAATGCGGTGGAGGCATGTAAGCGAGGTTGGCTGCTGCATCTTCGCGATGCGCTCGGCTATGCGCTTCACGAATCGGAACACGCGTTCGTCCTCTCGACGCTCGATGATCGCGCAGCACGCGGGATGCTCGAGTTCATCGAACGCACGCAGCGCAGAATCCAGAATGCGCTCGAAGGAATCGCCGACCCGATCGAGGGTGATCGGCAGGTTCTCATCGTTTTCCACGACGAAGAGACGTACTACCGTTACGTGTCGCATGCCTATCCGGAAGAGGGCGAGTTCGCTTTCAGTAGCGGGATGTTTCTGCGAGCAGGCTGTCCTCATTTCGTCACCACGGTGGCGGAGATGGAGACGATTGAGCGTGTCATCGTGCACGAGATGACGCACGCGAACGTCTCGCACTTGGATATCCCGCTCTGGTTGAACGAAGGGCTCGCGGTGAACGTCGAGAATAGACTGATGGGCAAGATGTCGGGTCTGTACACGCCCGCGGAGATGCGCGAGAAGCATCTCGCATTCTGGAACGAGGACACGATCCAAGGATTCTGGTCCGGCAGATCATTCGGCTGGCCCGGCGACGGGTCGACACTCTCGTATGACCTCGCGCAAGTCTTGACGGAGATTCTTGCGGGGCATTGGGAACAGTTTCGAGAGTTCACACTTGAGGCCACGTACGAGGATGCCGGCACGGCGGCAGCCCGCGAGCACTTCGGTCTGGAGCTCGGCGATTCGATCGCCTCGATCTTCGAGCAGTCGGCTTCGGATGGATGGAGTCCCGATCCGGAAAGATGGCGCGGCGAGATTGCGCACACGCCGGAGTAACGATGCAATCACCGCAACACAGGCGTCCCCTTTGGCTCGGCGTTCTAGCGGCTTCGTTAGCCCCAGCAATCAGCATGATATTGGTGGGGCTCGTTTCGGCGTCACGCTTTCCATCGCTGACCAAGATGCTCAGAACCATCGGAACGGTTTTCGCGTTGACCACCCCGGTGGCACTCGCCGGAATCCTAGTGCTCGGTCTTCCTTTAGTTCTCTGGTTGCGCTCGCGCAATGCGCTCAACGCTGCGTACGTCTGTATCGGCGCTATCGCGATCGGCGTGATCGCTTGGGCGGTCGTGGGTATGGTTATCACGTACGATCACCGGCTGCCCAATCCCTCGATGCTGCTGGTGGGAGCAGTCTTCGGTTTGGTCTCCGGCGTCGCCTTCTGTATCGGCTCGGCGATTGGGTTCAGTGCAAGACACGAGACCGAGTGAGCTAGCGTGCTTGTCGCGCTCTTACTTCTATAGATAAGTCACATCGGCGTTGACAGGCCGCGCCCGCGGGCATACGGTCGATCCATACGTAAGTTCTCGCTTAGAACGAGAACAAGAACAGCGGGTAGATATGGAGATCGGTACGGAAACGGTGCTCTCGTGAGCGTCGCGTCGCACAGCAGAATTCTGTTCGTCGACTTCGAAAACGAAGGCAAGGTTGACCTCACTGCCATTCCGGCGGATGTCACCGTGCCATTCTTCTTCGGCGCATCCCAGAAGTCGGTACCCATCGAGTTATTCAAGGCGGCGCTCAAGCTTGGCGATCGGTTCATGCAAATCGACATCCAAGGGCAGGGCAAGAACGCCTTGGATTTCCATATAGCGTTCTATCTCGGCCAGTACCTCGCCGCTAACCCCAAAGCGAGCTGCATCATTCTCACCAAGGACAAGGGGTTCGATCCGCTCGTAAAGCATCTCCGCGCACGCGGCTTTTCTGTGCGCAGGGCGGCCACCATCGCCGATGCATTCAGCACCGATGCGGCTAAGGTAAAGACTGCCGCGCAGGCGTCCAACCCGGAGCGTCCACTGACGCTGGAAGATGTACTGCAGTGGCTCAAGAACATGCAGTCACGCGCACGGCCAGCGAAGCGAAAAGGCTTGCTCGCTCACCTCAAATCGCATTTCGGAAAGAAGAGCTCAGAAGCTGAACTGAACAAGTTGATCGACCAGATGATTGCAAACAAGAAGCTCAGCGAGGCAGCGGGGAAGCTCAAGTATCAGCTCTGAGCAGTGAGCGACTGCCCAGCGTTTGCGGAGAAAGAATAGAACCAGAGCGTATGGGAGGAACTATGAATCGCTCGACCCTTGTTGCTGCGATTGACTCTCGGAGCAACCGACGAAGGGAGTATTGCGCTTGGATCTAACATCTCAAGGCATTCATGTCTTCGTGAGCTATGCGCACGCCGATCGTAGATGGCTTGATCGCTTAGAGGTGCACCTCAAACCCCTGCGCGAGCTGTGCCAGCTTGAACCATGGGCCGACACGCGCATAAAGCCTGGCTCGAAGTGGCGAGATGAGATTAGGACGGCGGTCGAGCGCGCCTCCGTAGCAATACTTCTCGTGAGTGCTGATTTTCTGGCTTCCGACTTCATTCGCACAGATGAGCTTCCGCCATTGCTGGAAGCAGCGGAACAGAACGGAGCAGTCATTCTTCCGATCATCGTAAGTCCGTGCTTATTCTCGAGGATTCAGCATCTATCGCAGTTTCAAGCTGTGAACGATCCTGCTAGTTCTCTCGTGAGCGTGTCCTATGGTGAGCAGGAAGCTGTAATGGTTCGCGTGGCAGATGCAATTCTGGCTATCGCACGGAGCGGTACTACGTCGCAACCTCAGGCGCCCGCGTCCAGGCCAGCGGAGCGGACGGGCGAAGATTTCCTCGATCCCAAGACCTTCACGCAACTAATCAAGATAGGAAATTGGATCTTCGACCAGTCGAGGTCCCGCATTGTTGGGACCGGCATGAATGCATTCTTGGTATCACGCGAGGAGTACGGCAGCGAGCCGTTTAGGACGAAGGTGATCGTAAACTTCAATAACTTCATGTATCCCACTAGCGGCAAGCTTGGGATGAACGCTGGCCTTGTCTTTGGATGGAACGATGAGAAGCAACGACCCAGATACTACAACGTTGTATTGAGCGGCACTGAGCTCCGGCTCGAGAGAATCGGTTTTCAGTCCCCGCCAGCACCGACGTGGGAACACCTGACGGAGCCGAAGCCATTTCGCATCGAACCGGGAAAACCGGTCGAGCTTACGCTCCACGTCGATGCCGAAAGGATCTATGTGAATGCTGACGGTGAGATGGTAATCGACTATCCAAGGCCACCTGGCGTTTCTGGGCGCGTCGGATTAAGGCCTTGGCGAAGCCAAGCGGAATGCACGGAGTTTCTAATCTCCAAGCTTTAGACTGAGTGCGTGTTGGTGCCGGGATTGACATATGTGACTTCCGGCTGATTACCAGTTAACCGCCGAACGGCGAAGCGCGGCATCATTGCCTCTGAGGGTTTCGGCGCTTTACGTTCTCGAAAGGCTCTGGCTGCGATGAGATGATTTGTACCGCGTCGAGCAGGTGCGTATGAAAGAACGGACGACCTTGTTCAACGACCCGAACCTCACGTTCAGCAAACTCTGCGCAGCTTGGCTGCTCAAATTTCGACCCGCGCATGCGTGAGGGCAAATGGCATACGCATTGGACTCTCGGCATATGTCTGAGGCGTTCGCTGGAGGAACGCTAACCGACGGCAAGAACCAAGTTCGCTGCCAGGTGCACGAACTCGGGCGGCTTGTCGTGACATCAGGCTCGATCGCGGCATCAGACCCGCTGGTCGATCCAACGCCTCGCCCGTTTCAGCAGCGTATACCGAACGGAAGCCACTCCGTGGCAGTTGCGGTCGCGTGCTACGAGGGTGGCGATGAGCGAGTTGCGTTCGCTCGAGTTCGACTGACGGAGACGTCACCGATCACCTGGACCATGGCGACAACCTTCGGCCAAGACACCGCTACACTAAAAGCAGACGAATTCTTTGGATATGGAGTGGATGCTGGCACAGGCTGCTTCATGGATCCACGAGCCGGAGACCTGCTGAGTGCTCGGATGGATGAGGAGTCCGAGTTCTACAATGTCATCACCGGGGGGATGGATGCGACCTATCGTCACACATGGTCTTGGTTCGACTTCACCCCAGCCGACGGACGACCAGAGAACATCATCTGTTTTTCCTCAGGCTTCGGTGATGGTTCCTACCCCTCGTTCTTCGGCTTCGACTCTCAAGGTGCAGTGTGTGCGCTCGTCACAGACTTCTGCCTGTTTTACGAACCGCAGGCGCCTGTCCTATCGCAGCCTTGGTGGAAATTCTGGCGGTGACATGAGAACCGTTCGATGCAAAGCCTAAGGCGAACATCAGCGCGAGATTTGCATGGCGGGCATGAACTTCAATCGCTGTGCGACGTTTCCGCGGAAACGTGCTTCGCCTTTCCAACTTCACGGAGTGGGACACGCTGACTCCGCAGCAACATCTCGAAGGCATACTCGAGACGTTAGACAACTGGAAGGTTGCTTGGTGCGAAGGTCGGATGTGAGTTTCGTCGGCAGGTGACGGGATTGACGATCGGTGTTCGGATCCGCAAGAAAATTCTTGGTGAACCCATGAGAATAAGCAGCCGTCTCAGGATCGTGATCCATGTCTTCTGCTTGCTCTTTGCGCCCGCCGCAATCGCCTGCTCACCGATTTCTGGCTACGTGCGACCGAGCAACTTCGAGTTGGTCCAACTTGCCGACGTCATCGTAGTGGCGACCGCGCAAGAGCCTACCGAGGGGCGCGACAGCGAAGGTGTTTCGTTTCGAGTCACCCGAACCTTGAAGGGCGATGTTCCAACGAACTTTGAGATTCCTGAACTGATACTGGGGAAGGCTAGGCCCAGCGATCCCAGCCAAATCGCGGAACCGAATGAAGAAGCGTACATGGGCCCGTGTACACGCATGACCCTCGCTAAGGGTCGCTCCTACGTCATGTTTCTCGAGCACGACGAGGAGGGCAACTTGCAGCAGCTCGGGTTTCCGTTCACGCGTGTGAATGAGGACTATGCGGGGCCGCGTGCGTTATGGACGCAAACGATTCAAACGTATGTCGACCTGCAGCAGCGCTTCGATGCCATGGAGCAGCTGAATCAGCTCGAGTCATTGATGAAGGCGAAAGCAGCGGAGCGCGCGAATGAAAGCAAGCTCGTGGCTGCGGACATCCTGGATCATCTTCGCTCGCGATCGCCCTATAAACCCACTGAGTATCTGGTCAACGCATACGAGACGCTCGAGCGTGGAGAGCAACTCAAGTATCCGATTCGGCCGCCATCGCACGATCGAGAGAAATCGCTGGCGCAGGCACTTACGGACGCGCTTTCCGGAACTGCGCCGCCGACAGAGCTCGATCGCGAAGCGGAGATGCGGTTTGTGTTGAACTCGCTTGTAGAAGGCGAACATCCGGATGCACTCCCGTTGTTCGAGCGTTTGCTCGCACGACGCGATCTGTCGCCCAGCGCGTTGGGATTGGCATTGAAGTTCGTTGCCAAGTCGGACGTGCAGCGAGCGTTCGAGCTCGTGCGCACGAGAGCCCTTGCCGCGCTGCCCTTGCTGTCACCTACCCAGGCCGAGCAACTTCTGGCCGACATTGGGATGGCGATGCACGGCCCTTACGGAGAAGAAGGAAACGAGCGTTGGCGCTTGGAGCCTTCGGTTCGCGAGCAATGGCCGGAAATCGCACTTTCTTTGTACCTGTATCAGCAGCGCCTATTCATAAAGGGTTACCGATTTAGCACTGAGATCGACAGCTTGCCGCTTTCCAACTACAGAGCTCGTCCGGAACTCACCTTGGCGCGAGCGGAGAAGCTCGACCAGGATGTCGAAGCGTGGGCGATCAAGGAACTCCTGGACGAGGCGAAGCGGGCCGAGTTCGAAGCGAAGCATGAGGACGCGGACGATGATGAGGACGGAGGCGACGTCGATCCCGCATGGATACCGCTGCAAGCGGTAGTGCTCGGATACGGCGACGAGCGAGACGCGGCGTTGAAAGAGGTCTTCTGTCAGAGCAAAGGGCGCCGGCTACTTCTGTTCTCTGCGCTTGCGCAATGGGCGGACGAGGGACTGGATGATGGATTGATCGAGAGCATGGCGGCGTCGCCTGGCCTTGATGAGGAGGAGCGTGACGCACTCAGGAAAGCCATCGCTTCAATCTACGTCCGCGCTATCGCCCGCAACGGGCCTGCGCCGAGTATCTGGGAAGACTCGGGTGAAGATTGGTATGAGCTTCTGAAGGCGGACTTCCAATCGACTCACTCAAGCGCGACGTCTATCAAATGCGGCACGTGAGTGACGACAAAATACATCGGCATCCGCTTCTGGTCGGTGCCGAAGGCACTTGGGCCGAACGAATGGTGGAGAGTAAGCTCGCCGCGTCGATACCCGAAATCTAATCCAGCGGATGGTTGGTGCGGTTCCGCACTCACCGCTGATAGATCATCCCTTGATATCGGCGCACAACCTCATCTGCGTCGCGCGTCGCGTCGGTAGCCACGGGTATCCGTAGCTTCTGAACCATGCGCGAGCTGTCTATCGTGGTGCTGGACGTCCGGGCCATTGCCGTCATCGCAGTCGAGAATTCGATCGACGGAGGATACGAGTCGGTATAGCGCACGCCTTCGAGGCGTCTACCGTCTGTAACCGACAAGGGGAAATAGCCGCCGCCGATCAAGACTCCATCGTCGGCGAAGATCACTTCGACGCCTTCGGCGGGAGTGCGCTGAGGTGGCTTGTAGAAGTTGGTCAGGATGCTGCTCGACGGAATGCGTTGTTCTTCCTCTCGAAAGCGGTCGAACTGCTCCGCAGGCACGGTCCAGCGTGCGATTGCAGTGCGCCCGCTCTTCATGTCGCGAAAGACCTGGATCTTGTATGCGTAGTGAATAAAGAAGAGGGGGCCCAAGAGCGCGGGGAACAATCCCCACATGAGTAAAGGCAGCGATCCCGCTAGGTCTGCCACGTCCAGCACAATGAGCACGATGCCGAGGAGACTGATGAATCCGTAAAGCACCGCGTTACGCACAGGATTGCGCACGCCACCACTTCTGGCCCGCTTTCTTCTCATTCTTCTCTCGCCCCTCGTCGGCGTGGCAGCGCTTAGGATATCCGAAACGCAAATGAATGAGGCGGTTTGCGCTACATAAACGACGCGACTGAGGGCTCGGTCTCTCGTATCCTCCGTAACGAAAGGTGAACAGCTCGGCTCCGCGAGCTGCAGTGGAGGATCGGGATGCTCAACTACCGCTCACAGCTGATTGCGTTGCTGATCCTGACGCCGCTCGTGTGCACAGCGGAGTCCGACGTGTGGCACGACCCGTCGCCGCACGAGGTGACACTCGTCGAAGTTGCGCCGGGCGTGAAGCTCGAGACATTAGATTGGGGCGGCCAAGGGCGCCCCGTGGTATTGCTCGCGGGCGGGGGCAATACAGCTCATGCGTTCGATGACTTCGCTCAGAAGCTCACAGAGCGCTGTCACGTTATCGGCATCACGCGGCGCGGTTCGCCGCCGTCAAGCATTCCCGACGACGGGTATTCGGCAGATGACCTCGGCAATGATGTTGTTGCGGTGATCGATTCTTTGAAGCTCGATAAGCCTGTGCTCATCGGTCATTCTTTTGCGGGTCAAGAGATGAGCAACGTCGCGTCTCGATATCCGGAGCGCATTGGCGGCCTGGTGTATCTCGACGCAAACCACTCGTGGGATCCAACCTTTGAAGGGCAGGGGTTTTACAAGATTGTCGAATGGAAGGACGAGCTCAACGATTTCCGAGCCCAATTCGACAAGCTCGTGGCTGAGCCGTTCGATTCACGGCCACTCGCGCGAGAAATGCTGGAGAAGAATATCCCGGAGCTGCAGGCCATCTTGGAGAAGCTCATTCGAATAGAGAACGGGCGACCACCCCGTCCAGATCCAACGCCCGATGACCTGCAGACCTTTGGGTCCATGCAAGCTTGGTATGCGCGTAACGCGAAAGTCGAACTGCCCGAGGCAGAATTTCGCATGATGCTTGCGACGGATGAGCAGGGGCATCCGACAATGAAGTTCAAACGCCCGCCATTCGTCGGTCAAAAGATTGAAGTCGGCAAACGGCAATATACGAACCTGCGCGTGCCCGCATTGGGCATCTTTGCCGTGATAGACGATCCGGGTGCTGCGGACATGAAAGACGCTGAGCAGCGCGCGAATGCAGAGGCCTACATGTGGTTCCAACGCGAGCGCGCCGCGAGGCAGGTCGCACTATTCCAGCGCGATCTGCCCGAAGCCCGCGTGGTCAAGATCGAGCGAGCGGATCACTACGTTTATCTTTCGAACCAGAGTGAAGTTCTCGATGAGATCAATCGCTTTATCTCTGACCTGCGATAAACGGTTTCCCGCGTTTGCTTCTGGCCGAGAGCAGATGCAACGCGGGCCCGCTCACGAGCGCAAGCGGTGACGGGGCGGCACAACGGTTAGTAGGGCCCTGCCAAAATCGACTGCAGTGCTGCATCTTTTCCCGCCTTGAACAACGACCAATCGGGGTCGATTCGCTGATCGGGGAATACAGCGTCAGTCTCTGAGTTCGGCTGAAATCTGTACTTGAGCATCGAACAAGAGAAACGCAGCTTCGAGAGTGGAAGCGTAGACAAATGGTTCTCCTGGTATCCGTTGGGGCGCGCACCCGTCGGCTCGCCAACCAGGATTGCTTCCGTCTCTCTACGGAGATCGGTGATGTTCGTCATGCCGGCTGAAAATGAGCCGCGACCCGTGATCACGAAAAGGTGTCCGGCACGATTCAATGCGGGCATGAATATAAGTTTATAGATGAGGTGTTCCCTTCCCTTGGCAAAGTTCCCGCCTTGGTTCCAGCGCATATCGATGATCAGGCGTTCTACTTGATGCCTCCCAATGTATTCCCAAAGCCGTGCGGACTGTGCCTCCAAGTCTCGATAGGAGCGGAAATTCACATAAACCGTTTTCGAGTCGGTGAGGTAGGTGAACCAGAGCGCTTCCTCCGGGTGCTGAAACGGCAAGGGCACGGGTTCGAGAGCGACCTTCGCTGACTCGCTGGCGCCTGCAGGAACGGGCCGAATCCGCAGCTTGAAGCGACGACCGGCGTCATCTTCAAAGGTGAACTCCGCGGAACCCAGACCCGCAACGACGCCCACGGCGGCGAGCGGCTCGACGCTCATGAGTTGCTGTGCGCTGCTGTTCAGCACATACCACTGGTTCTCAGCTTGCGGAACAAACTGTTCAATCCTCTTCTGGGCTTCACCAATCGATACGGATCCGATCGAGACAATCTTGGCACCCAGTGCTTCCCGGTATTCAGGAGCCGCGCGGATGACCCTGAAATCGTTGCCGAACCAAAAGCCCTCCAGCGGAAATCTCCTATACAAGCCCGACGTGTCCAGAAAGGTATGCCCATCGCCGATGAGGGCCGCCAGGTGCTGCAAGCCCGCGACAACTTCGTAGTCCTTCATCGAAGGGATTCGCTGGCGCAGGTCGGACACCGCTTGGCCGAAGTCGGCCTCGCTGATGAAGTGAAAAGGGTCTCGGTGTTTCGTCGTGATCTCGTTGGCGAAAAACTCGAGATCCTGTCGCCACTGTTCCGCTGTCAGAGCCGGAAGCGAAGCTTCACCATGAGCAAAATGGGAAGCAAGGAGCAGGATGCAGAACAGTTTCTTCATGCGGCAGTCACTCTTCAGCTTCGACGGTGCTCGCTCGAGCGGTTAAAAGAGATGTGATCCGATTCGGCGGTTCGGACCTATCGTTTTTGGATGAGCAAACCGTTCGAAAGGTTTAATGGCAGCTCGTCCAACGACTCGATGGACCTCGACGGATGTGAGCTCAGCTCACCGTGCTGCCAGATCTTCCTTGATTGCCGAGAAGAGCGGCTTTTAGAAAAGGAGAACGCGCTGGGCTGCCGTACATCGTTTGTGTCACGAGCACGACTGCACCAGCGCGCCTTGTCGAGCTATTTTGCCGGGTAAGTCGGCGAGATCAGATTGGGCGTGGTTTCATGCTTGCTCTTGCTGGCCCACAAAATCCCGCGTTTCAGGATCGTCATCGCCTCGGGCACGTCGAATACTTCGGGCTGATGTCCGAGCGAAGTGTAGAACACCCGGCCCTTGCCATAGACCTTCTTCCATGCCACTGGCATGGTGGCGCCTTCCACCCAAAAATCGTGCTTACCGTCGAAGGTGGTCGTCGCCAGCACTTTATTGTTGGGGTCGACGTGCATGTAGTAGTGCTCGGAAACAATGTCGAAATCATCTAATCCGTAGGTAATGGGATCTTCGTGATCGATGATGTTTACTCGATATTTGACGCCGTCGTTGCCGGGGTGATCCACCCATTGGCCGCCGATCATGTATTCATAACGTTGTGAATCATGGAACGCGTCGCCGAGACCGCCGTGCCAACCGGCGATGCCGGCGCCGTTCTGGACAGCGGTGAGCAGACCCATGACTTGTTCCCGGGTGATTTTCCCCTGGGTATAGATCTGGACGATCAAATCCACTTCGCTCATGTACTGCTTATCGGTGTACGGGTCGAGGTTGGGCGAGACCCGTACATCGAAACCTTCCGATTTCAGCCACGGCACGATGAGGTCGCGAAAACGTTCCGGCGCGTGGCCATCCCAACCGCCATAGATGAAAAGCGCTTTTGGTTGTGGGTCGGCGGCGAAACTGGAACCCGAAAAAATCAGTGCGAGGAGAGAGAACAAGACAATTTGACGCAGTCTCATCGAGTAATTCATTGTATTTTCTCGTCAGCTATTTCACATTTTCACAGCTACATCGTGTCGGACTGGGCGAAGCCATTCCGCCAGCGAATGCAAGCGATGGCGAACGATAACACCCGCAAGACATTAGTCCAAAGCCAGCCTGGCGGGCATCAAGAACGGTCAATACGGGGAATCAGTGCTGGGCCCGAAGGCGGGATATCCATCCACAGCGAGCTATCCGCCGCCGCAAAGAAGCCGCGCTAACAACGGCAAGGTAAGCCTAACGCCAAGGGAAGCCGAGCGTTGTCCGCAAGATGAGCCTATCGGCAGGGTCGGTGCTCGTGCCTTTGACATTTCGATATTTCTCGTAATATCGTATGACCATGAGGACCGCAGAAGTTATTGCAGCACTCGCCGCCTTGGCGCACGAACATCGGCTTGCGATCTACCGAGCCCTGGTTGAGCAGGGGCCGAGTGGATTGGCCGCAGGCCAGATCGCCGAGCATGTTGGGCTCATTCCCTCGTCTTTGACGTTTCACTTACAGCACCTGGCGCGCGCCGGACTCATCACTCAGCGTCGCGAGGGGAGACAGCTGATTTACGCGGCCAGCTTCTCCGTCATGAACGAGCTCATCGGGTATCTGACGGAAAACTGCTGCGAAGGCTCGGCTTGCAAGCCGAGTTGCGCGCCGGCGACGACAAGATCGCGAACTGCGAGATCCAAGAAGTCCGCGTGAGGATGTCGCGATGACGATAGCTATGTGCGCGCTACGAGACGTGAAACGCCACCATTCATCAGCTCATCAGCGGAGTTCGCAACCCATGTCCCGCGAGCACCGCCTTCATGCTCAAAGAACTTTGAGGAGATCGCAATGAAGCGCTTGCATGTCCACATTGCCGTTCAGGATCTCGAGTCGTCCATACGGTTCTACTCGCACTTGTTTGCAGCGAAGCCCACGGTGATCAAGGGCGATTACGCCAAGTGGATGCTTGATGATCCTCGTGTGAACTTCGCCATCAGTGCGCGGAGCGCGAAATCTGGCATCGAGCACCTCGGTATTCAGGTCGAGAACAAAGACGAGCTCGCAGAGGTTTACGAGCGACTCCAACGTGCCGATGCTCCGGTTCTCGAGGAAGGTGCCACAACCTGCTGCTACGCGAAGAGCGAAAAGAGCTGGATCGAAGATCCTCAAGGTGTGAAGTGGGAGACGTTCCTCACGACGGGAGAAAGCACCGCTTACGGTAAGGATGCCGATTTGCCTTCCATGGGCGCCTGCTGCACGCCGGCTTCTCTGCCATCTCAGAAGCAATCCTCCGATGCCTGCTGCACTCCTGAGCAGAAGGCAGACGCGGTGGAGCGCAAAGCAGGTTGTTGCGGGTAACGTAGACCGTGGCTGCTGAGGCGTTGGACCGATCAATGTCACACTGCGGTCGACGAGCGAAAAGGGCAAGCCGGTGTTTGCGTCCGTTCGTGCAAACCAAGCGAAGTGGTAGTTGTAACGACATGCGCATTCTCACGGAGAGTTAGGCGCCAGCACACGCTCGCGGAGCCAATCGCGCAGCGTGTCGAATACGCCTGGGGCCATGCGACTTCCTGACGGGCGCTCGCTGAGCGAATGCCCTGCCCGCGGAAAGACTTTCACCGTCACATCGGTGTTGCCGCCAGCAGAGACACCCTCCATGAGCGCCTTCGAGGCGACCTGTGCTTGCGTGAGGGGATCCTCTTCACCGAAAACACCGAGCACCGGGCAACGAACCTGCGCCAGTGCGGTACGTGAGTCGAACGACAGAATGTGCTGCCAATCCCAACGCATCTGCTCGACCGACTCATACTCGCCGCTGAAGTAGCTCAGCAGCCAATCCTTATCTGCACGAACGGCTGCATCTCGCCGCTTCTCAAACTCCGAATAGCCGGCACCGGTGCGCGCAACTTCCATCCAGCGTCGCGCGAAGTCCCGCGCCTCCTGCGCTTGTGCTTCCGTATAGCCCTGTGATTTCAGGCTTTGCCCCGCTTGATAGAAGATGGTTTCCCACAGCGGCCCGACGAAACCAGATGAGTTGATCGCGAATGCGACCTCCTTGTTTCGGGCAGCGAGTTGTGTCGTGAGCATACCGCCTTCGCTGGACCCCCAAACTCCAATGCGTCGGGGATCGATCCCTTCCTGTCGCTGCAGGAATTGAAAGGCCGCTGCCGCATCGGCCACGAGATCATCTGGATAGAAGGCGTTCGGCAGCGGCGCCGAGGCGCCCGTACTCGCATCCAGTCGTATACCCGATGAGTCGCCGCTGCCTCGCTTGTCGAAGATCAAGACGGCAAATCCGAGCGATGTGAAGAAGTGCGGATAGGGACCGAATGAATAGCGTGTCAGCGGCCCAGATCCATGCAGCAGGATGATCGCGGGCTGCAGTCCGGGTTTGCGCTGACGCATGAGCGTTCCAGCGAGTGTCGCTCGGCCATTCGACTCGATCGTGACTGCCTGCTCTGCGAGCGGCATGCGACGAGCGAAGCGCGAAGATTCGTCGTTCTCTTGCCGAGTAAGTCCTGTGACCTGTCCATTCGCATCTCTGTTAAATCGCACGCGCCAGTACACCGGCGACTCTGTGTTGAAGCCCGGTCCCATGACGAACTCGTCAGTGCCAACAGGGAACAGCCGCCTCACGATGCCGGATTGATAGTCCGACATCAGGACCACCGCTGTGCCCGAATCCATGATGAATCGGCTGATTCCGATGTCGTGCCCAGGAGAGATTTGATAGTTGCCGAAGTAAAGGTCGTACTCGGAGAGACTCGATGGAGAGGCTGCACCGAACGCGAGGCGTACGCCGGACAGCAGAATGAGCGCGCCAATTGCCGCGAGACGCAGGACGGATCTCATCTCGATTTCACTAGCATAGGAGTAGCCTCTGGATGCCCGATGGATTCTCTACAGTAAACACCGCGCGGAAGGAGGAGTTACACATTGCGAGGCGATGGCCTCGATCAACAATGTGACCGCCCTGTTTTCTGTCGCTTATCGAATCGGGCGAGAAGATCGCGGCCACGAATGCAAAGAACCCTTAGGCTAGGAAAAACCCTCAGTTGCGGTTGCTAAGATCGCGGCATTTGGGTCTCCTTCACACTCGTTCCGTGCAGTATCTGCTAAAAACGAGACGTGAGCGCCGCGGCGCTCACATTTGCGTGTGGGGCGGGCGCCTCGAACGCAGCTCCTCTCGATAACACCGCAAGTCCGTCATTGCGTTGTCGCGGCAAGGAGAGTCGTTGCTGGACTTTGCGGGTGATGTTTCTCGGATCAACGACCACGGGTTCTATGTTGAAGAAAGCGATCTTTGCTTCTTGCGCGCTGATGTTCGCGGGCGCAAGCGGTGCTGCCGGCTGGCCATTCGACGAAAAGACGTACGCGCTCGCCACCGAGTACTGCACTTCGTGTCACGGCGAAGGCTTGGTGGGCGCACGCGCCCCCGCACTGTCGCGCGGCAGTTTGCAGCGCGCACACAGCCGGGATGAGATCGAGAACGTGATCAAGAATGGCATCGTCGCGAACGGCATGCCGGCGTTCAAAGGCACGTTGAGCGACGAGCAGATCGCCAAGCTCGCGAACTTCATTACGACGGTTCGAGACTTCGGCGAAACGCAAGCGCGACGGTCGATCGCCAACTTCGAGAACAAGGTATTCGAATCCGAGCTCGAAAAGTTTTCCGTGGAGGTGGTTGCGAACGGGCTGGAAACGCCGTGGTCATTCGCGTTTTTGCCCGACGGTCGGATGTTGGTCGCCGAGCGTCCGGGCCGCTTGCGTTTTGTCAGCAAGGATTCTGTATCCGATCCGGTCGCGGGATTCCCGGAAGTGTGGGCCCGCCAGGACGGCGGTTTGATGGGGTTGGTGCTGCACCCCGACTACAAACGCAACGGCTGGATCTATGTGTCGTTCGCAGAGGCCGGCGCCGAGCTCGGGACATCGATGACTCGAATCGTTCGCGGTCGAATCAAAGACGGACGCTGGGTAGACCAGCAAGATGTGTGGGCCCCGGAGCAAGCGGGCTACATCGAATCCAACATTCACTTCGGCTCACGACTGCTGTTCGTTGACGGCAAGCTCCTGTTCTCGATCGGAGATCGAGGCCGCCGCGATAATGCACAACTCATATCGAATCCTTTCGGCAAGGTTTTCCGTGTGAATGAAGACGGGAGCACGCCCAAAGACAATCCATTTGCAAAGCGAGACGATGCATTGGCGTCGATCTGGACGTATGGGCATCGCAATCCGCAGGGCCTGGCTCGCGATCCACGCACCGGATTTCTTTGGGCAACCGAGCATGGACCCAGAGGCGGCGATGAGCTCAACGTGCTGCGGAAGGGCGCGAACTACGGTTGGCCGGTGGTGACGCACGGCGTCGATGACGATGGCTCCGCCATCAGCAATGAAACGTCGCGTGCCGGCATGCAGGATCCGGCCGCGTTCTGGACGCCCTCGATCTCACCCGCTGCGATCGAGTTCTACACGGGTAAGCGGTTTCCGCGCTGGCGCAATCAGATGCTGCTTGGCTCGTTAACGTCCCAAGAACTACGACGTGTTGAAATCGATGGCGACCGTGTGGTGAAGCAAGAAGTGCTGATCAAGACCTTCGGCCGCATCCGCGACATTCATACCGGTCCCGATGGCAACGTCTACGTCGCGATCGAGCGATTCAACAAGTTGGGGCAACTGGTGAGGTTGGTACCGGCCAAGTGAGCGCGCGTCTGACAGGCGCTCGCCGAGTTTGTCATCGATGCCGAATCTTTCGGCACTTCATCGGTCGCGGTGCGTTACCTCTTCGTACTTGGAATACACAGAGGTGACTCATGCCGAATGAACGTAATCCGTCTGGAACGGAGACGCAGAAGTCGGGCCGCCGCCCCGGTCAATCGCAGGACAAGTGGCAAGGTCAAAAGGAGCAGGACGAGAATGCAATCGACGGTGGTGACGACAACGTCGAGATCGGCGATCCGGTGCCCGAGAAAGACCGCACCCCTCGTGCTTCTCGCGATCGACAGGGGTTGAGCGCCGGACAAGGAGAAACCGGTGAGGATGAAGGTCTATCCGGTGACGCTGGCGACGGCGATCGCCACTGACTGAGAGCCCAGAGTGGGCGCGCGTGTGCGGAAGAAGTCTAGTGCTGCTTCCGCGCTCGCGCCAACCACCACACGCCGCTCATCACGAGAGTTGTTCCCATCGCGACCCAGATCGTGAACGGCTCATCGAGAAGCCATACGCTGAGCAGGATGGTCGAGAGTGGACCGATCATCCCAACTTGGGCCGCCATCGAGGCGCCGACCTTTTCGATCGCGATCATGACCAGCAGCACGGGCACGAACGTGCATAGAGTCGCGTTCAAGATGCCGAGCCAGATGACTTCCGGCGCGACGACAACCGCGCTCGGCGGGCGCAGGACGAAGAACTGCGCGATGCAGAGCACACACGCAATGCTTGTCGCGAGGCCGCTCAAGCGGAGAGCGCCAAGCCGTTTCACAGCCGCACCGCTGTAGACGAGATACAGCGCATAAGTGACGGCGCTTGCGAACACGAGCAATGCACCGAGCGCGGCATCGTTGCCGCTCAATTCCAGGTCGTGTCCAAACACGACGAGCACGCCGACATAACTCAATGCGAGCGCGATCGCTTGCTCCCGACTCACGCGCTGCCGAAACAGCACGGCGTTCAAGATCAGCACGATCGTTGGGTTCAAGTACAGAATGAGTCGCTCGAGGCTCGCGCCGATGTACTGCAGTCCGGCGAAGTCGAGAAAGCTCGCAAGGTAGTAGCCGCTGAATCCTAGGCCAAAGACCATGAGCCAATCGCGACGCGTGAGCGGCGGCGCATCGCGGCTCGACCACCAGGCGAGCACGGCAAACAACGGTAGGGCAAATAGCATCCGGTACATGATCACTGTTACAGCGTCGACGCCGTAGCGATACGACAGCTTCACGATGATCGCTTTGCCGGAGAACGCGATGGCGCCCACGCCTGCGAATGTCAGACCGGCGAGCAGCGCGCGGCGCTCTTTCGTCGCGCCGGCAGCTTCCAGAGCGTTGCTACTCAATCGGCACGATCCATTGTTGGCCGTGGCGCGCGTTCGGCACCGGCTGATGCGGGGATGAAGTCTTGGTCATCGGTCGTTCGGATCTATCTCGAGCCGTCAGTGTGCCATCGACGCATGGGCCAGCGTTCGTCAATCGTGATGGAGCCATCGGCGACGGTCACTTGCTTTGCAGGATCTGGTCGGTTCTGCGCAAGACCCTGGACAGCGGAACCTGGGCGTGCGTAGATGAATTCGCTGTTACCAGTCTCACGTCCATCCTCATGCGCTCGTTCGACTTCAGCTCTTGGCAAGCCGTCCTTTCGACCCTGCTCGGTCTCGCAGTCATCACGCTGATCATGGTGGGTGTGCGATTGCTCATCATGCAAACCGTGCAGCAGCGTCGTGAGCGCGAGAATCGGCAGATCAACGAACGTCTCCGTACACTGATCGCGGCATACAAGACACTCGGCGGCTCCTTCACTGGCGACCTTGCCGTCGATCCGACTCATTTGCGCGACTTCCGACGCCGAGGTGCGGTCGATCATGTCGCCGCGGTGGAGGAGGTCATGTCTGGCGCCACCGTGACGGAATCCGGCGAGGATGCGCCGATGAGCTCCGATCGTTCGCGACGGATTCGGGACGCGGTCGAGGCTGCGTTGTCGGATGTCATTCTCTTGGGCACCGAGGAGCAAGTTCGACTCGCTGCGATGGCGGCGGCGGAGCTTGCAGGCGGTCGCCCAGTTCACACGGCAGAGCTCGTCGTATCCCTCCGCAACTTCATCCGGCAGGTGTTGGATTTGGACCCGGTGCCCAAAGAGGTTTCGATCCCGAAGCAAGGTCCCGCGAGACCTTCAGGGGGCCGGGGCGGTAAGGACGGCGGCGGACAAGACGGCGGCAAGGGAGGCGGCGGAAAGGGAGGCGGTGCACAAGCCGGTGGCGGGGGCATGGGGATGGCGATCGATCAAGACTCCGATCATCAGAGCTGAGCACGAGTTGCAGTGCCGCGTCCGATGTCAGGACGTGGCGCCGGGCGAGCTACAAATATTTCTTCTAACGAATGTAGCGAGTGCGTTCCTGGGCGCGTCCTTGAAGCGGAATCCACGCAACGAGGAGATGAGCAATGAAAGTCATGGTGTTCATGAAGGCGACCGAAGCGACCGAGAACGCCGTCCCGCCCACCCCGGAGGCGCTCCAGGCCATGCACGAATACAACGAGGCCCTCACCGCCGCAGGCATCCTCAAGGACCAGGTCCTTGGTGGGCTCATGCCGACCCGCTTTGCCAAGCGCGTCCAATTCTCGGGCAAACGTCGCTCGGTGATCGACGGCCCATTCACAGAGTCGAAGGAAGTGATCGCGGGCTTCGCGCTGTGGGATGTCGCATCGATCGAAGAAGCGGTCGAATGGGTGAAGAAGAGCCCCAATCCCATGAATGCGGAGTGCGACGTCGAGATTCGCCCGCTGTACTCTCCGGAAACGTGGGATCCTAAGTAGCGGCGCTCGATGCGATAGGCGAGCGCCAGATTCGCGGGTCGATCGATGTGGGAGGACCGCTTGCCTGGAGTCGTGCCGCCTTTTGTTCTGCTGCCAGGTTTCGACGGTACCGGCGAACTGTTCGCTCCGTTGATCAAGGCACTCGGGCCTGGTCACGACTTCAGGGTGGTGCGCTACTCGGACGAACGCTCGCTTGCAGAGTGCGTGAAGACTGCCGGCTCGTTCATGCCTAACGAGCCGTCTGTTCTGATTGCAGAGTCGTTCTCGGGGCCGGTCGCCTTGTCATTGATGTGTCGCTTTCCAGAGCGGATTCAGGGTGCCGTGCTCTGCGCTACGTTCGCAGCGACACCGCATCCCGTACTGCTTCAGTTTGCTTCCCGATTGCCCGCGGCGCTGCTAGGCCGGAGTTCGCTTCGCGCGGCCTCGGTGCGCATGTTCGGTATGAATGGGATACGAGACCCGGAGTTGCTGGAACAGATCACGCGAGTCGTGCAAGGCATGACGCCTGCGCGCATACGATCGCGGCTTCGCATCTTGCGGGAGGCCGATCTTACGTCTGAGCTCGGGACCATACGTGTTCCGACGCTATACCTGCGAGCCACGCGGGATCGCCTGATCGGCGCTGCTTTCGGCGATCAGATCGTTAGACAATTGCCGAACGCACTCTTGAGTGAGGTGGCGGGCCCGCATCTTCTGCTGCAATCCAAGCCAGTAGAATGCGCGGCCCTCATTCGCGACTTCGTGGGCATTCAGATCAAAAACATCGCACCGGAGACATCATGGGGCATCCGCTGATCTTGCCGATGGCCGTTCACGTCGGGCTGACGTTTCTCTTGTACGTCCTGCTGACAGTCGCACGTGCTCCCAAGGTTTGGGGAATCGGGCTACGCGCGGACGGCTCTAACCCTTGGGCTTTCCTCGAGCCGCGCATCAGCGCGAATCTCTCCAATCAGTTCGAGTGGCCGGTGTTCTTCTATGCGGCGTGCCTGCTGCTCATCGTTGGCTCCATACAAAGCCAAGCAGCAGTCGTGCTGGCCTGGGTTTTCATCATCGGCCGTGTAGCGCACAGCTATGTCCAGATCCACTCCGCGAACATTCGGTTGCGCGGGCTCGTATTCACCATCAACTTTCTCGCGACGCTGGGATTGTGGGTCATCATTCTTCGGTTGCACTGGTTGAGCGCGATGTGACGAGCGTCACTGGCACGGGGCTGAGCCGTAGGCCGGCGTCGGCTATCAGACTTGGCCGTGACCTGCTAGACTGTTCGCGCATGTTTCTTAGCCGCCGAACCCTTCGCCCGTGGTTGCTCATCCTGTGTATGGCACTGCTCATTACACGGGTGGCCGGCAATCATCTGCATTTGTGCTTCGACGGAAGCGAACCTCCGGTGTCGTTCCACACCATGGACGTGCCTGATCATCATGGCGACGATGAGCTCGAGCACGACGACAAGGACATCGCTCTGCCGCAGATGACGCTCGCGAAGGTCATCTCCTTCTTGCTGGATTTCGCCGTCGTTGCCGCCTTATTCATCGGTCTACTCGATCTCGTCACCCAGCAACGGATTCGGCCCGAGTTCCTCGTCAGAGATCCCGAACACTCGATCCTTCACTTTTTGCGCCCGCCTCTGCGTGGGCCGCCCGCGCTCCACCAACACTAGGTCATTCGCACGCCCAGGTCGGGCGTGCGCTGTTCAGTTTGGCTGGAGGCGCCTATGCCATCCGTGTACTGCCGCGCGATTGCGGCAAGCTTCTATGCTCTGCTCGCAAGTGCGAGCTCGCATGCGCAACTCAATGCGCTTGCCGACTCAGACCCGGGGAACGCGACGCTGTCTTTGAAGGACGCGCTCGATGCGACTCTCGCCAGTCATCCGCAGTTGCAAGCGTTTGGCTATCGACTCGAAGCACAGCGAGCGCGTGTGCTGATCGCGGGGCAACGCCCCACATTCGAGGCGACACTGGACGTCGAGAACTTCGCGGGGACGGGGGACCTCGAGGCGAGTCACACCGCGGAAATCACCCTCGGCGTCAGCTCATTGTTCGAACGGCGCGGTAAACGCACGGCGCGCGTCAGTGAGGCTCAGAGCTCAATCGAGCTGCTGACGATTGAGCAGCAAGTGCAAGCATTGGATGTGCTGGCCGAGACGAGTCGACGGTTCATTGCCGTTGCCGGCGCGCAGCGCGCGCTCGGGCTCGCGCAAGAGCGGGCGGAACAGAACCAGCGCACGCTGGATCTCGTGATCCCGCGGGTGGAAGCGGCTCGATCTCCACCGACGGAGAAGTTGAGCGCCGAGATCGATCTCAAAGCCGCGCAAGTCGCACTCGAGAACGCGAGAAGCGATCTGGATGCGGCGCAGTTCGCCTTGGTCTCGCAATGGAACGCTCCGCACGAACGCCCGCGCGTCAATGCACTGCTGGACTCGATCGCGGAGCCACGAGCATTCGAGCGGCTTGCGCAGCAGGTCGAAGAAATTCCCGACCTACAGCGCTACGCCGCGGAAGAGCGGGTGCGAGAAGCGCAGCTTCGATTGGCTCGAACGCAGGGCGTAGCCGATTGGCGGTGGAGCGCGGGCATTCGGCGCATCGAGGAGCTCAACGAGCAAGCGCTCGTCGTAGGTCTCTCAGTCCCCTTGGGTACGCGGAGCAGGAGCGCACCGGCGATCACGGAAGCGCAGAGCACACTGGCGCAAGTCGCCTATCAGCGCGACGAGCGTCGTCTCGAGTTGCTCAGCGCGCTTTACTCGCATTGGCAAGCGATGCGGCAATCGCAGCGCGTCCACCGCGGCATCGTGAACGAGCAGTTGCCGCTCGCACGCGAAGCGCTCGCGCTCACCGAGCGTGGTTATCGCATCGGACGCTTTCCCTATCGCGACCTATCCGCTGCGCAACACCAAGTACTGGCTCTGCAGGCACAAGCGCTCGACGCGGCGATGCGCTACCACGTGACTCGAATCGAAGTCGAACGACTCACCGGTGCTCAACTCTCGATCGTTCAGGAGCGTGCACAATGATCTTGAAGCACACGATTCAAGCAGCTCTATGGGCGCTCATCTTCTCGCTTGCGTATGGATGCTCGCGCGAACATGAGAGGGGTGAGGCCGCCGGCGCATCTGAGGAAGCGCACGAGGGCGAGCATGATCACGCAGATGATGAGCGCACATCCGAAGCGCGCGCGAACGTGAGCCACGTGGATGCCCACGGTCATGAGGAAGGCGAGAACTTCGCGCGCATCGATCCCGATACGGCGAAACAGCATGGCATCGAAGTCGTCGCGGCGGGCCCCGCACGCATTGCAGAGGCGGTGACGTTAACGGGGCGGTTGATCATCGATCCTCGTCGCGAATCGCTCGTACGAGCGCGGTTTCCGGGGCCGGTCAAACGCGTTCATAAGGACGTCGGCAGTGTCGTGCAGAAAGGCGCGGCGCTCGCGGAAGTGGAGAGCAACGAGAGTCTGACTGTCTACGAAGTGCGCTCGCCGATAGCGGGCGTCGTACTCGAGCGTATGACGAATGTAGGGGATGTGGCGCTCGACCGGCCTCTCTTTCGGATCGGAGATACTTCGGCGCTGCAGGCCGAGCTGCGCGCGTTCTCCAAGGATCAGGGGCGGATTCGCAGCGGTGCTGAGGCGATCGTTCAGGTTCGCGATCACGAAGTACGCGGCACCGTGCTCAGCTTAGTGCCGGAGCTCGACACGCGGACACAGGCGCTTCGAGTCCGGGTGCAGCTCGACTCGAACAGCACTCTGCAAGCGACGCCGGGACAGTTCGCGACGGCGCGCGTGCTCGTTGGCGACGGATCGGAAGCCACGGTCGCAGTGCCGCTCGAATCGATTCAGCGCTTGGACGGTCGCGAGGTGATCTTCGTGCCGGAAAGGGACGGCTTCGCAGCGCGTGACGTCGTGTTGGGTCGTCGCGATAACGCGCGCGCCGAGATCGTCGAGGGACTGCGAGCAGGCGAGCGATATGTCAGCGAGGGCGCCTTTCTCCTGAAGGCCGAGATCGGCAAACACAGCGCCGGGCACGACCACTGAGGGCGCCGCCATGCTCGGGCGAATCATCCGCCTTTCGATTCGACACCGTTATGCCGTGTTGCTCATCGTCCTCGCGCTGTGCGTGCTGGGCGTTCGAAGCTACCAGCAGCTCCCGATCGATGCGGTGCCGGATATCACAAACGTTCAGGTCCAGATCAACACCGAGGCGGAGGGCTATACGCCTTTGGAGGTCGAGCAGCGGATTACGTTGCCGCTCGAGCTCGAGCTCACGGGCATTCCGCGCATCGACTACTACCGGTCGCTGTCGAAGTACGGTCTGTCACAGATCACGGTCGTCTTCGAGGATGGCACCGACATTTACTCCGCGCGACAGCTCGTCGCAGAGCGCCTCGCGCAAGCGCGAAGCAATCTGCCGCAGGATCTCGATCCGCGAATGGCGCCGATCGCCACGGGGTTGGGCGAGATCTTCCTCTACGCCGTCGAGAGCGCGCCCGGTGCACGCAAGCCCGACGGAAGTGAATACACGCCGATGGATCTGCGTGAGCTTCAGGACTGGGTCGTCAAGCCGCAGCTACGTCAAGTGCCTGGTGTTGTCGAGGTGAACTCGATTGGTGGGTACGAGAAGCAGTATCACGTGCTGCCTGATCCGGCGCGGCTGCTCGAGTTCGCCGTGACATTGCAGGACATCCGCGATGCCCTTGAACGCAACAATGCAAATCGCGGTGCGGGTTATATCGAGCGGTATGGCGATCAATACCTCGTTCGTGCCGAAGGCCGGCTCACGTCCATCCAAGATATCCGGCGCGTCGTGATTGCGATGCAGGGCGGCGTGCCAGTGCGTATCTCGGATGTGGCTGACGTGACGATCGGTTCCGCGTTGCGCACTGGGGCTGCGACCGAGCGCGGTGAAGAGGTCGTGCTCGGTACGGCGATCATGCTGATCGGGGCGAACAGCCGCACGGTCGCGCAAGCGGTCAGGGAACGACTCGAGCAAGTGCAAACGAGCCTCCCGGAAGGAATGCACGTCAGAGCGGTCTACGACCGAACCCATCTCGTCGATCGCACGATTGCGACGGTACGCACGAATCTGCTCGAGGGCGCGCTGCTCGTCATCGCGGTGCTCTTCGCATTGCTCGGCAACATTCGAGCCGCGCTGATCACCGCGGCGATCATCCCGATCACCATGCTCCTCACCTTGAGCGGCATGCTCGCAACGAGGACCTCGGCGAATCTGATGAGTCTCGGTGCCTTGGACTTCGGGTTGATCGTGGATGGCGCGGTCATCATCGTGGAGAATTGTTTGCGCCGCTTCGGTGAAGCGCAGCACCGGTTGGGACGTCTTCTGCATCAACGAGAGCGCTTGGACATCGCCGCGCAGGCGAGCGTGGAAGTCGTTCGCCCCGCATTGTTCGGTGTTCTCATCATCACGATCGTATACGTGCCCGTCTTCGCTCTCTCGGGTGTCGAGGGCAAGATGTTTCACCCTATGGCGCTCACCGTCGTGATTGCGCTCGGCGCCGGCATGTTGCTCTCGCTGACGCTCGTGCCGGCGGCCGTGGCATCGTTCATCACGCGTCGCGTCAGCGAGCAAGAGAATAACGTCGTGCGCGGCGCGAAGCGTGCCTACGCACCGGCGCTTTCGTTCGCCCTCAGACAGCCACTCGCAACCGTAGCCATCGCAACCGTTACAGCCTTCGCCGGAATATGGGGTTTGAGCCAGCTCGGTTCGGAGTTCATTCCGACGCTCGACGAGGGTGACTTGGCGGTCCTCGTGACACGCGTGCCGAGCACGGGCCTCGAACAATCGGTCGATATGCAGCGCCGCGTCGAGGCGCGGCTCATTGAAATTCCGGAGGTGGCGAACGTGTTCTCCAGGATCGGGACCGCCGAGGTCGCGACCGATCCAATGCCTCCCTCCGCGGCCGACGCATACATCATCATGAAGCCTCGGCGCGAATGGCCGAATCCTCGCAAACCAAAGGCGCAACTCGAACGTGAGGTTGCGGAGATCCTCGCAAGGATTCCCGGCCAGAATTATGAGATCAGCCAACCTATCCAGCTTCGGACGAACGAGCTCGTCTCCGGCGCACGCTCGGACGTGGTCGTGAAGATCCATGGCGATGACACCGAGGAGCTCGCGCGTCTCGCTCAAGCGGTCGCGGATGTCATGCGCAACGTGGACGGTGCAAGTAGCGTACAAGTCGAGCAGACGACCGGTTTGCCGACGCTCTCGATGAGGGCGGATCGCGATGCACTTTCACGTTTCGGAGTCGATCTAGAGGACCTCCAATCGATTCTGACGACCTCGATCGCTGGCCAAGAAGCCGGCAGCCTTTTCAAAGGCGATCGGAAGTTCGACATCGTCGTGCGTTTGCCGGAGACGTTGCGCCGAAACCCAGGCGCGATCAGCGCGCTGCCGGTTCCCATCGGTCGCGATGAGGACCATGCGCACGACTTCGTGCCTTTGAGCGAGCTGGCTACCCTTCGCCTCGAAGACGGACCGAACCAAGTGAGTCGAGAGAACGGTAAGCGACGTATCTCGGTGACGACCAACGTTCGCGGCCGCGATCTCGGATCCTTCGTGGCCGAGTTGCAGGACAAAGTCCGCGGCGAAGTCCAACTCACGCCAGGTTACTGGATCGACTACGGCGGTACATTCGAACAGCTGCAATCGGCACGAGAGCGGTTGAGGTTTGTGGTGCCCGTAACCTTGCTGATCATCTTGCTGCTGCTGTACACGGCGTTCGGTTCGATTCGCGATGCTGCGATCGTCTTCTCCGGCGTACCGCTTGCACTCGTCGGCGGTGTGGCCGCATTGGCGTTACGGGGGATGCCGTTGTCTATCACAGCAGGCGTCGGATTCATCGCGCTGTCGGGCGTAGCCGTCCTCAACGGCGTAGTCATGGTGAGTTTCATTCGACGACTCGCGAGCGAAGGCCAACCGCTCGACGATGCGATCTACGAGGGCGCCATGCAGCGCCTCCGCCCGGTCCTCATGACGGCTTTGGTGGCTGCGTTGGGGTTCGTGCCGATGGCACTCAACGTCGGTCCGGGTTCTGAAGTGCAACGGCCGCTTGCGACGGTCGTGATCGGTGGGATCTTGAGCTCCACGACGCTCACGCTGCTCGTGCTTCCGGCGCTCTACCGTCTAATGGGAGCGCGGAGAGCTCGCGAGATGAGTCTCGCAGTACGAGTGGCTGAGCAGGACGGCTAACCGCCGCTTGCGTCCGGATCTTCGATGCGTGCCCACTTCAGCGCATCCGACCGGTTCGCGAAAGTCACATACTCGATGATCTTGCCGTCGCGGAACACAAAGCCATCGGCGAACCGCCCGCCAATCCATTCGGTTGCGTCGTGAAGACGAACCCAGGCATGGAGATAGACGACGA
>JBIQKP010000161.1:0-4227 GCA_044506405.1 Lysobacterales bacterium | reverse complement strand
GAGGGCCTATCGGAAGTCAACCTCAAGATGGATCCCCGCCTCCGCGGGGACGACGGACGTTCGGGCGCCGTCACTTCATGTAACGCGATTCGAATCGTGCGACGAGCTTCCCGGACTCATCGTAGAGATCTAGGCGTTCACCATCGATATGCCATCTGGCTACTTGGCCGAGTGCATCGTGAAACGCTTGCTCGTGCTCCATGCCTTCGGTGCAGGCCATCATCGTGCCCGCCATCTGAGAGAACCTCAGATCTTCGCCCGACACCGAGTAGCTTCCGGTGAAACGATTGCAGCCCCCGTATCCGGCGACGCGCTGCTCATCGGAGTGCAGCGTGAGGTACGGCTCACGCTGTTCCGACGCAACCTTGATCTCTCGATCGCCAAGCTGCATGAGCTTCCAGTATGTGTTCTCGAGCGTCGCCGTCGACGCGGATTCGTCGTTCGCGGCGGGTGCCGCTCGCACCAGCATCATGTCGATCTGCGTCCCGCTCGGCGGCATGTCGTAGTGCCGATCCGTGCTGAACATCAACTCGCCCCCACGCGTCACGCGCGCACGGAGCCCATACTTCCCGCCCGGCTGCAGTTGCGAAGGGTCATATTGGATCGTGAATCGAAACGGCGGCTGCCCCGCGGGATCGATCCGCGCCCGACCGATCACCTGCGCGGGTGCGTCGGCGCGAGAAACATCCTCGAGCGTCACTTCGAAGGTGGCATCGGGCGGCAACGCCATTCTCTCGCGATAACTCGCGACGCCCTTGACCTCTGCGCTGCCGGTGGTAGACACGTTTGCGCTCTGCGCTGGCTCGCTCGCAGCATTCTCGGATGAGGGCGGGACGTCCGGAGGCTCCTGGTGACATGCACCCACGCTTGCGAGCATGAGTATGGAGAAAAGCATTCGAGCAGTCCGACTCATCGCGTGCTCCGATTCGAGGTGTTCATTCCATTATGCGGATGGCGCTGCCATGAGAACGGCAGTATCCGAGAGCGGAGGATAGAAACTATTCGTAGTATATGCAGAGTCGCGCGAGCGCCGAGGTGTCGCCTCGCGGCGTCAAGAAGAACTGCGCGTTGCTTCTGCTAACGCATCGATCCAAGGGCGCGAATCCGTGCGTCGCCCCAAATCTGTGCGTCGTCCTCGCGAAGGCGGGGGATCCATCTTCGAGTTCGTTTCGGATAGGCCCCCGCCTTCGCGGGGGTGACGAACAAAAAAACGGGTGACGACAAGAAAAAGAGCTGTGCCTCAGCCCTGCGTCGTCCCCGCGGAGGCGGGGAGCCATCTTAGACGCGCATCTGATGGACCCCCGCCTGCGCGGGGGCGACGAATGAAGTTGGAAGCGACGGACGAGTCGGGCGACGAAACAGCCAATCCTTCGATCAGTACTTCTTCGTCTCCTCCGCCTCGGTATCGTCTGCACTCGACACACGCCCACCTGCCGGTTGAATGCTGAACGCTGCGGCCTCGCGATACGTCAACTGCACTTGATCTCCCGGACTGAGTTGACTCACGAACTCCTTTGCCTTGCGGTTGGAGATGCCAAGCGTGCGCGACGTGCCATCGGGATGCCTGAACGTCAGTAGATTGCGCGCTGGGTCGACCGACTCGATCTCCACCGTCGTCGTTGTCTGTTTGCCCGTGATCTTCGTGGGCATATCTCCATCGAGGCGCTCCGTGCGCTGAGTCACGCTCTCCCCGCCTTGTCCAGGCGCGACGATATCCGCGATGATGCCTTCGTGATATGCAACGACGACGCGGTCGCCCTGTCGCAACTTGTCCAAGTTACCGACTGTGTTCTCCGCCTCCAGGACGAGACGCCTGCCGGTGCTGTCGAGCACAACGACATGACGATCGCTTTGGCTGACCGCCTCGATCGTTCCGCTCACTCTCTTCGTCTGTCCCGCCTCCAACGATTGAGGCTGCTCAGGCTGCTGTGCAATAGCCGATGTAGCGATGAGACTCACCACTGCGATGAATGCTGACTTGATCATGTCTGGACACTCGGTTGCCGATTGCTACTGATCGCGAACGGCGAACGCTCCGCCCGCTCGCGGCCCTAAGCGTGAAGTTTGTGCAAACGGCCACCGACGCAACAATTGGACCTTGAGCCAACGAGCTCGACGGCTCGGGCACGTTCAGCGCCAGTCGTGCAAACGTCGACGCTCGGTGCCAATATCTGAGTCAAGTGCAACGGCATCATGAGGCTTAGTCACATGCACGAATTCATCGATACCGCTGATGATGTCGTCGCGGTGAAGATCTCCGCCAAGATCACCGGCGCCGATCTCGATGCGATGATCGACCGGCTCCAGGACGCGATGGCGCGCCACGAGAAGGTTCATGTATTCGTGGAGTCTCATTCGATCGAAGGCATCGAGCTTTCTCAGCTTTCGACGTACATGTCGCGCGCGATGCCGTTTTTCGGCAAGCTCAAGCAGTTCGGTCGCATCGCAGTGGTAGCCGATCAAACCTGGGTCAGAGTCTGGACGCGTATCGAGAGCGCACTGCTGCCCTTCATCAGCTACAAGGCGTTCTCGCCGGATCAGCGCGATCACGCATTCGCCTGGGTCGAGGGCAAGCGAACACTTTGACCTGCAGCTGGGCGTCCGCTTGCGCTTTCATCGCGCCGCGCACGCTGCGGCGCACGTCTGAGGGGCATTGAGCCAAAGCGCTAGTCTCGAGCGCTTAGATAAGCCCGTGCTTCTTCGAGAGCAGCACGCCGCGTGCCACGCGCCGCGACTTCGACCAGCCGCTCGTAGTAAGCGCGCGCGCTGGCGTCATCGCCCTGCGCTCGCGCTGCCTTCGCCGCACCGAGCAAGCTGTTGAACCTTGCTGGATAGCGCTCGAGCGATACCTTGTAAGCATCGAGCGCCTTCGCCGGCTCGTTCTCGGCCATGTATAGATCGCCCAGCAACTCGAGCGCGGGCAATGTCGGTCCCGGTGTCACCGAGTGCTTGGGGGTCGCTGTTTCAAGATCCGCTGCTCGCTGCATCAGCTCGATACTTTTCGCGCGTTGCCCCTCCTCATGCGCCGACCACGCTTCAAGCTCGAGCCGCAGCACCTGGATGTTGCGCGCAAACAGATCCTCTCCTGCTGTGCGCGTGCTCTCTTCGAGCTCGGCGAGTCGCGTCAGCGCGCCGTTCGCTTGCGCGCGCTGATGGAGATGCGCCGAGCCCAAGCCGCGCGCGAACTGCTGAATAGCTTCGGGCCACATCATTCCATCCCAAGCCAAGTACTCGGGCGTGCGCGGGACGACTAGGGCGGCCTCGCTCCACGCGTGACGCTCGAGCGCGTAGCGCGCTCGCGTCGAGGCAAGATGAAACGCCGTCTTGAAGCTCGGCTCCAGTCGCCCCGTCTGCTGCAAGCGTGTGAGCTGCGCGAGTGCCGAATCGTCATCGCCCTGCTGCAAGTACGCGTACATGAGATACTCGATCGCGTGTGGAAACTCGTCCCACACGAGCTCGCCGTTCTGCCCGGCCGGATGAAGCAATGCCGCGTCGGCCGCTCGCAAGTTCCCTTTGATGGCCCTGCCCCAATCCCCGAGACGCGTATAGATATGCGTGGGCATATGAAGCGCGTGAGGATTGTTCGGAGCGATCGCCTCGTACTTGTGCGTGATCTCCAAGAGCTCGCGTTCGCGCCCCGGTACGTCATTGGCGTGGATGAGATAGTGCATTGCCCCAGGATGCTCCGGATTGCGCTCGTAGACGCGAAGCAAAATCGCGGCTGCCTCGTCGGCGTGATCTCGGGTCTTACCCGTGGCCGGCGTCGTAGCAAGGTGTGCAAGCGCATAGAAGAGCGCCGCTTCCGGATCGTTCCGCAGCTTCGAATACGCTGTCTTCGCAGCGATCTCCCAGTGCCGAATGCGCTGCCAATAATCCGGTGAGTCGGGCTCGGAGAAGAAGGCTTCGGCGGCATCGATGAAGAGACGCTCTCGATCCGTCGTCGCCAGCGCATTGGCCTTTCGTACCTCGTTCCATCCGTGCTGCAACGCCTCGAGAGAGGGTCGCGTCGGCCATAGCGGTTGAAACAAGGTCATCGCGACTCCCCAGTGCGCCATCGCACACCGATCGTCCGTGACAGCAACGTGCTCGAACGCTTCGCGCGCTCGCGGATAAGTCATGTGATGCAGGAGCGCCATCGCGCGGTTGAACTCTGCCTGCGCGGGCGCCGAACACGAGACTGGGAACTCGACCCGACCTAGATGCTCGTCGTGCTGCGCGTCATCGTTC
>JBIQKP010000045.1:15256-30015 GCA_044506405.1 Lysobacterales bacterium | reverse complement strand
CGCATCAATTCCCCACGACGCGAGGTCACTCGCACGTTCTCCAATCCTAGCCATTCGGCCAATACTCTTAGCTGTGCCGCCAATCGCGGCGCGACCTTCGCGGCACTCTGACCTTCTTCGACACTTCCGCCGCGCACTTGCAACGCGCTTGCTTGCCGATCGGACTTGAGATCGACACGAGCGACGATGCGATCGCCCATCAGGAACGGCAGGACGTAGTAGCCGTGAACGCGCTTCTCCAGCGGCGTGTAGATCTCCAAGCGATAGTGGAAATCGAACAGACGTTCCGCGCGTTGCCGCTCCCAGATCAGTGAATCGAACGGTGAGAGCAGCGCATCGACATCCACGGCGCGGGGACAACTCGCCTCGCGATGGAGATACGCCTGCCCTTTCCAGCCTTCGACCGAGACTGGGATCAGGGCACCGAGCTCAACGAGCTCGGGCAATCGAGCCGCGGCATCCGCTGCTGGCAACCGGAAGTAGTCTCGAAGGTCTCGCGCAGTCGCGACACCGAGTGCACGCGCAGACGCTTCCATGAGCGCGCGTTGCGCCTCTTCTTTCGTGGGATCCGGCGCCGACGCGATCTCGTGCGGCAAGACGCGTTCGCTCAAGTCGTACACACGTTCGAAGTTGCGACGCGTCGTCGTCGTGACGACGCCGGTCCAGAACAACCACTCGAGGATCTCTTTGCCTTCGCTCCATCCCCACCAACTCCCTTTGGAGCGACCGCCGTTCTGAAGATCCCCCGCGCCGAGCGCGCCACGCTCGCGCACCTGCGCGAGCACGGCATCGACCGCGCTCGCATGCGTGGTCGCAAAGCGCTTGAGCCGCCCCCAGATGCCCTCCCCTCGCTTTGCACGCTCCATTCGCCACCGAAAGAGCGGTTGCCATTCGATCGGCAAGAGCGAGGCTTCGTGTCCCCAGTATTCGAACAGCTTGCGCTGCTTCGGATCGTAGGCCGCGCGCTCGAGCAGGCTGCGCTCATAGAAGCCGCGACGCGAGAACGCGGGCAGATAGTGCGAGCGCACGAGCACGTTGACCGAGTCGATTTGAACGACACCGAGGTCGCGCACGACGCGTGCGAAGGCGCCGGCACTGCGCAGCGCGCCGCCCTTCGGCGCAAACCCTTGCGCTGCGAGCGCGATGCGCCGTGACTCTGCCAACGAAACAGCGTCTCGCGCGCGCATTACTGCAGGGGGAAGAACTTCGGCAGCGTGTACGAGAAGGCGAGCCACATGATGATCACGAGCGGCAAGCCAACTCGCACGAAATCTTTGAACGTATAGCTGCCCGCGCTGAAGACGAGCAGATTGCAGTTATCCGCCATGGGCGTCGCGTAGCCGAGATTCACGCCAAACAACACCGCCAACACGAAAGGCTCGGGCGGCAGCCCGAGTTGGCGCGCGACCTCGATCGCGATCGGCGTACCGAGCACGGCTGCCGCGCCATTCGAGATGAGCCCGCTCATGATCGCCATCAGCAAGATCGTGGCGCTCAGCACGGCAACAGGCGGCAAGCTCGTGCTCGCCATCACGAGCAGGCTCGCGATGAACGAGGCGCCGCCCGTGATCACGAGCGCCATACTGAGCGCGAGGCTCGCGACGGTCAGGAGAATCAGCGAAGAATCGAGTGCGCGCGTCGCACGCCGCCACTTGAGGCAGCCGGTCACGATCATCAACAACACGCCGATGATTGCCGCGATGGAGATCGGCGCGATGCGAAACGCCGCAACGAGGATGACGCCGGCCATGATGCCGATCGCAAGCGGCGCCTTCGTCGTCAAGGGGACGTTGCTCGTCGCATCGAGCACCAGCACTTCGCTGCGGCGCTTGAGGGCTTGAATCTGTTCCTCCGGCCCTTGAACGAGCAGCACGTCGCCAACGCCGAGCGGCACGTCGCGAAGCGCGGTCGCTTGCGCAAGCGTGTCGGGCTCGCCTGGCCGGTGAATCGCAAGCGGAATGAGCTGATACTGCCAATCGAAGTTTGCTTGAGCCAACGTGCGATCGCGCAGCGGCGAGTTCGGCGTCAGCACGAGCTCGGCCGTTTGTTGATCTTCCGCCGTGAGCGGATGTTCCTCGTCGACCGGTGTGTCGCCCGAGTAGAGCTGCGCCCCGAGCACGCGCGCGTACTCCATCAAGCGTTCGGAGGTGTCGCGCACGACGAGCTGATCCCCCGCACGCAGCGCGACATCAGGCAAGGGCGAGATCCGCAGTCCCGGTGGACGAATCACGGACTGCACGACCATGTCGCCATGCGTCATCTTCTTCGCATCCGCGAGCGTCTTTCCGTTGAGACTGCTCTGCTCCTTCAGATGCAGCTGTGCCTCGAAAATGCGCAGCGACGTGCCTTGGAAAGGCGCTGCGCGATCCGGCAGGAGCCGAGGCGCGATGAGCCATAGGTAGAGAAGGCCAGGAATCGCGGCGAGCGCCGCAGGCGCGAGAAACTCGAAGATGTGGAAGCCCTCGACGCCAAAGCGCGCCGCGCTGCCGATCACGAGCAGATTGAGCGAGGTGCCGATCGGTGTACCCATGCCGCCGATCTGCGAGGCGAACGTCATCGGCATCAACACTTTGGAGGGCGAGATACTCGAGCGAATTGCCGCGGCGCTTAGAATCGGAATCATCAGGACGACGAGCGGCGTGTTGTTCATGAACGCGCTCAACATCGGCACGATCGTCAGCACGACACCGAGCGCGAGCAGCGGACTCGCCTTCCAGATACGACTGATGAGACGTCCGACGGGCGCGAGCGCACCGGTCGCCGCGAGCCCCTGACTCGCCATCATCAGCGAGCAAATCGTGATCAGCGCTTCGTTGCCGAAGCCGCTGAAAAAATCGAACGGCTCGATCTCGCCTTGGTTCGTGCTGTAGGGGAAGATGCTGAAGCCGATCGCGAGCAGCGCGACGATGAGCAAGCTAGACGTTTCAATGGCGATCGAATCGCGCGAGAACAAATACAGCGCGAACAGCGTCAGCACCATCACCGCGATGGCATGTGGGTCGAGTGAGGTCATTGTTGTTCGAGCACGGCGTTGCGGCTGAACGATCCGCCGTCGATCCGGGTTCCTCGGCCCGGCTCGATCACCGGTTCGATCCCTGGGACGCCGCGTGCCCGCCGCACCTCACAGTCCATGATCAATCGCCGTTGCTGGAAAACCCCGGTGCACGCAGCGGCTGACGCCCGAGGGTGTGGCGAGTTAAGTGAAATCTGAGAGCCGTAAACCAGTCGTTTTGTGCTCTGGCGCACTGTTTTTCGCACCTTCTCGTCGCTTGCGCCCGGATGGTTGGCCAACCGCGCTCCGGCATGCCCCTTCAGGCTTATCGTCACGCGGATGAATGACGCCTCCTCGAGCCCATCCCAGAATGCATACACGTTCTTTCGATAGTCCCTTCGCGGAGGACTCGCCCCATGCGCTCGACCGACAATGCTGCCATCGAGTTCTCGCTCGACTTCACGACGCAAGAGCTACTGGGCGACGCAACCGCATCCACTGCGGTCGAGATCGAAGACATCGGGGATGTCGAGCCTCTCTACCGCGGCGCGGCCGGAGCGGCGAACGCGGAGCGCGCAAGGATAGAGGACTCGGGGAGCACTGTGGAGATTGAATTGACGGCCGAGCAGGTGTTAGCCCTGCTTGCCGCGCCGTTGGGGCAAGCAGGGAAGTGATGGAAGGGTCGCCTACATGTTCGGCCGGCCCGGATACTGCCTCATCAGCTCCGTGACGACGCCGTTGATGGTGACCTTGGGATTGTTGAGCGCATCCTGCGTCACGCGCCCCTCGGCAATGCCCTCCCAGATCAGCTGCTTCTTCTCGGCATCGACGATATCGACGTTGATCGTGCCGATCCTGTAGGTCACGGTGCGGTCCTCTTCATAGAGCGGCCATGCGCTGTAGAGACCGTAGCGATATCCGTAGTAGCCATAGCCGGTCGTCACGCGCGGACGAATCTCAGTGCGCTCGCGCGTGTTCATGAAGAAGTTCACGAGCAAATCCGGATGGTCCTCCGTGTACTTGTAGCCTCGCGCTTCCATCGCGGTCCTCACCGCATCCTTGAAATAGCTCGTGACGAGCGTCGAATAGCCGCCTCGATCGGTCCCGGTTTCTTTAGGGAAGCCGAAGGTCCGATACACGGAAAAATCTGCCGACTTGTCGTAGTCGACGCGTGTGTCCGGCGCGCTCGTGGTCGCGCAACCGGCGGCGACGAGCGCCAGCGCGACGACGAACATCGATGTCACTTTTCGCTTGAACATACCGATACCCTCTGTGGGACATCCGCGCACGCGGGCATCCATGACTTTCATCTACTCACTACGGTGCGGACTTCTCGAGGTTCCCGCCCTGCCGACTGCCCTCAGCGGAGGTCGGAGCCGTCAAGGATCCCGGCGCGCCGATCAGTCAACCAAAATTGGGCTCGCGCACGTGCAATTCAACGGTCTCGCTATCAAAACGAAGGCGAGTTGAATACCCGCTGAACGCCTTCGTCAGAACGCGAGCTGCGTTTGCCCGCGCTCCAAATCGAGCAAGATTCGCTTACGCCACACGCCCCCGCCGTAGCCCCCAAGCTCTCCATTCGCGTTCACGACGCGGTGGCATGGAATGATGATCGCGATCGGGTTCGCGCCGTTTGCCATGCCGACCGCGCGCGTCGCGCCCACATCGCCGACGCGCCGCGCGAGATCGAGATACGACCAGGTGTCTCCGTAAGCGATCTCGCGAAGCGCCGCCCAGACCCGCTGCTGAAACGGCGTACCTGCATACGAGAGCGGCACGTCGAACGACGTACGCTGGCCCGCGAAGTACGTTTCGAGCTGAGCGCGCACGGTGTCGATCACGGGATTCGCTCGGAATGCGAGCGGAACCGCGTGCTGACGGCGCAGCAGGCGCAAGCGTGCGTCCAAGTTCGTCGCGTCGACATACTCGAGCGAGCACAGCGCGTGCTCGCTCGCAGCCAACACGAGCGTTCCGACCGGTGACTGCATGATGTCGGCGCTGAGCGCGCCTTCACCTGTGTCCGATGCCTCGAATACGTTCGCGACGCGCGTCGCGAACAGATCGGGTGTCACAGGCTCGTAACTTGCCGATGCTTTGGTCATATCTCACGCTAGGCCTGCCGCACGGCCTTGTCTCCAAAGCGGATCGACTCCGCGCTCGGTCAGTCTTCGGACTGCTTCTTTCCCTCGACATGCGCTTGCAGTTTGCGCTCGACCGATCCGAGCACGACGAGGACGACGATCGCGAAGCCCGTCGCGATTCCTGCGATCGCATAGTAGCCGCTGCCGCATGCGACGCCCAGCGCGCCGGCAAGCCACATATTGGCGCCCGTCGTGAGTCCGAGAACGTTGCCGCGACCGCGGATGATTGCGCCAGCCGCGAGGAAAGCGACGCCCGCCGTGACGGCCTCGATGATGCGGATCGGATCGGAGGCGCCGATCCCGCGCTGATTTCCGACCTCCGCGTGCAGCTCGAACGTAATGACAGTGAACAGCGCCGCGGCCAAGGAGATGAGAATATGCGTGCGAAGGCCCGCGGGCTTATTGCGCATCTCACGATCGAAGCCGACGATGCCACCGACGACAATGGCGACGCTGAGGCGCAAGAACACGTCCCATGCGGGCATCTGAGTCGCTTCGCCAGCTAGCAAATCGATCATATGTATTCGTGGAACCTTGAGCCTCGTTGCCGGACGAACGCTAGGTAGGCTTGGGGAGTTCCGCGATCTGTGCCTCGGCCGAATGACGCGGGGTTTCCCAAGCCTCGCGCCCGCACGACTGAGATACCTGATAGCCAATCGAGGCGCAGATCTTTAACCTTTCGATGATGAATCGATCGCTCAAGTCTATTTTCGTCGTTCTAGTGTCGTTCGCCGTGGCCAGTACCGCCGTCGCGGCGGATATCTATGAGGGGCCTCGAGCGCAGTTCGTGCGCGCGTACGCGCAGGCGACAGCCTCGAGCGCGCAACCGCGCGAAGCCGACAGCGAGGAACTGCGCGCCTATCCGTTGTACCCGTATTTGCAGGCGGCACGCATCCGTTCTGCCTTCGCATCCGCGGGGCCCGATCTGACGCCCGCCGATGAGCGGGCGCACACATTCATCGCCTACTACGACGGCGAACCCGTTGGGCGCAGCCTGCGCCGCACGTGGCTCGCGAACCTCGCCGACCGCGCGCTCTGGCAAACGTACCTCGAGCACTATCGACCTGAGCTCGCGGATGAAGCGGCCCAGTGCCACAGCTTCACGGCGCGCATCGCGCTCAATCGCACCGAAGGACTCGCCGACGACATTCGCGCGCGCTGGCTCACGCCCAAGAGCTTGCCGCAATGCGAACGCGCATTCGAATGGCTGCGCGAGCAGAACGAGCTCAGCGAAGAGCTGATCGAGGCCCGCGTGACTCTCGCGCTCAAAGAGAACAATGCGCGCTTCGCGCGCGCGATTGCGGCGCAGCTTCCGACCGCGCGCGCCGAGCCGCTTCTGCAATGGGCGCAGCTGATCGAGAACCCTCAGCGCGGGATCGATGCGCTGATCGCACATCCCACGCGCAAGGTGGTGCAGGAAGCGCTGCTCGCGGGGTGGACACGGCTCGCGCGTACGAACCGAGATGCCGCGATCGACCGTTACAATGCGCTCGTCCGCTCGCGAAAACTGAGCGCAGCCGAGGCGAGTCCGTTCGCGCTCGCGCTCGCGATGCCGCTCGCATGGGATCGCCGAGGCGAGGCACTCGAGTATTTCGTTCGCGTGCAACCCGCGGATCTCGACGACTATGCGCTCGAATGGCAAGCGCGTGCCGCGCTGTGGGCACAGGATTGGACGCTCGTGGGCAAATCGATTGCTGCGATGTCCGAAGCGAGCCGCAAGACCGCCCGCTGGCGCTACTGGGCCGCGCGGGCCGCGGAGCAAACGCGCGACATGGCGCTCGCCCGGCAGCTCTACGAATCGGTGCTCGTCGACGACAACTTCTATTCGATGATGGCTGCGGCTCGACTCGAGCAACCGTTGAAGCCGAATGTGGAGAAGCTCGTGCTCGATGAGGTCCAGCTCGCGGAGATCGCGCAGTTGCCCGAGCTCGTGCGAGCGCGCGAGTTGCTCTTGAGCACACTCCGATCCGATGCAAACGCCGAATGGAATGCCGGGCTCGACCGATTATCCGTAGACGCGCGTCCTCAAGCGATTCATCTCGCGGCGCGCTGGGGTTGGTACGATCAGGCGATCGCGACCGCCACGCAGCAACGCGTGTTCAATGATTACCCCCTGCTCTACCCGCGACCGTTCGACACCGAAGTACGTGCTGCCTCCAAGCTCGCGAATCTCCCGTTCGAGCTCATTTACGGCGTGCTGCGACAAGAAAGCTTGTATCGCCACGACGCGGTTTCCTCGGCCAACGCGCGGGGGTTGTTGCAGCTCCTTCCGGACACGGCGCGGCATGTCGCGCGTCAATGGAACCAGCCACGCCCCAGTCAGGAGGATCTGTTCGTGCCGGCGACGAACGTGCGCTTAGGCGCCGCCTACCTCCGGAAGTTGCACGATCGCTTCGACGGCCAGACGCTCGTCGCCCTCGCCGGCTACAACGCCGGCCCCAACGCCGCCGCACGCTGGATGCCCTCAACCGCGCTCGACCCGGACATCTGGGTCGAGAACATTCCATACAACGAGACCCGCTCGTACGTTCAACGCATCCTCTGGCACACGGTCGTCTTCAAGTGGCTCGAGACCGGCAAGCCGCAGGAGACGCGCATGTGGCTCGCGAACATCGAGCCGCTAGGCGGCAGTGCTGCGGCGTTGGGAAAGTTGTAGGTCGGAATTCATTCCGACACATACAGGACGGCCTCTGGCAAGCAGGGCTTCTAAGGTACGCGACGGCCTAGTGTCGGAATGAATTCCGACCTACAGGGCCACCGCGGGTTCCGGCACCAACGCCTGCGCCGCAGGCACTTTCTCGATGCCCAGCAATTCGCTGAGCGACTGGACGGCGGCTTGCGTCGTGCCGACGACGCAGTGCGCACCGGCTTCTCTCAATCGCTCGATCGAACGTGTCACGTCCACTTCCGAGAGTGTCGGTCGCAGCACGACGATCTTCGTGTCCGGTGCCTCCGCGCGGATCTTGCGGCAGTAATTTCTCACTTCCGCGCCGCGCGTTGCGCTCAATGCAGTGATGCACACGACGGCGGGCGGTTTGTCTAGAACGCAACGCAGGGCTCGCTCGGGCGACAAGTCATCCGGCACGCGCTCGATGCACTCCGGTCGCAACGCTGCCGCCAGCATCTCGAGCGCGAGTTGATCGACTTGCGTACGCGCCGCGAGCCCGACGATGCGCGGCGTGGGTTCGGCTTGCACGGTCGCGGCGGGCGCGATGAGCTGCACGGTCTCACTCACGTTGTCGAGGACGAACTCGGCGTCTTCGGTCGTGATCTCTTGCTGGGAACGGTGCTGCATGAGTAACAACAAGGTTGGCATCAGCACCTGATCGATCACGCCGATCGGTCCAATCTCTTCCGTTTTGCGCTCGACCAAGATGCTCGCTTCGTCTTCATCGCGCGCGAGCAAACGTTGGTAGAAGCGTACGTGCGGCATCAGCGCCGGCTCGTCCGCGAAGATGATCGATAAGAATCGGAGCGATCGCACGTGGCGTCCGAGCACCGCGATGCACACGGTCAGCGGCGTCGCGAGCACGAGACCGATCGGGCCCCAGATCCAAATCCAGAAGAGCGCGGAGATCAACAGCGCGAAGGACGACACGCCGGTGCGATGCCCGAGCACGACCGGCTCGACGAAGTACGCCGCAATCAAGTCGAGAACGAGAAACAGTCCCATCGTCTGCAACGTCTCCGACCATCCCGGGAACGTTGCGAACGCGAGAACCGCAGGCATTGTCGCAGAGAGGATCGATCCGACGTACGGCACGAAACGTAGGACCGCGGTGAGCCCACCCCACAATGCTGCGTACGGCACACCGATCCAATACAAACCGAGCGTGACGATCGTACCGAACGCGAGGTTGATGAGCGTCTGCGCGACGAGGAAGCGACTCACGCGCTGCGCAGCTTCGTCCATCAAGCGTGTCGTGAGGGTGACGCTGTCCGGACCGATCAACCGGATGAAGCGATCGCGCAGGTCTTCCCGCTGTCCCAGCATGAATGCGACCAGAACGAGCACGATGACCGCACTCGTGATCGGCTCGAACACCGTGTGCAGATAGCCTTGCAAACGCTCTCCCGGGGAGAGCCTCCCAGGCACCACGCGCACAGGTTGGGCACGGCGCAGTTCGTCGGCGTTCTCGTCGAGTTGTTCCGTGACCCGATCCACGGTGCGCGTCAGCTTGCTGAACGCTGCATCGTCGCCGAAGCGAAGATCGGCGACTTTGCTGCGCATGGACGAGGTGTACTTCGTGATGTCGGACGAGAGCTCGGCGAACTGGGAGAACACGACATAGCCGATACCGCCGACAGCGCTGAGCGCCAACAGCATCGTGAGCGCGACACCGAGCGGGCGCGGTAACCGCAGGCGATCGAACCAACGAACGAGCGGCGTGAGCGCGAAGGCGAGGATCACGCCGAGCGCGAGCGGCAGTAGGATCGTCTTCGCGGCCCACAGAATCGCGATGATGAGCGCGACCGTGAGCAGCGAAACCCATAGCCCATCGATGCGCGCGAAGAGTTTGTTTCGGGCCACAGTGAGAAGGAGTCAGCGTGGGGTGTGGCCTAGGAACTCCGAACGATTACCGGGAGTTCCCCCACACGCTCGTGACCCGTGACTCGCGCTCCGCAAGAGGTCTCTTGCTGCGGATCACCGATCAGGAGTCGCTAGCCGCCTCGTCGTCTTTCGGTCGTCGGCCGCGCGCGCTCGCGAGTCGCAGCACACGCAGGCGAGAGCTCGTCTCGACCTCTTGCGGCGGCGGCGCCGCGTTCATCAACGCCTCCAAGTGCTCGCGGGCGTTCGTGAGGAATGTCGGGATCGTGCTGCCCGCGAGCGGACGCGCGACGAGATAGCCCTGCACCTGCACGCCGCGATCGGTCAGGAGAACACCGAGCTGAGAGCTGCGCTCGACACCCTCTGCCGTCACTTGCAATCCCAAGCTGTGACACAGGCCGATGATCGAGCGAACGATCGCAGGTGAACGTTTGCCCGCATCGATCGATGCCACGAGGCTGCGATCGATCTTGACACGCGTCAACGGCAAGCGCTCGAGCGACGTGAGCGACGAATATCCCGTTCCGAAATCATCGAGCGCGATGCTGATGCCCATGTCGCGCAGTCGGCGCAGCGCCGCAATCGTCGTTGCGCCAGTTTGCAACACATTCTCGGTGAGCTCGATCTCGAGGCACTCGGGCGGCAGTGCATGCTTGCGCAGCAGGTCTTCCACGCGCTTGACGAAGTCGCCGCTCAAGAACTGCTGCGATGAGATATTCACTGCGACGCGGGCCTTCGGCCACGGGCCGGTCTGCCACGACGCCGCGGCTTCGATCGCAGTGAGAAGCGCCCAATCGCTGATCTCGGTGATGAGGCCGGACTGCTCCGCGACATCGAAGAATTCGCCGGGAAGAACCACATCGCCGCCGGGTTGCCGCCAGCGAATCAACGCTTCCACGGCCTGCGTTTCCATCGTCTCGAAACACACTTCCGGTTGGTACAAGAGCTCGAACTCGCCATGCTCGACCGCGCGACGCAAAGCCTGTTCGAGCTTGAAGCGCGTCGAAGCGGCTTCGACCAGCTCCGGCGCGAACATGCTCCAGCAACTGCGCCCGCGCTCCTTCGCGCTGAACAGCGCCGCGTCGGCCGCGCGCAGCAGTGCGTGCGAATCGTCAGCGTGATCCGGATAGACGCTCGCACCGACGCTGACGCTGATACGAAGCTCTCGGCCATGAACGATGAGGGAGCTCTGGAATTGTTCGAGAATCTGCGTGCCGATGCGTTCGACTTCCTCGATCGTCGAGATGTTCTCGCAGATCACGGTGAACTCATCGCCGCCGAAGCGCGCACCGAACGCGCTCGCCGCCGGGCGCTGCGCGCGCAAGCGTTCGCTCACGGCCTGCAGCACGCTATCGCCGAACGCGTGCCCCAAGCTGTCGTTGATCGTCTTGAAGTTGTCGAGATCGATGAAGAGCACGGCGACGCGCGCGTTGTGGCGACGCGCGCGCTCGAGCGCGCTTTCGAGGTGCGCGAAGAGCTGCCGTCGATTCGGGAGCTGCGTGAGCGGATCATGGTGCGCAAGATGCTTGAGCTCGCGCGTACGCTCGTCCACCTTCGCTTCGAGCTCGGCCTGATAGGCGCGGACCTCGGCTTCGGCATGCTCGAGCTGTTCCGCCATCTGATTGAACGCTTCAGCAAGCACATCGAGCTCTAGCGCACCGCCGCGCGGTACGCGCGTGCGCACGAGCCCGCTTGCGATTCTGCGCGTCGCCGCCGTCAACCGGTGCACGGGCCGCGTGACGCTCGTGACGGTTGCGATGGCGATGCCGATCAACATGATGAGCGCAGCGGCGCTCGCCCAGAGCAGATGCTTGTCCGCCTTCCTGGACGCTTGCACCGCGAGCCGGTCGGCATCCGCGAGCGCACGTCGCGCCGGCTCGACGAGCTGCGTCACGACCATGCTGGATGCGTTCGCACCCTCGTCTCGAAATAAAACGGCCTGTTCGTCCGAAGCGCCAATCGCGGCGAAAGCGGCGCGCCGAGCATTCACGAGTTGGCGAAAGCCGTTCGCGACTTCACTCACCCATTGCGTGCCATGAAAGGTCTTCAGATCCGCCGAATTGCTCGTGAGGAGTGCATTGAACGCAGCTTCGCTTGCAGGGACCGATTGACCCTCGAGCGCCGCACCCGACATGCTCGTCGCGGTGCTCACCCGATCGCGGATCGCATTGAGCGCGCCTTGAAGCCGCATGACCGACTCGCTCGCGAACACCGCGCCCGCGAATCTCAACGCTTGGTCTTGCGGCACGTTGAGCTTCTTTTCGAGCCGATCGAAGCTCGCCCAGTATTCACGTAAGCGATCGCGCCTCGCGACGCTCCGCTGCAGCACCTCTTCGCCCGTGACTCGAAAGGTCTCGAGCTTGTCCCTGAGCTCGGGCACGAAGAACGTGCGGCTGGGAAAGTAGTGCGTAGCCTGTTCGTACGCCGCGACCGCCTCGAGCAGGTCTTGCCCGGCGTGTTCGACCTCGGCCGACGGTGCACTCGCACGGGCCGCGGCCTCGATGACGACGCGCTCATAACGAGACACCGAAGCCGCGAGCGACTCGGTGGCGCGGACGAGCGGTTCATGATGCACGAGCAATTGGCGCACCTGATCGCGCGCCGCTTTCGCGCTGCGCTGCGTCACCAGGTTGGCGGAAATGACTGTGAGCGCCACGGCAGCAAACCCGATCGCGACTCTGAGCGCCATTCCGGGACGCCAGCGCGCACGGTCGGGCCGCGCGATAGTACGCGCCGGCTCGGACGGCTCACTTGTTGGTTGCTCTTGCGCGCCCACTCCGGCGGTTCCCCTACGACAGCACGCGGCAATGTGCCACTCCCTGCGTCTCAGGTCTGCCCGGACGAATCGGGATTGTGCGCGGGTTCTCGATATGCCCGTTACGTTAAGAGCAGGCTGGAGGCTGGAGGCTGGAGGCTGGAGCCAGAAGAAGAGTAGGAGATGGATGAGCTCCGCACGAAGCAGCACGCTGAACTTTTCTTCTGGTCTCAGCCTCCAGCCTGTTCCTACTGCGCTTGGCTATCATGCTTGCATTCGATGTGATCGTCAGCGGAGTGTTTGTCTTGCCCCAGCCTCCAGCCTCCAGCCCCCAGTCGGGCGGCAGCCCCCTTTCCGGCATCCGCGTTCTCGAAGTGGGTCAACTGCTCGCGGGTCCGTTCGCGGGCTGCGTGCTCGGATACTTCGGCGCCGAAATCATCAAAGTCGAACCGCCCGGCGGAGATCCGCTGCGAAATTGGCGTGTGCTCCGCGACGGGACTTCGCTCTGGTGGCATAGCCTCGCGCGCAACAAGAAGTCGGTGACGATCGACTTACAGCACAACGAAGGACGAAGTCTCGTGCGCGAGCTCGCGCGCAAGTCCGATGTGCTGATCGAAAATTTCAAACCCGGCACGATGGAGAAGTGGGGGCTCGGGCCGAATGAATTGAAAGCGCTCAAGCCCGAGCTCATCTACACGCGCGTGTCCGGCTACGGACAGAGTGGGCCCTACGCATCGCGGCCTGGCTTCGCTTCGGTCTGCGAAGCCGTTGGCGGCCTTCGACACGTCAATGGCTTTCCGGATCGCGCGCCCGTTCGTCCGAATCTCTCGCTCGGCGACACGCTTGCGGGCCTGCACGCGGTGATCGGTGTTCTGCTCGCGCTCACCGCGCAAGGTAGACACCGCGCGGGCGGACAAGTCGTCGATATCGCGATCTATGAGTCCGTGTTCAACGTCCTCGAGGCAGTCGTGCCTGAGTACGACGGCGCCGGCGTCGTACGCGGCCCCTCCGGCTCGACGCTCACGGGCATCGTGCCTTCGAATACTTATCTATGTGCGGACGACAAGTACGTCGTGATCGGCGCGAACGGCGATTCGCTATTCAAGCGTTTGATGCGCGCGATCGGGCAAGCGGAAATGGCGGACGATCCGCGATTCGCCAATAACGCGGGCCGCGTTGAGCACGAACACGAGATCGATGCCGCAATCGGCGCCTGGACTCGCGCCCACACGTCGGAAGAGGTTCTGCGTACGCTCAACGAGGTCTCCGTGCCGGGCGGTCCGATCTACAGCGTCGCGGATATGTTTTCGGATCCGCATTTCAACGCGCGCGGATTGTTCGAGGAAGTGAAGGTGGGCGACAGTGCGTTGAAGGTGCCGGCGATTCTGCCAAAGCTCGAAACGACGCCGGGTCAGACGCGCTCGTCGGGACCGAAGTTGGGCGAGCACACCGATGAGGTCTTGCGCGAGATCTTGCAGTTGTCGCCCGATCGCATCCGCGAGCTCCGCGACGCGCGCGCAATCATGTAGGTCGGATTTCAATCCGACCAGGCAGGTGTCGGAATAAATTCCGACCTACAACGCGAACGCGCGGCCTGCCCAACCTGTAGGTCGGATTTCAATCCGACCAAGAAGGTGTCGGAATAAATTCCGACCTACATCCGGCCGAGTGAGATCAACTCCGAACGCAGCTCGCGTGCCTGCAGCTGCTTCAAGATCGCGGGAAGCACCTGGAGCAACTCATCAGGACGATTGTGTTCGTTCTTGCCGTCGTGCATGAGCACGATGTCATTCGGTTGAATGCGAGCGAGGCGCTTCGCGATGCGATCGGCGCGGCCGAAGGGGCCCCAATCGATCGCGCTCAGATTCCACAGCACCGTGCGCGCGCCGACTCGCTGCGCTTCGTCGTTCATGCAGGCGCGCGTGCGCCCGTGCGGCGGCCGAAAGAAGCGCGGGCGCATGCCGAGCACGTCGCTCAGCACTTCCGTGCACTCACGCACTTCCGCGCGCGCGGTGCGCTCGCTCACGAACCAGGGATGGCGATGACTGAAAGAATGATTCGCGACCTCGTGACCTTCGGCAGCCGCGCGGCGCACGAGCTCGGGAAAGCGGCGCACTTGCTGCCCGATCGTGAAGAACGTCGCGCGCATGCCCGCCTCGCCAAGCACATCCAACACGCGTGGCGTGAAGCTCGGATCGGGACCGTCGTCGAAGGTGAGATGAATACGTTGCATGCGTGACGTGCTAAGCCTCATGCGCTACCGCGGGAAGCCCGACCGAAGTATAGCGCTCGCGGTGAACTCGGCATCACTAACGTTCGTGC
>JBIQKP010000045.1:0-15156 GCA_044506405.1 Lysobacterales bacterium | reverse complement strand
GCGGGGACGACGCAACAAACTCAAGAGCCGACCCAAACAGAATCTTGACCTCCGCGTTCTCCGCGAGAGTCATTCTGATTGTTGACCGGGCTCGAGATGGATCCCCGCCTCCGCGGGGACGACGTGAAGAATCAAGCTCCAGTCTTCAGCTTGCCCAAATTCCTCGTCAGCGCTTCGCGCGTGAGCCAGTACAGTCGGGGCTCGCGGCTCTCGCGCTCGCGAATCTTCGCCGACGGCGCGAACACCCAAGACAAGAGGCGGAAGTGTCCCGCGAGCAGGCGCGTCCTCCAGCTCTTCGGCATCGGAGTCGACACGAACCCGACGACTTCGCCATGCGAAGGGATCCAGGTGACGCCTTGAAACACTCGGATGTCTTGTAGCGACGGATCGCTATGAGCCGCTTCCGCGAGATGGCGGAGCGATTCGCGCATCAGCTTCGCAAAACGGAATCCGACTCGATGCATCGAACCCTCACCGAGCGCTGCGATGCTGGCGTTGTTGAAGTGCAGCCGGCCGATCGGATCGTTGTCGCGCAGGACCGTTCCATCGTCGAACTTGATCTCGGGACCGCGATAGAGCGCGCGGCCCAGGAACAGCACGGGCCCGAGCGTGCGCAGTCGATAGCGCCGGTAGTACCAGCGATCGACCCAACTCAGTCCCTTGCGTGCGGCACGATGGATCAGCTTCATGGTGTCCCGAGCGCGACCGACGGACGCACCGTCGCCAGCTCGAGGGCGAGATTCGCCACCCTCGTAGCGCCGTCGCGCCGGCCGAGCGCCCATGCTCGGCGTTGAATGTGCTGGAGCCCCTCTCTATCCGCAAGCAGCGAATCGACGCGCGCGACGAGATCTCGATCGCGCACGAGGCCGCCGACCTCGTTGCGCTCCAGGAAATTCACATTGAAGCCTTCCTGGCCGCCGAGCGAGCGCGTCGCGAGAAGCGGCCGTCCGCACGCCAAGGCCTCCGCGACGCTGATCCCTCCGGGCTTGCCGACAACTACATCGGCCGCGCGGAGATACAAATCCATTCGCTCGGTCCAATCGCAAACGATCAAGCGCTTCGATTGACGCTCCGCAAGCGTCTTGAGTGCGTCGCGCGCTGCCGCATTCTTCCCAGGCATCGCAATGATGCGTGCGTCGCCCGGCGATTCGAGCAACGCATGCGCCGCGGCATCGACGCTGAGCCCGAGTCCGCCGCCGAGCACGAGCACGATCGGTGCGTCTTGCGGGATGTTGAGCTCGAAGCGCGCTTCTTCCTGAGACAGCGGCGCGGCAAACGCCGGCATCAACGGGACGCCGGTCGCGACGACGGGATCGGCGAGATCGCCCGCTCTGCCGCTCACGATCGACTCGTGCGCGACGCAGTAGCGATTAATTCCATTCTGCTTCCAGAAGTCGTGCACGCCGTAATCGGTCATCACGCCGATCAACGGTACGCGCAGCTTCTCGCGATCCTTTAAGTACGAAGTCATCGCGGCCGGAATCATTTGCGTGCTGATGATCACGTCCGGCGAAAATCGTTTGATGGCAGGCTCGAGCCGGCGAATGAGCCGCAGCCACGTCCACTTGAGCAATGCGAGCCGTGCACGCACGCCGTTGCCTGCGAGGCTGTCACCGTCGTACGGCAACGCGGCGCAGAGGAGCGACAGCAGCATGCGATCGGACGCATACTTGCCGCCGCGCGCCGCAGCTTCGCCCTTCTCCGCAGCGATCTTCGAGATGAGCTCCAATACTTCGAGCACTGCGCGCGGCGGACCCGATCCGCTGCCGAGGATCATCCGCCACGTATGCTCGTCTAGTTGATAGAGACGCTCGTGCAGCTCGGGATAATTCTGGACGAGGCTCAAGTACGTTTCATGGATCGCGCCGGCGACATTCGGATTGATCAACGACCAGAAATCGACGGTATGCACGACCGCCGAGCCTTGCAGCGCACTCTCGATCGCCTGGGCCGCTCGCACGTGCCCGAGCCCGAGACCCGAAGTCAGCAGCAATATGCGGGCACCGGTGTCTGGACTCGATTTATCGCGAAGAAACTCTAGACGAGCGATTTGCTCCCGAAGTTCTGGTTGTTCGAAGCGCATGCTCATCTGCCGTGATTGTCGGGCTCTGAGGGAGCCGATTCCGCCTCAATGCGTCGTGTGTACGTAGAGTTCCGTAGTTGTCTGTCCGAACGTTCGACATTCTTGACTTGAGCCGAGTTCGGCGACACGGCACTGTAGCCTGTCGCTTGGGTGGCCCAAATACGGAGAGATAGCCAAAGTTGCGAACTTTCCGGATACCAAGCACGTTCATGTGGCTCTTGCGCTCACCCTGGAGGTCTACCGTGTCGACCCGTCAAGCTTGGTCTCGCACTGCTGCGAGCATCAGCGCGCTTCTATTCTTCTGTCTCGTCTCGATCGGCGCCAGCGCGAATAACCGAGAAGCGTGCTACCGAGACTTCCAGCCGAGCACCGGCCAGGCCGGCAAAGACGTTGTTTGGGTTCCCACGAACGATGCACTCGTCGAGCGAATGCTGCGAATGGCGCAGGTCAAGCCGACCGACCTCGTTTACGATCTCGGCGCAGGCGACGGGAAAATCGCAATCGCTGCTGCGCGCGACTTCGGCGCGCGCTCCGTAGGCATCGAATACAACCCGGACATGGTCAAGCTCGCGAATTGCCTAGTGAAGGCCAATGGGGTCGAGAGCAAGACGACGATCGTTCAAGGCGATATCTTCGAGACCGATTTCAGCAAGGCCACGGTCGTCACGCTCTATCTATTGCCCGAGCTCAACGTGCGCCTTCGCCCCACGATTCTCAAAATGAAGCCGGGCACTCGCGTCGTTTCTCATTCCTTCCTCATGGATGATTGGGAACCAGACGAGCGCGTCGCAACCGATCACGGGCAGGCGTACTTCTGGGTCGTGCCCGCGCAGGTCGCCGGCAACTGGTCGCTGCGCGCGCCCGATGCGAAGGACACGATCGAGTTGCGGCTCGAACAAGCGTTTCAGCAAGTGACCGGCACCGCGGGCCAAACGAAACGATCGTTGACCGACACGAGCCTGAGAGGCGATGAGCTCAAGTTCAGCTTCAACGACAACGGCACGCCAGTGAAAGTGGTCGCACGCGTCAACGGCGATAAGATGGAGGCGCAGGTGACGCGCGGTTCGAAGAAGCAAACGTACCAGGGCGTTAAGAGCGGTTAGTATGAATGGTGGCTCAAAAGTCAGGCTCGAAGCGAAGCGGAAGCGATCTTACTAACCACCAACCGCTAACCGCTAACCGCTTCTCGATGGACGCTAGTACCCGCACGCCAACGATTCAATCGCCGCTCAAGGAGGCGCCGACTCCCACCCTAAGTCTCTGGGACGCGACGATGATCACGGTGGGCATCGTGATCGGCGCGGGCATTTTTCAGACGCCGTCGCTCGTTGCGAACATTGCGGGCTCGCCAGGCTGGATGCTCTCGGCCTGGTTGCTCGGCGGGTTGCTCTCGTTTGTCGGTGCGCTCACGTACGCCGAGCTTGCAACCACCTATCCAAGCGCGGGAGGGGACTACTCGTTCCTGACCCGAGCGTACGGGCGCAACGTCAGTTTCTTGTTCGCGTGGGCGCGCAGCCTCGTCATCGTCACAGGCTCGATCGCGCTACTCGGATTTATTCTCGGCGACTATCTCACTCGCCTGTTCAGTCTCGGCGCGTACTCCTCCGCGATTTACGCCGCGCTCGCCGTTGTGCTCTTGACCGCTGTCAACATCGGCGGGCTGCGCGGGTCCTCGCGGATGCAGAATGTGTTGACGCTCCTCGAGATCGGCGGCGTGCTCTTCGTCGCCGCGGCGGGTTTCATGATGGAACCCGCGCAAACGGCCACAGTCAGCACAGCGAGCAGCGCCGGTATCGGTGCGGTCGGTCTTGCGATGGTGTTCGTGTTGCTGACGTTCGGCGGCTGGAATGAGGCCGCGTATGTGTCCGCTGAGGTGCGCGGCGGTCCGCGCGCGATCCTGAAGTCACTCGTGCTCTCGATCGCGATCATCACGCTCGTGTACGTCGTGTTCGTCATCGGCGTGACGCACGGACTCGGATTCGAGGGCTTGAAGCAAAGCGAAGCGCTCGCCGTCGACGTGGTGCAACGTGCCGTCGGCGAAACGGGCTCTCAGATCGTCGGCATCTTCGTCGCGATCGCAGCACTCACCTCGATGAACTCGACGATGCTCGTCGGAGCACGTACAAACTACTCGGTCGCACACGATTGGCCGGTATTCCGCTTCATGGGCGGCTGGCAGGGCTCGCGCAACGCGCCCGTTGTGGGCTTCTTCGTTCAGGCCGCGATCGCGCTCGCGCTGATCTTCTTCGGCGCGTTCGAGAAAGACGGCTTCTCGACGATGGTCGAGTTCACGGCGCCGGTGTTCTGGTTCTTCTTCATGCTCACCGGCATTGCGCTCTTCGTGCTCCGGCGCAAGGATCCGAGCACACCGCGTCCGTTTCGCGTGCCGCTGTACCCCGTGCTACCCGCAATCTTCGTGCTTACGTGCGCGTACTTGCTCTACTCGAGCGTGACGTACGCGCAGTCGCAGAATGCGGCGTGGGTGGCGTTGGCGGTGATGGGCACTGGGGTGGCGGTCTGGGCGGTCATTCGATTCAGACGCGACGACAGCGCGGCCTGATCGTGTGGACGTGCAGACGCCGGAACGGCACTCCTTATCCTTCCGTCGACACGACTGCGCCTACTCGCCGTCCCGCTCAGCAATCCTCCAGAGATAGATCCCGCTCGTGCCGAGCTTGATGTACCGCTCGGGCGGCCAGTCCTTGCCCATGTCGAAATCATGGGAAACGACGCGTGCGCCGGGCCGAAGCTCGGATTGCAGTTTCGGCATGAGCCTGCGATTGAGCTCGGGCAGAAGATAGAGCATCACGACCGTCGCCTCGCGGATGTCGGTTTCGAACATGTCACCGACTTTGAACGTGACGAGGTCTTCGACGCCGGCGGCCTTTGCGTTCGCCTTCGCTTCGCGGATCCGCCGCGGATCGAGATCGACACCGACGCCCCGCGTGCCGAACTTCTTCGCGGCGGCGATCACCATGCGACCGTCGCCGCATCCGAGGTCGTACACGACATCGCCCGCGCGCACGCGCGCGACGTCCAGCATGCGAGTGACGATTTCGTGCGGCGTCGGCACGTACCAGACGTCGAGTTTGCGCTCTGGACGGTCCGCTTCCTTCGCAACCGCCGGAACCATGGCGCCCACGCAGAGCGTGAGCACGATCGTCAAGAGAAGGCCTCGTCGTCGCATAAGCTGGACCCCCGGAGGCTGACGTTGTTCGAATTCTGAGTTCGCTGATCGAAACGCGACTGCATTGATCACGTAACAATCAATCCAACGATCGCACAATAATCCGCCGCGAATGCGCGAAGTCAAGCCCGTGTTATCCAGAAGTTTTCCACTGGTTCTGTGGATAACGCACGATCGTTCCGCGTTGCACCGCTTTGTCGTCGATTGAGAATGTCAAGGGTCCGCGACGATTTTCATTTCGACATGCACGGCCGCATGCGCGGCGTTCTTGCCGCGCTTTTTCACGCCTGACGCACGAAATGTAATTCTTGTCGCGAGCACGAATCGCGAGTCGAGGCCGCAGCGAGTGCACTCGTTGCGTTCGAGCATCATCGATTGCAGCGATGCACCACGGTGGCGCTTCATGCCGCGTTCGCGAAGCCCCAGCACCACGCGCCGATCACGAGTGAGACCGCGAGCAAACCAGAAACGAGTTGCGGAATGCGCTTGAAGAACGCGCGCGTTTGCGCTAGCGCGTTCAGTAAACCCACGAGCGCACCGGATGCGAATCCCGTCAAGTGCGCGAGCACATCCGTGCGCTCTCCGCCGGCGCCCGTGAACGCGAGCAATGCGACCGCCGCAACGAGCGGCGCCCACCGCTTCGCCCAGCGCAGCGCACCGGCCGTGTGCTGCTTCCACGAGTACGCGGCGACCAAACCGAGCGTCGCGAACACGGCCGTGGACGCACCGATCGTCGAATGCCCTTGCAGCATCAGGGCGCTATCAACCCAATTCCCCAGCGCGCCCGCGATGAGAATGCTGAGCCACGCCGTGCCAGGCCCCACGAGTTGCGCAGCGAAGTAACCGAACAGCGCGCCGAACGCGAGATTGCCGAGCAGATGGCCCAGATCCGCGTGAAGCGTGAGCGCCGTTACGACGCGCCAAGGCTCGCCGCCTGCTTCGCTCGAGGGAAGCAGCGCCCCGATATCGAACCAATCGAAGCCGCCGACCGCCTCGCCGGCACAGTACGAGCTCAGCACCAAGAAGAAGGCATATAGAACCGTCGACATCCACGCCGACCCGTGCAGCACGAGCGGCGGTTCGGGGCGCGGGACGGCCGCGTTCTCCTCTTCGTAGCGCGCCAAGTGCTCGAGCGCTTCACGCGCGCGCTCCGCGGGCACGAGCACGACGTACGCTGAATCGACGCTGCCGAGTACGTGCTCGATCCCGACGGCGCGCAACACGAACGCACGATGTTCGCACGCCGCGTAGTCGCGCGAGCGATAGACGGCGTGATAGGCAGCGGGCTGTGAGAATGAGTCCAAGTCAGTGAGCCGCGACGTGTAAAGTGTGAAGTTCTGTGTCGAGCGTCGAGCGCGAACCGATACCGACCTGGGGGCGTCGCGTTCGTATGCAAGACATCGATTGACACGCCGACTATAGCCAGCAACCTTGCCGCCCGTCATACCCCACTCGTTCATCGCCTGAGCACGTGCCCGCCCTCGCCATCCTCGCCGTCATCCTTGCCGCCGCGACGCATGCGACTTGGAATCTCTATGCGAAGCGCGCCGCGAAGTCGCTGCATTTCGTATGGATGTACTCGGTGGCGTCCGTGTTCATCTATACGCCAATCGTCCTGTGGATCCTCATCACCGAGCGGCCGCAGTTCCAAGCGCTGCATTGGGTCGCGTTGTTCGCGACCGGTGTGCTGCACTTGTGCTACTCACTCGTGCTGCAAGCAGGTTATCGCGCCTCGGACCTTTCGCTCGTCTATCCTCTCGCGCGTGGGTCGGGTCCGCTGCTGTCGTTCTTCGGCGCGGCGCTATTGCTCGGTGAGCACGTCACCGCGCTCTCGATCCTCGGCGTGGGACTGGTCGTGCTCGGCATCGTGCTTGTCGCGGGATTGTTTCGCGAGGCGCACAAGGCGCCGAAGATCGGCGTCGTCTACGGCCTCGCGACAGGCGTCTTCATCGCCGGCTACACATTGAACGACGGTTGGGCGGTCAAGGTACTGCTGATCTCACCGTTCATCATCGACTACACAGGAAATGTGTTCCGCGTTTGCGTGCTGAGTCCCGGCGCGTGGAAGGACCGCGAGCGCGTGCGCGAAGAGATTCGCACCTTCATCAAGCCTGCGCTGATCGTGAGCGTGCTGGGGCCGCTCGGCTACATCCTCGTGCTCTATGCGATGCGGATCGCGCCGATCAGCCATGTGGCGCCCGCGCGCGAGCTTGCAACGCTGATCGGCACCTACTTCGGCGCGCGGCTGCTGAAAGAGCGCGCCGCGCCGATGAGGATCGCCGGAGCGGTGTGTATCGTCGCAGGGGTCGTGAGTCTCGCGATCGCGTGAGGATCGCGCGCGCGATCAGGAACTGCAGGAAAGCATCGAACAGCCCGCGCGATGTCTCGCCCACTCGGGCCGCTTCGCAGCGTAGGGTTCGCGGCCAGGTTGGTCGTCATATGGGCGTCGCATCACCTCGAGCAGCTCATGGATCCCGGCGTAGTCTCCCTGCTCCGCGCGATCGATCGCTTGTTGCGCAAGATAATTGCGCAGCACATAGCGAGGGTTGGCACTGTGCATGCGCTCGCGACGCCGCGCAGGTGAAAGCGAATCCGCTTGCACGCGTTTCGCATACCGCTCGAGCCACGCGATGAAACTCGGCTCGGCGCTTCGGCGCTTCTCTTCGTCATAGAACGCTGCGTCGAACGGCGCCAACGTCGGCGCGTTGACGTCCAGATCGCTCAGGCCGCGAAAGAAGATCGTCATATCGACTTCGGCGTCGGTCAGTAATCCGTAAAGCGCTTGAAGCAAGTCCACATCGTCATCGTCGAACGCGCTCAATCCGAGCTTCGCCGCAGCGTTCGCGCGATCGGTGGCGATGAATACGTCTGCGAAGCGCTGCAAACCGTTCTGCAACGGCTCCTCCGATGAGAAGAGCGGTAAGAGCGCGCCAGCGAGTCGCGTCAGATTCCAGAACGCGATTTGCGGTTGCTGGCCGAAGCGATAGCGACGACCGGTCGCATCGGTCGTGTTCGGCGTCCAGCTCGGATCGAAGTTGTCGATCCAACCGTACGGGCCGTAATCGATCGTGAGCCCGAGGATCGACATATTGTCCGTGTTCATCACGCCGTGCACGAATCCGACACGCATCCAGTGCGCCACCATGGACGCGGTGCGTTCGCAGACTTCGCGAAACCAGCGCTCGCGCTGCTTGGCGAGGTCCGGTTCGGCCGCGAACTCGGGGAAGTCGCGCCGTATCGTGAAATCGACGAGGCTCGTGAGGCGCGTTAGATCGCCCCGCGAGGCGGGCAGCTCGAAGTTGCCGAACCGGATGAACGACGGCGCGACTCGACAGACGATTGCACCGGGCTCCGGTCGAGCATTGCCGTCGTAGAACATGTCGCGCACGACCTTCTCGCCGGTCGCGACGAGGCTGAGCGCGCGCGTCGTCGGCACGCCGAGGTGGTACATCGCTTCGCTGCACAGAAACTCGCGCACGGACGAACGCAGTACTGCACGACCGTCCGCCGTCCGCGAGTACGGCGTCAATCCGGCGCCTTTGAGCTGCAGCTCCCACCGTTCGCCTCGTGCATTGATGAGCTCGCCGAGCGTAATCGCGCGCCCATCGCCGAGCTGACCGGCCCACTGACCGAACTGATGCCCGCCATAGTTGGCGGCGAAGGGCTCCATCCCTTCGAGAAGCGCGTTGCCGCCGAAGACTCGCGCGAACTCTGGCCGCGCGACGAGGTCCTCGTCGAACCCAAGGCGCTCCGCCATCTCGCGCGAATGGGCGATGAGCTTTGGCGCGAACACCGGCGTCGGAGCAACCCGCGTGTAGAGCGCTTCATAGACCTGCCGCGGCGGGCCGCCCTCGTCGCGATCGCCCTGCAGCTCGCGAACGAACGCGTTGTCGAACTTCAGCGGAGGAAACGTGGTTGGAATGGGATTGGCGGCCATCGATGTCGAGCATTCGGTTGGGCTCGGGGAGGAAAATTCCTACTTGCTCGCTTTCAGTCTCAGTGAAGGAGCATTCATATTGAACGAGCTGACCCCGCGAAGACAGTCGTTCATCGGCAAATACGGTCTTTGCGTGTACGAATGGGCCACTAACATGGAACTCGCGAACGCCGTGTCCGTTCTCGTCCTTACAATGGAATTGACATCGAGCGCATAGGGAGGTGCGTTCACGATGCGCACACAGCCGGAGATCTCATGAAGAAGCAAGCCCTCTCGTTCGACGACGTCAAGCGCACCATCTCTGCTCTAGAAGTGTACGCGAGTGCGCTCGAAGAAGAGATCATTGCGCAGGGCGCGGACTGCGAGCCCTCCGTCATCGAAGAAGCGGAGGCCACTCGAGTGCTCATCACGAAGTACTCGGCGCTCTATGAAGCGTCGGCGGAGAGTACGACGGTTCATTGAGGATTAGGCTGAGGGCTGTAGGTAGAGCAAGAAATAACGGCGTCAGAACGCCGCCTTCAGCCGGGATCAAGAGTTCGGCCGATACCGTTCGCCCTTTCCTGCGACGTTCTCTATCTACGCCTCTGCGCGTTTCTTCGCGAACAAGGCACAAATCCATACTTGGCGCGCCTTTGCGTCCGTTGAGAATTCCTAAGCTCCCGCGTCCGTGAGAACGCAGGAGGGTTAGGGTGGGGCCAACTCAGAAGTTGGCGCACAAACGTGGCAATCGCACGGACGCATGTATGGAGCACTCTTCTAACGGGCGCAGAGGTCGCGAGCGCGGCGTCGCGATGATCGAAACCGCGATCGCATTGCCGATCCTGCTCGCGGTCATCTTGGGATCGATTCAGTTCGGATTGATCTACGAGGCGAAGGCCACGCTGAATCATGCCGCGCTTCGCGCCGCGCGCGCCGGCGCCGTCGAGCATGCCGATCCGGACGCCATTCGACGCGGGCTCGCGCGAGGGCTCGTACCGCTTTACTCCCCACCTTCCTCGCTCGCAGGTTTCGAGGCGACGTTCGTGCGCGTTGATACGGAGCTGCGAACGAGCGCACGCATTCGCATTCTCAATCCGACGCAAGAAGCCTTTGCTGACTTCAGCGAAGAGGTCGACGGCATTCGGGAGATCCCGAACGATCGCTTGCACGTGCGCAGCACTGCACTCGGTGCGCAAAGCGGGCTCAACATTCAAGACGCCAATCTGTTGCGCGTCGAGATCACGTACGGCTACGAGCTCAAAGTGCCGCTCGTGAACTGGTTCATCACTCGCACGCTCCTGACACTTCGCAGGAACAGCAGCTACGACGCGTTCGAACAGCAACTGCTCCGCCGAACGCTCCTACCGATCGTCTCGACCTCGACCGTGCGAATGCAAAGCCCGGCACGCATGAGCGATCTCGTCGTCTCGCGAGCGGACATGCCAGAGATCGAACGCTTCGATGCAGGCAGCGCGCCACCCGACCTCGATGAAGACGAGGAGGAGGAAACATCGAATGAAACCGATACACCGCACGGCAATGAGGACGCGTCGTCAGGAAGCTCGCTCGCGGACGGATTCTTCGGCTTTGGATCCGGATCCGCGCGCGGTTCCGATCCGTCGTCGGGCGATGGCGGAGAGGGATCCAGCGGCGGCGATGACGATTGGATCGTCGGCGGCGGTGGTCCTCGCGACTGTCCCATCAACACGTGCTGCTCTCCCCCGAGACCGATCGGCTAGAACACTCGACGCATCAGGAACTGAAATCCATGGATGGATTCACGACGCAGCTTCGTATCGCTGCTTGTTGGGCAATGGCCTTCGCGGGCGTTGCGGTCCTCTTCGGAGCGCGAGCGAACGCTCAAGCGCTCTGTGATGCGGGCAACCCTTGCGCACGGAGCGATATTGCGAGTCACGCCGGTATCGGACCCAGTACCGGCGTCCACAACCCGATCGACGTCGTTTCCGGTAACAAGTACCAAGCCGAGATCGATTTTCAGTTGCCTGGCGAGCTCGCGCTCTCGTTCACGCGGCACTACAACAGCGCGAGCGTGCAAGGCGGCGCGTTCGGCGGCGGCTGGAGCCACACCTATGAGACCGCGCTCACGCGCGTCGAACAATCTGGCATCGCGACGATCACGATCGCGCAGGGCGACGGCCGGCGCATCACGTTCACTGCCATGGGTAAGGTGAGCGATGGCGTTCAGCGTTACTTGTCCAGCCCGTACGGCTATGGCGTCATCGACGAAGACGTTTCCCAGATCGAGCTGCTTCGTCGCAATCAGGCGCCTGCGATCGCGCGGGCACAACCCTGGCGCTGGACATGGTCGGACGGGCGGCAACTGACGTTCGACGAGCGCGGCGCGCTGAGCCGCATTCAGACCGCAAGCGGCGAATGGTTGACGCTCGAATACGACGAGCACCACCGACTCTCGCGACTCGTCGATTTCGTCGGGCGCGAACTGAGGTTGTCGTACTGGGACCAGCCGTCTGATTGGCTCCGATCGTACGACAGCACGAAGCTACAAGGCTCGAGACATCGGCTCGAGTCGCTGCGCCTGCCCGACGGCCGTCTCATTCGATACGGCTACGATGCAAACGGATTGCTCAACGAAGCGCGGTTCGCGGACGGGACGCGCAAGCGCTACGAGTACGCCGAGACCGGCGGCGCATTGAGATTGGCGCGCGTCTTCGGCCGCGACGACCGTGTCAGAGGCGCGTATCGCTACGACGCCGATGGGTTCGCGAGCAACAGTGCAGTCACGGCGGACACGACCCGCGCGATCGGCATCGAAAGGATCGAGGCGCGGACCACACACGAGACGAGCACCTCTGTCGTAACGAACGCAGCAGGCGAGCCGACGACCTACCGTTGGCGGCAAACACAGCTCGGCGCGCAACTTCTCGAAGTAACTGGGCCCGGATGCTCCACGTGCCCTGCATCGAACATTCGCTATCGCTACGACGAACACGGGCTCGTCGATCGGATCGACAGGCTTGCGCCGGACACACAGGACGTCGAATGGAGCGAGCTCATCACGCATGATGCTACCGGACGCGTACTCGAACGTCTTCGCGAACAGAACGGCACGCGCACGGTCATCGAGCGGTTCGAGTATGAGGACGACCATCCGCTCGGGAAGCCGGCACGCATCCTCCGGCCGAGCATTGCGCCCGATCGCGTTCGCACATTCTCGCTACGGTACAACGATCGCGGCCAACCGCTCCGGATCACAGAGAGTGGGTACGCACCCATCGAGGGCGGCCTCAACCATTCGTCTATCGAGCGAAGCACTGCCTACGAGTACTACGAGTCGAAAGACGGAGCAGCGCACCTTGTAGGTCGGCTCAAGAGCATCGACGGTCCGATGCCGGGTCTCATCGACCGTACTCAGTACGAGTACGACGCGCGCGGTCTGCTCTCGCGGATCGTTTACGCGAACGGCGCAGCGGAACGATTCGAGTACGACGCGCTCGGACGATTGCGGCAGCACGTGCCACTCGATGGCGTCGCAATCGTTCTCGAGTACGACGATGAAGGACACATCTCCAGCTACGCGCGCGCCGGCCTACGCACGCGCATCGTGTATGACGCCGACGGCCGCATCACGCGGCTCCACGATCCCATCGGTCAACAGATCTCGTTCGAATACGACGGCTCCGCCTTGAAGGCACTCGAGGACGTTGGCGGCAACCGAATCGAGTTCGCGGTCGACGATGCGGGTCGGCCGATCGCACAGCGCCTGCTCAATCCGGATGGCACGATCGCGCAAGTCCGCTCGCCGGATCTCGCAATGGCCGCGGAGTTGGATCTCGAGCCGCAGCCCTTTTCTCCCGCAGCGTTGTCGTTCATCCGGCTGCCCATCGTGAAGAGCTGGACGACCGCTGCCGAGACGTTGATCGAGCCGGTGTCCGCGGAGTCGGTGCCGCGTGCGCACGAGCAGGTGGTCGACCAACGCGGGCTCGTCAGCGACTACCGGTACGACGATTTCGGCCGGCTTGCTTACGTCTTCAATCCCGACGCCGGATCGCTCTCGCTCGAATATGACGAAGCGAGCCGAATCGTCGCGCGACGCTTCGCGGATGGCCGGACGATTCGATATGCGTTCGATGCACTCGGACGCGTCGAAACGATCTCTGCGGGCAGCGATCAGGTGCAGATCGATTACGGCCCGTACAACAAGCCGGCCACCCTTCGCTATGCGTGGGGCGAGGAATTCTTCGAGTTCGACTTCGCCGGCCGGCTGACTCGGCGCACCCAACACATCGATGGACGAGTGTTCACTCGGTCCTATGAATATGACGAGTTCGGCCGGAGAAGCGAGGCCACCCTTCCTGACGGAACGACGCTCCGATACCGATACAACGGCTCCGTGCACGCGAAGCCGGGCGTCTTGGCCTCGATCGAGAGAGCCGGATTGTTCAGCACGACACCGATCGTCGCCGGCCTGAATGAAGCCAGCGATGGATACGCGCGCGCGACGTCGAGATTCGGCAATGGACTTGCGTTCGAGCGTGGGCTCGACGTTCAAGGGCGACTCCGTCGCTTCGGCACGCCCGGCGTGGCGCATTTCGAGTTCGAGACCGACACGGCGGGAAGAATCGTCTCCCTTGGCCAAGATCGACATCGCTTCTTCTCGTACGACGCGGCGGGACGGCTCGAACGTGCGTCATCCTCACAAATGAATGACGTCGCATTCGGTTTCGATTCGGTCGGCAACGCCCGATTCATCGCGTCTCGCGGGACGCAAACGTTACTCAGAGTGGACCATGCGAGCAACCGCGTGCTCGAAAGAACGGACGCGAACGGAACGCGAGCACAGTATGCGTACGACGCCGCGGGCCGCACGACACGGATCGGCGATCGCGAGCTCGAGTACGACGCCTTTGGCCGAACGGCGCGCATTCTCGACAACGGGCAAACGCTTGCGGAGTACGCGTACAACGCGTTCGGCGAACGCATTCGCAAGGTCGTGCACTCGGGCAGCGGACGATCGGTCACGTACTTCTTCTATGACGATTCGAAGCTCACGGCGGAAGCCGACGAACAAGGTCGCGTCACGAAGCAATTCGTGTACTTGCAGGACCGAGTCGTCGCGATGCTCGTGGGCGCGGACACGTACGCCGTCCACACAGATTGGCTCGGCACGCCTGTCGCGATCACCGACGAAGACCAACGCGTCGTCTGGCGCGCGAGCACCGATCCGCTCGGTCGCATTTACGCTCAACATGGATCGCTTCGCATAGATCTCCGCGGCTCGAATCAATACTTCGATCAGGAGACGGGACTTCACTACAACCGTGATCGCTATTTCGATCCCGCCACATCTCGATATCTGACGCCTGACCCGATCGGGCAACTCGGCGGACTCAATCTCTACGCGTTCGCGAACGGCGATCCGGTCAACTTTGTCGATCCGCTGGGGCAGCAAGCTATCCCGGCGGACTACGAAACGACAGATCGACTGCGAGTGCTGCTGCAAGGAACCATCGAAGCGCTACCGGAGGCTCTGCGGGATACGGTTGTCGAGGCCATACAAGAGCTGCTCGATCCTGCGGCACTCGCCGTCGCCGCCGCGATCTTCGTCGCGTGGGGTGTTTCTCACCTCACGCCGTTCGGTTGGGCGGCAGATCTTCTGCTCGTGGGTTTAGGTGTTGCTTTCATGGGCGCGGCCGTCGTCGACCTCGTAAGAGGAACCGCCGCCGCCTACAGAGCCATGCGCGATGCCAGGACGATCCAGGAGCTCTGTGCCGCTGGACGCGCCTTCGCAAGAACACTCACGGATGCCGTGATCGAGCTCGCCGGCGGCGGCGGCCTCGCAACCGCCGCTCGGCGCAGTGCAGGAGATGTGGCTGCACAGATACGCCGCGCCTTCGGCCGCCCCTCACGCCCACCGCCACCCGCGCCTCTGCCATGGACGCAGGAGATGCTTCAAAGCGTGACGGATGGATTCGGGAATCGGATTCGGAC
>JBIQKP010000160.1:3201-4336 GCA_044506405.1 Lysobacterales bacterium | reverse complement strand
TCATGACAATCCGCACCCGCACTTTCGGCCGCACAGGATGGAACGTTTCCGAGATCGGTTTCGGCGCTTGGGCCATCGGCGGGAGCTGGGGCGATGTCGACGAAGCCCAGGCGCGCGACGCACTGCTTGCCGCGCTCGAAGCAGGCACGAGCTTCATCGATACCGCCGACGTGTATGGCGACGGCCGTTCCGAGCGGATCATCCGTGACGTATTGAAGCAGTGGCGGGGGCCGCGCCCCATCGTCGCTACGAAGGCCGGACGACGCCTATCGCCTCACGTCGCGGACGGATACACGCACAAGAATCTCGAGGCCTTTGTCGATCGCAGCCTCGAGAATCTCGGCGTCGAAACCCTGGACCTCGTGCAACTGCACTGTCCGCCGACAGAAGTGTATTACCGCCCTGAAGTATTCGACGCGCTCGATCGCCTGGTGAGCTCAGGCAAGATTCGCTTCTATGGCGTGTCAGTGGAGAAAGTCGAAGAAGCGCTGAAAGCGATCGAGTATCCGAACGTCGCGTCGGTGCAGATCATCTACAACATTTTCCGGCAACGGCCGGCGGAGCTGTTCTTCCGCGAAGCGAAGGCGCGCAACGTCGGCGTCATCGTTCGCGTGCCGCTCGCGAGCGGACTGCTCACCGGCAAGATGAGCCGGAACACGACGTTCTCTCCGGACGATCATCGCCAGTTCAATCGACACGGCGAAGCGTTCGACGTAGGCGAGACGTTCTCAGGCGTGCCCTACGAGGTGGCGCTCGATGCCGTCGAAGCGATTCGTCCGCTCGTGCCCGCGAATATGACGATGGCTGCGTTCGCACTGCGCTGGATCCTGATGGCGGATGCGGTTTCAGTCGTCATCCCCGGCGCGAAGTCACGCACTCAAGCGGAAGCGAACGCGGCTGCGAGCGCCGCACCTGCCTTGACGGCCGAGGCGATGCAAGCGTTGGGCGCAATCTATCAAGGCGAGATCGCGAAGTACGTTCACCATCGGTGGTAGGCGTGACGCGCGATCGTCGACCTTACGGCTCGTCGTAAACAACGACGAGTTTCCCGCCGCGCGCGAGCCATGGCTCGACGATGCTGCGAGCGAACGCCGCGTCGCGGTGGAACAGTCCGACGCGAACCGCGAAGATTTTG
>JBIQKP010000160.1:0-3101 GCA_044506405.1 Lysobacterales bacterium | reverse complement strand
TGCCACACCCTGCCCGCAGCCGATCTCGAGCACCAGATCATCGGGTCGAACTCGCAGTTCGTCGACGATCTTCTTGAGACGGTCACTCATTGCCACCTGAGACCGAACCTACGCACCTTGGAATGACGGAGCTCACTTCATGGGCTGGCGAATGATCGTCTTCCACTTCGCCGGGTCCGCGCGACGGATGTCGCTCAAATAAATTTCGTGGTGCTTGCCGGTGAGGCCGGAACGCGCACTAATGAAGTCGTGCACTCTCTGAATCGTGGGGCCTTCGTCGGTGAACGGTCCAATGTGCAACGTCTGAGCGCACAAACCTTCGGTAAAACGTTCCAAGCGAAGCTCATCGAGCGCCGGCAACGCCTTTTTTCGTTTCACGTCCGCGATCGCCTCATGGATCACGCCCGCCTCGACGAAATCCGGCTGCAGGATCATCATCGTCCATCGCCACTTCGACCGGTCATTCGTGACGAACGCGGACAGGTCATCGGCCCACCAGAGCCCCTCGAGCGGCATCACCGCATAGTCGATGCCCTGTGCGCCCTTCTTCACTTTGAACTTCGCCGTGTACGAAACGGAGAACAGCGCCTCCACTGCGGCGGCATAGTTCGGCGATGTGTTGGGATCCCCCTCGCCGTCAATCATGAGGAACTGGAAAGTCGGCACTTGCACCTGAACCACTTCCTTCGCGGACGGCGAATAGAGGTGCTTCAGGTCTTTCTTGAGATCGATCTTCGACACGAGGGCCAACCGATCAGGCGCGCTGCAACTGCATGATCAGCAGATCGAGCGGCTCTGGCTCGGCCTTCCCCAACAAGGTCAGGATCGCGTGCGCCTGCCCGCGGTGATGCGTCTGATGATTGAATACATGCGCGAGCACCTCGCGTCGGGGCTGCGTGATGGCAGCACCGCTCATCATCCGGTACTCCGTCGGTTCATCGAACTGAACGTCCGATAGCGCCCCAACGAAATCGATCAGCCGTTGATCTTCACGTTGTCTCGCGGCCCACAACGACGGAAGATCGTCGAAGACGATCGCATTGAGCTGAGTCGGGTGCTCGCCGGTTCCCGTCAGCCGACGCAGCCAGATGAGATCCGCGGTCAGAATATGATTGAGCGTGGCATGGAGACTTTTGAAGTACACGCCCACGTCCCGACGGTATTGATCATCCGTCAGCGCTCTCGCCATGCCGTAGACGCGGGCATTTGCCCATGCGTTGTACTCGGCCATCATCATGAAGTGCGATCTCATGCTCGACTCTTTCTATGTCTACATCTTTAGGATGCGGCGATCACATCCACAGCGCACCGTCCGCGACGACCGCGCTCACCCGATAGTCCGCAATCTTTCGAATGAGATCCGCCGGCAGCGGCTTATCCAGCGGAAACTGGATCGTGCTGCTCGACGTGCGATAGTCCTTCAGCTCCTTAGCAAACGCCTTGATCGCCGATGGCGTCGGATAGAGGCTGATGTGATTCTTGTGAGCTGCGAAGATGAACAATATGGTTTCGTAGGACAGCGCGGGCGATCCCCACTTCAGCGCTTCCTGCGCATCGGGCGCGGCTGCACGAAGGCACCGACGCATCTCGCGAAGCCGCTTCTGGGCGATCGCGGGCGCGGCGGCAATGTACTCGTCGATGGTCTTCGCCTTCGGTTTCGTTTTGAGCATTGTGGCGTTGATCAAGAGAAGCTGAGCGATGGCGGCGAGCACGCTAGCGCGTGACTGAGCGAGCTGACAAGCAACAGACAGACGATAGCAGCGGTGGCGCCTTTCACTTGCGAACCTGGCGTCAGCCGCCCGTACGCGCATCCCGCCTCGCTGGAAGCGTGCGGGAACTCTGATTGCCAAAGATCAGCAGCAGTACTCCAACCATGATGAAGACGTCGGCGAAGTTGAATATCCCGGTTCTGACGGATCCAACCCCGACATTCAAGAAATCAACGACGTAGCCACCGTAATACAGTCGGTCGATGAGATTGCTCGTACCGCCGCCGATGACCAACGCCAATGCTGGCACCGTAACGGGGTTTGAGGAAGACGAAGCCAAACAGTAAATAAGCATTGCGACTAAGGCCACTGCCACGCCGAAAGACAAGAGCGCCGTCCTTTGCCGCTGAGGCAGAGAGGTTCCGAGGCCGAGAAATGCTCCGTAGTTGTTCGCAACCTGTAATCGAAGGGTCCCGCCCAGATAAGTGACGGCCTGGACCTCTGATAGAGATGTCTTCGCCGCGAACTTAGTGGCCTGATCACAGCCCACGCACGAGAGAAGAATCGCAACGACCAACAGTGTTCGTTTCAGCATCTCCAACCCACCCGTAGCAGCCACGCTTGATACTCGCGCTCGAGGCGCTCCGGATCCGGGGGCTTCTGAGCGCGTTCCGCTCGCGCAAGCCTGAGGCTCAACGGCTCTAGGCCAACACGGCTTCGACGTTCTTCCACATGATCCGGATCCTCGAGCAGATACGGACGTAGCGAGCCGTCTTCATTGACCTCGAGCTGCGTTCCGTAGATCTGCGGTTTACCTTCGAACATCCTGATCCGATCTTCGAGCATCGCCGCCTGCCAAAGCGGTACGTCGCCACTGCCCCCGGCGTGCCGAAGCAGCTCGAGACAGCTTCGTTGAAGCGCCGGATCGCCGATGGCGTGTTGCACGATGAGCCACGCCGCCTCTGCACCGTCATCTCCCACCAACGCCGGTGTCGGCCAGCCATGCTCGGCGAGTATCTGCTTCAGGCGTGAGGCGTTCTGAACATGAACCGCTTCCATCTCCGGATGATAGCCGTCGTTGAGCACGCCGCGCCGGATGAGATCGTCGCGCACTTTCAAGTCGCACGCGGCCAACTCTAAGAGCTCGCGACGCAGTTCTTCGTTCAGGCGCGACGTCATGCTTTACCCGTTCCTCGCTTCCGCGGTGGTCGAAATGATCGCCGCTCACGACGCAGCGATGCGCGCAGCTTTGGCATCGTCGCGGGTCCCATACCATGGAGTTGCAGGATCTCGTTCTCGGTGTATCGAGCGAGCTTCGTCAGCGTCGTGATGCCCGCTCTCTCCAGAGCGCGTCTTGCAGGTGCATTCAGCTCTGAGAGGAATCCATCAGTG
>JBIQKP010000005.1:0-120341 GCA_044506405.1 Lysobacterales bacterium | reverse complement strand
GCTCGCCCGCAAGCGTAGCACTGGCTAGTCTGAAGATCGAAGGTCACGGTTCACGCTCACTCGGCACGAGTGGCGCGCCGTCTTGCGTTAGGACACCGCTACGCTGAAAAAGGTTACGGGGGCTACCTACAAATTTTATGTCACGGCCGCCGATCAGAGGGAGTGGGGAAATCCATGAATGCTTACGCTACCCGCCTGTTGGAAGGTCATCGGCAAGGGTATTGACCTACCTAGGGCACTGCCGTGGCTTGAAAGTGTCCGCTCCCGCAAAGCGGACACTTTGACGACAGCCCGCGCAGGCGCCTCTACAATCAATTGCGGGCGGCCTTGGGGTGGCCAATGGCGCCCTCCCCGCCCCGCAACCGTCGACCGGTCAGAACGATCTGTAACTTTCGGGTCCGCACTGGTGTTTTCAGCTTAAACGATTGCAAGCCAGTGATTAGCTCAACGGACCGCAACCGCCTCGACGAATTCGCCACCTTCATGCGTGCTCATCAAGACCTCGTGTTCTCGACCGCCGTGCGCATCGTCGCCAACGACGCGCAGGCGGAGGACATTGCGCAAGAGGTCTTCATCAAGGCGTACGAGAACTTCGACGCGTTGAGGACGAGTGAGACCGCGGGAGGGTGGCTGCGCACCGTCGCTCGAAACTTGAGCCTCAACCACGCGACTCGCTATCGACGGCGGTGGCGATTCTTCTCCGAGATGGGAAGCTCGAACGACGAGGACGACTCGGATTTCGAAGCGAGCTTACCGGGCGAGGATTCACCCTCGAGCGATGTTTCGGACGTGCAGCGCCGCAAACTCATCGAAGAGGCGCTGCAGAGTCTGCCTGAGAAGCAACGGCTTCCGCTCGTCCTATTTCATTTCGAAGAGATGTCATATGAAGAGATCGCCCAACACCTGGGCGTCTCGCTTGCGAAAGTGAAAGTCGATATCCATCGCGCACGTGCAGCGCTCGCGCGGTCGATCGGTCGCTTTGGAATCACAGCCGATGAAGTGACGGTTTGACTATGACGACCCCTGATTCGGAACAAAGACTCGAGAAATTCATCGGCCGCGTGCTAAGCGAACAGCCGCTGCGCCGTGCGCCCGCCGACTTGTCGGCACGCGTGCTCGCGCAGATCGAGCAGCGCGCAGCGCGCGCTTGGTGGCAGATGGGTTTTCAAGAGTGGCCCATGTTGGCGCGCATTCTGTTTCTCGTGGCGTCGATCGGCGTCGGAGCATTCGCGCTCGAAATTCCGGGCTGGGTGCTCGAGACGATCAACTCGCAAATCCCCGTCAGTTTCAGCCGCGGTCTTGCGGTGTGGCACGCCGCTCACAACGCCGCCGCCGCCGTGCTGGGCAGCGTCCCGGCGTATTGGATCTATGGCGCGTTGGGTGCAATCGCCGCGCTTTACGCAACATTCTTCGCGGTGAGCGCCGCCGCCTACAGAACGCTCTACCAGAATCGCTAACACTCCTATGAAACCAACCACCGTGTCTTTACCGCTTAGCCTCTGTGCGACTGCCTTACTGCTCGCGAGCGCAGCTTTCGCACCCGCGAGGGCACAAGATGCGCCCGAAGCACCGACGGCGCCCGCGATCGAAGCAGAAGAAACGACGGTAGAGCCCGAGATCGAAGTAGAAACCGACGACGAGGATGTCGAGGCGTCCGACGAGTATCGAATTCACAATGCCGAGATCGTACGCATTGGAGAGGATGCGCACTTGGCCAAGGACGAATCCGCGAACGCCGTCGTGTCGATCTTCGGTTCTGTAACGAGCGAAGGCAAAACACGCGAGAGCGTCGTCGCGATCTTTGGCAATGCGCGGGTCACTGGCCCGGTCGCGCATGAGGTCGTCGCGATCTTCGGGGATGCGTACGTCGACAGCGAAGTGGGCAGCAAGGTTTCCGCGGTGTTCGGCAACCTCGAGCTCGGACCCAATGCAGTCATCGATGGCGATGCCGTCGTGTTTGCCGGCACGCTCAAACGTCACCCCGACGCCGTCGTGCACGGCGATATCAGTGAGACGCCGTTTGCGGGCGAGTTCGGTCAGCTCAGGTGGGCTCGGCCTTGGCTCGAACAGGGCTTGCTGCTCGGCCGACCGCTCGCACTCGATCCCGGCGTGCAGTGGGCGTGGTGGCTCGCGTTCGGTTTCCTGGCGCTATACGTCCTAATCTCCCTGCTCTTCAGCGGCGCCGTCGAGAAATGCGTCGCGACGTTCGAGGAGCGTCCCGGCGAAACGGTCATCGCGTCGATCGTGACGCTCTTCCTCTCGCCCCTCTTCATGATCCTGCTTGCGATCACGGTCATCGGCGCCGTGTTCGTCCCGTTCTTCATGATCGCGCTGTTCGCAGCAGGCTTGTTCGGTAAAGCGGTCGTGCTCGCGACACTCGGGCGACGCATCACTCGCTTCGCCGATTCGGGACCCCTCACGCATGTCGCGGTGGCGACCGTGCTCGGCGGATTGCTGGTCATGGGTCTCTATCTCATTCCAGCGCTCGGATTCATCCTCTTCATGATCTTCGGCATCCTGAGCACGGGTGTCGTCGCGTACACATTGCTCCTTGCAACGCGATCCCGTGCGGCGCGCAGCGAAGCGGCGTCCGTCGGCGCCGCGGCGAGCGCAGCACCGCTCGTAGCGACCACGGGTGAGTCGCTCACACCGCCGCACACGAGCGACACGGCGAGCGGAGCTGCGACTCCGCCCCTCCCACTCGACGCGCTTCCGCGCGCGGACTTCTGGGTACGAATGGGTGCGCTTGCGATCGATGCCGTGCTCGTCGCGGTGATTACACGCCTGATCCCCGGCACGGGCGATATCTGGCTCGTGTCGCTCGCCGCCTATGGCGCAATCATGTGGAAGCTGAAAGGCACGACCGTCGGCGGCATCATCTGCAATCTGCGCATCGTGCGCGTCGACGGCCGAGAAGTGGATTGGCCGACGGCAATCGTGCGCGCGCTCGGGTGCTTCCTCTCGCTCATCGCGGTCGGTCTCGGCTTCATCTGGATTGCGATCGACCCGGAACGTCAAGGTTGGCACGACAAGATTGCGGGCACGCTCGTCGTGAGAACGCCAAAGGGAACACCACTGGTGTAGCGCGCTGTCTTTTAGGCTGTGGGCTGTAGGCTGTAGGCTGTAGGTCAGAAGCAAGAAGCTTCGAACGCTTGCGTAACACCCTGAACTGCATGATGGGCCAGTGGCGGCTCTACCTAGAGCCTAGAGCCTAGAGCCTACAGCCTTCTAGTGCGTGGTCATCGGCGTCGATTCGATCCGAACGCCCTGCTTCGCACTTGGATTGAGCGTCGCTTTCGCAAGCTCGGTGAGCTCAGCATCGATTGCTTTGTCGCGATCCACGAGCTGTGCGAAATGCCCGGCTTGCTCATGACGTCCCAGCGCCTTCGCATACGAGGCGATCGTGCCGTAGCCGGCGATCTTGTAGTGAATGATTCGCTGCACGGACGCCGCGATCGCCGCGTCGCGCACGTTCTCTGCACACACGCGCATCATCTTGTCGGTCTCCACGATGAGCGCCCGCATCGCATCGTCCGGGTGCTCGCGCGCATCGGCGCCGATTCGCGCAAGTAAACTGTCGAGGTCGACGCGCCGCGATTGGAGCTCGGTCGCATACTCCTGCAATCGGAATGCGAGCGGAGCGTTCGATACGATCGGCACGAGCTTGTTCGCAAGCGCACAGAGTTGCATCTCCGCGCTGTGCAGCTCTTGCAGCTCGAGCGCGTACAGCGCCTCCATGCTGTCGATGCGCTCGGTGACGACACTCGGCGCTGCGATCGCTTCAGTGAGCCGTTGCCACTGCTGCCGCAAGCCGTCCTGCAATGTACTTTCTCCCTGCATGGCACTCTTGACGGCACAGTAGCCCGTCGATGCACGCGTGAGGAGCGACAGCGCGGCCCCTCCACGCGCAAGGCGCCCGAGTGCGCCGCCCCGCGTGGCGGATAAGAGCAAGCCGATCCCCGCTGCAGCGGAGAGCCAGCGTTCCGGGGAGCCTAAGTTTCCCGGACGTTGCGAAAGAGAAGCCTGTCGTGTGGGCAGTTGCATCGAATCCTCCGGAAACTGTGACGGCGAGCGCTTAGCGATAACACACGATTGCGAGGGAGGTTCCGCCCTTGTGTCATACAGCGACGAGCTGAGGAGAGATCGCCGTGCGCGGCGTCACGACCGGATTGCTTCTTCTATGCGCCGCAATGGGAGGCGCAGCAATGACGAGCGAGGACTCGACGTACGCGAGCGCGCGTATCGAGATGGTGAGCGAACAGCTTGCCGCTCGGGGCATCAAAGCGCCGGAGGTGCTCGACGCCATGCGTCGTGTGCCGCGACACCGATTCGTGCCTGAAGCCGAACAGCGCCATGCGTATCGCGATATGCCGCTGCCGATCGGGCGCGGACAAACGATCTCGCAGCCGTATATCGTCGCGCTCATGACGGAGCTCGTCGAGCCGCGCGCTGAGTCGCGCGTTCTCGAAATCGGCACCGGCTCGGGTTATCAAGCGGCCGTGTTGGCCGAGATCGTCGATCATGTGTACTCGATCGAGATCGAAGACGAGCTCGCACGCAGCGCACGCGCACTTCTCGATGAGCTCGGCTATGACAATGTGACGGTCCGCGCAGGCGACGGCTACGGCGGTTGGCGGGAGCATGCGCCGTTCGACATCATCGTCGTGACGGCCGCACCCGATCACGTGCCGCAAGCCTTGATCGATCAGTTGAAACCTGGCGGATCGATGGTCGTGCCAGTCGGTCCGACTTACTCCGTGCAAGAGCTCCGTTTGATCGAGAAGGATGCGAACGGCCAGCTCCACCAGAAGAACGTCGCTCCGGTGCGCTTCGTGCCACTGCGGCGTGAGGACCTCGCGAAGTGAGCCGCACGCGCGGCGCGACATCGAAGCGCTCCTGGATCGGCGTCATCTCCGACACGCACGGGCTCCTGCGCCCTCAAGCGCTCGAGGCGTTGCAGGGATGCGAGCACATCGTTCACGCGGGCGATATTGGCGCGGAGAAGATCCTCGCGGAGCTCAGAGAGATTGCGCCGCTCACCGCCGTGCGCGGCAATAACGACACTCAGCCTTGGGCACGTTCGATTCCGGAGACTGCGCAGCTGCACGTGCACGGCCGCCTGCTCCACATCCTGCACGACGTGAAGACGCTCGACATCGATCCCGCCGCAGAAGGTATCGCCATCGTCATCGCAGGCCACTCGCACAAACCCAGCATCGCAGATCGTGACGGCGTACTGTTCTTGAACCCTGGGAGCGCCGGCCCCAGACGATTTAGCCTCCCGCTCTGCGTCGCCAAGCTCTATGTATATGAGAGGTCCGTGAGAGCCGAGATCGTCCATCTCGATTTGAAGGACTGAAGGCAGGTGCGCAATGATGTGCGCATGAAGAACGTACTACTCGTCACCGGCGCCAGCAGAGGCATCGGCGCCGCCACCGCCTTGTTGGCGGCAACGTCCGGCTACGCGGTTTGCGTCAACTATCGAGCCCGCCAGGACGAGGCGGAGCAGATCGTCGGGGCGATCAAGCGTGCGGGCGGTATCGCGATTCACGCCGCAGCGGACGTGTCGAAGTCCGATGAGGTGGAGGGACTCTTCGCCAAGATCGATATGGAGCTCGGAACGATCACCGCGCTCGTAAACAATGCCGGCATTCTCGAACGACAGATGCGCCTCGAAGACATGGACGCGGGGCGCATCGAACGCGTGTTCGCAACGAATGTCGTGGGATCGTTCCTCTGCGCGCGGGAGGCCGTGCGACGCATGGCGCGTTCACGCGGCGGCCGCGGCGGCTCGATCGTGAACGTCTCTTCCATGGCGGCTCGGCTCGGCTCGCCGAACGAATACATCGACTATGCCGCATCGAAAGGGGCGATCGACACGATGACGATCGGGCTCGCCCGCGAAGTTGCGCACGAAGGCATCCGCGTGAATGCGGTACGCCCCGGTTTGATCGATACTGAGATGCACGCGAGCGGTGGAGAGCCCGGCCGCATCGATCGATTGAAGGGCTCGGTGCCGCTCCAGCGCGGCGGCACGGCGGAAGAAGTCGCGCGCGCGATCCTGTGGTTGCTATCCGATGAAGCGTCCTACACCACGGGATCGTTTATCGATGTGTCGGGTGGACGCTGAAGGAAGGGGATAGGGGCTAGGGGTAGGGGATAGTCAGAGTTCTAAGCTCAACTTCTGGCTCTGACTATCCCCTATCCCCTGCCCCCTTCCTTCACTTCCCTCTGCCCCTTTCCTTCACTTCCCCTTGGGGTACTTCGCGTACACGCTCGTCGTGCCGTCCTCGTGCACGAGAAGCACTTCGTACGGATCGACACGGTCGCCGCTTTCCATTCCAGGCGATCCGATCGGCATCGCCGGTACGGTGAGCCCCTTTGCTTTCGGCTTCTCGGCAAGCAGGCGCTTGATCTCCTCCGCAGGTACGTGACCTTCGACGAAATAGCCGCCGACCTCTGCGGTGTGGCAAGACCCCTTGCCGTGCGGCACGCCGACACGCTCTTTGATCGGACCGAGATTGTCGACGTTGTGCGTCGCGACTTCGAAGCCATAGCGCTCGAGATGCTTGACCCACGCGCCACAGCACCCGCACGAGGGACTCTTGTGCACCTCGACCTTCGGTAACGCGGAGGCGGACGACGCCGTACTAGTCGGCTCTGCCGCGGACGCGCCGCCGGAAAGAGCGAACACGCCGACCGTGAGAAGAACTTGCGCTATGCGTTTCATCGGAAGCTCCATGGACGCTTGCACGCGATTCTAGTGGAAACCTGGCACGCCTGCCGTGCATTCCGTTAGCCGAGATCCCGACACAAGAATCAGCATGCAAATTCCCGCGGTTACGCGCGACACGCCTTTTTATATCGTACTCAACAGCCGTTCGGGATCCGGCAAGGCCCTCGAATGCCGTGCACAGATGCAAGAAATCCTCGATGGCGCGCAAAAACGTCATCAATTCTTCTTGATCGAGGAGCCGCAACAGATCGCGTCGATCGCGGCGAGCGCCGTCGAGGCCGCGGTTCAGAATGAAGGCGCGGTCATCGTGGGCGGAGGCGACGGCACGATCAACGCAGTCGCCCACGCCGTATTGCCGACCGGTCGCCCGTTCGGCGTGATTCCACAAGGAACGTTCAATTATCTGAGTCGCACGTACTCGATCCCACTCGATGTCGACGAGGCGACGCAAGCGCTGCTCGCACCGCGCGTGCGCCCCGTGCAAGTCGGCGCCCTGAACGAACGCATTTTCCTCGTCAATGCGAGCCTCGGCCTGCATCCCCATCTCCTGCAAGAACGCGAGGCCTACACGCGTCAGTACGGGCGCAAACGCGCGGTCGCGCTCTGGGCCGGCATCGCAACCCTGTTGAAAGGCTATCGACAGCTCGGGCTCGAGATCGAGCACGACGAGGGACGTGAGCTCGTACGCACACCGTCGCTCTTCGTCGGCAACAATCCGTTGCAACTGGATCGGCTCGGCGTGCCCGAAGCAGAAGACGTGCAGCAGAGTCGACTTGCTGCAGTGATCGTTCGACCGGTTGGAACGCGCACCTTGCTATGGCTGGCGCTACGGGGAGCGCTCGGACGACTCGGCGAGGACGACAACGTACGCAACTTCGCCTTCAAGCGCCTGTCGGTGCAGGTACGCGGCGAACGCAAGGTTAAAGTCGCGACCGACGGGGAAATTCTGTGGATGCATCTCCCGCTCGAGTTTTCGATCGCGCCTCAGCGGCTGATGCTCATGGTAGCGCCTCACGACGGATGAGCACCCTGCTGCAAATCTCCGATCCTCATTTCGGGACGGAGCAAGAACCGGTCGTGAACGCGCTCATCGAGCTTGCGGCGCAGCTGAAGCCTGACATCGTCGCGCTCTCCGGTGATATCACACAGCGTGCGCGTCGCGCGCAGTTTCGTGCAGCACGCGAGTTCGTCGATCGACTGAAGACGCCGACGGTCACCGTACCAGGCAATCACGATATCCCGCTCTTCAATGTGGCTGCGCGTGCGTTCGCGCCCTACGGGAACTACATGCGAGAGTTCGGCGCGAATCTCGAACCGGAATTCGAGTCGAGCGCCTTTCTAATCGTCTGCACGAACACGACGCGGCCGCGTCGGCACAAGGATGGGGAGATCTCGCGAAAGCAGATCGAGCGCGTGAGCGAACGATTGGCACGCGCTTCGCGGGAACAGCTCCGCATCGTCGTGACGCACCAACCCGTGCTCGTCATTCGCTTCGAGGACGAAGCGAACTTGCTGCACGGACATGAAGCCGCCGTGCGTGCGTGGGCTGAAGCCGGTGCCGACGTGATCATGGGAGGTCACATCCACCTCCCCTATATCCGTTCGATCCGCGATCGGTTCGTCGATCTGCCGCGCAGGATTTGGGCAGTGCAAGCAGGGACAGCGACGTCGTGGCGCATTCGCGGTGACGTCGCGAATTCCGTGAACGTGCTACGTCATGTTGCCGGCGATCTGGTGTTCAGTGCGGAGCGATGGGATTTCGACGCGCGGAGTAATGCGTTCCGCTGCATCGATGCGGAAGTGTTGGCGCTCGATCGGAGCGATTCAGAAGGCCACATGTTCTCTCATTCAGAGTAGGCGTTAACGCTCGCGGCGACCGCAGCGAACGCGGCGAGAAATAGTCGCTCGCAAAACGCCGTTCAGTTTCTTTTCAGCTTCTCCTCGCCGCGTGCGCCGCCGTCGCCGCGAGAGAACCTTTCTCATGCTCAGATCCCGCTCGTGGTTTTATACGTCAACCTCGAGACGCCTAGTGCGTTGATGCTTCTGTACGCCACACGTACGGCTTACGCGGAAGGCCGAGGCAGATCGCTCTGGTTCGAGCCGCAAGCCCTACGTCCAGATCTTATTGAGAGGTTGACAGATATGAAGCTATCGAAGATCGCTCTACTCGCCACACTGATGGCTGCATCCGCCGGTGTGTCCACTGCTTACAGCCAAGACTCGGCACATGAGTACCGCGGCAAGCCACATCGCATGCAGATGGCTCACCACGCTGGCGAACCGTCGCTTGCGCGTCTCGTGCAGAAGCTCGACTTGACGGAGGAACAGCGCCAAAGCGTCCGCGCACTGATCGATGCATCGAAGGCGCAGCGCCAAAGCTTGTTCGAGCAGCAACGTGCGAATGCCCGTGCGTCGCTGAACACCTTACCTGACGATCCGAGCTATCTCGCCATGATCGAGCAGCGCAAGCAACTCGCCGCTGAGGCGATTCAGCAGCGCAGCGATCTGAACGTTCAGATCTACGCGTTGCTCACGCCTGAGCAGAAGGCGCAGGTGCCGACGATGATCGAGGAGATGAAATCGAAGGCGAAGGAAGAACGCGGGTTTCGCAAACGCCGCGGCGCGCGCAAGGAGATGTAATCTCGGTTGAGCGCCTCGCGTAACCGTACAAGCACCCAAAGAAAAGAGCGGCCGCGTCACCACGGCCGCTCTGTGCACTCAAAGTCTACCTACTTCCTTACGGAACGCAGATCTCGCCTGTCGCACCCGTCGCCGCGACGATCGGATCGAGGAATGGCGCGAGCACAGCATAGTCGGCGTTCCATTCGGGCTCACCGAACGCCCGGACGCCGGCAGCGGCCGGCGCTGGCGGTCCGATGCGGGAGACGACGAGATCGAGACTTGGAATCACAACGATCAAGCTCTCGTACTGCCCCCACGCCCAATACGCGTCCGAGGGCACATTGGGAAGCAGACACGTCGCGTTCGTCCACCAGAGCACGCCGTAGTCCGTCGTAGCGCCGGGGAAGTTTGTGGGATCCAGCAGATTCGCGGACGCGGTCTCCGGCGGCGGCGTTCTAGAGGTCTCGATGAACGATTCCGGTAGCACACGACCCGTCGACCACATGCCGTTGCGCAGATAGAGCAGACCGACACGGGCCATCGCGTTCGCGTTGATGCTCATGCCCGAGGACAGCTCACGCGTCGTGATGCCGTTCAATTCCTCCGGCCGCGATCGATTCGTGCGCCACTCCACATCATCGAAGCCGCTCGGCAAGTTGACACCGAGCTGAGTCCACACGCGAGTCGTCAGCACGTCGCGAAGATCCTGAGCGAACACGGTCGTCAAGATATCCGCCAGCCAGTTCAACGCGCCATCGGAATACGACCAAGTCGTGCCAGGCTCATACAACAATTGGGGCTCGCTCTGCGCTTTCTCGAACCCGGCCGTATGCGTCGCCAACTGCTGAACCGTGATCGTGCTGAACCACGCGGGATCGTTCGTATCAGGCGGCTGACCGAAGCCCGGCAATTTATCGCTCGCGAGATCGTCGAGTGCGATCAGGCCATCGTCGATCGCTAACCCGAGCGCCATGCCGCCGATCGACTTGGCTGCGGACTGAGCGGCGAACTTGGTGTCGATGTTCACCGGCCGAGGCTCCGTCCCGACGGTGCCCGTTGCCCACGAATGCACGAGGCGCCCGCCCTTAACGACCATGCCGGCACCACCCGCGGTCATTGCATAGTCCGCCGCCTGCTCCAGCAGCGCTGCGTCCATGCCGACTTCTTCCGGCGTTACGCGAATCCAACCGCGGTCGGCAACGGTCTCGTCCGTATCCGGCGCCGGCCAATACAGGTCCGTCGATGCTTCCGGCAGCACGACGACAGTCAACGAATCGCTGGCGCTCGCTTGACCGTCACTCGCCGTGAGCGTCAACGTATACGTGCCTTCTCCGGCGAACGTCGCTGTCGTTGCGGGCGCCGTTGCATCTGCGAAGGTCACACCCGTCGGCTCGCTCGTCCATTCATAGGTCAGCTCATCGTTTTCCGCGTCGGTTGCGGAGCCCGACAGCTCCACTTCCGTCGTGGGCAGCTGAATGGTCTGATCTTCACCTGCTTCGACATCCGGCTCGGTGTTTCCCGGCGTTGCCGCAGCAAGCACGGTGACTCCAACGGTATCGGTTCCGCTCAAGGAGCCATCGCTCACTGTCAACGTGAACTCATATTCACCGGGCGCCGAGAACGTCACCGTGGTCTCTGCCGAATTGGCATCCGCGATCGTCACACCGTCGGTTGGAGCGACCGTCCATGTATACGTGAGCGTCGAACCCGCAGCGTCCTCAGCGGAGCCACTCAGCGTGACAGTGTCCGTCGGTAACTGAATCTCTTGATCCTCACCTGCTTCGACATCAGGTGCCTGATTCGTTGGCGGAGGATTCGAAGGTGGGTTCGCTGGCGAGGGATCGCCGCCGCCACCACCGCCGCCACCGCACGCGACGAGCGCAGCCATCGCGCCGATCGCGAACCACACTCGAAATGCATGCCGAAAGAGCCCCATACGAGAGCTCGGCGGCTCCCGCCTCTGATCGCGCATCGTAGTCACCTCTTGTTGCGCCGATATGGCGCGCAGGAATCAACGCGCAAACGCTCCAAAGGATCCCTACGCTGCAATTACAGAGGCGAAATATTTCGAGTCAGTCTCGTTGAATTTTTTGCAACGGCGGAGCCGTGAGAGGAGCAGATCGGAAAGAGAGTCTCTCCATCTGATCCGCGTCACTGGTCTTCACGCAGAATCTTCTTGTTCCAAGCTGCGTGATCTGCGTGCTCTGCGGGAGAGCTTCTTGAAACTACGAGGGAACGCGCAGCAAGAGTCGTTCTCAAAACCCTGCGTGGTGCTTCATGAACTCCGCTTCCGCCGGCGTGGGCTCTCGACCGAGAATCGCGTTGCGATGCGGGAAGCGCCCAAACCGTTCGACGATGTCGCGGTGCTCTATCGCATAGCGCAGCGACTCTGCGTCGTCGATGCCCGAGAACAACTCGACGCACCTTGATTGCATCGCTTTGTCTTCGCTGTGCATGAATGGCATGTAGAAGAACTTCCGCTCGCGCATCTCGAGCGCGCGATCGTATTGCCGATCGAGCGCTTGCTGTGCAAGCGCGAGCGCGCGCGCGTCGGACGCGAACGCAAGCGGAGAGCCTCGATGCAGGTTCCGCGAGAATTGATCCAGCACGATGATTGCAGCGAGATAGCCGCGCGGCGTTTCAGGCACTGCAATCGTCTCGGATCGGAGTGACTCGTGCAGTGCACCGAAGCGCTCGCGAATGCGAGCGTCGAGCGCATCGTCTTTCGCGAACCAGTTTTCCGGCTTGAGCTCGTCGAACCAGAACTCGAGAACGTCGTCGACCCACATGAGAGAAACCGCGAGATAAATGAAGAGTGAAGCCGGAGGGTACACCACACCACCCTCACTTCCGAGCGGCTCTTCGACGCGTGCGATCAGCTCAGCAATTGATTGAGTAACTTCGCGACGCCGGCTTCGATGCCGATAAAGCGCATACCGGCTCGATAACGCCCTTTTGCTTGCTCGATGCAGTAACACACTCGCGCAAGAAACCTGAGCTCGAGATCTTCGCCGCACACCGACAATCCGATCGTCAGCCTGCAGTCCTGATCGGTCTGCAGCAAACGCGGCGAGAACAAACCCACGCCCGTATGCGACAGATCGACGGTCTGGCCATCCAGCACGGTGCGATCCGGGAGCTCAACGCGCGCTCGCAAAGTCACCACCTTGCGCTCGCTGTCGCGGCGTTCTTCGGGAGCGCGTCGGTGCGGTGTGTCTTCTCGAGATTCGGGCAACTTCGCTGTCACGGCACTTCTCCTTAATGCATTCAATCGTCCTCCGGCGATAAGGAGAGCGGTCGGACAAGGGGAAGTCTGTAGGACAGCGCTCGCGTTTCAGGGGATGCCTTATCAACAAGCACGGCTTACCCCCGGCGCGCGCGCAGAGAAGCGTGCCGATCAGGGCAACTTGGCAAAACTTATGTAACGCGATGGCGATACCGCGAACGACAGCGCGGTCAGCTGGCGGGGAGAGCCGCGGACTTGCCCCACACGTCAAGAAGCAGGGGGGGGACGACGTGTGGAGCGAAGCCCGCGAAAACTGCTAGGTAACAGCGCGCTACGCCATTTTTGTGCGCTGCATGTTACCGTTAACATGTCGAGGCGAAACTATACGACTCGTGCTTCAGCTTTGCAATAGATTATCGCCGCGCAGCCCTCGGAATCTCTGCTAGCGATTCGGCGTGAGCGCCGAGCCCACCGCCGAGGGCTAATGCTAAGTCAACCGTGTTGAGCAGTTCGTCCCGCTCTGCGGCAACGAGATCCATCTCTGATTGGTACAGACCACGGCGTACGTCGAGAAGATCGAGATACGCAATATCGCCCTGACCATAGCGCAGTTCCGCAAGCTCGGTCGCGCGGCTCAAAGACGCCACTTGCTCCGCATTCGCCGCCCGTACGCTTGCGATCAACTGCTGACCCCGCAGTGCATCGAGTACATCGCGAAACGCCACCTGCACGGTCCGTGCATACTCGGCACGGCGTTGCTCTCTCAACGCCTCGGTGCGCGCGACGTTCGCGCGCAACCGCCCGCCTTGAAAGATCGGCTGCAGTAGCCCGCCGACAGCGGACCACGCTTCGAACGGTTCCTTGAACAGGTCATCGAGCTCTGGGCTCAACGAGCCGAACGCGCCGGTTAAGGTAATACTCGGAAACAGCTGCGCCCGGGCGGCGCCTACGTCGGCCGCCGCCGCGATCAATGCCGCTTGTGCCGCGCCGACGTCCGGCCGTCGTTCCAGAATCGACGATGGGAGCGCCTCGGGCAACGTCGCAGGTTGCGGGAGCGAGATGCCCTGCGTGGCAACTGCATTGTCGATCAAATCCTTGGGCGATCGCCCGAGCAGTACGCCGAGCGCATTCGTTCGTCGCACGACTTCGAGCTCGAGCTGATGGGCCGCAACACGAGTCGCAGCAGCCTCCGCCTCGGCTCGCTTGAAGGTGAACTCATCGCTTTCACCGGCATCGAGACGCAACCGCTCGATCCGTACGGATTCGTCTCGACTCGCGAGCGTATCGCGCGCACGCGCGAGCTGCTCCGCCGCTGCGATCAAACCGAAGTAACTCCGTGCAACCTCGCCAGTGAGGCTGAGCTTCGTTGCCTCTCGGCCGTACTGCGTGCTCAATAGCTGCGCTCGCGCCGATTGCGAGGCGCGTTGATAACGACCCCAAAAATCGAGCTCGTACCCCACCACACCTTGCACGTTGTACAAGGTTTGATGCCGATCTTGGCCCACGCTCTCCGTGAGGAACGACGGATCCTTCGTGCGCGTCGCCGTGCCTTCGACGTTGAGGAAGGGCAGCCGATCCGCATTCGCGATGCGCGCAATCGCCCGCGCTTCTGCGACACGAGCGGCAGCGATCGTGACATCGGGATTGTGTGCGAGCGCCTCCTCGATGAGCGCATCGAGGGTCGGGTCGTTGAAGATCGTCCACCACGGATCGGGCAACGCCGAGACGGTCGCATCTTGCGGCGGCAAGGCATCGGGCAGCGGCAGTTCAGGCGGACCGGGGTCGACGCGCGAAACGATGCAGCCGCTCAACGACAGCGTGAGTGTGACGAGCAGGGTCGTTCTCTTCACCATGATTCGATTTCTCATCAAGTCGCAGCGGGTTTCTGTTCGAGCGGTGCGGATTCCTTGGTCCGACTCGCACGCCAGCCCGCGATGGCTTTGAAGAAGAGCGGCACGAACAGCGTCGCAATGAAAGTCGCGGCGAGCATGCCGCCGATGACACTCGTGCCGAGCGAGTGTCGGCTCGCAGCGCCTGCGCCGCTGCTCACGGCCAACGGCAACACGCCGAAGATGAGCGCGAGCGACGTCATGATGATCGGACGGAAGCGCAATCGCGCGCCCTCGATCGCCGCATCCATCACCGACATACCTTCCTGATACTTCATCATCGCGAACTCGACGATGAGGATCGCGTTCTTCGCGGCCAACCCGACGAGCGTCAACATGCCGATCTGAAAGTAAATGTCGTTCTGCAGACCGCGTAGCGCGACCGCGACCAGTGCGCCGAACGCCGCGAACGGCACCGCGAGAATCACCGCGAACGGAAGCGTCCAGCGCTCGTACTGTGCGGCAAGGATCAAGAACACCATCAGCACACCCAGCAGGTACACGCCTTGCGATGCCCCGCCGCTCGCCTTCTCTTGGAATGCAGTGCCCGTCCATGCAAGCGAGTAGCCGGCCGGGAGGTTTTTCTCGGCGAGTTGCTCGACCAGCGCGAGCGCATCGCCCGAGCTATAGCCTTCTGCCGCACCGCCCATGATCTTCGCCGCCGGGAATACATTGAAGCGCTCCACCACTTCGGGGCCCGAGACCTCGCGCACGCTCGCAAGCGCCGTGAGCGGCACGAGCTCGCCCGACCCCGAGCGCACGTAGACATCGCGAATATCTTCGGGATACGCGCGGAAGCGCGGCTCGGATTGCAGCTGCACCTGGAACACGCGCCCGGAGCGATTGAAGTCATTGACGTAAAGCGCACCGAACGTGCTCTGCAATGTCTCGAACACTTCATTGACCGGCACACCGAGCGTCATTGCCTTCTCGCGATCCAAGTCGATGCGGATTTGCGGCACGCTCGCGCTGTACGTCGTCGTGACGCCGGCAAGCTCCTTCCGCTGCGAGAGGACCTGCACGAATTCCTGCGTGACGCGTTCGAGATCCTTCGCATCGCCACGGCCGCGCGATTGGATATAGCCCTCGAATCCACCGGTCGTCCCGAGACCTTCGATCGGTGGCGGCTCGAATGCGACAAAGAACGCATCCTTCACTGCCCCGCTCGCGGCATAGACCGCATTGACGACCGCCGCCGGGCTCAGCTCGTCATCGCCGCGTTCATCCCACGGCTTGAGTGGCAACCACACCGCGCCTGCATTCGTACGCGACGCAAAGGTCAGCGGGTCCACACCCGCGACGCCCGCGACAGTTTGTACGGCAGGATGGTTTGCCATCTGCTCTGACATCGCCCCGACCGCTTTTCGCGTGCGATCCAACGACGCGGCATCCTGAAGCACCGCGACCATGAAGACGTAACCTTGGTCTTCGGTCGGGGCAAGCGAGCTCGGCACGACCCGAAACAGCCCGAAGATCGCAACGAGCATCGCGGCAAACACACCAATCGCAATTGCACTGCGCCGCATCACGAAGCGAACGCCGCGCTCATAGTGACCCGTCATGCGCACGAACCAGTCGTTGAAGCGACCGAGAATGCCCTTCTGCAGGCCCGTGTCTTCGTGACGTAACAAGGCCGCGCACAGTGCAGGCGTCAACGTCAACGCGACGAACCCGGAGATCGCGACCGACACCGAGATCGTCATTGCGAACTGCCGATACATCTCGCCGACCAGGCCGCCCAGGAAGGCGACCGGCAAGAACACCGCGCACAACACGAGCACGATCGCGATCACCGGACGCGTCACTTCGCGCATCGCCTCTTCCGTCGCAGCCTGCGCGGACATCTTCTCCGTGCGCATCAAACGCTCGACGTTCTCGAGCACGACGATCGCATCGTCGACGACGATTCCGATCGCTAGCACCATGCCGAACAAGGTGAGCATGTTGATCGAGAAGCCGAGCAAGTACATCGCGGCGAAGGTACCGATTAGGGAGACTGGCACGGCCAGCATCGGAATCAACGTCGCGCGCCACTTCTGCAGGAACAACAATACGACGAAGAACACGAGAATCATGGCCTCGATCAGCGTCTTCACGACTTCCTTGATCGAGATCTTCACGAACCGGATCGTGTCGTAAGGCAAGTCGTATTCGAGGCCCTGCGGGAAATCCGCGCTCAGTTCTTCCAGCCGCGCGTGAATCGCATCGCCTGTTTCGATCGCGTTCGCGCCAGGCTGCAGGAATGTCAGCATGAATACCGCGGATCGGCCGTCGGTGTACGACTCGAAGTTGTAGTTGTTCGCGCCGAGCTCGACGCGCGCAATGTCCTTCAAGCGCACGATCGAACCGGACTCGGTCGTGAGAACGATGATCTGACCGAACTCCTCCGGTGTCGACAGACGCCCTTGCGCCGTGACCGCGTAGGTAAAGTCGACGGAGCCTTCCATGGGCTCGACACCGATGCGGCCGGCTGCAAACTGCGAGTTTTGTTGCCGCACGGCCGCCGTCACGTCGGACGGCGTGAGTCCGAGCTGCGCAAGCTTGTCCGGTTGCATCCAAATGCGAATCGCATAGTTCTGGCCGAACATCTGCACATCGCCCACGCCGGGAATGCGTCGGATCTCATCGAGAATATTGAGCAGCGCGTAGTTGCTGATCGTGAGCGCATCCATGCTGCCGTCGGGCGAGCTCAAGCTGATGATCTGCAGGAAGGATGCGGACGCCTTGCGAACGACGACGCCTTGGCGGCGAGCCTCTTCGGGCAAGCGCGGCACTGCGGCTTGCACTCGGTTGTTGACATTGATCGCCGCAAGATCCGGATCCGCGCCGACTTCGAACGTCACGTTGATCGTGAGCGTGCCGTCGCCGGCATTGACGGATTGCATGTACAACATGCCCTCGACGCCATTGATCTGCTCTTCGAGCGGCGCCGCCACCGTTTCCGCGATCGTCTCCGCGGTCGCACCGGGATACACCGCAGTGACCGACACTTGCGGCGGAATGATGTCCGGGTACGCGGAGATCGGCAGCGCGCGAATGCCGCCCAAACCGGCGAGCACGATGAACGCCGAGATGACGCAGGCGAAGATCGGCCGCTTGATGAAAAAACTCGAGATCATGCGGGCTCCTCGACCGGCTGCGCTGTCGCAACGGCTTGTTTAGTGTCCGCGTCCGCGGCGACGGCGCTCACTGCAATACCAGGCTGCACCTTGAGCACGCCTTCGACGATGAAGCGATCGCCCGCGGCGAGACCGTCAGTGACGACGATATCGTTCCCCATATTGCGACCGACTTGGATCGGCCGGATCTCGACCTTCTCGTCGGGCCCCACGACCCACACGAAGCGACCCTGCGGGCCCGACATCACGGCTTTGCGCGGGATCAACACGACATCGGAAAGCCTCACACCTTCCACTTTCGCGCGAATGAACTGACCGGGAATCAATTGCCCATTCGGATTGCTGAGCACCGCACGGGCGCGCACCGTGCCCGAGTCGCGCTCGACCGCGTTATCGAGGAAGGTGAGCTTCGCGGCCTCCGGATGCTCCCGGCCACCATCCAACAAGAGCTTTACGCTCAACGCGCTCTCTCCTTGCTCCAAGCTGCTGCGCATGAGCGTCGCTTCGGCCTCGGGCACCGCGAATTCGACATACAGCGGATCGACTTGCACGATACGCGTGAGCAGGCTCGACGCCTGATCCGTCGACACGAGACTGCCTTCCGACAAGACCTCTCTGCTCGTGAGTCCGGAGATCGGTGCACGCACATCGGTGTATTCGAGATCGAGCTGCGCAGTGCGCAGTCGCGATTCCGCCGCTGCGAGCGTCGCTTGTGCAACCTCGAACATCGAAACGACTTCATCGCGCCGGCTTTGGCTCACCGCGTTCTGATCGAACAAAGGCAACACACGATCGCGCTCCCGACGCGCTTCTTCGAGCCGCGCTTTCGCGACGGCCACATCGGCCTGCGCCGACGCGAGCCGCGCGCGGACCGGCTCGGGATCGATCAAGAACATCGGCTGGCCTTGTTGTACCGGCCGACCTTCTTCGTAGCGCCGTTTGATCAGGATGCCGCCCACACGCGCGCGCACCTCCACCTCGCGCGAACCGAGGGTGCGCGCCGTATACGTCAGATCGAGCGGAACGGGCGATGCATCGACGGTTTGCACAGCCACTTCGGGCGGCGGCGGCGCGCCGTCGGGCGCGGCGCCGCTGCTGCATGCCGCACCGGCAACTGCCGCGATCGCGATCACCGATACACGAGAAAAAGAGACAATGGCGCTACGCATACGAATACCCGTAAGAGAAAAATCGATCAATCGGTGAGGACTCGAGCCGCTCGCTATGTGTCGGCAGCGCGTTCCTTATGCGCTTCATCGGCGATGCGAATGAGCTCTTCGACGATTTGCTCGCGCTGCGTGTCCGTGAAGGCGGAAATGCGCAACGACTCGCGCATCATCAAGCCATCGACAGCGAGCGCGACGACCGCGGCGCGCGCGAAGTGCAAACTCGAGTTCTCCTCGAGCTCCTTCGTGCACCTGGCGATGCAGTCACGAATGACCTCGAGCAGCGTGAGATCGTTTGCGGCGGTCGCAAGTAGCGCCGCCCCCAACGCTTTCGAACGCGGATCGCGCCCGAGCATGCCGGCAACACACGCCTTGAGATCGCGACTCGAAATGTCCTCGGCCAGCTTCGTCTTCGCTTCCTCGACGCAGCGCTCCATGTTGTCGACGTAGCGTTGCGCGAGTGCGCTCAGCAACGATTCCTTCGAAGGGAAGTGATAGAGCAATCCGCCCTTGCTGACGCTCGCCGCTTGCGCGACCACCTCCAGCGTCAGACGAGCCGCTCCAACTTCAGCGACGACGCGTTCAGCCGCCTCGAGAATGCGATCACGGGCGGGCGTCACCGCTGCAGAGAGCTCAGCCATTAGAGACCTTCGTGGGAGTTAAGCCGACAGGCAGAAGACTATACCGGCCGGACGGGACACTACCGTCCATCCGGTACACACGCAAGCGCTATGCCGTTGAAAAGCCACGGATGCCACGTCGCAATCGGGGCCGTTTGCCGTCCAGACGGGGTCATTTCGGGGCACTGCGACCGCCCCGCCCCGTTCCTGGCCGTGGATAGTCGTCCTGAGCCCGGGGCGTGCCCCCGACGTGACCCAGCTCTATGCGATCCCGGCCGTGCCTTCTATCCTGTGCGGATGCCTCGGTCGCACACCCTCACCGCAGCAGCGGACGCCTTCCTCCCCTACGGGCACTCTTATCTATGGCGTCCCGAGCTGCTGTGGATGCAGTCGATCGCGGACCTCGCGCTCGCGATCGCTTACTTCACGATTCCCATCCTGCTCTTCCGCATCGCCCGGCGTCGGCGGGAGCTCAAGTTCCGGTCGGTCGTGATCTGCTTCGGCGCATTCATCGTGGCGAGCGGCATCACGCACGTGATGAGCGCGCTCAACATTTGGTTCACGGCCTTCTGGCTGGAGGCCACCCTCAAGGTCATCACGGCAATCCTCGCGATTCCAACCGCGGTGCTCTTGTGGCGCTCGCTTCCGGACGTGTTGAACATGCCGAGCCAACGCCAGCTCCGGGATGCGAACGAGTCGCTCGCGCGCGCGAACCGAGAGCTCGAAGCTTTCACCGCATCGGTGTCGCACGACCTGCGCTCTCCCCTCACGACGATCGCGGGTCAGGCTGGACTGCTCGAGCTCTCGATGCCTCATGCAACCGACGAACAGCGCCGGCGACTCTCGAAGATCGAAGGAAGCGTCAAGCAAATGTCCGACCTCATCGATGCGCTGCTCGCGCTGTCGCGCATTTCGCGGCACACGTTGCATCGAGAGATGATCGATGCGAGCGCACTCGCGCACACGATCGTGCAGGACCTACGCCAAAGCGAACCACACCGGGACGCGGAGATCACGATTCAGTCAGATTTACACGTGCACGGGGATCGCCGCTTGATCGGCGACTTGCTGCGCAACCTGCTCGCGAACGCATGGAAGTTCACGGGGAAGACGAGCGCGCCGAAGATCGAGCTCGGCGGAGCCGCGCTCGGCCCCATGGCGACGTTATACGTTCGGGACAACGGTGCGGGATTCGATATGGCGCATGCTCAAAAACTCTTTCGCCCCTTTCACCGTCTGCATAGTGCGAACGAGTTCGACGGCTCGGGAATCGGGCTCGCGACGGTTGCACGCATCGTCGAGCGTCACGGCGGTCGCGTCTGGGCGGAATCCAAGCCCAGCGAAGGCGCCGTTTTCTACTTCACGCTGCCGACGATGCCGATCACCGGCGAAACGCTCGCCAGACAAGCCGCGCGCGAGCACGCCTGAGATGCGGAATCGAGCAAGTGCGTCGGCGCTCTGCGCCTGAGCGACGCTCGCGGTTCACCGGTATTCGGCGGGCGTTCGCCGAGAATGGGTTACAGCTTGCGCTGCGATCATTAGAATCCGGCGGCGAACAGAGCGATTGCATCTACAACAACGTCCAGGATCGCTGAAGAGTCCCATGTCATTCGACCAGAACGCGCTCGAAAGCCTGCGTATCGAACGCAGCCCCGACCCGCCCAGCCGAGATTCGAGCCCGATATATAAGTGGGTGATCGCAATCGTGCTGCTGCTTGCGCTCGCCGCGGCAGCCTACGCGCTCTTGCGCGATCGCTCGATCGAAGTCCAAACCGTCACGGCGGTCGCAGCGCCCAGCGGTCCAGCCACAGGCTCGGCCGTGCTCAACGCTTCGGGCTATGTCGTCGCGCGTCGGCAAGCGACAGTCTCCGCGAAGGTGACGGGCAAGATCGCCGAGCTGCACATCGAAGAAGGCATGGAAGTGAAGCAAGGACAGCTCCTCGCGCGCTTGGATGAGACGACCGTGCGGCCGGTGTACGAGCTCTCGCAGCGTCAACTCGACGCTGCACGCAAGGACTTGGAGGAAATCGAAGTGCGCGTCGCCGAGGCAGAGCGGAACCTGCGCCGCACCGCGCAGCTCCGCGAAGACAAGCTCGTGAGCGAAGCTCAACTCGACCAAGCGCAATCCGAGGTCGCGGCCTTGCGTGCGCGGCTCGAAGCGTCGCGCAGCCAAGTCAAAGTCGCGCAACAAACCGTGCGCGTCCGTGAGCAAGACTTGGATGATCTGCTCGTGCGCGCGCCGTTCGATGGCGTCATCGTCTCGAAGGATGCGCAGCCCGGCGAAATCGTTTCGCCCATGTCGGCTGGCGGTGGTTTCACGCGCACGGGAATTGCGACAATCGTTGACATGGATTCGCGCGAAATTGAAGTCGACGTCAATGAAGCGTTCATCAACCGAGTTCGTGCGAATCAAAGAACGGAAGCCGTGCTCGATGCGTATCCCGACTGGGTCATTCCAAGCCACGTGATCAATGTCGTGCCGACCGCCGATCGACAGAAGGCCACCGTGCGCGTGCGCATCGCGTTCGATGTACTCGAGCCTCGCATCCTTCCGCAAATGGGCGTCAAGGTCACCTTCCTCGAGGATCGGCCGGCCGAAGAAACTGCAAGCGCGCGCCCAGCGGTTCGCGTGCCGTCAGAGGCCGTTTTCAAAGACGGCGATACGAGCTACGTGTGGCGGGTGAGCCAAGACGCCGTCGAGCGCGTTGCCGTGCGCACCGCAAGTGTTCGCAACGGGCAGGTCGAAATCATCGCAGGGCTCAACGCCGGCGATGTCATCGTCGCTCGCCCCGTCGAAGGGCTCGCCGAAGGCGCGCCGGTCAAGATCGTCAAACGTTGAGTTCGATTCTGAGGGGAACACCGTGAGCGAAGACGTATTGGTGAGATGTCGCGGGGTTGCGAAGGACTACAAGCGTGGCGCTGAAACGGTGCACGTTCTGCAGGCGCTCGACCTCGAGATCCCGAAAGGCGACTTTCTCGCGCTGATGGGTCCGTCGGGCTCCGGCAAGTCGACGCTCCTCAACCTGATCGGCGGCCTCGATCGCCCGACCTCGGGCTCGATCGAGATCGCAGGACAGCGCATAGAAGCGATGAACGATGCACAGCTCGGCCGTTGGCGCGCGCGCCATGTCGGGTTCGTCTTCCAGATGTACAACTTGCTCCCAGTACTGAGCGCACAGCGCAACGTCGAGTTGCCGCTCTTGCTGACGTCGCTCTCCGCCGCCGAGCGGCGCAAGCGAGCGGAGGCCGCGCTCAGCCTCGTCGGCTTGGCCGATCGCGCGAAACACAAACCTCGCGAGCTGTCGGGCGGTCAAGAACAACGCGTCGGCATCGCGCGCGCGATCGTGTCGGATCCCACACTGCTCTTGTGCGACGAGCCGACCGGCGACCTCGATCGCAAGTCGGGCGACGAAATCCTCGATCTGCTGCAAGCACTCAACGAGCGGCAAGGCAAGACAATCATCATGGTGACGCACGATCCTCACGCCGCGGCACGCGCGAAGCACACGTTGCATCTGGAGAAGGGCCGACTCGAGCTCGACACCGCAGCCGCGTGAGATTTCGGCTGGGGGCTGGAGGCCGGGGGCTGGAGCTAAAATCAAGAGACGCGATATGAAAGATCATCCGATCCTGCTGCCGCTCTCATCCGATCCGCGCCTGTGGCCACAGCCTGCAGCCTCCACGCTCGAGCAGACAAGACATTCCGGCTCCAGTCGCCAGCCCCCAGCCCCCAGCCTATGAAATACCTCCACCTCCTCTGGGCGAATCTCGGACGCAAGAAACTGCGCACGAGCCTGACGCTTGCCTCCATCGTCGTCGCGTTCTTGCTCTTCGGCATTCTGCAGACGATGAATGCCGCACTCACGGGCGGCGCGGAGCTCGCCGGTGCGGATCGCTTGATCACGATGAACAAGGTCACGTTCATCCAGCCGCTGCCGGAGAGTCATCTCACGCGCGTACGCGGCGTCGAAGGGGTGACAGTCGCAACGCCTTACTCGTGGTTCGGCGGCGTCTACCAGGACGACCGAAACCAGGTGTTCTCGTTCGCCGTCGACCCAGAGACCTTTCTGCAGGTCTACCCCGAATACGAATTGACGGAAGAAGAGCGTCAAGCCTGGTTCAGCGACCGGGCGGGCGCGATCGTCGGAAGCGCCACGGCCCAACAATACGGCTGGCAGGTCGGCGACACGATCCCATTGCGGTCGAGCATCTACTCGAATCGAGACGGCACGCAGATTTGGGAGATGAACATTCGCGCGATCTTCACCGCGAAGAACGACAGCGCGAGCTTGTTCTTTCACAACGAGTACCTCGACGAGGCGCGCACGTTCGGTCAGGACACGATCGGCATGATCGTCCTGCGCGTGGACGATCCCAATAGATCGGTCGAGATCGCGGACAGAATCGATGCCTTGTTTGCAAACTCCGCGAACGAAACGAAGACGGACAACGAAAGTGCGTTCATGCAGGCTTGGGCGAATCAGATGGGCAACATCGGCGCGCTCGTGACGGCGGTCGCGACCGCTGTGTTCTTCACGCTCTTGCTCGTCATAGCGAACACGATGGGCCAGTCGGTAAGAGAGCGCACGAACGAGCTCGCCGTACTGAAAACGATCGGCTTTGCGCGCGGCTCGGTCACCGGGCTCGTGCTGGCGGAGTCGATGCTGCTCACGATCTTAGGCGCGATCATCGGATTGGCACTCGCAGGTCTCATCGCGGTCGGGTTGTCGAACGTCCCGGTGCTCGTGCAGTACTTCCCGTCGCTCGCGCTACCACCGTCGACGTTCGCCGTGGGCGCGGTGCTCGCGCTCGTGCTCGGTGCGCTCGCAAGCGCCCTGCCCGCCACACAGGCGTGGCAGCTCAAGATCGTCGACGCACTCAGAAGAACCTGACGCCGAACGTCGGCCCAGACTCATCCCGAGGAATCGCAATGTTCGGATCGGCAAGTCAAGCAGCAGCGATAACTGCGATGAACGTGCGCAACATGCGCGAGCGTTTCGCTTCCTCGATCGTTGCACTCATCGGCATCGCCGGCGTGGTGACCGTTCTCGTCGGCGTCCTATCGATCCGGGAGGGCTTTCGAGCCGCGCTCGATTATTCCGGGTCGCCCGACGTCGCCATTGTCCTGCGCGGCGGCTCGAGCGATGAGCTGAGCAGCGGTTTCGGTCAGGACCAAGCGCGCATCGTCATGGACTCTCCGCACATCGCGCGCGATGACGACGGTCCGATCGCATCGGCCGAGCTCTACGTCATCGTCGATATCCCGCTCAAGAGCACCGGCACCGCCGCCAACGTACCTTTCCGTGGTGTGGGCCAGAACGGATCGAAACTCCGCAAGAACTTTCGAATCACCGAAGGGCGAATGTTCGTACCCGGCACGTTCGAAGTGATTGTCGGCGCGGGCGCCGCCGAGCAGTTCGAGGGTCTCGTCGTCGGCAATAGCGTGCGCTGGGGCACGACCGATTGGACAATCGTCGGCCGGTTCGAAGATAGGGGCAGCGTTGCGGAATCCGAGGTGTGGACCGACGCCACGGTGCTGCAAGGCGCGTACAACCGCGGCAATTCTTATCAGTCGGTGCGCGCGAAGCTCACGAGCGCGGATGCGCTCAGCGCCTTCAGGGATTCGCTCTCGAACGATCCTCGCGTCAACACGAAGGTGTACGCCGAAAGCGCGTTCTATGCAGAACAATCCGAAGGCTTGCGAGTGATGATCACGGGCCTCGGATTCGGGATCGCAATCCTCATGGGACTCGGCGCCGTCTTCGCGGCGTTGAATACGATGTACTCCGCCGTGTCGGCACGCACACGCGAGATCGCCACGCTGCGCGCGCTCGGCTTCGGATCGTTCCCGGTCGTGATCTCCGTCATCGTGGAAGCACTCTTCCTCGCACTCATCGGCAGCATCGTTGGCATGCTCATTTCGTACTTCGCCTTTAATGGCATTCGCGCTTCGACGCTCAACTTCGGCTCGTTCACGCAGCTCAGCTTCGCGTTCACCGTCACGCCTGAGTTGTTGCTGAACGGGCTGTTCTACGCGCTCGTGCTCGGATTCATCGGCGGCCTGCTGCCGAGTCTGCGAGCGGCGAGGTTGCCGATCACGACCGGCCTTCGCGAGTTGTAGCGCGCGCGGGCAAGCACATGCCCGAGCTTCCCGACATCGTCGTCTACATCGAAGCGCTCGAGCGGCGCATCGTCGGGCAGCGTCTCGAACGCATTCTGCTCAAGAATCCATTCTTGCTGCGCTCGGTGGATCCGCCGATCGATGCCTGCAATGACCAGAAAGTCATTGCGCTTCGCCGCCTCGGCAAGCGCATTGCGATCGGTTACGAGAACGACGTTTGGATGGTGCTGCATCTCATGATCGCTGGCCGCCTTCATTGGTACGACCGAGCACGATCGAAACGCGTCCGTCCCGCGTTGCTACACCTCGAGTTTCCGAACGGCGTGCTGACGTTGACGGAAGCCGGCACAAAGCGTCGCGCATCGTTACACGTCGTACGAGGCGAGGCGGCGTTGGCTGAATTCGACCGAGGTGGACTCGAGGTACTCGATCGCGATCTCGCCGCGTTCCGCGCGCGCATGCAGGAAACCAATCACACCCTCAAACGCGCACTCACCGATCCCACGATCCTCTCTGGCATCGGCAATGCGTACTCGGACGAAATCCTGCACCGCGCGCAGCTCTCGCCGATGAAGCAAACGAAATTGCTCGATGAGCCCGAATGGCAGCGGCTCTACGATGCGACTCGCGCAACGCTGATCGAGTGGACTGAACGCTTGCGCGAGGAGAACGAGCGCGACTTCCCCGAGAAGGTCACCGCATTCCGAGAGCAGATGGCGGTGCATGGGCGCTACGGCAAGCCGTGTCCCGTCTGTGGAACGGCGATTCAGCGCATCCGCTACGCGGAGAACGAGACGAATTACTGCCCGCGCTGTCAGACCGAGGGGAAATTGCTCGCGGATCGCTCTCTATCGAGGCTGCTCAAGGATGACTGGCCGAAGACGGTGGATGAGCTGGAGAAAGCCAAGTGAGCCTTACACACGGAAGGACCCGGACACCGTACACTGTGACACTGCATCCCAACCTCCCACGCTGATGATTGAGACACCCTCCACCGGGCCGCGGAAGGCGGCCTTCGCCTTCGTGTTCGTCACGGTGCTGCTCGACATGTTCGCGATCGGCATCATCATTCCGGTGCTGCCGAATCTCATCGAAGATTTCATGGGCGGCGACACTGCGGAAGCGGCGGAGATCTACGGCGTGTTCGTGACGGCCTGGGCGCTCATGCAGTTCTTCTTCTCGCCGATCTTGGGATCGCTCTCCGATCGCTTCGGTCGACGTAAGGTGATCTTGCTGTCGAACTTCGGTCTCGGGCTCGATTACATCTTGATGGCGCTCGCGCCATCGCTCGGTTGGCTGTTCGTCGGTCGCATCATCTCGGGCATCACATCGGCGAGCGTCTCGACCGCTGGCGCCTACATCGCGGATGTGACGCCGCCGGCGCAACGCGCGTCGAAGTTCGGACTGCTTGGCGCCGCTTTCGGCTTCGGTTTCGTCGTGGGTCCCGCACTCGGTGGCGTATTGGGCGATGTCGATCCGCGCCTGCCCTTCTGGGTGGCGGCCGGCTTCAGTCTCACGAACGCGATGTACGGTTTGTTCGTGTTGCCCGAATCGCTGGCGCCAGAGAACCGCAGTCCGTTCTCGTGGCGAAAGGCGAATCCGGTGGGTGCTCTCAAGCTGCTTCGATCTCACCGCGAGCTCTGGGGACTTGCGAGCGTCGGCTTCTTGAGCAACCTCGCGCACGTCGCGCTCCCCGCGACAGCCGTGCTGTACATGGGCTATCGCTACGACTGGACGATCAAACAAGTGGGCTTGCTGCTCGCGGTCGCCGGCGTGTGCCAGGTCATCATTCAAGCCGGGTTCGTTGGACGTGTCGTGCGTGCATTCGGTGAACGCCGCACGATGATCCTGGGACTGAGCGGCGGCGCGTTGGGATTCTTCATCCAAGGCATCGCGACCTCACCGCCGATCTATGTCTTGGGTGTCGTCACGATGAGCCTATGGGGCCTCTTCAATCCGGCGCTGCAAGGTTCGATGACACGTCTCGTCGGACAAACAGAACAAGGGCAGCTTCAAGGGGCGAACAGCAGCCTCATGGGGATCGCGAACATGGTGGGTCCCTTGATCTTCGCGTACGTCTTCGCCACCTTCATCGCGCATCGCGAGTGGCATATCCCCGGCGCGGCGTTTCTCCTATCCGCCACGCTGTTGACCGCGGGCATGGTGCTCGTCACGCGCATCACGCGTTCTCAAGCGCCCGAGATACATGATGCGGGCAGCTCGGGCACGGGTGTCGATTCGAAACAGAAAGAGCAAAGCGCGTCGGGATTTTGAAACGCATCACACTCTGCCGCCGCGCGTGTTCATCGATAGCGCACGCAGCAACTTCTCATGCACAGCGCGAGTGCAACACAACGTCATCCCATCCCGCAGAGCGCTGTGATTGCGCGGTTCTCAACGCTGGCATAGCTCATGCAATAAGAATTCCGAGCGTCCTCGGGACGTGTTGTAGCGGAGTCTCTTTCGGTAGTCAGAGTTTTAACTTGCTTACGATGATGGTGGACAATCCCCCTGAGCCATCGATCGGATGCAGGCGTGCGCGATTATGAAAGTGGTTGCGCACGCTTTTTTTTATTCACGCTCCGCGCTTGAAGCACCCTCCATCCACTCCATCACGATAGGCCACAAGCTTTCTTCGAACTGCGGCCGAAAGAAGCCGAAGTGGCCGATTTGCGCGGCGCCGATATCGCTCGGAGCGATCTGCCGATACTGAATCGGCGCGCTCGTATAGAGCGCATGCAAAGATCGAATACCTTGCGCAGACATCATCTCGTCGTCCGTGAACGAGAGCGACAGAATCGGCATCCGGACCGAAGCGTACGCTGCGCGCACATGTTCGCCTTCCGCACCGACGACGTATTCGCGTGCAAGACACCAGCGACGCCATTGCGCCATCACGCCCTTCGGGAGGTTTCCGACTTTGCGAAGGCGCTTTCCGGGGAAGTAGCCTGCGAGCCGAATCGCGATCGGCACGACAACGAACCACAACCACCACACGATGCGTTTCGTCGGCCAACTGTTCTCGAGCCAATAGCCGGATCCTGTCGCGACAGTGATGACACGATCGATCTTGTCTCGATTGGGAATGAGGCCGAGCAATTGCCCGCCCAAGCTGTGACCGACCCAATACAACGGTTTGTCGGCGTGTCGAGCTTTGACGTGCTCGATCACAGCGGCGCAATCCTCCTGCGCCCATCCGAAGATATCGACTTCGAATCCTCGTAGTGACGCGGGCGCCGATTGTCCGATGCCACGATAGTCGAACGTCACGGCGAGATAGCCCTGAAGGGCCAGCCACTCAGCAAAACGCGAGTAGAAGCGTTGTGCGACGCCCATCGCGCAGGGCACGACGATGCTTGCCCTCGGTGTATCCGCGGGCTCATAGAACTGAACGGCAATCGTGTCGCCGTTACCGAGTGTCAGAGTATGAAGTGCTGCCATACGCGCGTGACGGTGTGCGCGATCTTCGAGCACATTAGCGAGAAGGGCAAGCGCTCACCCAAGGAGCCGGGGGCGACTTGGCGGCGCTCGCGCGAACTAGAAAGCTGCGAACTCCGCGCTCAAGACTTCGGCTTCCGCGGCACAACCGATTTCGCGGGAAGAGTTCGGCGCGGGATAAAACTCCTCGCTCAAGTCCTTACCCCCGGCTGCCCGCCAACGCACGCGCGTGACGATCGTCTTGAACGTATGATTGTTATGGAGCCAAAGGCGATTGTTCCGATCGTCGCAGGAGCCTTGAAAACTAAGGGAGATGAAGGTGGAGGCGGCGGCCTCTTCGGCCGCATGCAGGCGCGAGGCTCCGCTCACACCGAGTGCAGCGACCAGGACACTAGCTGCTAAAGTTCTGAACACTACTTGCACCCCCCTTTCAATCTGCAAAGCGTAAGGTCTTTCGTCGACGGATGGGCTTTTTTCTCGACGCGACCGACACGTTGCCTCTTGTTTTCCGGGAAACCCTGAATATAGACGGATTGGCTCGCTCGCGTCACGTGACCTCCGTCATAGGGTGCGCACTGTATCCAATTGCGCCTGTCCCGGCGCTGAACGTGTGCGAAGAGCGATACCATTTTGCCGCGTTTGAGGCCGCTCGATGCCTCGACCCAGTATGGGCACACCCCCGAGATTTCATGTGCGCCAGTCCGCAGTTCTCCTCGCTGTTTGGTCAGATTGCAGCTGGCGTGGAGCCTAGCGCTCGACACGATTCCGGGTCCTGCTCGGCGTCGCGCCGAGACGAAGGCGCGACGACGCTCGCGAGAGCATGAATGTCTATACAGACATGCAAGCGCACCACCACATGTCACCGCGCTCGACTGGCCACTCGAGCGAGCGCAGATCGACGACAACGTTCAGCTATTCGATTGCTACGCCGGCTCGGAGTCACCGTGCGCTGCGATCGGTTCGACATCGACAGGCGTTCGAGATCGATACCCCGCTCGATTGTGTATCTCGATGCGATGCACGGATCTCGCCGGCACGACTACGCAACGCGTAACACCTGCTTTCGGCGAATACGAATCGGCATCGTCATCGCGCCATGACAGTGCTTTCAGTGCCAAAAGTGCGCCGGAACACTCGAGGTGATAGACGAAAGTCCCTTCTCGGAACTTCTTCGAGATAGATGTGTTAGATTTCTTCTCTTTCCCGCTGAAGTTAGAACGGAGCAGCCGAAATGGCCTTCACTCTCAAACCCTTGCCCTATGCGAAAGACTCCCTCGACCCAATGATGTCAGCTCGCACGCTCGAGCATCATCATGACAAGCATCACGCCACGTACGTCACGAAGTTGAATGACTTCGTGAAAGGCTCGAAGTTCGAGAACTCGGATCTCGAGGCGATCATTCGCGCGACAGCGAATACGACCGGGACCGAGAAGAAGATCTTCAACAACGCGGCGCAGGTCTGGAATCACGACTTCTACTGGGAGTCGCTCGCGCCCAATGGCGGCGGCACCCCGCCGGACCCGGTGTTGAAGCGCCTGGAAGCGACGTTTGGGTCGTTCGACAACTTCCGCGACAAGTTCGTCGAAGCGGCCGTCAACCAGTTCGGCAGCGGGTGGGCCTGGCTCGTGCTCAAGAACGGCAAGCTCGAAATCACGACGACGCACGATGCGGATAATCCGCTCACACACGGTGAGACGCCGCTGTGGACGTGCGATGTGTGGGAGCACGCCTACTATCTCGACTATCAGCACGAGCGTGCGCGCTTCGTGAAGACGGTGATCGAGAAGCTCGCGAACTGGCAGTTCGTCGGTAAGAAGCTCGCCGACGCCGGCTAAATGTAGGTCCCCAGACGGGTGGCCGGCAGCAACTGCTGGCCATCCCGCCTCGATGTCTTTCCGGTCCGCTTCTTCACACACTCGCTGAGCGAAGCGAATTAAGTATTTCTGTCGCTTACGTCTCCCGTTCGAGCCTCGCGAGAATGTCGGTTCGAGAAGCTCGTCGGGGGACGCCATGCAAGCGCATGAAGGCGATCGAAACGAAGCGGCAATCTATTGGACGGCAGTCAGCTTGATCGTCTGCGAAGGATTGCCGATCGACAAAGCGGCGGAGCGCCTTGGCATCGAAGGCGATCTGCTCCGCGACATCTTGCACCGTCGACAAATGCTCCGACCTTACGACGAACCTCCCTCGGGCTGGAACCCCTCGCTGCGCAGGCACTGACGCGCGCCTCCGCCGTGGCGCGTTCGCAGATTCGCTGGTCGTAAGGCCGACTTGCGCCCGCCCGCCGCGCATTCGCAATTGCGAGTCATTCTCAATTGCGCGTAGAATCTGCGCCTCCCAGTGGCGCATCGCGCCCGAACGCTCTGCTAAACGGCTCTTTCGCTTCCGATGCCTACTCGAATTGCGTACGCCGGTCCGGTCTGGATCGCGCTGGTCTTCTTGCTCGTCGGCTGTTCACAGCAGAAAGACGATCCGCGACGCGCCGTGATCGAAACCTATGCGGACATCGTGCTCGCGACATATGAGGACTGCATCGAGACGGCACGCGCGATGGATCGCGCCGTCGATGCGCTGATCGCCAACCCCAGCGAACGCACGCTGGAAGCGGCGCGCGAGAGCTGGAAGGCCGCGCGGCTTCCGTACGGTTACTCCGAAGCGTTTCGCTTCTACGGCGGACCGATCGACAATGAAGAGAATGGGCCCGAGCCTCGCCTCAACGGTTGGCCGCTCGATGAGAACCACATCGACGCCGTCCAGTTGGATGCCTATAACGCCGCGCCCGGCGCAAACATCATCGGCAACGTAGCGCAATTTCCGGAGATCACCCCGGAGCTCATCGCGGCGCAGAACGAAGCCGGCGGCGAGAAGAACATTGCGAGCGGTTACCACGCGATCGAGTTCTTGTTGTGGGGACAAGATTCCAACACGCCGCCCGACTCCGCGGGACAACGCCCCTACACGGACTTCGTCGCGACGGGCGACAACGCAACGACGAACGCGCGCCGCGGGCAATACTTGAAAGCGGCGACGGCACTCCTGATCCAAGACCTCGAAGGCGTCGCGGCGCAATGGCGTCAACCGGCCTCGGGTCAAACGAACTATCGGTCATCGCTCATCAGCGGCGATGTTCCGACCGCGCTCAAGCGCATGTTCACAGGCGGCGCCGCACTGGCGGAAGTCGAGATGGCCGGCGAGCGCATGAACGTGCCGCTCTTGTCGTCGGATCAAGAAGAAGAACAATCGTGCTTCAGCGATACGACGATGGCGGACCTGCGCGCGAACGCCGCGGGGATCGAGCATGTCTACTACGGTAGGTACACGCGCCTCGACGGCACCGTCGTGAGCGGCCCGAGCCTCGCCGATCTCGTGAAGGAGAAGGATGAGCGTGTCGCGCAAGAAGTGGATGCGCGCATCGAGAAAGTACGCGAAGCCGTGGGCGCGATCCAAACGCCGTTCGATCGTGAGATCCATTCCGACAACGCCGAGGGACAGGCGCGAGTACGGGCAGCGATCGATGCGCTGCGCGCAGAAGCGCTTTCGCTCACGCGTGCGGCACGCGCCATTCAGATCTTCCTCTCCGATTTGCAAAGCCTCGGCGATTGAAGCCGCGGACGGCGCTTGCGACGTGAGTACACGATTGCTCCTGCGAATTGCACTCACCTTCGCACTCGTTGCAGCGATGGGCGGCTGCAGCTCGAAAGCGTCAGCGCCGCCGGACGAATTACTCGCGCCGACCTCGGGCGGCGCGTTGACGGTGAGCTCGACCGACCGACATGCATTCTCTCGTCCCGCACCGAACCTGGATGTGGAACGGCGTGCAGCATTCGCTATCGGCAACGCGTTCTTCAATAGCCCGTGGATCGTCGCGCCGGCTACGGCAGGCGCACGCGACGGGCTCGGCCCGCTCTTCAACGCACGCAGTTGCGACGCGTGCCACAACAATGATGGGCGCGGCCGCCCGCCCGATGCCGGCGAGCGGCCGATCTCTCTCGTCATCCAATTCGCGACGCCGACGCCCGGCCCGAACGATGAACCCGGCGCGGATCCGCGCTATGGCGTGAACTTGAATCCATTCGCGATCGGCGGTGTGCCCGCGGAAGGCACGGTCCGCATTCGTCATCGCGAGATTCAGGGGACGTTCGCGGACGGAGAGCCCTTCGCGTTGCTCGCACCGGAGTACGAGTTTCACGAGCTTGCCTATGGCGAGCTACACGACGGCACGGGATTCTCGCCGCGCGTTGCACCCTCGGTGTTCGGCGCCGGGCTGCTCGAAGCGATCCCTGAGGATCAGATCGTGGCGCTGGCCGATCCGGACGATGCGAATGGCGACGGCATCTCGGGCCGGCCGAATCGCGTCTGGAATCATCGTACGCAGCAAGTCGTGCTTGGGCGGTTCGGCTGGAAAGCGAATCAGCCCGACATCGCCCACCAAACCGCGGCGGCATTCTCTTCGGAGATCGGAATGTCTACGACCTTGCGGCCGGAACAGAATTGCACGGACGTGCAAGTCGAGTGCCTCAAGGCGCCGAACGGCGGCGAACCCGAAATCTCGGACGAGATCTTCGAGCGCATCGTCCAGTATCAAAGAACGCTCGGCGTGCCGGCCCGCCGTAATCTCGACGATCCAACCGTGCGAAGTGGCGCGACATTGTTTGCGTCCGCAGGCTGCACCGCCTGCCATCATTCGACGTTCGTCACCTCGTCGAACACTGAAGAAGCCGCCGTTGCGAATCAGACGATCCATCCGTTCACGGACTTGCTCTTGCACGATATGGGTGATGCCCTGGCAGATAACCGCGTCGACTTCAAAGCGGCGCCGAACGAGTGGCGTACGGCTCCGCTCTGGGGACTCGGTCTGCAAGAGACCGTGAACGGCCACACGCGGCTGTTGCATGACGGGCGTGCTCGCAATGTCACGGAGGCCATCCTGTGGCACGGCGGAGAAGCGGAACGATCACGAGAAGCCTTCAGGACGATGTCGAAGAAAGATCGCGCGGCGCTGCTCGCGTTCTTGAACTCGCTGTGAGCGCGATGAAGCGACGCACTTTCATCGCAAGTACGTTAGCCGCGCTCGGCGCAACCGCTTTGCACGGTTGCAGTTGGGCGCGACGCGAAGGCACGTTGTTGTCCGCGTTCGAGGATGCAGTCGGCGATCAGTACGTCGGTGGATTGTCGCTCGCGACCGCAAACGTGTTCGGTGCGAAGGTTCCTGTGCGCGCGCACGGATGTGCAGTTCATCCGATCGACTCGAACCGAGTGCTGTTCTTCGCGCGGCGTCCCGGCACGCAAACCTTCGAGCTCGACCTCGCGTCCAAACGAGTGGCCCTCGCATTCGAAACGCAGGCAGGCCAGCATCTCTCGGGACACGGTGTGTTCTCGGCGCGCGGCGACATCTTGTTCACGCCGGAGCACGACTACGAACGCGTGCGCGGCGTGATCAGCGTTCGCGACGCGCGCACCTATGACGTCATCGACGAGATCGATACGCGCGGCATCGACCCGCACGAGCTCGCTTGGCTTCCTGGCGAGCGCCATCTGCTCGTCGCGAACGGCGGTATCCTGACGCATCCGCGCTCGTATCGACGCAAGTTGAATATCGAAACGATGGACCCATCGCTCTGCGTGCTCGATGCGACGAACGGAGAATGTCTGGAGCAATGGCGGTTGCCCGAGCACCTGCTCAGCATTCGTCACTTGTCCGTCGCGAGCGATGGCGTCGCGGCGGTCGGCTTGCAGTACGAGGGGCCTCGCGAGCACGCACCGAGCGTGGTTGCCCTGTATCGTCCTGCACGGGGAATCATTCAGCTCGAGTGTCCGTCCGATGCGTTGGCCCATTTGAACGGTTACGTGGCGAGCGTCTGCGTGAGCGAGGTTGATGATTTGATCGCGGCAAGCTGTCCCTACGGCGACGGCGTCGCGTGTTGGTCCAAGCAATCGGGTGAGTTCCGCGGAATCGTATCCGCGAGCGAAGCGTACGGTTTGTCGCGAGGCGGAGACGGTTCGATCTATGCGTCACGACGCGACGGCACGGCCTTTGAGATAGGCAAAACTCGACTGCGATCACATTTCCTCGAAATCGCGAGCACGAAACCGATCCGATGGGACGATCACTGGGTCGCGGTCGCATAACTCGACGGGCATAATCGAGCTCGCTTTCCGCATGGAACTGGAGCCGCGATGCCCCTGCTCACGCTAACTCGTTCGATCGCCTCTTTCGGTCGTACCGCACTCGGTACGGCGCTGCTTGCGTTTGCAGTTCCTCAGCTCACCTTTGCACAGAGCACGGATGCGCTGCCCGATTGGGCGCCGAAGCCGCCGCCGCGGGTTTCTGAAGATAGCTTCCGCGCGGAGCTGCTCGTGCTGAACGCGGGTTTCGACACGCAACTGCGCATCGACGAGTCGTTGACGGAGCAAGGCACGCTGATCTCAGCGGAAGACGATCTGGGTCTCGACGATTCGAAGGTCCTCGTACAAGGAGAGCTGACGCTGCTTCCTGGCGAGCACCATCTCGTGCGCTTGAGCGGCATGACGACTCGGCGCTCCGCGGAGAAGGAGATCGAGACGACGATCGAGTTCGACGATGAGGTCTACCTCCCCGGTGAGCGCGTGAGCAGCGAGCTCAATCTCACGATGTTCGGGCTGACGTACGGGTATCGCTTCCTCGTCAAGGAGCGCGGCGAGCTCACCGGAACGTTCGGAATCCAGATCACGGAAGTGGAAGCGAATGCAATCGTTCGCAATCGCGTCGTTCGCGATTCGGAGAGCGGCGTTGCGCCGTTCCCGTTCGTGGGTCTCGAGGGGCGCTTCGACTTCAGCAGACGTTGGTCCGCAGAAGCACGCTTTCAGTATCTCACCGCCGACATCGAGGACGTCGACGGCTCGATTGCGGACGCGCGCGTCGCGCTCACGTGGCGTAAGAATCCATACCTCGTGTTCGGCCTCGGCTATCGCAGCTTCAAAATCGAAGTCGATTCTCGAAATGAAGATACGCCAGGCCTTGTCGACATGAGCATCGATGGTCCACTACTCTTCATGCGGGCGAGTCTGTAACTCGCTCTCCTCTCCATCCCTTATCGACCCGGTATTCGCCGGGCCCCTCTCCGCGCGGCAGCGAATGTTCGAGCTAGTTGCCGCCGCTCGGCGCTTGTGCTGTGTCTTCCTCGGGTAGCGGCTGCAGGATAACGATGCCGGGTTGTTGCACCGGGGTCTCAGCTGGCTGCGCGGCAGGCTCCGCCTCTGGAACAGGCATCTTGCTGTAGGTGTCGTTGATGTGATGGAACACGCGCACGAACGCGTCGACGCCTGAGAACACGATCCCGACCGGGATCAACGCCAGCACGAAGATGATGGCCCAACGCACGGGCGCGCCTCGCGAGCGGTCGCGCTCCCGCGCGTGGTCGAGCTCGATCGCTTCTTGCGCGCGCATTTGAATGGCCCGCTGCAGATCCGTCGGCGGACGTTGAAACGGGAGAATGCGCGCGCCGGTCGAATCGGACTCCGCGCTCGGATCGTCCAGACGTTCTTCGGAAGAGTGAGTCATGAATCAGGAGCCTCGTTGTCGGCGCCGTTGCGAACCGCTGCATGGGCGGCTCGTATTGCCCGCTGCACTTCAGCAGGCGATCGACCGAGAGTGTACCTTGGCGCGTTGCGCCTTACGATCAGAAGACCCACGGTTCGAGGCAGGGTTCCCCCGCGTGTGTAAACGTTTGAAAACGTAGGTCATGGCTCCCGCGCTCGCGTATCCACCTTCACCCTGGCGACTGTGCGCCTCGGGACACTGCTCACTTTGGCGAGTGCCTGCGAGAGCGTTCCACCTACCTCTGCCCGACGGCGTCCGTCCGTTCATCGCCGCGCGAAGCGTTTGGCTCGCGAGCGGGTTCGTGAACTACGGACCTGAAGGGGACTTGCCCTATCGCGAATTGTTTCTCGCTGTGCTGCTGCGCACCGGCAGAGGGCTCGGCGTGCACGTGACGTCCATTTGGGTCGACTCGGAGGTCGCGCTACGAGGTGGGCGAGCGTTATGGGGGGTGCCGAAAGAACTGGCCCGTTTTCAGATCGCAGCATCGCCGGTTTCACGCATTGAGAGCTACACGCACGAAGGCATGCTTGCGTGGTCGAGCTTTGAGGCACGGTGGCGCTGGCCATTCAGGTCGAGGGCACGCGCAATCGTTATCCAGACCAATCGAGGTGCGCTGCAGTACACGCCTGTGACGGCGTCCGCTCGCATCGCTTTCGGTTCCGCGCGCTGGCAACTCACCGATGCATCGCCGCTTCGCATCCTCGCCGGGCGTAGACCCGTCCTGAGCGTCGGAGTCACGGAGGCGCAGGTTCGTTTCGGCGCTTGACGGATTTCGTACGAGTGGCAAAGTGCGTCAGCGGGACGCCGACGGTCGACTCCGGCGCTCCGGGTCAAGAACTCAGAACAGAACCTGTCCTCCTCGGGGCGCAACATGAAAACGCGACTCTTGGCAGTGTGTGCCGCACTTGCCTGCATCACGACCGCATCCACTCCGGCTGATGACTTCTCGGTCAACGCGGAGATCAACGGTGTCGGTGTGGAGGCTGAGTCAAAGTCGGAACGCGATACCCCTCAGAAGGCGAAGGGTTCCTGCAGCGCTCAATGCAGCGACGCGCACGCACGGTGCGGCAGCGAAGTGCGACGCGCGCGCCAAGAGTGCTCACGTAGCGCCGCGACCGGCGGACGCGAAGCGTTCGAGTCGACTCAAGATCCTTCGATCTTTTGCGCCTACTTCCGCCGGCCTCGCAATTGCGGCCCGGGTTGCGAAGCGCGCTTCGCTCATCACCTGAGCATGTGCATGAAGGCGGTCGACAATCCGGCGCGCATGCGACAAGACTGCATGGAGCAAGAACGGCAGGCGAACAACTTCTGCCGCCAAGAGCTGCACGAGTGCGAGATGGCCTGCAAATCGTGACCGGGAATCACAACGTCGGTGTGTTCTGCGAGGCGTGCGTTTTCTCGTAGAGCTCCTGACAACCGACGCACCGAACCGCGGTGGGTTCCGCTTCGAGCCGCGCAAGCGGGATATCCCGTCCGCACGCAACGCACTCGCCGAATCGGCCCTCCTTGAGTCGCAGCATGGCCCCATCGATACGACGGAGCTCCTCCGCGTCTCGATCCATATCGAACAGATTGAGGTCCACGATGAGATCCGAGAACGAATCGTCCCCCTCATCGCGCGCTCTCTCCGCAATCTGCGCGTGCGTCTCATCGTTCGAACGCTCGAGCGTGCTGCGAATCTCCTCGCGGAGTTGCGCTGCGCGCTCACGCAGGCGGGCTTTGAACTCCGTCGCTTGCTGTTGATCGAGTGCCATTCGGCGGACCTCGTTGATCTGGAATCACCACAATGAAACCCGCCACGAGGGAGCGGGTTCCCGTTGATCAGCCCATGTGCGGTGCTATCGCCCTTTCTGAGGTTTAACGTGCCCTCTGCAAATGTGCGCGGGATTGCCGCGATGCTCGCCGCAGTCGCGACGTTCTCGATCATGGACGTCACCATGAAGCGGCTCGTGGAGTTCTATCCCGCGATCCAAGTCACGTTCTTGCGCGGTGCCACTTCTCTGCCATTGCTGTTGGCCGCGACAGGTCTGTTGGGGCGCTGGGGCGATCTCGTGCCGCGCCGATGGCTGCTTCATCTCGCGAGGGGACTGCTCGGCGTATTCGTGCTGTGGGCGTTCGTCTACGCAGTGAAGCTCCTAACGCTTGGGGATGCGTATTCCATCTTCATGTCAGCACCGTTAATCATCACGGCGCTTTCGGTGCCCATGCTCGGTGAGCGTGTTGGCTGGAGGCGATGGCTGGCGGTCTGCATCGGCTTGGCGGGCGTGTTCATCATCCTCAAGCCATCCGGCAATCACTGGATCAGTTTGGGCGGGCTGGCGGCGCTCGCAGCGTCGATCGGGTACGCGATCAACGTACTCACGATCCGCATCCTGTCTCGATCCGACTCCGCTGATGCGACGATCTTTTGGCCGCTTGCCATTCTCGCTGCTGTAAGCGGCGCGATCGCGGCGCCCTCATGGGTGCCGCTGCGTCCGGAGCACGCGGGATGGTTACTGGTCTTGGGCGCGAGCGGCGCGATCGCTCAACACCTCATCACGTATGCATTCCGACGCGCAACGCCTGCGGTGCTTGCGCCGCTCGAGTACACCGCGCTCACTTGGGCGATGCTCTTCGATTACGTGATCTGGTCGACCTCGCCGAGCCTGCGCATGCTCAGCGGCGCGGCAATCATCGTTGCGAGCGGTTTGTATATCTTTCAGCGAGAGCGGCGGGCGGTCGCATCCGCTTGAGCCGCGCGTTGTACGTCGGAATTTTCATTCCGACATTCTTGGTGGGATTGAAATCCGACCTACAAGGCTACTGTTCGGCACGAGCGACCTTCGTGGACCGACGCAAGATAAATCTGGGTCGCCAATCTTGGAACAGCACGAGCGCGACGCCGACGAGTACGAGTGCCGCAGCGACGATCGCGACGAGCGTGATGCGCTCGTCGAGCACCAGGGCACCGAGAATGAGCGCCACGACGGGGTTCACGAGTGCATACGTCGTGACTTTGGACGCGGGCACCCGCGTCAGCAGCCACAAGTAGCAGTTGAGTCCGACGAGACTCCCGAACACGATCAGGTAACCAAGCGCGAGTACGGATGCCATCGACACGGCCGAGGGGTCGAAGCGCGACCACTCTGCGTCGAGCCATGACATCACGAGCTGGAACAGACCGCCGAAGAGCATCTGCGCGCAAGTAAAGCTCAGAACGCTCTGCGCCGTTGCATAACGCTTCTGCACGAGCGTCCCGAGACTCCACGCCACAATCGCGACGATGAGCGCGAGCAAGTGCAGGGTGTGGACTGAGCCTGACAGCGAGCGCGTATGCATGACGATCGCTACGACGCCCGCGATCGCGATGCCGGTCCCAGCCAGCGCGCTGCGCGTTGGCACCTGTTTCGAGAAGAACGCCCAATCGAGCACGAGCACGACGACCGGCACAGCGGTAACGATCAGTGCCGCAATACCGGACGGAATACCTTGCTGCGACCAGATGACGAATCCGTTCCCAAGACCTGACAGCAACACGCCTGTCCAAGCGGCCGCCGCAAGATTGACTCCGGCGAGAGGAGCACGACCGCGCATTCTCAACCACACGTACATGAGTGCGCCGGCAATCAAGAAGCGCGCCGCGCCCGAGACGAACGGCGGAATTGTCTGAATCGCGAAGGCGATTCCGAGGTAGGTCGTACCCCAAATGATGTAGATGCCGGCGAACGCCGCAACGACCGGCAGCGCAACCGTCACCGCATTGGGGGAGGTCTGATTCATGGCGCGCAGATTGCTTGCCCAGCTGGCAAGCAGTACAGATTCAGGTAGACTGATGTTGAGTCGATACAGTTGTATCGTCCGCAGCGTCGGTCGATCGTCACCTCCATCGCTCGTATTCCTGTCACGTCATGTCCTCGCAAGCCCCGCTCCTGTACGAACGTGTCGCGCGCCTCGTCGAGACTCAGATCGCGAACGGCGCGCTTCGCGCGCATGACAAGATTCCGTCCGTGCGTTCGATGAGTCGTGCCGCGAAAGTCAGCGTATCGACGGTCGTGCAGGCGTACGTGCATCTCGAGAACATCGGCCTCATCGAAGCGCGCCCTCAGTCCGGCTTTTACGTTCGCGCGCCGAGCGCGAACGTTTTGCCCGAACCGCGCACGAAGATCTCGCGCTCGCGCCGCCCGGTATCGGTTGCGACCGAGGTCCTCGACACGTGTCGCGAAGCGCTGACGAGGAAGGACATCATTCCGTTGAACGGCGCGTTCACTTCGCCCGCCCTCTATCCGAATCAACGACTCAACAATCTCGTCCGCGAGGTATTGCGAGATCATCCGATGAACGCAGGCGAATGCCTGCTGCCGCCCGGATTCGAGGAGTTGCGCCGTCAAATCGCAAAGCGAATGGCGCTTGCGGGCGCGCCGGTGGATCCGTCGCACGTCGTGATCACGAGCGGCACCATGGATGCGATCACGATCAGCTTGCAGGTGCTGTGCCGGGCCGGCGATACCGTGCTCGTCGAATCTCCGACGTACTTCGGACTGCTGCAAGCGATCGAGCATCTGGGCTTGCGCGTCGTTGAGGTGCCGAACGTGCCAGGCGCGGGCATCGACGTCGAAGCGGTCCGCAATGCCGTTCGCACAACGAAGCTCGCCGCGGCTGTGCTGATGCCGAACTTCAACAACCCCACCGGCAGCGTCACGCCCGATGGAGCGAAGCGCGAGATCGTTCAGGCGCTCACCGAGCTCGAGATTCCGATCATCGAGGACGATATCTACGGGGACTTGCACTACGGCAGCGCGCGTCCGAGCTCGATGCGCGCATTCGACGATGCGGGTCTCGTCATCTCGTGCGGCTCGGTATCGAAGACGATCGCGCTCGGTTATCGCATCGGCTGGGCGGTGAGCCCGCAGTTTCATACGGATATTGCGCGAGCGAAGTTCTATGCGTCCGTCGCCTGTCCGAGCCTGCAGCAGCTCGTCCTTGCACGCTATTACGCGAGCGGCGGGTACGATCGCTACTTGCGCAAAGTGCGCGCGACGCTCGCCTCGAACTCGCAGCAGTTCATCGATGCTATCGCTCGTTACTTCCCCGATGGCACGCGCGTCTCGCGCGCGGCCGGTGGTGTGGTTCTCTGGGTGGAACTGCCGCGCAACGTCGATGGCACGCAGTTGTTTCGCAGTGCGCTTGCAAGCCGCATCGGTGTTGCGCCGGGAATCGTGTTCTCGGCGAAGGCGGACTATCGGAACTTCATCCGCTTGAGCTGTGGCTTCCCGTGGACAGGACCGGTGGAGCGTGCGCTCGAGAAGCTCGGGCGGCTCGTCGGAGAGATGGCGCAGGCCTGAGCGAGCACGCATCAGACGAGCAGCACGGTCGTCTTCAACCGTGCGCTCGCCTGTAGGTGCCGGGCACATCGCACACTCATTGGATGTAGGTCACCGCAGCTTCGTACGAGCTCGTGCGATCGGCGGTGCCGATCGCAATGGGCTCGAGCTGCGCGACGATGACCTCGCCTTTCGGCGTGCGTGCTTCGAGCGCACCGTCACCGATCGCCGTGAGGAACGCGGCGTTCACCAGCACGGCGCCGACGATTGCCGCCGCGCCCCTGAATGCAGGCTTGTCCTCTACAACGGCAAGATCGAGTGCCTCGGCCACCGCTGCTTTCGTCAACGCGGGCCGTTGTTGCTCGACATCCTTCGTTCTGCCGAAACCCGGTGCGTCAGCCTTGGTCTTCGCGAGACTGATAAATAGCCACTCGTCCATATTCGCCTCCTCATAAATGTGATCGCTTGTTATGGAGGCGTAGCCTATGACTAGTACTTTCTCGCGAAAAGCGATAGTTTGTCCCTCGAATCTATGACTTCTGGTTATATCTCGTCGCACCAGGTGGCGAATGTGATGGGACATGAACAGACCAGAAATCCGGCCTGTTCGGACGCGCTGACCGCCCTAGGTACGTAGGCCAGCGCAACCGTCCAGCACGACCAGCAAGCGTGGGACCTTTGGTCTATGTCACCTCGATCACTTCCATCACCCCATACCTCCATCGCTGATCGATCATGAAACGCATCCCTGTCGGTCCACTGCGCGCTTTCGATGTCGCCGCACGGCACCTGAACCTGAGCGCAGCCGCGGAGGACTTGAACGTCACGCACGCGGCCGTGAGCCGCCAAGTGAAGCAACTGGAGGAGCGCCTTGGGGTCAAGCTATTCGAACGCTTGCCGCGCGGCCTCAAGCTGACGGCACACGGCGCGCTGCTCGCCGAGGGCACTCGGCAGGCCTTCGATCGACTGGCGAGCGCGATCGAGGATGTTTCGCTGCCGGCGGTGCGGCGCAAGCTCACGATTTCCACGTTCGCCTCGCTTGCCGCGCGATGGTTGATGCCGCGCGTCGGCCGCTTCGCAGCGCTCTTTCCCGAGGTCGATCTACAAGTCATCACGTCGACGCGACTCGTCGACTTCGCGCGCGAAGATGTCGACATCGGCATTCGCTTCGGCACGGGCAACTACCCCGCCCTTCACGTCACACCATTGTTCAAGCCACAGGAAATCATCGTGGCCTCGCCCGCTCTCCTGAAACAGGGCAAGCCGCTCGAAACGTATGCCGACCTGAAGCACTACACATTGCTCCACGACGATTCGCACCGCGCATGGACGCGCTGGCTGGAGGCGGTCGGTGCGAAAGGCGTCAATCCGCGCAGAGGCGTCATTTGCGGCGATCGCAACTCCATGCTGCAAGCCGCGCTCGAAGGGCAAGGTATCGCGCTCGCATCGCAAGTGTTCGTTGCCAACGATCTCGCGAATGGCCGACTCGTGCGGGTCTTCGATATCGAGGTGGCCTCGCAGTTCGCGATCTACGCCGTGTGCCTACCGCGCCGCCTGAACGATCCAATCGTATCGGGCGCGCTCGATTGGCTCGTGCGGGAAGCGCAGCAGTCCGGCGATGCCTATCCTCCACCCGCGCCGTAGCGCGGAGTGTCGCTCATCGAGCAACGATCGACTCCAGATCGGGATAGCTGGCATAGCAAGGGCATCGCGCGAGCGCCTTGTCGAGCGCTGCACGCGCAAGCGCCGGATCCCCGCGAACCAAGTAGGTCTGCGCTAGGCGAAGCAATGCATACGATTCTGTCGATGCGTCGAGCGCTTCGCGCAGATCGCGCTCGAGCGATTCGAGCATCGCTGGGGGCGCACTGCGCCCGTCCAACTGCATCAGCGCCGTGTAGTAGTACGCACGCGAGGCCTTATCGCCGGTCGTGGCGTTCTTCATCATGAAGTCGCGCTCGATGATCTCGGCCGCTCGCACATAAGCTTCGATGGCGCGTTCGCGCGCGCCGCTTTGTCGCAGGGAATCCGCGAGACTACCCCACATCTGGTGGATCTCCGCACCGCCCGCCGCGCGCGCCATATCGATCGCTTGTTGTCTGAGACGCGCCGACTCGCCGAAGTCGCGCAAGAAGTAATACAACATGCCGAGCATTTCGGTGCCCGCGTAGTTGGCCGGGGCGGCTTCTTGCGATCGTAGATAAAGATCGCGAGCCTTCTCGAAATCGCCGCGACAGAAGTACATCGTGCCGAGGTTCGTGACGACGTATTCGTTGCCGACGTCGAGCTCAGCGGCACGCTCGAGCGCGACGATCGCACGGTCCACCGAACCCGCGGCGTGCTCGTAAATGCCGAGCCACATATGCGGCTTCCAAAAGTCTGGCGTGATCTCGGCTGCACGGCGCGCATGATCGAGTGAGGGCTCGCGCCAGCGCTCTTCTCCGGTTCGTTGATAGAGCGCGAACTCCGCGCCGGCGAGACCGAGCACCGCTTCCATGTCGTCGGGCGCCTCGGCGAGGACGCGCCGATAGAGCGCGAGCGCTTGCTCCGCGCGGCCCGAACGGCTCAGGAAATAGGCTTGCGCTCGAAGGACCGACGGATCGTTTGGATCCAACTGAAGCGCACGTGCGCAGGCGCGTTCCGCATCGGAGAGCTGACGCCGCTCGTCGATCCACACGGCATCGAGCGCGACCTCGCACACACCGGCGTGGGCGGCCGCGTAGTTCGCGTCATGACGCAACGCTGCCTCGAAACGTCCTTCGGCGCGTCGCAAGTTGATCTCGCTAGGCGCTTTGTCTAGAAAGTCGCGACCTCTCAAATAGTCCGCTTGAACGGGCGCCAACGGGAAATGGGGAGGCTGCCGCCCTTCACCCGCTGGCATTCCGAGCAGCCGATGCACCGCGGCGGTGATGTTGTCGGCGGCGATCGGCAACCGGCGCTCGAGCGAGCTCGCCTGAAAACTTTCCGCCCAGATCTGTTCCCGGCGGCCGCGCGACTCGACGTATGCGCTTGCTGTCACGCCGATCCATTGCCCGACTCGTTCGATCTCGCCATCGAGGACGATATCGGTGCGAAAGCGCGCGGCGATCTCGGCACGATCCTCGCCGTTTGCGATCAACGGCAATCCGGCGGATGCGACGCCCAGCGTTTTCTCGAGGCGCTCGCGCACCGCGACCGCCAATTGACCCGATTCATCGCCTTTGAAGGCCGTCACCGCGACCCTGAACCGACCAAACTTCGGTTGCAGCGAAGCAGTTGGACGAGCCGGCGTTGCCGTCGCGCTGTCATCGGCGGATGGAGAGAATGCAAACCATACGACGATCGCCGCGATGAGCGCGGCACTGGCGAGCGCGACCGGCACGAGCCAGGTCCGTTTGTCTGGACCGGAGTGCCGATCTGGCGCGGCCTGGTCAGGGGCTGGCGTTTCCGCGGGCCCGTCCTGTGGCTGCGCCGCGCGCTCGGACGCGGGAGGACGTGTGGCGGGCCGATCGTGGATCGCCTCGTCTGAACCAAGGTAAAGCGTGAACGCCTCGACGCCGAGCGCGCGGGCGATGCGCTCTAGGGTCGCCGCGTCCACCGGCTGCTCTCGGAACACGCGACTGACGATGTCCCGCGGAGCCGCCTCCAGCCCCTCGAGATCGGCAATGCGCTCGGCCAACGCGGCTTGAGTCTTCAGCCCAGCGTCGGTCAGCGCCTTCGTCAACTTGAGTCTCGAAGCTCGAACCCCGCGACGGCGTATGCGTGTATCCGGTTCGTTCACTGTTCTTCTTGTAGCCAACCCCAACGCACGGCGGCGCAACAGGGCCCTGCCGGCGAACTTTGAATCATAACTAGCGCTAAACGCGGATAACTACCGCGTTCTGTCGACGCGCATCGCTTGCCTACCTGGAATCCTCGCGGCCGACGGCAGGACCCAACCAAAAGCGCGAGGCCGCGATGTCGCACCGATCCCGATCACTTCTGTTGCTGAGCACGCTCCTCATGGCGAGCGCCTGTAGCCAAGGCGTGTCCGGACTCTACACCGACATGACTGGCGTCACTCAATACGAGTTCAAAGATGACGGGAAAGTTTACATCTCCGTCTTCGGCGCCACGGTCTCGGGTCGCTACGAAGTGGCATCCGAGCGCGTACTCATCACGACGCCGCAAGGAACGGTCGTCCTGCTGCGCAAGAACGGACGGCTGGAAGGCCCGATGGGTCTCGAGCTCGCCCGAGTCGAAGACGAGTAACCGCACACATGCGGGGAACGATGTTGGTTGTGCTGAAGGGAGAGGGTAACGCTATGAAGATCTCAGGTTGGGCGATCACGAGCTTGGCGATTCTCGTCGCCGCGTGCGGTTCGAAGGATGCGGAGCGCGCAGCGAGCGCGCGCGATGCGACGAAGCCAGCCGCCTCGCAGAAGAAGGCCGCGTCGAACGCATCGATGACGGCCGAGCAGGTCGCGGAAGAAGCCCGTGGCCGCGTCAAGTGCCCCGCGAAGACCCAATCGGCACGCCAGAAAGGCGCACCGGTCGACGATGTGGTCGGCGTGCGTCCCGGCATGACCTATGACGAAGCGGCGAACACGGTCCTGTGCACGAACGAGCTGTTAGTCGTCACGCCGACGAGACGTCACTTCAACATTCAGACTCACGGGCAAACGCTTCGCCAAGGATTCGAGGCGCGCTTCGCCGAGGCGAAGGTTCAGAAGAGCTCGAAGGAGATCATGGAAGAGTGGCAAGCAAGCTCGATTGCTCGCGGCAACAATCGAGTCGTGCGCGACGTGAAACCCGGTCAAGCGAAATGGTACGTCGCGACGATGGGCGTCCCCGGCGAAGAACGCGTCATCAGTGCGGCCCGCGAAGACTGGTTCAACGAAGGCGCCTATCCGACGCTCGACAGCGTGCAGCAGGCATTGCTTCAGAAGTACGGAACGCCATCGAAGGTCAATGTCGGGCCAAAGTCCCGAAGCTTGCACTGGGCCTACGATCCGCGCGGACGACTCATCACTGAAACGTCGCCCTTGTTCCATGTCTGCCGCGGGATGGCGAATCCCGACAGTGCAACGAACTTCTCGCCCGACTGCGGCGTCATCGTCGCCGCCTACATCAGCCCAACGCGCTCGAATCCGGATCTTGCCGAGTTCATGCAAGTCGGCGTGCTCGATGGCGCGAACGGTTACGAAGCGATCACCTTCACGGAACAGCGTTTGCTCGAGCGCGAAATGCAGCGCCGTGCCGAGGAGACGAAGGCCGCGTCGAAGAACGCCACCGCACCCACGCTTTGATGCGCGCACTTCTTCGCGAGGATTCCACCATGCAACGAACTCCCATACTGATCGCGATCATGCTGTGCGCCGCGTGCGGCAGCTCGGATCCGTCCGCGATAGCGCCCGCTGCCGTGTCGAATCGCTCGACCTCGAGCACCGGTGCGAGCGCGGCGCCCGCTGACGCTCGCAACGGCTCGAGCGCTGCTCGCAGTTCGGCGAAACAAGCGTTCGGTCAACGCAGCGGCGAGCTCACGAATCCCGACAACAGCTCGATCGTTCTTCTCTACTACGACCTGGCAGGCATCGCGCCGCCGATCGACCAGTGGGTCGAGGAAGACGCTCGCGTGACGATGGCACAAGGTCCGGATAAGGCTTCGCGTCGCAGTACCGTCAAAGCGGAGCTCGAAGCCGCCCGCGCAGCCGTAGGCGATATCGGGTACTTGCGCCTCACGATGGACGCACAGCTGAGCGAGTACGACCCAACCTATGGCGAGTTCACGATCCGCGCTCTCTCTCCAAGCTCCACCGTGTCTTTCGACGCCTTCAGACAACGCGTCGGTATTCGCTTCGCCAATGCGAGGGCTGCGCAAACCTGGACGGTGCCGCCTGATGAAGCCCAAGCGATTCGGGACAAGCTGAGCTACAGCGGCGCATCCCTCGACGCGCTGCTGCGAGTCACGGGTGTCCAGCCTGCGCCGAATGGCGGCTCGATCACGACGGAAGTCGTCGAGTACGAGCTGCGCGAGCGCCGCAAAGGCTATGTGCTCGCGCGTGTGCAGGTTACGCAGTAGCACACGAATGCAAACGAACGACTACGACAAGTCCTTGAACAGAAGAGGCCGCCATGAACGTTAAAACAAATCTTCTCGCGACGCTCGCCGTCGCAGTCTTTCTCTTACCGGGCGTGCACGCGCAAGCGAACGGTTGCGCGAACGCGAACCTCTGCAGCGAAACCGCCACGTTCGTCGCGACACTCTCGAACTTCCGCACGAGCTCGACGCATGAGGGCGCGAATCGCGTCGTCAGTGCCACACTGACGATACAGAACAAGACCGATCGACCGCTGACTGTCGGGTACGTGTCCGGTTCGGGCCTCGCGCTCGATGAGCATGGCAATCGCTACTCCGTCACGAGCTCGAGCGACATCCGCGGCATCGGCGAGATCAAGCGCAACACGTTCGATCCGAAGTTCACGCTGCAGCCGGGGGAGCGGAGCGATGCGCGCATCGATCTTCGCTGGTACGCGGGACGCTCGATCGCGGGTGTGACGTTCGATCTCGAGCTTGCCCTGCGAGAGATCGACGAGGTCACCGGCAATCAATATCGACTAGGACGCGAGCACGCGCTGCGCTTCGCGGGTTTGCGCGATGGCCTCGCGGCCGACGCGGTTCCGGTCGCAAGCACGGCGAGCACGACGGCGCCACTCGCCGGCAATGCACCAGCACCTGCCGCGCCCGTCGACCCGTGCGCAGGTCGGCCCGGCTGCGTTGCAGCGGGCCCGTTCATCGCGGAAGTCGCGCAGGTGGCATCGGAACAGCCGCAGAAGAACAATCATCGCGTGCGCGTCGCCGTTCGATTCCGAAACGTCAGCAACCAACCGGTGATCCTCGCGTATCAGCAACGCTCGGGAAAAATGCTCGACAACTACGGGCAACCGTATACGGTCGATTGGCGCTACAACGAGCACGTGAGCGGCATCGGGCAGACGAGCCGGCAGAAGGCGGATCCGCAATTCGTACTCAGCCCCGGCGAGTCGCGCACCGCGAGCTTCACGTATAGCCGCTACGTTGGAAAGTCCGCGGTCGGTACTGTCTTCAGCCCCGAGCTCGTCGTCGAGCAGCTCGAGATCCTCCCGAGCCAACAGATCCGTCCGATGCGCGAGTACGCGCTCGCGTTCTCTAATCTGAGTAACGGCATCGCGACCGGCGATGCAATCAACGATCTGAACGAAGCCGGACGCAAACTCGGCGAGGGCTTGCGCTCGATCTTCAAACGAGATTGAGGAAGCGTTCTCTTCGAGGTTGGCACAAAGTGCCAGCCTCACTTCTTCTTGTTGAAGAGCGCCTCGAGTTCTGCCCGCGCGCGCTCCGCCGCGGAGGGTTCTGGCGCTTTCGCAGCCCCACCGCCAAAAAGCGCGTCGAGCTCCGTTTTCGCGCGCGCGGCGGCGTCATCGGGCGGTGTGTATGCGTTCGCCCTCGGCTTGAAGTAGTCGCAGAAGTTCGCCCGCTCTTTATCTTTCACCTCATCCGCAATGGGCTCGCGGCAGTGCTTCGCGACCGAGGTGCTATACCACTCGCATAGCTTGCACACGTGCAGTTCCGCACCGCACTGCTTGCATTCGTCGAGCCGGCGCAAGGGCAAGCTCAAGGCCTCGAGGGAGGCGCCGCATTTCCAGCACACGAGCATGGCGTCCGCCTAGGTCGCGATCTCGTCGTAGCCTCTTCCGACGAACTCGATCAGGCAGATGCCATGGCCGAATGGGTCAGCGAGCATCGCAATCTTGCCCCAACTGTTCGACTTGACGGGACCTTCGAGCCGCGCGCCGGCATTGCGCGCTCGGTCGACGGCGCCTTCGATGTTGTCCACGACGAAGTCGAGATGAATCGGCGTCCAGTGCCTCGCGTATGAGCGCAGGTGACGGCTCGTCGCCGATGCAACGCTCCCGTTCGGCTTGACGATGAGGTAGATCGGCGAGGTCGCACCGAGCAATTCGATCGCATCCGCACCGAAGCGACGACCGATCGTAAGACCCAATCCTTCGCAATAGAAGTTGATGCCCTTGTTGAGGTCATCCACGTCGATGTTGACGAGCATTGCTGCGGGCATGCGCGCTCCTTTGGAACAGGCTATAGGATGTAGGCTACAGCAAGAAGAAGAGCGCCATCATGCTCTGCTAGCGCTTACTCTTCGCTCTGGCTACAGCCTACAGCCTAGAGCCTACAGCCTGAAGATCAGAGTACTTTTCGTACAGATGCTGCTTGCGCTTCGGGTCGACGTTGATCTTCGCGAGATCGCCACCTGCCCACTCGAGTAACTTCGGATCCATCACCTTGAACCAAAGCGGCGGGATCGCAGCGAGCCCGAAGCATCCTGGATAGCCGCTCGGAAGGCGGGGCAAGTCGTCGAAGTCGCGCAAAGCTTGATAGGGCCGAAGCGCATTCGCGTGATGGTCGGAATGGCGCTGCAGATGAAACGAGATCACATTCGAGTAGATGTGATTCGTGTTCCACGAGTGTCGAGGAGCTGTCGGCTCATAGCGACCGTTCGGGAGCTTCTGACGCAGCAAGCCGTAGTGCTCGACGTAATTCGCCTGGGTGAGACCGTACCAGGCGTACAAGTGATGCACGATCAAGAACGGCACGATCATGAGGCCGAACGTCGCGATCAGCGCGATGGCCATCGCGCCCGTCAGCAGCCACGACAAGAGGACGTCGTTGTGCAACGAAAAGATCGCCTTGCCGGCACCTTCGAGCCGCGCCTTCTCCAGCCGCCAACCGCGTTTGAAGGCGCCGGGAATCTCGCGCAGCGCGAAGCGGTAGATGCTCTCGCCCATGCGTGCGCTCACGCAATCTTCCGGCGTCGCGACGCTCACGTGATGACCGCGGTTGTGCTCGATGCAGAAATGCCCATAGCCGACGAGTCCGGTTGCGATCTGCGCTGCGACTCGATCGACTCGATTGTTCTTGTGCCCCAACTCGTGACCGATGAGGATCGCGACCGCGCTCGTAAACCCGGTTCCTAGCGTGAGCGCGAGATAGGCCCACCATGGAACGGTCTGCGTGCCGATGAACCAGGCACTCACGAAGAACTGAGCGTAGAGAAATACGAGCCCAATGTAGAGCAGGACGCGGTAGTAGGTGTCCGCCGCCATCAGCGGGACAACGGCTTCAGGCGGGTTGTGCTCGTCTTCACCGAACACCGCGTCCGCGATCGGAATGATCACGAAGATGTAGACGAGCGGAAACCAGAGCACGGCGGCGCGCTGGTCCAGCCAAAAATACGCCGCAACAGTGAGTATCGGGATCAGCGGCCCGGTGAGCGAAGCGAGCCACAGATAGCGTTTGCGATCGATATATCTGACGGTCCGTCCGTCGGACGTTTGAGCCACGAATTCCATTCGCTCAGTGTACTTGAGACGTGTGGACGTGTGGACGTGTGGACTTCAAACAGGATTGGACCGGCTCGCTTCTAACGTCCACACGTCTACAGCTGCGCGCAACAACGCTACACGTCGAGACGCTTCTCCGAGCCATTCCCCTCGAGATGACCGAGCTCGATCTTGCGGCCCTCGAAGAAATAATAGATGAGGTACGCGAGACCGACACCCGTCGGAATGAGACCGAAGATCGCCTCTTCTTCGCCGACCTTCCCAAAGCTGATCAACACCGCCAAGCCGACGAAGAGCCAGACGAGCCCCGGTAGGAGCGATGTGCGACGGCGTTTCGTGCTCTGCCCGTCGAGGAGCTCGAGCGGCAGCGGCGGCACGTCCATGCCACGTTCGATCGCGGCCATGCGCTCGGCGTGATGCAGCTCCATGAGGCGGCGGCGCTTGCGGTAGTTGAGAACTGCAAACACGATCGGGATGGAAAGGGGCAAGCCGACCGCGAACACAATACCGAAAAGAGGAATGAGCTCGACCATTTGGTGTACCTGGGCCGCTTAGGCCATGTTTTGTAGCTGCGTCTTGATACGCAGCCCCTGTCAATAAGGTTGCGCTCGGTCAGTCCCACCCATTTACCGGCGAGCGGCGGCAGAGCGGGCACGACGGCACCGGTAGCATTGGTACAGTAGCGGCCCCGCAACCTTTTGGCATTCTTCGACGTCCTAACCCATGACGCGCGCCCCGGCCGCTTTACAAGCAGACGCAGACATCCACGAGCGCCTGCATGCCAAGCAGTACCGCGAGGCGCTGGAAATGCTGCTGCCTCGCTACCGGGACAAGGTTTTTCGACTCTGCTTCAGTATGTTACGCGATCAGGCCCTTGCCGAGGACATCACCCAGGATATCTTCCTGAGGGTCTGGCGTGCGCTGCCCGGCTATGGCGCCCAAGCCTCGCTTTCGACCTGGATCTACGCCATCTCGAAGAACGCGTGTCTGTCCGAGCTGCGCAAGAAGCGCCCGCAGGTGTCGATCGACCAGAATGCGGACGAGTACGATGCGGAGATCGCAGGCCTTGCCGCCCCGGAGCAGGACGATTCTGCGACCGTGAGTGTCGCGCAAGTCTTGGATAAACTCCCGGAACGTTACCGGCAGGCTGTGACGTTGTTCTACATGGAAGACAAGTCATACGAGCAAACTGCGGAGAGCCTCGGCCTACCCCTGGGTACGGTCAAGGCGCTGCTACACCGAGCCCGTAAGCGGTTGATTGAGCTCACGCGCGAAAACGAGTCGCAGGCCGAATCATGACGACGAGCGATCACGATCTCGAGTGGAGCGAGCGGTTGCAAGACTGGCTCGATGGCGACCTCGCGCCTCACGACCAAGCGCAGCTCGAGGCACACGTCGACACGTGCGCCGAGTGCCAGGCGCAGCTCGAGGCCTTGAAGGCAGTGGACGAAGCGCTCGTCGCCGCCGCGCCGCGCTTGAAGCTCGATGAGAGCTTCGACGCCCGTCTCTTCGCGGAAATCTCCTCAGACGATGAAGCTCGCCGCACCGCTGCGCGCGAGCGCGTTCAGAAAGAGCTCGAAGCGGGGCTGACGAGCCTCGCACGCGATTGGCGACGCACGTTGGCCATCATCATTCCCGGTGTCCTTGCAGGCATTGCGCTCGCGTTCGGCCTGGCGGAGTACTTCGGCACGGCCGACTGGGTGCAATCGATCACGGCACGAGGAGCCGGTGAAATCGGCGCGCTCAACGCCTCGTACATTCACGCGATCGCTACGAGCGCAATCGGCGCGGCGACCGGTTATCTCGTCGCGAAATGGTTGGCGAACGTCGCTGACTGATGTTTCGCGCGGCCCAGGCTGCGCGCTATTCCGCTTCCCACCTCGGCCCCGGTTCGCTGAAAGAGTGCGAGAGACCAATGAGCGCTGGAAGGGGCGTGTGAATGATGTAGGTCGGCACAGCGGCTAAGAACTCCGCGTAGCGGCCCTTGTCTTCGAAGCGGTCGCGAAAATGCGAGCTGATGAAGAGCCGCCGCAACTGGGGAACGATCCCACCGCCGATATAAAGACCCCCGAATGCGCCGAGCGTCAGCACGAGATTGCCGGCAAGCGTTCCGAGCAGCGCACAGAACATGCTGATCGCCTCCATGCAGATGCGACAGGATGCTTCCGCCGCGCGGCGAGTCACATCGGGAGGCGTGAGCGGCTCGGGTACGACGCCTTCGAGCGCACAGAGCGCGTCATAGAGGTTCACGAGACCGGACCCGGAGAGCACGCGCTCCGCCGATACGTGCGAGAACCGCTGATGGAGTTGTTTGAGCACGTCGATCTCGCGCTCATTCATCACCGACAGGGTGACGTGACCGCCCTCGCCCTGTATCGGGATCCACTGGTCTCCGGCGGGAATCAGCCCCGATACGCCCAGCCCCGTGCCAGGCCCCAAGAGCGCAATCGGCGTTCGCGGAAGCGGCCGACCGCCTCCGACGGACTCGAGATCCGATGGCGGGAGATGGCGCACCGCCATCGCGAGCGCCGTGAAGTCGTTCATGAAGATGAGACGGTCGAAGGCGAGCCGCTGCCGAGTCTGCGCCGCCGAGAATTGCCATACGTGATTGGTCATGCGAATCACGTCGCCCGTGACAGGGCCCGCGATCGCGAATGATCCTTCGCGCGGTCGTGCCGGCGCCTTGCTTGCTCCGACGCGCTGTAGATAGTGCTCGATTGCCGAGACGATGTCCGGATAATCCGCGCAGGCGAGCACGAGTTCGTCGCTTCGCTCCACGCCACGAAGCAGCGCGAAACGCGCGTTCGTGCCACCGATGTCGGCTATGAGTCGCGGGGTCGTCGCAGAAGCCATTATGTCCATCCGGATCGAGACAAGGGTCGAAGCATACTAGGAACCCAGTGGTCAGCGGTTAGCGGTTCGTCAGATGCACCTCGAGGCAAGCGAGCGCGCTAGCGGTCCTGAACCTGACCGCTAACGCCTAACCGCTTCCGCTAAGGCGCCCAGAAAACGTCTACTGGCACTTCTTTCTGATGGAGCACCGCACGTATCGGGAGCTCCGCCGCACTGCCGGGCGCACGCGCCCGTTGATAGACCTGCCATTTGGCGGGCCCTTCAATATGCACGACGATGCGCCGCGCATCGAGCAGCGCCCGCAAGTTGAGACTGATGCGTGCGTGCGGCGCTTTCAACGCGTTCACTGCGAGGCACCCAGGCGCGGCGCTCGCGTCCAGCCCACGCGCCAACGCGAGAGATCCCGGGAATAGCGAGGCCGTGTGCCCATCCTCCCCCATCCCCAACAGCACGATGTCATAGGGGTCCGGGACGCGGGTCAGCGCACGCGTCGCCCAGTCGGCTCCCGCCTCGGGCGTCGGCGCTGGGTTCTTCAAGCCGACGAATCGTGCCGCGGCTGCGGGCCCAACGAGTAGATGCTCGCGCACGAGACGTTCGTTGCTGTCCTCTGAGCTCGTCTCGACCCAACGCTCGTCCGCGAGCGTGATCCACACTTGCGACCAGTCCAGCTTTTCTTCTCGAAGCTGCTCGAAAAGCCGCACGGGCGTGCGCCCGCCGGAGACGATCATGCTCGCCGCACCGCGCGCTGCAACCGCTTCCTCGAGATCGACCTTGATCTCGCCCGAAAGCGCATTCCTAAGCGCCGTCGCATCCGGGAAGCGGTGTTCGTGAATCCAGGACATGGCCGGTGATTGGCGGATGGCGGACAGCGGACGGTGACAGACTGCAGCGCACTTTAGCTCAAAGGCATGTCACGCGCCCCGCTGCGGCTGCACGGGAATGGATTGTTGCAAGCTGAACGGCCCGTACGCTCGCGGGCCGGAATCTCTCACCGTCCGCTGTCCGCCGTCCGCCGTTCACCTCACAATTCGTTACGCCACGCGAAGCCGTCGCGGCTGATGAGGGCACTCGCGGCTGCGGGACCCCAGGTGCCGGCCGTATAGATCTTCGGCTGCTCATCGTATTGCTGCCAGGCTTCGCGGATCGGATCGATCCACTGCCATGCGGCGTCCAACTCGTCGCGCCGCATGAAGAGCGTCAAGTTGCCTTTCACGACATCGGTGAGGAGACGCTCGTACGCATCGAGGCTGCGCGTCTTGAATGTCTGCGAAAAATCGAGGCTCAGATTGACCGGCTTGAGCCGCATGCCCTCGCCCGGACTCTTCGCGAGCACGGTGAGCGTGATGTTCTCGTCAGGTTGCAGCTGGATGACGAGCCGGTTCAACGCGTGTGCGTGATCGGGGCGTTCGTAGATCGAATGCGGCACGTCGTCGAACGTCAGCACGATTTCCGTCAGACGCTCTTGCAGACGCTTGCCCGTGCGTAGATAAAACGGCACGCCCGCCCAGCGCCACGAATCGATCTCGACCTTGAGCGCGACGAAAGTTTCCGTCGTGCTGTTCGCCGGAACGTTCTTCTCTTGGAGATAACCGACGACCGGTTGGCCTTTCGCCGCACCGGCCTTGTACTGACCGCGAACGGTCTTCGCGAGCACATCGCGCCCCACCAAAGGTCGAAGCGAATGCAGCACTTTCAGTTTCTCGTCGCGCATCGCGTCGGGATCGCTCGTCGCCGGCGGTTCCATCGCGATGATGCACAGCAGCTGCAACAGATGATTCTGAACCATGTCGCGCAGCGCGCCGGTCTGATCGTAGAAATCCGCACGACGCTCGACGCCCAAGTCCTCCGCGACGGTGATCTGCACGTGCTTCACGCGACCGCGCCGCCACAGGGGTTCGAACAACGTATTTCCGAAGCGCAGCGCAAGCAGGTTCTGCACCGTCTCTTTGCCGAGGTAGTGATCGATGCGGAAGATCTGACGCTCTTCGAAAATCGATCCGACGCGCTCGTTGATCTGCGCCGAGGAGGCGCGATCGTGTCCGAGCGGCTTTTCCAAAACCACGCGCGACTGCGGCGTCACGATCGAATGACGTGCAAGACCTTCACAGATCGGCGCGAACAAATCCGGGCCGGTCGAAAGAAAGAAAATGCGAACGTGACCTTCGCGACCCTTCAGCGTCTCCGCGAGGCTCGCGAAATCTCCATCGTTCTTCGCATCCACTTTCGTATAACTGACACGCTCTGCGAAGCCATGCCACGTTTCTTCCTTGAAGTCCTCGCCCAAATGGGTCTCGCAGGTTGCGCGAACTTGGCCGAGATAATCGTCGCGCGTGAGCTCGCCGCGCGCGGCACCGATGATGCGAGACTCGGGTGAGACCTGTCCGCACGCGAATCGCCAGTACATCGCAGGCAAGAGCTTGCGCATGGCGAGATCGCCCGTGCCGCCGAATAGGACCAAATCGAACGTGGGAAGTACTTGCATGATCGACCTTCGATGAACGCTGGCGCGGGAAGCGCCACACTGGCTCGCGCTCGCCATTGTAAGCGAGAGCACAGGTATTCTGAGCGGGGACGCTACGTTAACGTTCTCTGCCCTGCTCCGCAAACGACTGTTTCGGATGGAGATTCAGGAAAGGAAGCTGCCAGCGCTCAAAAGGAACCCGGCGCGGCCCTGCTAGAATTCGCGGTCCAGACTTATTTACTGACTCCGAGGCGCATCATTTTGAAGGTTGCCGCACCCCTCCACGAGCGGATCAAGTCCGTCACCGAACGCATTCGAGACCGCAGCGTCGACGCTCGGCGCGATTATCTGGACAGGATGGATCACGCACGCTCGAGCGTCGTGACGCGTGCCGGTCTGTCATGCACGAATTTGGCGCATGGCTTCGCGGCCATGGAGGGCGCGGACAAAGACAAGCTGCGCGCCACCCGATGGCCGAATCTCGCGATCGTGTCTTCGTACAACGACATGCTGTCCGCGCACCGACCGCTCGAGCGCTATCCCGAGCTATTGAAGCTCGGTGCGCGCGAAGTCGGCGCGGTCGCGCAGTTCGCAGGTGGTGTACCCGCCATGTGCGACGGCGTCACGCAAGGTCAGCCTGGTATGGAGCTTTCTTTGTTCAGCCGCGATGTGATCGCCGCGGCGACGGGCATCGCGCTCTCGCACAACATGTTCGATGCGACGTTGTGTCTCGGCGTGTGCGACAAGATCGTGCCCGGGCTCCTGATGGGTGCGCTCGCATTCGGTCACTTGCCGACGATCTTCGTACCGGCAGGTCCAATGCCTTCAGGTATTCCGAATAAAGAGAAGGCGCGCGTTCGCCAACTCTATGCCGAAGGCAAGGTCGGACGCGACGCGCTGCTCGAATCCGAAGCGCAGAGCTATCACAGCCAAGGCACGTGCACGTTCTACGGCACGGCGAACAGCAATCAGATGCTGATGGAGGTCATGGGCCTGCATCTACCTGGCGCCGCGTTCGTGCCGCCGAACAGCGCGCTGCGCGATGCGCTGACGAGCGCCGCCGCGAAGCGCGCGGCAGCGATCACGGCACTCGGCGATGAATATCTACCGCTCGCGCGCATCGTCGATGAGCGCGCGATTGTTAATGCGATCGTCGCGCTGCTTGCGACCGGCGGTTCAACGAATCACACGATTCACGTGATCGCGATTGCGCGCATGGCCGGTTTGATCGTGAATTGGGACGACTTCAACGATCTCTCGGACATCGTGCCGCTGCTCGCGCGCATTTATCCGAACGGCTCGGCGGACGTAAATCATTTTCATGCTGCCGGCGGTACGGGTTTCCTCATTCGTGAACTGCTGTCTTCCGGTCTGCTCCACGCCGACACGGAGACGGTGATGGGAATCGGCCTCGAGCGCTACACGCACGAGCCGGTGCTGTCCGGGCAAGGCCTCACCTGGCAGCCCGCACCGACGCAGAGCGGCGACGAGAACGTTCTGCGCCCGATCACGAATCCGTTCGGCGCGGACGGTGGGCTCAAAGTACTCAAAGGTAATCTCGGTCGCGCGGTGATCAAGACTTCAGCGGTGCAGCCTCAGCATCGGGTCGTCGAAGCCCCCGCTGTCGTGTTCGACGACCAGGGCGACGTGATTCGCGCATTCAAGGCCGGCGAGTTGAATCGCGACTGCATCGTCGTCGTCCGATATCAAGGACCGAAGGCGAATGGCATGCCCGAGCTTCATCAGCTCACGCCGACGCTCAGCTCGTTGCAAAACAAGGGCTACAAGGTTGCGCTCGTGACAGATGGACGCATGTCCGGTGCATCGGGTGCCGTGCCCGCAGCGATTCACGTCACACCCGAGTGTCTGTCGGGCGGACCGCTCGAGAGAGTGCAGACGGGGGACATCCTGCGGCTCGATAGCTATGAAGGCGTGCTGGAAGCGCGCGTGCCGCAAGCAACGCTTGAAAGCCGGCGCGTCGCCGCGCCAGACCTGTCGAAGAATGCATCCGGCGTCGGGCGAGAATTATTCGCGAGCTTCCGACGCAGCGCAGGTGACGCCGAAGCAGGCGCCATCGCCTTGGTGTAGGGGACATTCCTCGCAAGGCGAGGAATGTAGCCGATCACCCGCTGACGGCTTTCCGTTCTTCTTGCTTGGGCGCGACGTCGAAGTCGAAGAGCGACACTTGAATCGGCTCCGGCGCATCGGAAGCAGCGCCTGGTTCGGACTCGGCCGATGTAGACGCCGAAGCTTCGAGCGTCTCCAGTGTTTTGGTCGGAGGCAGCGTTGCGTTCGTATCGACTACGCTCTCCGTTGCTGCCTGCACCGGTGCAGGATCGGCTGCGGCTTTGTTCTCTGGGCTCGCAGCGTCCACGTTCGCGACTTGATCGACGACCTTCGCTTCGGCGGGCGTCATATCGATGACATCGGGGACACTTGCTGCAGGCATGTCTATCGAGGCCGCTTCACTCTGCGCCACTGTTGGGCTCGCAGCCGGAGCGGTTGCCGCGCTGCTGTTGGCAGTAGCGTCCTTCGTAGGTTGCGCGACCGCTTCGGGTTGCGTCTGCGCAGGGGCAGACGCCTTCGCGTCGGCCGCTGGTGCCGTCAGCACCTCAACCGGTAACAGTTCTTCGAAATCCTCGACGAAGCCGCGAGCTCGTTCGCTCATGGGCGTAACGGTCGCAGTCGCGGGCTTCGAGGCGAGCTCCGCCTCGAACATCTGTAACACATCGCCGTCGCTTGACGACGTCGACGACCAGCGCGCGTCCTGCTCGGCTCGCGCCTGCTCCTGTTCGATCCGCCACTTCGGCAAGGACTCTGGCGCGACCGGTACGACACGCGCTTCGAGCGAGTCCGGATCGGAAAGCTGCTCGATCGCGATCGCGGGTTTCTGCGGCGGCGGCGGTGTCTCGACTTTCGGCGGCAGAGGTTCGTTGACGTCCACGACCGGCGCTGGAATGACGGCTTGCGCGATCGCTTCCTTACCGACGAGCTCACCGTACAACTGCAAATACTTCTGCAGCGAACGTACGTAGACAAAGTTCTGAAGCGCGTGTTTGCGCGCGCCGTGCGCCAAGTGGTGTCGCTTCTCCGGTGCCATCTGCAAGATTCTGCCGATGCCGCGGACGAAAGCCGCGGGGTTGCCCGGCTCGATCGCAACGCCGTGTTGACCGATCAGCTCGCCTTGCGCGCCGAGTCCCGTTGCAACACACGGAATACCGCAGAGCATCGCCATCGCCAACGTCATACGGGCGGCGTCCGTGAGCGCACTCGAACACACGAGATCGCACGCGTTGAAGAGCGACGTGAGATCCGACCATTCGCCGAGCAGCTGGATGCGGTTCGCTAACGCGCCGCTGCCGATCATCGCGATGAGCGATGCATTGCCGCGTTGTACGCCGTGCCCCGCAAGCAGCACGTAGATATTCGGATGGGTCTTGATGAGCTCGCCGACGCCTTTCAGAAATGTCGCGTGGTCGTACTCCGGCTGAAACGGCGCGACCATGCCGATCACGAACGCGTCGTGCGGCACTTGCAAGCGCTCACGCACCGTCGGCCGCGCACCTGGATCTGGCTTGAAGCGCACCGCATCGACGCCAGGCGCGATGCACGCATACCCAGCTTCTGGGAACCCGGCGCGACGGTGGTGTGTCGCGCCCGCTTCCGAGGTATAGACGATGCGATCGGCGCGCTCTGCGGACTTTGCGACCAACTTGAGCTTGTGACGATCGACGAAGCCGGCATCCTTCGCGAGCGGCGCCGTCTCAACCACGCTCCAAATGACCGCAGGGGACCAATCGCATTTCTTACGAACGGTGATCGAGACGAGTTGAGCGGTGTGGCCCCACGCTTGAATCACATCCGGACGAAACGCGTGCACCGCGCTCATGAGCTCGCTGAAACCGTTCATCGCGAAGCGAGTGCGCGAGAATGCAACGTCATGCACCGGCACGCCGTGCTGCCTCAAGATCGCAGCGCGAACGCATCCCGGCGACAAGGAGACGACTTGGACCTTGACCTTCTGCTTCGGCAATCGCGTCGTCAACGGCATGAACAACGACGGCTGCATTGCGTCTGCAATGCCTCCGGAGCTCACGACGTGCAGCACGCGTAGTTGGCGAGAGGTTCCTTCGGACACGATTCGGTTTGAGTTCGAACGAGCGATGTACGAATGCTAACAGTACTCGTATTGCTGACGCGTCCCGCACGGTCCGAATTTGTTAAACGGCCCACAGTTCATGGGTGACAAGAATTGGCAGGTGGAGACGTGGGTCACATCGCGGTTGCTCATTGGGGCGAAGCGACAGCCCACAAGTACGTCGCTGCGTACGCACGATAGGGGCGCCAGCGTTCCGCGATCTTGAGCAGCTCCGCGGGCTTTGACACACCTGCCGCTCGAATCAATCCGAGATCGCTCGCGGGAAATGCATCGGGCTCTCGACCCAAACGAATCGCCAAATACTCGCGCGTCCACGGACCGAAACCGGGCAATCTCTCGAGCGCTTCGTTGATCTCGCACCACCGCGCATCGAAGCGAACTCGGCCTTCGAGCACCGCTTGCGCAAAGTTACGGATCGTCTCGACCCGCTTCGCCGGCATGCCGATGTTGTCTAGATTTGCGGAGAGAATGCACTCCGGCGTAATGGATCCGCAGCGCTCAACCCATCGGCGCATCAGCGTTCCCGCAGCAGCGACCGTCACTTGCTGACCCAGAATCGTACGCACACACAACTCGAACGGGCTCCACGTACCGAGCGGTCGCATGCCAGGCACTCGCTTCATTCTCGCTGCGAGCATGCGGGAACGACCGAGCGCTTCTGCGACCGGCGTGAAATCGGAGTCAGTATCGAACAATGCCGCAACGTGCGCGCGCATGCGTGCTACATCGATGGCGCCGTCGGTCTCGAGCACGAGCTCGGACGCGCCACGATCGAACGAAACAGAAACCGCGCCTTCGGCAAGGTAGCGTCGATAGCGATTGTCTTCGACGACTTCGAGGCCAGGGATCAATCGATGAGACAAGTACGCGAGCATCTCCGCCCAGGGAAAAGGCGAACGCACACGCAGTTCAGCGCTCACGTTTACGGCTCGATTCGTTCAGGTCCGTGGCTCGTGATGCCGCCGATCAACACGAGGCGCATCGCTTCCTCGACCGACAACGGCGTCTCTTGCAGCTGCGCTTTCGGCAGATAAAGCGTGTAGCCGCCGATCTGATAGCTCATGGGAAAGTACACGGCGACGAGCTCTGGAGCGGCCGCTCCGAACAACTTGGGATTCACTTCTTCTTCCGTAACGAACCCGATCAATCGCGCATCGTTCATCTGCCACAGCACGACACGCTTGAGATCGCGCGTCTTGCCGCCCGCAGGCAGGAACTGGGCGAAATCTTTGAGCGCGCCGAAGATCGACTTGACGATCGGAATACGCGCGAGCAGCGATTCGCCATAGCGCCACAGCCTACGGACGATATAGGCATCGACGAGCGCACCGACCAACAGTATGAGCAAGCACGCCACGAGGAGACCTAAACCAGGCCAGTACTGGTCAGGCAACAAAGCACGCAGTGGTCCGCCGGCGATGGACTCGGCGGTCCTCGCGAGCCAGTACACGAAGAAAATCGTCAGTGCGACAGGTAAGAGCGCCGCAAGCCCTTTCAAGAACGTGTTACGCAGCCGACGCATCGCTTCTCCGAGACTGATGAGAGACACGGACTACAGTATGACTCGAATGCCCCCCGACGTGGCATCTCGTCCCCAGAGACGAGATTCGCGCGACGAATTCGAGAGATAAAGAAGACGCGTTATCCGGGAACATTCGGCCAAGAAGCGCGCGGTGTTCGGGTCTTGGAGTTTCTCTCTCCATGCTCCGCGCGGAAGTCATTGGCTCAAGGCCCACTCTGCGTGCGCGCACTTCGTGGCACATAGACGACAACGCAAGCGCGCGGCGCTGTACGTTTTACGTAAACAAACATCTCTTCATCCGCAGTAGGAACCGAGTGTTGCGTGATGCGTTTTCATCGCACGAGAGTTGTGCGTCGAATACGCAACATCGACGACCACTCGAGCTATTGAAGTTTCAGGAGAGATGCTTATGAAGAGTGGAATCGCCGCAGCAGTGTTACTGGCATTGGGCACGAGCAGTGCTTATGCGCAAGCGCCGGACAACGATGAAGGTTTGTACCTCGGAGCAGGATGGGGCTCCTACAACGTTCAGATCGACGACGTCAGCGACACCGACGAAGCGATTCAGCGCATCGACGATGACGACAACGCGTGGAAGGCATTCGTCGGCTGGCGGCTGAATCCGTACTTCTCATTCGAAGTCGCGTACGTCGACTTCGGCGAACCAGGCGATCAGCTCGAAGGCAGCGGCGCGAGCGGCGACTATAAGCTGTCGGTGAGCGGTATCCAGCCTGCCGTGTATGGATCGTTTCCGCTCGGGCCTGTCGAGCTGTTCGGCAAGCTCGGCTACTACTTCTACGACGTCGATCTGAGCGTCGACTTGGATGACTTGACGGACGATGTGTTCACGTCGGATACGAGCGAAGAGGCTTGGTCTTACGGCTTCGGTGCAGGCGTGACGTTTTTCCAACGTCTACATGTGAAGCTCGAGTACGAGAAGATCGATACTGATGTGATCGACGATCTCGATTCGATCTGGCTCACGGGCGCGTGGCGCTTCTAGGTAAGTTGCAGATCGGTCCAACGATCCGAGTGCGCGAGGGGATGCGGTTTGAGCCGCATCACCTCGCGAACTCATCCGCGATCCGCACACCCATCCTCTTTGCGCCCCAGGTCCCGTGCCGACCTGAAAAGACGCCCGCGAGTCGCGTGCCACAGTTGAGGCATTGCCCGAAATCATCGAGACGCCATTCGCCGATCTCGTACCAATCGCGCTCGATGACACGCTCACCACAGTTTGGACAGTACGTACTCGAGCCCACTGGGTCGTGCACGTTGCCCGTGTACACGTAGCGCAGACCGTTGCGAAGCGCGATCGAGCGTGCGCGAGTCAGCGTCGCCGCGGGCGTGCGCGTTTTGTCCAACATCTTCCAGTCGGGATGAAATGCAGTGAAGTGCAGCGGAACGTCCGGGCCTAATTTCTCCGCGATCCATTGCGTCATCGCGTGCAGCTCGGCGTCGCTGTCGTTCTCGTCCGGGATCAGCAGCGTCGTGATCTCGAACCAAACGCTCGTCTCCTGCTTCAGATATTCGAGTGTCTCGAGCACGGGCGCGAGCTCAGCGCCGCAGATCTTCCGATAGAACCGCTCGGTGAAGCCCTTCAAGTCCACGTTCGCCGCGTCCATGTGCCTATAAAACTCCGCGCGCGGCGCCGGACACATATAGCCCGCAGTCACCGCGACGCTCTTCACACGCATCTCGCGGCACGCAACCGCGGCCTCGATCGCGTACTCCATGAACACGACCGGATCGTTGTACGTAAACGCGATGCTCGCGCAGCCAAGCTGCTTTGCGGTGCGCGCCAGCGTCTCCGGACTGGCGCGATCTGCGAGCGTATCCATCTCGCGAGACTTGCTCATGTCCCAGTTCTGACAGAATTTGCAGGCAAGATTGCAACCGGCCGTGCCGAAGGAAAGCACCGAGGTGCCCGGCAGAAAATGATTCAGCGGCTTCTTCTCGATTGGGTCGACGCAAAAGCCGCTCGAACGGCCGTACGTATAGAGCTTGACCGCTCCGCCCTCTGCGCCGCGTACGAAACAGAGTCCACGCTGCCCGTCGTGCATCTTGCAGGCGCGCGGACATACATCACATTGGACGCGGCCGTCCTCGAGAAGATGCCAATACTGAGTCGGGTGAGTCATCGTTTGCAGATAGGGGCCAACCGCTAGAGTCGATTGACGTGCCATGGCAGTACACTCATCGAGGCCCGTCGATTACGGTAGCAAGACGCATGGCCGAGAGCATCTTCGCCAGCGTTGAACGGTCATGATGCGTGCGAATTACATGAATGCAAGCGTTCGACAGCCCGCAGTCGCAGGACTGTTCTATCCGAATGATCCCGTCGAGCTGCGCGAGTCGGTGGCCTCCTACTTGGCGCATGCGCCAGCGTCGGCTGTACCAAAATCACCGTCTGCTTTCATCGTCCCGCACGCCGGATACGTCTACTCGGGGAGCACCGCAGCGGTTGCGTATCGCGCGCTCGAGCCCACGAGAACCGCGAGACGCGTCGTGGTGATCGGTCCGAGTCACCGCGTCTACGTAGCGGGTGTGGCGGTTCCGAGGGCAGAGGCATTTGCGACCCCGCTCGGTGTCGTTCCGGTCGATCTCGAGTTGAAGCGCGAGCTTGCAGGCCTCGCACACGTCGTCGAATCGGATGAGCCCCACCGTCTCGAGCACAGCCTCGAAGTTCAGCTTCCGTTCCTGCAAGTGCTGTTCGAGGATCTCACCGTGCTGCCGCTCGTAGCGGGTGACGCGACAGCGAAGGAGGTCGCGGCCGTTCTTGAGCGCCTCACGCAAGGCGGTGACACGCTCGTCCTGGCGAGTTCCGACCTGAGCCACTATCTCACGTACAAAGAGGCACAGAAGGCCGACGCACAGACGAACGAAGCAATCCTGCAACGCGAACCCACGTTGAAAGGCGAGCAAGCGTGCGGTGCCGTGCCGATCAACGGACTCCTGCAGTTTGCGCGCTCGCGCGACCTCAACGTGCAGGCGCTCGCACGCTGCAACTCTGGCGATACCGCAGGCGACCGCGAGCGCGTCGTCGGTTACGGGGCGTACGTCTTGTATGAAGCTTGACCCGCACGATGGGCGGGAACTCATCGGACTCGCGCGCGAGTGCATCGACGAAGCTCTCCGACTGCGAACGCTGCCGCCCCTGCCGAAGCGCGATTATCGTCCCGCCCTTCAGCAAACACGTTCCGCATTCGTCACCTTGTGGGCGCGCGAACACTTACGCGGCTGCTGCGGTTCGATCGAAGCAACGCGCTCGCTTGCGGAAGAGGTTTGGCAGGATGCGTGGGCGTCGGCGTTCCGGGATCCGCGCTTTCCTCCGCTCAGTGCAGCCGAATGGCCGACGGTGCATCTGCACGTGTCGGTGCTCGAGCCGCCGCGAGCGCTCCAGGTTGCAAGCGAGCAGGAACTCATCGCACGGCTACGACCTGGCATCGATGGGCTCATCGTCGAATGTCACGGGGCACGCGCGACCTTTCTGCCTTCTGTGTGGGAGCATGTCGAGGATCCGAGCGAGTTCGTTCGCCAACTCAAGGCGAAAGCAGGCTGGCGTGCAGACTTCTGGTCACCCGAGCTGCGCGCCTCGATCTACGCTGTTGAAGAATTCGACGAGGTCGCTGACGATCGATCCGGGTCGGAATGAATCCAACTTAGTCGGGATCCATGCCGTGCACGAGCACTTGCAAGGGAACGCCCGTCCACGGAGATCGGGCGCTCAGCTCGATCTCGGCTTCATTCAGCGCGCGGCTGATTCGGAACAATCTCAGCATCCGCATCACATCGGCTTCCTGTGCAGGTAACGCAGGCGAGTCGGCGATCCCGACCTTGTATCCGGCGATGAGCGCTCGACTTGCGCCCGCAAGCCATTCGTCGAGCGCATGCCCAAATCGTTCGCCTTGTTCCGGACGCGTAACGATCGCGCGTTGCAGCGCCGCGAAGCGTGCGTAGTCGAGCGAGTTCAGCAAGCTCGAGACATCGCGCAGCGGCGAATCCTTTCGGCGCCTCGTCTCGATCGGAAGCGACGCATCGCCTTCGAAGCCGAAGATGAGAACGTCGTTCGCGGCCAGCAGAACCTTGCCGAGATGCAAGTTGCCGTGATGGCGCGTCTTGAGGGCGCCCGCAGGCTCGCGAGCGAGCTCGACGATCCGCTCGAATAGCTGCGTACGTAACGAAAGCAGGCGCTGCGCTTGCATGCGCGTTTCTTCCGAGAACGAGGGCAAGCGCTCCGAAACGGCCTGCAGGACTCCACCCAGACGCTTCTGCGCGAATCCCGACCAGAGCGCAAGATCTTCGCTCGTGATCGGCTCGGGCTCGAAGTCCTCATCCTCGGTCGCCTGAGCGAGTAGCGCGTGCATTTGCCCCACTCGCTTTCCGAGCGTATGCATCTGCGCGTTGAACAACGCATGCGGCGCGTCCACCTGATCGCCGTCGGCGTAGACATCGCCGAGGAAGCGTTCCAAGTGATTGAGCGTGTAGGCCCACACATCGCCTTGATTGCGGACGTTCTCGAACAGCGCGATGAGCTCGGTGCGCGACACTCCGAGATACGCGACGCTTCCTACATGCGCCGCGATTGAACGGAAGCCCGCTCGGGACAAGAAACGCGTCATCTCGATGTCGGGATTCGGGCCCGGCTCGAGACGTCGATACGCCTTGAGAAAGATTCTGTCGTCGAGCACGACGCTCGTGTTCGTCGACTCCGCGCCCATCGCCTGTGCGGTCTGGAACTCGCCCGAGCCCAAGAGCTCGGCGGCATCGCCGCGCTCGAAGCGCACTTCACCGGACGCAAACGGCACGACCACGTTCTGGCCTGCACAGCGCGCAATGCCGATGCAGAACGTCGGATCGGCGAACGCGTCGATCAAGACGCCGGCCTTCGCGTGCTCGCGTACCTTCGCAAGCGTCCACTCGGCGGTTCGCAACGCGCCGCTTTCAGGACCGTCTTCCCACGCCACGGTGAGCGGCAAGAAGTAGTTGTGCACGGAGTGATCGCTCGCCTCGACTTCCATGACCGTGAGCACGAACGACTTCTGTTCGAAGCGCCACAACGTGCGTTCACCCAGCCTCGCGGCGATGATGGCGCTCTGCCGTTGCGGGATCCAGCCGCGCGCACCCAAGAATGCAGGTAACACTTCTTGTTCGAGGTGCTGGACGGTCCGCCGAATGACGGGACTGCTCGTCGCCTTCGGATTGTCTGGCAGGAGTGTCGCTAGGCCGTCGAGCAAGACGAGCACCGGCAACTCGGTCGCGGGCATGCGTTCGATGTGCCAAGTCGGTGGCGGTGCGCTGTCGCTCAGCAATAGCCAAAAGAATCCGTGCGCGGGCAGCGTCAGAAAGTACGGCAGATCACCAATGGGCGGGAACGAGTTCCTGCCCATGAGCTCGACGGGCACGAGACCTTTGTATTGCGAGAGCTCGAGCTCGGCCGCTTGCGCGGTCTGCGAGAGATTCGCGACGCATAGAATGATCTCGTCCTCGAACTTGCGGATGTACGCGATGATCTTGCGGTTCTGTGGGCGTACGAACTCGAGCGTGCCGCGCCCGAAGCAATGGAACTGCCTGCGCACCGCGAGAATGCGCCTCGTCCAGTTCAAAAGCGACGACGGATCGCGCGATTGCGCTTCCGCGTTGACCGCTTGAAAGCCATAGATCGGATCCATGATCACCGGCAGATACAAGCGCTGCGGGTCCGCGCGCGAAAAGCCGGCGTTGCGATCGAGGCTCCACTGCATCGGCGTGCGCACGCCGTTGCGATCGCCGATATAGATGTTGTCGCCCATCCCAATCTCATCGCCATAGTAGATGATCGGCGAGCCCGGCATCGACAACAGCAAGCTGTTCATCAGCTTGATGCGATCGACGTCGTTGTTGAGGAGCGGTGCCAGGCGACGGCGAATCCCGACGTTCACGCGCATGCGCGGCTCTTGCGCGTACATCCGGTACATGTAGTCGCGCTCGCGGTCGGTCACCATCTCGAGCGTGAGCTCGTCGTGATTGCGCAGGAAGATGGCCCATTGGCAGTTGTCCGGGATATCCGGCGTTTGCCGCATGATCTCCGTGATCGGATAACGATCCTCGAGCGCAACGGCCATGAACACACGCGGCATCAGCGGGAAGTGATAGGCCATGTGGCATTCGTCGCCTTCGCCGAAGTATTCGCGCACGTCCTCGGGCCATTGGTTCGCTTCCGCAAGGAACATGCGGCCCGAATACTCCGCATCCATCGCCGCGCGCATGCGCTTCAAGACTTGATGTGTTTCCGGCAAATTCTCGTTGTTCGTCCCTTCCCGCACACAGAGGTATGGAATCGCATCGAGCCGCATGCCATCGACGCCCATATCCATCCAGAAACGCATCACTTCGATCACGGCCTCGACGACCCGTGGATTGTTGTGATTCAGATCCGGCTGGTGCGAGAAGAAACGGTGCCAGTAGTACTGCTTCGCGACCGGATCCCAGGCCCAGTTGGAGCTCTCCGTATCGGTGAAGATGATGCGAGTGCCGGCGAACTTCTTGTCGTCGTCGCTCCACACATAGAACTCGCGCGCCGGCGAGCCGGGCGGCGAACGCCGCGCTTCCTGAAACCAAGGATGCTGATCGGACGTGTGGTTGATGACGAGCTCAGTGATGACTTTCAACCCGCGCCGATGAGCCTCGTCGACGAACTTGCGAAAGTCACCCAAGGTGCCGTAGTCGGGATGAACGTTGCAGTAATCCGCAATGTCGTAACCGTCGTCGCGCAACGGCGAGGGGTAGAACGGCAATAGCCAAATCGTGTTGACGCCAAGCTCCTGGATATAGTCGAGCCGCTGCGTCAGACCCTCGAAATCGCCCATGCCATCGTTATTGGCATCGAAGAACGCCTTGACGTGCATCTGATAGATGATCGCGTCCTTGTACCAAAGCGGATCAGATGTCAGCTCGATGACAGCGGGAGCACCACCTGCCGCTACGCTCGTGCCTGCGACGTCGGGACCAAGTGCAAGATTCTGCACCGCGCGTTTATCGTCATTCATGGTGCGTGAGCGAACAGCCAAAAGCGTGCATGAGCATCCTCGATCGAGAGGTAACGCCTACCCCCGGCGTTTGGGTTCCCGCGAGCGCTCGAGGGCTCGCGCGTTCGCACAGGCGACGGCGTCGATTCTGTGTCACGACTCGCACGCAGGAAAGATGAGGCCTTTTCGTCTTGTGTCACTGAGTGCTTGAGACTAGCCTTGCGGTAGCCTCCACGGCGAGCACCCACGCGGGAGAGCGACGAAGCAGATCCGAACCCTCGAGTTTGCCGCGACGATGACTTCGCTCCTCAAATCTGCATGTTGTGCCCTTTTGCTGCTCGGCGCGCACACACTCGGCGCTCAGGATGCGGGCCTCGTCCCCAACGTCTCCGCTAAACAAGAGTACTGGGCCCGTTTCGACCACGAGGATTGGGCAGCCGCAGTTGAGGCCGCTCAGATCCTCGTTGATAGCGCCAGAAAAGAGCACGCGGCACCGGTCGAGCTCGCCGAGGCCCTCGAGCTCCTCGGCGGTGCACAGCTCCGCAATGCCGACTTGGCGGGGGCCGAGATGTCATTCAAAGAAGCGCTCGAGCTCGTAGAGGCAGCGGAGGGTCGCGCGAGCGGGCTCACGTTGGCGCCACTGCGCGGCCTCGGTTTCACCCTTGCAGCGGGCAACCGTCACGTTGAAGCGGTCCCCTACCTCGACCGAGCGCTCCTGATCTCGCATCGAACCCACGGGCTCTTTGACGAGAGCCAAGGGCCGATCCTCAAACAGCTGGCGAGCAGCCTTACGTATTCGGGGCAAGCGCTGGTCGCAGAGCGGCACATCAAATTCCTGCTGCAGGTGGGTGAGCGCACCTACGGACAAGACGATCCCAGGCTCGTGCCGCTCATGTGTGAGGTGGGCGATTGGCAGGCCGAGGTCGGGAACTTCGATAAGGCGCGCCGTCAGTATCGAGATGCGATCCGACTCGTGGAACAGAAACTCGGTAAGGAGCACCCGGCGATGGTGCTGCCGCTGCGCAGGCTCGCCTCGAGCTACCCCAAGCAATATATCTTCTTCGCGAAAGGATTCCTCGATCCTGAAATGGCGCAATCGGACTCTGCATCGCAGGAGCTCCCGTACAAGCGGAATCCACGACACGTCGACAGCGAAGGCCAACGTGCGCTATTGCGCGCATTGGACGTCCTGAATGCACAAGCGGATCCTCCGCAAGCGATGCTCGCGGAGACGCTGGTCGATGCCGGCGATTGGTTTCAATTCAAACAGGATGCGCACAAGGCGCTGCCGTACTATCGACAAGCTGCGCAGATTCTCGCAGCCCTGAAACGGGCGGCCCCGGACACGACGCCTGACCCACTCGCGTTTCCCGCCCTCATCTATTACCCGGTGCCGCCTGCAATCGCGCGCGGGAATAGACTTCCAGCGGATCAGCGCGAGGAGGCGTTCGTTCAAATGGAGTTCGACGTGTCTTCCGATGGCACCGTCCAGAATGCGGTCGTCACGGAGTCCAACACGTACCCCCGACACATCAGCGAAATCCTCGATGCGATGAAGGGTGCGAGGTTTCGGCCGGAATTCGTGGATGGCGAACCGGTGGCAACGACCAGGTTGCAATTTCGCGAGACGTATTCAGTAAGACGTCTCCCGAAGAGCGAGACGGACGAGCCGTCCTAGAAGAATCGCTTCGTATTCGCCATCACTCGCGGCTCACTGCAGCCGTGCTAACGCTTCTGGATCGGGAACGACGACGGGCTGCTTGGGCCCGTCCTCCTCGGGCTCCGGCGCTGGCTCTGGCGCGGACTCTATTTCGCTTTCGTTTTCCTCAGGCGCGTCCTCTGCGGTTGGCGCGCCGCTCGATGTCGGCGCAACCGGAGCATCCGCGGTCTCGCCCTCCGGCAGTAATCCGCGCACGATCGCTTGATCGCGAAATTCCACTGCGAGCTTTGCGCCGGCGTCGCGCATCGCGAGCGCAGTCGCGTTCTGGAGCGGTTCAGTATCCGAGAGTCCACCCGCCGGGGCGGTGCCGTACCCTGTAAATCCCCAGGAATCCGCGAGCTTGCCGTCCGGCAGATAGACGTTCACACGATACTTGATGCTCACCGCGTAAAACGGCGAGCCCGCGTCGCGAGGCGTGACGAATGCGTATTCTTCGACGCTCGGTTCGAGAATGGCTGCAATCGACTCACCGACCTGCGAACCGGCGTTGAGACTTTCGACCACGATCACGCGGTCGAACATCGCGTTCAAGAGCCCGGAGAGCGCATCCGTCTGTGCCTTACCGATATCGATATTCCAATCGGTACCCCAGCGCTCCTCCTTGTGCACGTACTGCATGAACTCGGGCGGCACGAACAGCGCGACCGAAACAGGTATCTTCGCGACGAGCGGCTCGGGGATCCTCGCGCTCGCAACGACGTACTTGGGTCCGCATCCGGCAAGCGGCACGAGCGCCGCGAGTACGAAAACGATGGCCACCGGAATCGGCGCGCGACGATCGCGCTGAGCCGCCTGGGTCTCGTGTTGAGAAATTCGTTCGTTCGCGTTCACGATGACCTCGGCCGTTTCGGCGCGCGCTCCGGAGGAGTGCTTGCGTCGCCTATTCTGAACATTGGGCGGCGCCCTCGATCGGGGTCTTGAAGGCCCACGAAGGAGCCGCCGTTTCGTTGACACAAGATGCGCATGAGCGTTGCGAAACGAACGCTCGTGTACTGCGGCGCGTCCGGGCGCACCGGGAAGCCGATCGCGTGAATGCGCACGCGACGCTCGCCGGTCGAATCCTCGCGGTTGATCAGATCGACGCCTTTGACGACGGAGTCGATCGAAGATCCGGTGAACTCATCGCCGAACACGTACAGGCTGATCTTCTTGTCCTTCGAATAGTACGTGCGAATGGCTTCCACGATCCCTTCGATCGGACTCGAGTTCGAAAACGCATTCCATGTTCGCAAGCGTTCGATGACCAAGCGGCGCTGCTGCGGCGTATCGGGGATCCACTTACCGCGATAGCCGGGGAACATGTACGTACCTTCGTCATTCATGACCTGGAAACCCTTCACTTTCGGATAAACGTTGAGGGTCTCCTCGACCTTCTCGAGCATGACCGGCCACACGTAATTGAACATGCTGCCCGAGGTGTCGATGATGAAGATGATGTACTCGCTGTCGACGGGAATACCGCCGATCGCCTCGTCGCGCTTGCGCCGGAATCCCTGACCTAGCAGCCGCTTCATCTCGTCGGTGAGCGATTGCTGCGCGGAGGCGAGCCGCCCTTCGAGTTGATTCGCGACGTCTGCTTCTTGCTTCGACGCGGCGTACTTACCGCGGATGTCGCTCAAATCGCCGGCCAGGCGGGCGATGCGCTCCTTGACGTCCGACAACTGCTCCTGCTTCGCCGTGAGATCGCGATTCAGTATCTCGCTCTGCCCGTGGATATCGACGAGCTCGTCCTGCAGCTTGAGCAGCTGAGCCTGGGCCTCTTCGCGATCTTGCTCGATCTCGGGCGAGCGCATGTCGCTCAACACGAGCAGCAACACGACGGATCCCAGGCCGCACGTAATGCAGTCGAGGAACGAGATGCTGAAGATCTCGGTTTCACGCCGAGTCTGTCTACGGGGCATGGCGGCCTCCGCCTAGGCTGTAGGCTGTAGGCTCTAGGCTGTAGCCAGAGGCGCGCACGAGCGCGCTCCGATTAACCGCTGACCCCCAACCGCGAGCCGCTTCTTTGGTCATGGCCAATCCTTCGACGGGCTCATGAACGAGCCGCCGGTTCTGCGGGACGCGAGCCAGTAAGCGGCAGGCGCGGAAGGATCGCCTTCCATCGGCATCAGGATCACGTTGAACGGCACATCGCGCGGGTACTTCGCGAAGGCACGGTCGAACAGCTTCAGTCGATCGTCGCCATCGACCGTCTTGCGTATCAGCGGCGCGGTCGCACCCTGGGTCGGCAAACCGTCGGTGATCATGATGACGTTGTCGGGTTTCGGGTTGAGCGTGTTCATCGCGATGAACGCATTCTCGATGCTCGTGCCGTCCTTCGGGATGACCTTGCGGAGATTGTTGATCGCATCGCCGAGCGCGTTCGGATCGTTCGTCTTGAGCCATTTTCCATCGGAGCCGTCGACGAGGGTCCATGCTTTCGTATTGAACGCGTAGATCTGGAATTCGCTCTCGAGCGGAATCTGCGCCGCCAACCACTCGACCGTCGAGATCGTGCGCCGCCACTTCTCGGAAAGCATCTTGTGCGCATCCGACATGTTGCGCATGCGCAGCACGTTCACGACCGTATCGTCCAACATGCTCGCGGAGACATCGACGAGCAGCACGATGCGATCGCCGCCGACGCGCAAGCCGGTCAGGTACTGTCGATCGCCCTGACCGACGAAGCCTCTCACGCGCGTTCCGGTCGCGCTCGCATCTTGAGTTGCCCCTTCGAGGCGCCGCGCTCCTTCTTCGAGCGACTTCAAGTCGGCCTTCAACCGCTCGATGGCCTCTCGACGCGACAGCGTTTCTTTGTCCGAATCCGCGAGCTCGGTCTTGAGCCGCTCCGTTTCTTCGAGGACGCGCGTGCCCATGCCTTCGGTGCGCACCTGCTCCGCCTCGGTTGCGATCAACGAATTGCGCAGTATCACGAGGTTCTGGTAACCCTCGAGCACTTGCTCTTCGAGCTTCGAGACTTCGGCCATCATCGCTTGCGACTCGGTCTTGCGCCGCAAGCCGCCCTGCGCGTTGATCAACGTGTAGACGAGCACGACCGACCCGAACGCGCAGGTGATGCAGTCCAGGAAGGACATGCTGAAGACTTCAGTCTTGCGGCGCGCCATCGTCGTTCACCAGCTGAATCATCTCGAACGTCACGCCCGGAGAGCCGAGCCGCAGTTGGTCTCCGACCGTGAGGGTCGTGCGGCCCGCTACGCGCTCTTCGTTGACGAACGATCCGTACGTGCTGTGATCTTCGATCAGCACGGCGCCGTTTCGTCGAACGACGCTGCAATGCGCACGCGAAACGCCGGGCGCGGCCACTGGCAACGTGAGCGCCCGTCCCGCTCGGTCGACGGACCAGCCGATCACGAGCGGCACCTCCGTGATGCGCCAGGCGCGTCCTTGAAAAAGCACATGCGTCGGCCGAAGCGGCGCGGGGGTCGACTCGATCGAGTGAACACGCGCGGCCTCGCCCGCTGCAGCCGCCACCGGCAAGTGATACACGAGCGCAAGTGCATCGGCGGGGCGGCGGATCGCAGCCTCGTGCAAGAGCGCTCCGCGTGCGCCAGCGCCGCGTTCGAGCACCTGTACTTCACAATCGCGCAGCGATCGGAAACGATCCAATAAGCCGGGCAACGCGGCCAGGCGCTGAGACACGCGCAGCTCGATGGGCATACCCGCAATGCGAGCGCCCTGCACGAGCCGCTGCAACTCCGCATAGTGACTCTCGGCTGCGGCGATGAACTGCGCACGCTCGAGCTCCACTTCGAGCTTGCGCTCCGCAAAGCTCATGGAGAGCGTGACGCGCTCGTCGCGCGCAAGCGTGTCGAGCCAGCCAGGGAGCTCGTCGAACAAGCGTTGCTCGTTCGCCGCCTCGTGCAGCGGATCGAAGCGTGTCTTGCGGACGAAGTGCTCGGCGATTAGATGCGCCCAGGTCTGATGAATCGCGAGCAGACCGTGCTGCAGGGCAATTTCGTAGCGGCTGCGTTTCAGACCAGGACGATCGCCGCCAGAGTATTCGAGCACCGTGAGGATCGCTTGATGCAGCTCGAGGTCGAGGTGTAGCACGCGCGCGGGTGCGGGCTCCAAACTGCACGCAGCGAGCGCGGCATCGACGAGCCCCGCGACTTGCACACCGGATTCGTTGATGACACCAAGAAGAAGGCCCAGCTGCTCGCGGCTATATCCGGCCGGAATCGCAAGCAGGATGCCGTCAGGATCGGGAAGCGGCCGAAGCATCGATTCCGCCTGCGCGAACGCGAGATCCGCCGTCGTCTGCGCCAAACGCGACGGCCGAGTGAGCGGTGCCGTGCTCAATGCGCGCCAGAAATTCGTCTGAGCGAGCAACGGCTTCAAGCGTACGCGGCTCGCGGCGTCGAGGCCCGTCAACGTCTTCTCATCCTCGAGCAGCGCGACACCTGGCGCTTCTTGGATGATCGACACGCCATCGTCGCGCCGCTGCGCGAGAACGAGGCCGGAATCGAGAAGTTCGAGAGAGAGCATTTCTGCGCGCGCTCACCGCACCTGCATGTGCCTGATCAAATGCTGATCGATCCAATGATCCGTGTCGTGCACGAACTGCTCCTGCGATTGCTGCAGCTGGTGCAGGAAGAACATCAGGATGATCGTGAGCAACAAGGCGACGAAGGTGGCATTGAATGCGATACCGAGGTCGGACGTCACACCGGTGATATCGCCCGTCACCGCTTTGTGCGCCTGCAGGAGCGCATCGCCGATGTGGCGCACCGTACCGATGAAGCCGATTGCGGGAATCGCCCACGCGATGTAGCGAATCATCGCGAGGCCGGAATCGAGACGATCGGCCTCGGAATCGCATACGGCCCGCGAGGTTTCCGCTGAGTCGCGAATGCTGCGTGTCGCGGCGAATCGATCGAGCGTTCGTTGCAACGCGCGCACGACGAGCATCGACTTCTCCTGTTCGGGCAAGTCTTCGAGCTGGCGCGCATAGTCCTTCGCATCCTCAGGCAGGACTTTGATCCCTTCCGGCACTTGAATGAGCTGACGATCGAGGAGTTTGCGCTCGCGCCGGACGAGCAGCGCCTTGTAACCGATGATCAACATCGCCCACACGAAGTGGATGATCTCAGCCTCCTGCTCGAAGTCCTTGATCACGAGAAAAACCGAACGCTGCGGCACGTAATCCGGATCGGCACGCATGCGCTCTTGCTCCGCTGCGATGATTTCCGTTCCGGCCGGCCGGATCCATGCAACGTAAAGCGCGTGCACCGTGACCACGGTCACGATGAGCGCAAACAAAGTGACGAAAAACTCGCTCGGATACTGGAACCGACGGCGAGGCACTGGTGCTGCTGCTGTGACCATGGGGTACTCAGATATCTATAGGGAATGAAACATCGAAATCCGCACGAACTTGTTCGGACGGAACGAAGCGCCGAGGCGAAGCACCCGCATCGGCCGCGCTCTTGGGCTCGGGCGGCGCCGACTTCTCGCTCGCGACCTCGTCCGTATCGTCTTCCGATTGCGCCTCGTCCCGAGACGCTGCATTTTCCTTCGGGTCTTCTGCCTTCGCTGCTTCCGTCGCCGACTCTGTGGGTACGGGTTCGGCGGGCTTCGCGTCCCCTTCTTCCGCTGCCAAGCGGGCCACGGAGACTGATCCTGCCTCGTCAACGGGTGTCGCCGGCGCTTGCGCTGCCGGCTTCGTACGCGCGGTGAACCAACCATCGGCGGCAAACAGCAGTGAGCCCGCGCCCCAGAAGACGGCGAGCATGATGAGGAGCCTCATCGGATTCGCGTGCGTTCTGCGCCTCATACTCGTGCCCCCTTCGTTCGCTGCTACTCAGCGCTGCGCGCGATGCGAAAGCCGACGTCGTTGCGAGCGGTCTCGCCGAAATCGCGGGCCGCCAACCGCAGCTCTGTCACGCTCGAGGTCTTCCAACTCGAGCCTCGAATCACGTGCTGAGTCCCTTCGCTCGGCCCCATGGGATCTGTCGCGACTTCGGTCACCGTCGGGGTGACGCTGTAGTAATCATGGACCCATTCGGCGACGTTGCCCCCCATGTCGTACACGCCGAGCGCGTTCGGCGGAAATTTGCCCACCGGCGCTGAGACTGCAAAGCCGTCGTCGTAATTAGGAATGACATTCTGGACCAGCAATCGTGCGTTCGAATCGGCGTAATTTCCCGAGTTCGGCGCGACGGGGAGCGTCTCTCCCCATGGGTAACGGCGTAGGGATCCCGAGGGTTCGTGACGCGCCACCCACTCCCATTCGGCGTCGCTCGGCAGGCGGTAGCCGTTCGTCATCGGATCCACTGCAACGTACGTATCGCCTTTGCGCACATAGGCTGGCTTCAAGCCCTCTTGCTCCGAGAGCCAGTTGCAGTACTGAACCGCATCCTCCCAGGCGACGTTCACGACGGGCTGGTTGTCGAGATCGAGCGTGTGCTGACCGACGATACCCGCACGGTGGCTCGCTCTGAACTTGCGAAACTGGCTGTTCGTCACCTCATGGACGCTGATGTAGAACGGCCGGGTGATCTGGACCGGCCGCTGCGCTTCGTTCGCGCGACGACCCGGCTCTTGCCGCGGGCTACCCATCGTGAAGCGCCCGGTCGGCATGAGCTTCAGCGTTTGGTCCGCCTTCGTGCGAATCGTGGTTGGCGTCGAAGCCATCTTCGCCTGCGCCGGAGTCAACAGGGTCGTCTGAACGACCTGCGGAACGCCCGGACGCGGCGTGATCGTCGCCTTGTATTCGATATAGCCCTGCTTGCGAATCGCGATCTCATGGCCCGTCGCAACGAGACGCAGCGTCTGATTCGCCGCGCCGCGCAGCTCTCCGTTGACATAGACCTGCGCATCGGCGGGCTGAGCACGCACAGTGACTTCGCCGAACACGCCCGCGAGCGGCACCGAGAGCGTTCGCTTCTCACCTGCGCCAAGCGACACTTGCCGAGTGGCCGCTTCGTAACCGGGCTTCGAAACGACGACGGCATGAGCGATATCCGGGCGCAACTCCAACTCGAGCGGCGTCTGACCGCGATAAACACCGCCGACCGCAACGCTCGCGCCGGAAGGTTCAGAACGCAGCGCTAAACGAGCATCTGGCAATCCGAGTTTGATGGGTCCGACGGCCACAGGCTCACCGGCCTTGATCTGCACGTCGGTCGTCCACGGCTTGAAACCTTCGAGTCGCAGCTCGATCGGATGACTGCCCGCGACGACGTCAGTCTTGAGCGGCGTCGTGCCGCGCGGCTCTCCGTCGACGAACACCTGTGCGCCAGTCGGCTCGGATGTGACGCTCACTTCCGCCCAATTCGGCACGAGCTCCGGCGTGAACGTTTGCGCCTTGCCTGCACCCTCAACCTCCAGGTCCGCGGCGAAGGGTTGGTAGCGCGCAGCCGCGATCGAGATGCGATGTTTGCCTGGCGCGATCTCGAACTCCCCTGGCGCCTCGCCAAGCTCTCGGCCGTTCAGGCTCACACGCGCGCGCGACGGCGTTTCGATCTGCACACGGCCCGGCAGCTTCTCGAGCGTCAACGCGAAGCGCTGATTCGGGTCCTTCGTCACCGTGATATCGAGCTCCGCCGAGCGGTAGCCTGGATGCTCCGCCTTGATCGAGTAGTCGCCCGGGCGCAGCAGCAATCGCTGCCCGATTGGCACAGCAAGTAACCCGCCGCGCACGTGGAGGTCGGCCTCCGCAGGATCCGTCTGGATGCTGATCGACGTTGCGGTCAGCACGAACCACATGATGGCGGCACCCATAATGCTCACGCCGAGGAGTGCCGCGCGCGCAGGGCTGAATGCAATGCCGCGCCGTACCTTACCCGCTTCGCTTGCGCGAAACTTCAGCGCATCGATGCGCTCGGACTCGTCCTCACCTTCGCCGGCGACGCGAGGCTGCTCGGGCAAGATCGGCGGCAACGTGATGTTGCCCGCGCTGCCGTCTTCGACATCGATCGTGTACGCATCGGCGCTGCGGCCAATGCGAACGCGAGCCGTGCCGAAGTTCACGACATCTCCTTCGCGCAACCAAGTGGAACGATGGACTCGCGCGCCGTTGTGCAGGACTTCTGCACCGTTCGCCGGCTGAATGAACAGCTGCTCTTCGTGAATGCCTAGATACCCTTCAGCGCCTTCGGGGCGCCCGGCCATCACGACTGCACTGCCAGGTCCGCCGATTGCGAGCGGAAGATCCGCTGCGGAGATTCGCCGCTCGCCGAGCGACTCACGAATGATGAGCTCGCTCAAATTCTGTCCTCGCAGCGGATGATGATCGGCTCGAGCGCCGCGCCTGGGAGTACGTCGATCTGCCGACGAACGTCGCGATAGCCCGGCCGCGTGCCGACCACGGTGTAGCGACCTGGGACCAGCTCGAGTAAACGCTCTTGGAAGGTACCGAGCGAGCCGACGCGATAGATCGTGACCTGAGTTTGATTATCCGATTGCAGCGGCACGGCCACAGGAATATCTGCGCGCGCAAGCCAGTCGTCGAGCGTCGTGATCTGCTTCTGCAGCACCGGACCGGGATTCTGAATCGATTGCGCACGCGCGAGCGACTCGCGTGCTGCTGCACGCACGGGCTGACTAAACAGTCGTTCTGGCTGCGTGAGGTAGAGCTCGAGCTGCTCGTTGAGTGCCGCTCGCGGCGATACGCGCGCGACGCCCTCATGGGCAGCCGCCACCGTCGAATCGAGCTCGAGCACCGATCGATACTCTTTGAGGGCATCCGCCCACTGCTCCTGCGCTTCCAAGGCTTGCGCCGCACGGAGCTTCGTGCCGATGACGTTCGTGCGTTGTTCCTGTTCGATCTGCCGCAACGCTTGCGCGACTTCCGGCGCGTTGGGCCGAATCTTCCCCGCCGCTTGGAATGCGCTGCGTGCGCCTGCGGGATCTGCATTCGCGAGTGCGCTGAACCCTCGCGCCATCGCGCTCGCGAATGCATCGTTGGCTAGACGCGCTTCGAGGCGCGCGACGCCTTCTGACGCGCGCGTCGTCTGAGCATCAAGTGCCAGTGCCTTTCGATAGTGATCGAGCGCCTCTTGCATGCGCTCTTCTTTCTCGAGCCGCTCGCCGTTCGCGAGCAGCTCGAGCACCGAGTCGAGCGTGCTTGCGCGTTTCAACCCGCTTGCAGCAACCTCGTTCTTCGGATCGATCTTCGTCGCGAGCTCGAACGCGGTGCGCGCATCCGCCGAGCGTCCTTCAGCCAGTGCAGTCGCACCGGCCGTCAATTGCTCCTTGAGGACCTCGCCCGCTCGTTGCTCGAGGGTATCGACGAGCGGCGCGGCGTTATTGAAATGCTCGACGGCCGCCATGTACTCCCGGGCTTCCATGCTCTTGTCGCCCGCGGCAAGTTCCTCGTTCACCTGAGACAGCTCAGCGCCGCCCCACACGTCGACTGCCCGGTCACGCAACGCTTCGAGCCGCTCCGCGAGCGGTGCGCGCAGGTCCTCGGCCTCTTGTTTGGCGCGCGCGAGCGCCGCGAAATCAACCTCCTTCTTCTTTTCTGCCGCACGCTCGGCATCGAGCGAGGCCGTCGAAGGGGAAGCCGCCGTTGCGGCTGCGGAGGCGGGCTGTTGATTATTCACCCAGCGCGGCAACGCGAAGAAGACGACGAGCACGGCGAGAACACCGATGCCGATCGCCGATGCGGCCAAGCCACGACGGAAACCTTCGCGGCGCAAGTCGTGCGCGCTCGCACCGGCCGAAGCGGCCGGCCGCCGCCACTCACTGCGAAGCGGTTCGCCGGAGGCTCCCGGGGGGCGCACGCTTGGCGGTTCGATCCGCACAGGCGGTGTTTCTGATCGATCGTTGTCGCTGGCGCTAGCCAAAGTCTTCAGCTCACTTTCTACCTTATCCATCGCAGGTCGCTCCGCTGGCGCCTTCGCCAGCATTCGAGCAATCAAGTCCGCAACTTCAACTGGAACCGAGGCCGGCAACTGCGCCGGCTTCTCGGACCGGACGCGCTCACATGTAGCATCCGGATAGAACGGCGGGTATCCCGACAATAACTCATACAGCGTCGCACCCAATGCGTACACATCGTCGCCAGGCGACGGAGCTTCGCCGTCCAGCTGTTGCGGACTCATGCTGAACGGCGATCCTCGCGCACATCGCTCGGCTGTAGCACCGATTCGATGCGCAGCGTCGTAGTCCGCGAGCTTCGGCGTCCCATCGGACATGAGCAACACGTTGGCCGGCTTCACGTCGCGATGAACGATGCCCCGCGCATGGAGGTACGCGAGGGCCGCAGCCACCGGCGCGGTAACTCGCAGAATGTCGCTCGTAGTTCGACCGCGCAGCCGAGAGAGGTTGCCTGACGCGGCATACTCCATCGCGATCCACGCGAGACCTGCAGCGCGATACACCCCCTGTACGCGCAGAATGTTTGTATGTGTTAGCGCGCTCAAGATCGCGTATTCGCGCTCGAGTGCGGTGATCGCGGTCGGGTGTTGCATCGCCTCGGGCGGCAACACTTTGAGCGCAACCTCTACATCGTCGACCCGATCGCGCGCGAGCCATACCTCTCCGCTGCCGCCGACGCCAAGACAGCTGACCAGCACGAACCTGGCAGATAGCTCCCGCCCACTCTCCAGCATGCAGCGTCGTTAAGGAGGTCGATCGCGTTTACCCACCGCTCGCCGGCGGCTGTGGTGCAGCCTCCGTCCGCACGGGTGTCTGCACTGAGAGACCTGTCTCGTTCTCGTAGAGTTCCTTCAGCAGTTGACGCCACTCGCGAAACTGCTCATCGGCGGTCCCTCTCAATTGCAACGTTCGGCCCTCGACCTCAACGACCATCGGTTGGACCTCGGCCTGGAACGAGTCGCCGAGCTGTCGGAGCGAGTCCGAATGCATTTTGACTTCCGCGCCTTTGTCGAAGCCGCTCTTGACGGCATACGCGCCGCCGAAGACCGCGCCCGTGGCGGCAGCACGGCCAGCATACGAGCCGGTCTCGTTGCCGATCATGAGACCGCCGACGATCGCTGCGGCGCCGAGCAGCTTACGCGTCAGCGCCGAGCGGGCTGCTTCATCTTTTGCTTCGAGCTCATCATAGCTATAGCGGCGCCAATTAGTGTACGGCTCGGCCATGTTGCCCGAGAACACCGAGTAGTGTTCGTTGATCGTGTCGAGCAACGCGTAGTCGCGCTCGCGAATGCGATCCATGCGCTGGATCAGAGGATCGTCCTCTGCCGGCAGCCGCATGACCTGATAAACGCCCTTCTTCTTGTCTTTTGCCAGGTAATTTTCGAACGCGTAAGGCGCGAGATCGGACGCGAACTTCAGCTTCGCGACGCGCCGCACGTTCTCTAGGTCCACGCTGGCCAACTGCTGTCGATACGCGAGCATGTCGTTCGCGAGATTGCTATAGAGGTTCTGAAACGGATCGCGAGGTGCACCGCTCGTGTCCTTGTACGAACGCGTATCCGCAGCCTGTTCGTATGTCTTGCGGAACCAGGTACGTCCGGTCGCATCACTGACCGTCACGTCGACCTCGAGTTGCTGACCGCTCGATTCGAGGATGACACCCGACACATAGACATCGAGCGCTTCGGCATCCTCGGGCATCACGCGCACTTGGCCCCAATGACCCGTGCCCTCGAGCGTATTGCGGATCTGCATCGGGATGTAGCGTGCTTCGGCCTTCCGCACTTCGGGGAAGATGTGCTCCCGCTCGAGCACCTTTTCATCCTCTGGCACATTGGGATCGAAGAGCTTCACGCCGACATCGAGCAATTGCGCCGCAGGGATCTCGGCGGATGCTTGAATGGCTTGGATTTGCGGCAACGGTCGCGTCTCGTGGACAACGCAACCGGTGAGGCCGATGGCCGCGGCCACCAGGGTGAGAGCTGCTGTCGTGCGGTTCATGAGCATTTGACCGTCTCGAAGTTCGCGAGTCGCGTGTCGCAATGAAGGTAAGTCGTCTACGCCACCAAAGAGTTCCTCGCGCGTGGGAGCGCTTAGCCGGTGCTCTTCTTGTAATTGCGGTACTCCTCCCAGAGTTTCTCACGCAGTTCCGGGTCCTTCTCCTGCATCGCAGCTTCGCGCAATTGTCGCGCGACGATGTCATCGTCACGGCCGTCTGGGATATCCGCAGGCACGGTATTGGGACCGCTGCCGCCACCGACGCCGCCGCCGACACCACCGCCACCGCCTTGCGCACCGGTACCCTGCTGCGATCCAGTGCCAGCCGTTCGGCCTGCACCGCTTCCGTACCCGCCTTGAGTACCGCCTTGACCTTGGCCGTCGCCTTGCCCGTTGCCTTGACCGGCGCCCTGACCACCTCCGGCTCCGCTCGATCCATCGGAGGATCCACCCGCGCCCTCGCTGCCGTCGGCACCTTCACCGGCACCCGCACCGGCTGCACCCGACCCTGAACCTGAACCGCCATCGCGACGCTGACCCGCAATCGCCGCTTGCTCTTCGGCGATACGACCGTCGAACACGCCAAATGTCGATTCGAAACGGCGATCGATCTGTGAGATGCGCTCACCGGGCGTCATCGGCCCCGCGCCGCCACCTGCGCCGCCGCGCCCACCAGCGTTCGCATCGCCGCGTCCGCCATCGCCATCACCGCCGGAACCTCCGCCGCCAGCGCTTCCACCTTGTGCGCCGCCAGCACCGCCAGCTTGGCCGCCCATGTTGCCTTCGCCACCGCCGCCACCTTGGCCACCGCCCATGTTGCCCGCGGCTCCACCACCGGCTTGTCCGCCACCCATATCGCCTGCAGCACCACCACCAGCTTGGCCGCCGCCCATGTTGCCCGCGGCACCGCCGCCCGCTTGGCCGCCACCCATACTGCCGGCAGCACCACCGCCAGCTTGGCCGCCGCCCATGTTGCCTTCGCCACCGCCGCCAGCTTGGCCACCGCCCATATTGCCCGCAGCACCGCCGCCCGCTTGGCCGCCGCCCATGTTGCCCGCAGCTCCACCACCGGCTTGTCCACCACCCATACTGCCGGCAGCACCACCGCCCGCTTGGCCGCCGCCGCCCATGTTGCCCGCAGCTCCACCACCGGCTTGCCCGCCATCCATATTGCCGGCAGCACCACCGCCCGCTTGGCCGCCGCCGCCCATGTTGCCCGCGGCCCCACCGCCGGCTTGGCCACTTTCCCCGCCTGCAGAGCCTGCTGAACCGCCGGAGCTTCCGCCACCGCCACCGCTTGATCCGCGAAAGATAGATTCATTCTGAGCACCGCCGGCTGAGCCGCCCGTGCCATCGGAGGGGCTGCCGCCGGATTCACCGCCCGCGCTCCCGCCACTTGCACCGCCCGTGCTTGGCGAGGGAATGCCCGTGCTCGGCGAGCCGCCGGGCGTTGGCAACCCGACGGAAGCGTTCGCCCCACCTTGTCCGCCCGACGCCGAACCGCCCTGCGCACCGCCTCCCTGCGAACCACCCGCGGAGCCACCGCCGTCAGACCCGCCCTGCGCACCGCCGCCCGCAGCGCCACCGCTCATGCCACCTTGTGAACCGCCTTGCGATCCGCCGCTCTGCGAGCCTCCTTGCGAGCTGCCTCCTTGCGAGCCCCCGCTCGATCCAGAGGGCATTCCCATGCTGCCGGAAGATCCAGAAGAGCCGTCCCCGGGCGAGGGCATCGAAGAACCACCTTGCGAGCCACCCGAAGAACCACCTTGCGAGCCGCCCGACGCACCGCCGGACGGCATACTCGAACCACCCCCGCCGGATTGTCCGCCCGAGGAGGGCATGCTCGAGGAGCTGCCGGAGCCGCCGCCACCTGAACCGCCAGAGCTGCCTGAACTGCCGGAAGAGCTTCCAGAAGAGCCGCCCGAACCGCCCGAGGATTGCTGCTGCTGTTCTGGACAGCCGCCCATCAGGAACGCGGCGGCGACGCCGATAGCGACGAGCCTGCTCGCAGGAAGCAGGCGCTTGCGGAAATCAGTTTGCATCGTCACTCCTTCATTCCTCGCCCGTAGAGCGCGGTCCCCGGACCGACTTTGCAACGCGCCGCCTGAACGGGCGCTGAGTGCATCGGGGAAACGACTGTTCGATTCGACCGCGGCTCCGCAGGTTCAATCTGTTGACTTAGCAGAAGGAGAATTGACGACCCTCCATCACCATCACGGACGCGCGACGGCGGCCGTCTCCTCCGGTGCACCGATCAGAAACGATTTCAGTTGATTGGCGAGACGATCGCACGCCGTACTCTGCACCGGTGCAATAAGGGGAATGGGCGCGATGGCACCGATCATCACCGATGTGCCTTTTACGTCAGTCGAGAGCGTACCGGCCGCGACGCCTTGGCGCAGATCCCAGATGGTTGCTTCGTAGTCGGAGCTCTTTTCCCACCAACCGAGCCCCAAGCACCCCGCGCCACCTGGACCCGCAGCGCAGGCAATGCTGCCGCCGCCATCGGTCTTTTGCGTGATGCCGTCGATCCACACGATGAAGCGCACGCCCATTTCACTGACGCGCTCGGTCACGCCGGGGCGGGATAGGAATGCGGTGAAGCCCTGAGCATTCGCGGGCGCCGTGCTCGGCTCGAGCCACGGGTACAACGCATCGATGAAGTGATGGTCCGCATAGATCTGAAAGGGACGACCCTTCAGATTGCTGCGCGGCTGGAACGCCTTTCCTGCACGTTGCTTGTACGCGACGGATGCGGAGTACTCTTCGCCGACGAGCTCGCGCTCAAGGCAGTTCAAGAATTTCTCTTCCGTTCCCGTACCTTCCAGGTGTGGCTTCGCGAGTAGAACGATCGCTTCGTCCGTTGCGATTTGCGTCGGCGCCTCACGCAGCTCTTCGATGCGCGCGGTCATGCATCCGCTCACGAGCGCGCCGAGCGCGAGTGGAATGCCGGCACGTAGCCACAACACTGCGCCTCGTCGTATCGCTACGAAGTTGACCGTACCGAACGCTTGCACCATGAGCGTCTCCAGGAATGCGTTACGAAAGGCGGGTCCGTCCTGAAGTTTCTTCGCCGAAGGGATGGCGATCCGAAAGTCGTTTCTCTCCGAGTATACGCCAGTGGTAGCCAAGTCAATGACGGTAAACGCGCAACTCACCCGCATGTTTCTGAGCTTATGTATGCGCGCGCGATCGAGGAATCGACAATTAGTTACATTTGTATCTAACACATAGCGAGCTCGTAACCGCTCGCGCATTGCGCTCGCCCTAGATGAAGGCCGCTGAGGGAATTCCTGAAAGATGCGCGCCCGAATAGGTGCACGCGGGGGACGCCGGAGACGAGAGCGTCCGTTAGAGCAGCGAGAACTGCTTCGGTCCGTTAGCAGGTGGGGTAAAGAGATCTCGGTTGTGAGTGAATCGCGGTCCTCGATTCAGGCCGAATCGCACGCACGCGAGCTCGAACCGTTTGCGGAGCAGTTCCGCATACTCGCCTTCACCGCGCTGCCGAACGCTCCATCGAGAATCGTAATCGCGCCCGCCGCGCATTGCCTGCATTCGCGACATCACGTGCTTCGCTCGCAACGGCTCGTTCGCTTCGAGCCATTCTCTGAAAAGGTCCTTGACCTCGAGCGGCAAACGCAGCAGCACATAACCTGCGGAACGCGCGCCAGCGGCAGCGCAACCTTCGAGGATTCGCTCGAGCTCGGAATCCGTGAGCACTGGAATCACCGGCGCGACCATCACACCCGTGGGGATTGCGGCTTCGCTCAACTTCCGAATCGTGCGTAGACGCGCCGCCGGTGATGCAGTCCGTGGCTCGAGTGTTCGTTTGAGCTCGTTCGATAGCGTGGTCACGCTCACGAAGACTTGGACGAGGCCCTCCTCCGCCATCGGTGCGAGCACGTCGAGATCGCGCTCGACCATCGCACTCTTCGTGATGATCGAGCAGGGATGACGATAGCGCGCAAGCACTTCCAGAATGCTCCGCGTCACGCGGTACTCGCGCTCGATCGGTTGATAAGGATCCGTGTTCGCGCCGATGGTGATCGGCGAACATTTGTAGGTTGGCGACGCGAGCTCGCGTTCTAGCAACTGAGCCGCGTCCGCCTTGTAGAAGAGCCTCGTTTCGAAATCGAGTCCGGGCGACAGATTCACGTACGCATGCGACGGACGCGCATAACAATAAATGCAGCCGTGCTCACACCCTCGATACGGATTGATCGATTGATCGAAGTTGATGTCGGGTGACTGATTACGGACGATGATCGATCGCGCGGGCTCCGGTTGCACGGTCGTTTCGAGCGGCGGCAGCGGCTCATCGATCGTGCCCCAACCATCGTCCACGACTTCGGCGCGCGTGTTTTCGAACCGTCCTTCCGGATTCGAAACCGCGCCGCGTCCGGTGCGCACTTCGGGTCGAGTGGCCATGACGCGAGCGTACTGGATGGATAGCCAGGTTTGCAACGAGCTATGCCGGCTCCCGGGCCCCGTCGAGCCTCAGTGCTTCTCCTCCTCGCGCGCCGGTTTCGGCAAGCCGTCCATCTTCCAAAGCACGGGGAACCAACGCGCCCACAAACCGGTCACCGCGAGCGTCGCGACACCACCGATGACGACGGATCTCACGGTACCCCACCATCTCGCGGTGAGGCCCGATTCGAAATCTCCAAGCTCGTTCGAAGCACCGATGAATACCGCGCTCACTGCACTCACCCTGCCCCGAATGTTGTCGGGCGTTTCGAGTTGCACGAGCAGGTGGCGCACGTACACGCTCACCATATCGGCCCCGCCGAGGACGACGAGTGCGAACAACGAGAGTGCGAAACTCGTGCTGATGCCGAACACGATCGTCGCGACACCGAACATCGCGACACCGCCGAACATCCATCGACCTACGTGCCGCGTCACGGGCCAAACAGCGAGCGCGACTGCGCACAAGCCCGCACCGATTCCGGGTGCGGTACGGAGCAGACCTAATCCACTTGGCCCAACCTGCAAGATGTCGCTCGCATAGATGGGTAAGAGTGCGACTGCACCGCCGAAGAACACCGCAAAAAGATCGAGCGAAATCGCGCCGAGGACGACCGGCTTCGAACGAACGAATCGCAACCCCGACAACAGTGTGTGCAAGCTGGGAGGCTCGCGCTGCAAACTCACTGCGCGCCCGCCCTTGCGCACGCGAAGCATCAACAGAGCGGCCCCGAGCGCGAGCGCGAGCACCGTCGCGTACACGACGTGCGGTCCGGCGAGATACAACACGCCGCCCAACGCAGGGCCGACGACGGTCGCAACCTGAAATACGCTCGAGTTGAGCGCAACCGCGCGCGTGAAATCTTCGCGCGGCACGAGATTCGGCAACAACGCCTGACCGCTCGGCATCGAAAATGCCCGGGCTGCACCCAAGAACAACATGGCACCGAACATGGGCCACGCGACCTGGACCTCGACGATCGTGAAGCTCAACAACAAGAGCGCGCAGAGCGCCTCGACCGCATAACAGAGCGTGAGTATCCGCCGCCGATCGTAATGATCGGCCGATTGACCCGCCGGCAGGATCAGTAAGACGAACGGAATGAACTGAGAGAGACCGATCAAACCGAGATCGAGCGGATCGCGCGTGATGGCATACATCTGCCACCCCACTGCAACGATCTGCATCTGGGCGGCGAGCGTCGCGAACAGGCGCGCGATGAGGAAACGACGAAAATCGGCGTGCGCGAGCACGCGCAGCGCGGCGCTTCGGGAAGTGTTAGGCATGGGTGGTGCGCATTATCGCACCTTGCAGCAACTCGCGGTCGACGGTTGACGAGCTGACCAGCCGTGTTAGTCACTCATCGGCTACGCGCTTGGCCTCGGGTCGCGGCTGCGCCTGCGCGGGGAAGCGCACTTCGACGACCGTCCCGTCTTCGGAGATGATATTGAGCTCACCATGAAGCTGCCGCACGAATGCTTCGATGAGTGAGCGCCCGAGCCCCGTCGAATCGGTGCTCAAGTTTTCCGGATCGAAGCCAGAGCCGTCGTCGCGAATTCGAATCAAAAGATACTCCGTCGACTCTCGCTGCACCTGCACGGTGATGCGCCCCTGCGTTCGATCCACGAACGCATGCTTGTATGCATTCGTGATCGCTTCCGTCACAAGCAGGCCAAGCGGAACGGCGAGCTCTGGCCCAATCACTTCGCTCGGCGACTCGACGACGAGCTCGACGTTGCGCCCGCGGGACAAACCGCCTCGTCGCAGCTCAGCGCATAGATCCTCGAGAAACCAGTGCAGGTCGATCTCTTGCAGATTTTCGGATTCGTACAGACGGCGGTGCAAAGTGGCGAGCGCATTGATGCGACTGCGTGCTTCCGCAAACGCCTCTTCCGCACGTGGGTCTCGGATTCGGCGCGCGTGCAGATTGAGCAGGCTCATCACGAGCTGCAGATTGTTCTTCACCCGATGATGGATCTCGCGAACCAAGAGCTCCTTCTGAGTAAGCGAGTCGCGCAGCTCGTTCTCTCGCGACGAGATGAGATCGGCCATTCGCGAAAACGTCTCGCCTAGGCTGCGAATCTCGGCCGGCGCAGCACTGACACGCTCGGGCCGCACGCCATGTCGCCCCGCGGCATATGCGGAAGTGATGCGTTCTAGATAGGTAATCCAGCGCACGACTAGGTGCTCGATGCCGAACCACACGACCGCGATCGCAAGCGCCCACATCAAGAACGGTGTCAATACGCCCCAAGCGACTTGCAGCGCGAGCGGCCCGACCGCGGTCAGCACCGGCGTGCCCAAGATGACGAAGATGCGACCCTCCAGAAGCGGGCTGATCGCATAGAGACGCCACCTCCCGTCAACCGAGCGCGCACGAAACGCACGCGCCTGGCCCTCGGGCGCACGCTTGCCGATATGCGAGGTGATGATCTCGCGCGATGGCAAGCGCGACTGCAGGGAGCTCTGAGGCTCGACGCTCAGAACCTCGCCTTTGCTATCGAGCAACGCGAGCGCCGTATCGTCACCGGGCGCGGCATCCCTGTAGCGGCTCGTCAGCCAATCGAGACTGATGAATAGCGCGACCGCACCGTTGACTCCACCCTCCGAATCGAGCAGCGGCACTGCGCTAACGATGCCCCACTTACCCAACCAACGACTGACGAGCAGATCGCTCACGGTGAAGTCCGCACCGCCCTTGACGTCGAGGAACCAATCGCGATCTTCGACGCGAACGGAATTACGCAACGGCGCGGACGTGCACGTCATCTCGCCTTCGAGATTCACAACCGCTGCGCCTTCATATTGATTGAGCCCGCCGATCGCGCGCTGGAGCGCTCGTCGACAGGCAGTGCCGGATCCCGCCTGGACGTCGGGGTGCTGCGCGAGGCTCGTGAGGATCTCGCGCGATGCGGCGATCATGCCGACTTCTTCAGAAGCGGAGAGCTGAGCCGCCTGTGCGAGGCTCTGCTCCAAGATGCGCATGCTGTTGTTGAAGCTGTTGATCGCCTGCAGCACGGCGAGCGCGCCCGGTGCGAGCATCGCGATACCGACGATCAATACGAGACGCGGGCGGAGGCCCGCATTGCGGCCAAACCACTGCCGAGCAGGCGCGCCTGGCTTCGGGGTCTTCAAGCAGTAGCCCCGCGATCTAAGTCGAACGTTGGGCGGTGAGGCTCTCGGGTTCGCTTAAGGAGTTCACGACGGGCAGCGCAGCAGTCACCTGTGCGGCGTCGTCGCCGAGCAGTTCGACTAGGCGGTCGCGCGCACGCGCGATTCGGCTCTTGATCGTACCGACGGCCACCTGGCAGACATCCGCGGCCTCTTCGTATGACAGCCCGGTCGCGCATACCAGGATCAACGCTTCGCGCTGATCGGGCGGCAAGTGCTGGAGCGCCCGGCTCAGGTCGCGCAGATGCAGTTTGGCATCGTGGTCCGGCGAGATCGCGACCTGGGACGCACAAATGCCGTCCGGGTCTTCGATCTCGAACTTGCGATGCCGCAGCTCTGAGTAGTAGCAATTGCGCAGAATGGTGAACAGCCACGCCTTGAGATTACTCCCAGATTGGAACTGTTCGCGATTCGTCCATGCTTTCAGCACCGTATCTTGCACCAGATCGTCCGCACGCGCGGGGTCGCCGCACAACGAACGACCGAAAGCGCGCAATGCAGGCAGCAAAGCCGTCACCTGTTCCAGGAATTTGTCTTCCACGATCATCGGTGGCTCCGGGCGCGGTTCCGTTAGGAACCTCGCTCCTTTTCTTCAAGCTTGCGGAGCAGCGCCTTGAACTCATCGGGCACCGGCTCGTCCATGACTTCAGTAAACATTCGGCGCAGCCGGTTGCTGAGCCAATCCGGCACCTGCTCGGTTGGATTGGCCGCGGACGTGCTTTCCGGCTCCCCTGGCTTGATCTTTTCGCTCATGATCATGGCTTGGCAAAACCCACGGCGACGACGATACCGCCGCGCACAAAGGCTAAAGTGGTCTAGTTAGTGTGTCCGAACGCGCTTCCCTTGCAAAAGTTCCATGTCACACGGAACCTTTTACCCCTTTCGTACATAGTACTACCGCAATTACTCGCGCGCGCAACGCTGCGCTATAAAGAAACTTAGGAGTTCCTATGGCCTTGTCTCACGCAATCGCCGAGCACTTGCCGTATTTGCGCCGCTACGCGCGGGCATTGTGTGGCTCGCAAAAGAGCGGCGATGCCTATGTGCGTGCGTCTCTGGAAGCGATCGTTGCGGACGCCTCGGTGCTCGATCCCACTGCCTCGCCACGCGTCGGTCTGTATCGCTTGTTCCATACCATTTGGTCGACGACCGACGTGGATTCGAAGAGTGTTGCCAGTTCGGCCGGTTCGGCGAGTGTCGAAACACGCCTCGGTCAACTCACCCCTCAACACCGTCAAGCGCTGCTGCTGACCGCGATGGAAGGGTTCAACGTCAGCGATACCGCACGAATCCTCGGCGTACCCGAAGACCAGATAAAAGGAATGGTCGGCCAAGCAGTCCGCGAGATCTCGCTTCAACCGAGCACGAAGGTCCTCATCATCGAGGATGAGCCCATCATCTCGCTCGACCTGCAAAGCATTGTGAAAGAGATGGGTCATTCGGTCGCAGCCATTGCCACTACACGCGATGAAGCTGTGCGCGCGGCGCGTCGTACCGAACCCGGTCTTGTGCTTGCGGATATCAAACTCGCCGACGGAAGCTCCGGCATCGATGCGGTTCGTCAGATCCTAAGCGAAGTGCAAGTGCCGATCGTTTTCATTACGGCCTATCCAGAGCGACTGTTGACGGGCGAGCGGCCCGAACCCACGTTCTTGGTCACGAAGCCCTTCGTCCCCGAGACCGTTCGAGTCGCGGTCAGCCAAGCGCTTCTATTTACCTAGAAGCGCTGCCGAAGCGCCGCCCGAACTTCGCGACCAAACCCTCCCCTTCACACTGGAGGGCGCCCGCGTAATGCGCCGGCGACGAGCGCGACGAGCGTCAACACTAAGAAGATGAAGAACAGCACCTTCGCGATGCTCGCCGCCGCACCAGCCACACTGGTAAAGCCTAGAACGGCTGCAATGATCGCGACGACAAAGAACGTCAGCGCCCACGAAAGCATACGTACCTCCTGAGTCGAGTGACGCGCTACATGCGCATCGTCGCTCCTTCTGGTGATGCAACGCGCCACGAAATCGTACAGTTCCTAACGACTTAGGCGCGTGACCGCTCATTTCGCCGCTTGTTTGACGCTCGAACTCAGGAACTCCTGGCGATGTGTGGACGTTCGTCCGACGTCCCTACACATCGCGAGGTGATCGATGAACAAGCACTACATTTTCGCTGGAATGCTTTCGGCTGCTCTTCTTGCCGGGTTGGCCGGCTGCGAACGCGAGGGGCCATTGGAGCGCGCGGGTGAGGAAGTCGACGAGGCCGTGGACACGATGAGAAACGGCGAGGAATCGACGAGCAATAAAGTCGATGATGCAGCCGATGAGATGCGCGACGGCGTCAACGACGCGGCGGACGAAGTGCGCGACGAATGATCTCGCCGCCGCCTGCGGCAGGGTAGAATGTCTAGCGGCGGCGCACTCTCGACTCCGAGTCGCGATGCGCCAAAGCTGGACATCCAATCCTCTGGAATTGCTCACGCTGGCCCATGAGACCCCGACAGCCGCTCCTCACTCTCGGTGTTCTGCTATTCGCGCTCGCGCCGAATGCTTATTCGCTCGACGAAGCCGAAGTGAAAGCCTTGGAGGCTCGCTGCGAGGCAGCGCGTGAAACGCGGCTCAAACCGCTTCGCGAAGCCGAGATCGCGAAGTGCAAATCGAATAAGCGAAACGATCCTGCTTACTGCGAGCGCTACTGGAGCGATTACGGCAATGCCGTGCGGTTAGCCAACGGGCGCATGCAGCCGCGTCTCTTCGATGATTTGCCTGAGTGCACTGCCGCGTACAAAGCGCGGCGGGAACTGCATTTCGAATCTGACTAGGTCGAGAAACAGAGGCTGCTCGCACGAGCAGCCTCTCACGCAGGTTACTGCGGCGGACGGACGATACTGGCGCGAGCGCGCGTTTTCGCCGAGCGGCGAGCAGCCTTCTTCTTGGCGCCCTTCTTCGTGCTCTTCTTCGCGACGCGCTTCTTAGTCGCCTTCTTGACGCCCTTCTTCGCTCCCTTCTTAGAACTCTTCTTCTTACGTGTTGCCATGGGTTAGTCCCTCTTATTCGGCATAGTTGCCAATTTCATTATTACACGGGTGCGCGCGCCTGATGCATCATTGCGCCGCATGAGCGACGCCCCGACCATCGAGGAACTCGTCAGACAAGCACAGGCGCTGAGTCCAACGGAGCGCGTCGGCTTCATTCGCCGTATGTGCGAGTCCGATGAATGGCTCATGTCTCAAGCACTCGACGCCCTCGAACGGGCCGATAGACAAACGAGATCCTGGGAAACGATCGCGGATGACGTCGACCTCGAGGCAACGACGGAAGCCGCGCTCGCGGGGCAGCGTCTCGGGCCTTATCGGTTCGTGCGAAAGCTCGGCTCCGGCGGGATGGGAGATGTTTGGCTCGCCGAGCGCGCGGATGACGAGTATCAGCAACGTGTCGCGATCAAGCTCGTCCGTGCCGGTGTATTCTCCGCGCAGGTCCACAGTCGCTTGCGCATGGAGCGACAGATTCTTGCCTCGCTCCAGCATCCCAATATCGCTCGGCTGCTCGACGGCGGGCGCGCATCGGATGGCACGCCGTACCTCGTGCTCGAGTACATCGACGGCGAACCGATCGATATCTATTGCGATCGGCGCCGGCTGCGCTTGGATGCGCGCATCCGCTTGTTTCAACAGATCTGCGCGACCGTGCACTATGCCCATCAGAACCTCGTCGTTCATCGAGATCTGAAACCGAACAACATCCTCATCACGCAGGACGGCACCCCGAAGCTCCTCGATTTCGGCATCGCGAAGCTGCTCGATACGCGTCAAGCGGCGGGAACGCTCGCGGTCACACACTTCGGCTACCGAGTCATGACACCGACGCACGCGAGTCCCGAACAGATTCGCGGCGATGCGATCACGACAGCAAGCGACATCTACGTGCTCGGACTGCTTCTTTATGAGCTGCTCGCGGGACGCAAGCCCTTCGATTTCTCGGGCAGCACGCTGAGCGATATGGAGCGACTCGTCTGCGAGCACGAGCCGACCGCGCCGAGCACGCTGCTCGCCCAAACGGCGCGCTCTTCGCCCGAGCTGATCGAAGACATCGCCGCATGCCGCTCGACGAACGCCGCGCGCCTCGGGAAGGAGCTGCGCGGCGATCTCGACAATATCGTCATGATGGCGATGCGCACGGATGCGGCGCGGCGTTATGGCTCGGCGGAACAGCTCGCGACCGACCTCGATCGTCATCTTCAAGGCCTGCCGGTCATTGCCACGTCCGACACCTGGACCTATCGGGCTCGGAAGTTCATCCGGCGCCATGCGCTGCCGGTGGTCGCGGCATCGGCCGCCATTGCGATGCTCGCCGCGTTCGCAACGATCACCTTCGTACAGTCGCAGCGGATCGCGCGCGAGCGCGACACGGCGACCGCGGAGCGCATTCGCGCCGAACAGGTTTCGTCCTTCCTCGTCGAGCTGTTCGAGCTATCGGATCCCTCCAAGAGCCGCGGCAATCAAGTCACCGCCCGCGAGATGCTCGACATCGGCGCGCGCCGCGTGAACATCGGCCTCGCGGATCAGCCCGAAACGCGCGCCACGCTGCTAGAAACGATCGGGCGGGTCTACAAGAGCCTGGGGCTCTACGCAGATTCCACGGCATTGCTCGAAAGCGCACTCGACGCTCGCACTCATGTCTATGGCCCGAAACATCTCGAAGTCGCCTCAGCGATGATCGCGCTCGGCGATACGCTGCTCGAACATGGAGAACATGCGCGAGCCCAGCAATTGTTGGATGACGGTCTAGCGATGCAGCGCGCGCTCGCCGGCGAAAAGGCGATCGAGACGGCGCCGACGCTGCTCAGCCGCGCCAAGCTCGCACAACGCCGCGGCCAGTTGGACGAAGCGGAACGGCTATTCAAGGACAGCCTCGGTGTCTATCGGCTGCACAACCTCGAACACACGTCGGCGGCGGCATCGGTCGCTAACGAGCTCGCGAACCTGTACTCGTATCGCGGTAACTTCGCCGAAGCCGAGCGCTTGTATCGCACGGCGCTCGACATCGATCGCAATGCCTTGGGGCGAGATCATCCGCAGGTTGCGATGCACCTCCACAATCTCGCGGTGATGATGCATCTCCAGGGTGAGCTCGAGCAGGCGGAGCCGCTGTACGCCGAATCGACCGAGCTTCTCCGGCGCATCCTTGGCGAAACGCACCCCGAGACGCTCGATGCATTGAATAACTTCGGACGCTTCTTGCACCGAAAGGGTGACCTTGCACGTGCGGAATCGGTGCTCGCCGGCACGTTGAGCGCCAACCGAACGGCGCGAGGGGAAGCGCATGCGTACGTCGGTCACGATCTCGTGAGTCTCGCGCTCGTGCGCATCGACAAAGGGGAGTACGACAGCGCCGAGCGCGACCTGCAAGCGGCGCTCGAGATTTATCGCAACGCGCTGCCGCCGGAGCACCCGTATGTCGCTTCGGCGCTCGCCAACCTCGGGCGGATTCAGCTCGAGCGCGGCGAGGCGCGCACCGCTGAACGTACCCTGCGAGAAGCTATTGAAATGGGGCTCAAGTTCTTGCCCCCGGACAGCGCTCAGATCGCCGCCGCGAACAGCTCGCTCGGGCGCGCGCTCCTCGCGGCAGGCAATACAGACGAAGCCTTGCCGCTCCTTCGCGACAGCCTGCCGATCCTGCAGCGCTCACAAGGCCGGGACGCTCGGATCACCACGCGCACGAGGACGGCGCTGCAAGAGGTGCTGAAGCGATGAACCCGGCGGTCTACCCGCCCAAGAACATTTTGTAAGCGGGATTGTCGGTCTCTTCCGCGTAGACGTACTTGAGCTCGCGGACGTGCAGATCGAAATCCACGCTCTCTTGCGGCGGGATCTGGATGCCTGCGAGCACGCGACCGTAGTCGGAACCGTGGTTCCGATAGTGGAACAGCGTGATGTTCCACTGCGTCCCGATCGCATGTAGAAACTTGAGCAGTGCACCCGGCCGCTCGGGAAACTCGAAGCGAAAGAGTCGCTCGTTCGCGAGCCCCTGTGCGTGCCCGCCCACCATGTAGCGCACGTGCAGCTTCGCCATCTCGTTGTCGCTCATGTCGACGACCGGATAGCCTGCTTGCTTCAGTGTCGCGATGACCGACTCCTTCTCTTTGCGCCCCTCGGAAAGGGCGAGCCCGACGAAGAGCTGTGCCGCGGACGCATCGTTGAAGCGGTAGTTGAATTCGGTGACTCCGCGCTGCCCGAGCGTCTCGCAGAACCGCAGGAAGCTGCCTTTCTGTTCGGGAATCTCGACAGCGATGAGCGCCTCGCGCTGCCCGCCGATGTCGGCACGTTCGGCGATGTGCCGCAGGCGATCGAAGTTCACGTTCGCGCCGCAGTTCACGGAGATGAAGGTCTTACCACGCGATTGCTCGCGCGCGACGTAACGTTTGATGCCTGCGACCGGCAATGCACCTGCAGGCTCCACGATCGTGCGGTTGTCTTCGAAGATGTCTTGCACGGCGGCGCAAATCTCGTCGGTGCTGACCGTGATGACTTCGTCGACGACTTCGCGCGCGATTCGAAACGTTTCTTCTCCGACCCGACGCACCGCGACGCCGTCCGCGAAGATGCCGACCCGATCGAGCGTCACGCGCGAGCCCTGTTGCAGCGAGCGGTACATCGCGTCCGCATCGTCCGGCTCGACGCCGATGATGCGAATCTTGGGATAAAGATATTTGACGTAGGCACCGATGCCCGCAATCAGCCCGCCTCCACCCACGGCGATGAAAATGGCGTCGATCTCGTCGCCCGAGAACTGACGCAGGATCTCCATCCCGATCGTGCCCTGACCCGCGATCACGTCCGGATCGTCGAACGGGTGAATGAACGTGAGCTGGCGTTCGCGCGTGAGCGCGAGCGCGTGCTCGTAAGCTTGATCGTAGTCATCGCCGTGAAGCACGGCTTCGCCGCCGAGATCAATCACCGCCTGAACCTTGATCTGCGGTGTCGTTCGCGGCATGACGATCGTCGCCGGAATCCCGCGGCGCTTCGCAGCGAGCGCAACACCCTGGGCATGATTGCCGGCGGACGCACAGATGACGCCGCGCTTCGCCGCCGTCTCGGATAGGTGTGCGATCTTGTTATAGGCCCCGCGCAGCTTGAAGGAGAACACCGGCTGCAAATCTTCGCGCTTGAACAAGACCTGATTGCCGATGCGCCGGCTCAGGCGCGAAGCCGGTTCGAGAGGCGACTCGATCGCGACGTCGTAGACGCGCGCCTTCAGGATGCGTTCGAGGTAATCGTGGGACATCGATGTGATTTGGCTGTTGACAGTCGACGGTTGGCGGTTGACGGGCTGGAAAAGAGCTTATTCGTGCTGTCAACGGATCAACGTCATGACATTACGGTAGCAGGAAACGGGCTCGGAGGTCTGCCGATTGTGTTGGGCAACTGCAATAATGCGGAGCCAATGACCGACAAGATCCCCGCCGAACCCATGACCGTCCCATTGACCCGTCGTGATCTGCTCACTGCGGCGGCCGCGGCCGCTTCACTCGGTGCAGCCGCACCGGCCTTCTCCCAGAACGGCACGATTCCCTCTTCCTCGCGCGAGCTGTGGCAGTGGGTGAAAACCCAGCCCGTGCTCGATCCGCAACTCACGTACCTCGATGTCGCCAGTGCGGGACCCACGCTCCGAGCCGCCATGGCAATGGAGTACCGCGTGCGCGATGCGCAAAGCTTCGGGCTCGCCTCGATGAGCACGCCTTCTTACTGGTCGACAGAGACGACGAAGCTCGCGACGCGCTTCGCGGCGTTCTTGGGCTGCGATGCCGATGAGATTTGCTTTACGCGCGGCGCGGGTGAAGCACTCAGCTTCGTCGCCGGCGGCCTCGACCTCAATGCAGGCGATGAGATCCTGACGACGTCGCGCGAACATCCAGCCGCGCTCGCGCCTTGGCTCGTCCTCGCCCGAAGGCGCGGTGTCGTCATCAAACAGATCGATCTGCCGGCACCGCTCACCGGGCCCGAGCAGGTGCTCGGTTTGTTCGCCGGCGCGACGACTGAGCGCACCAAAGTCTTTGCGTTCTCGCACGTCCAGTATGCTGACGGAGCCCTCTTGCCGGTCGCCGATCTGTGTCAGTTCGCGCGGCAGCGAAATATCGTCACGGTCGTGGACGGCGCGCAAGCGATCGGCATGCTCGACTTTCAACTGCGCGATTTCGGCTGCGACTTTTACGCTGGCTGTTTTCACAAATGGCTCGGTGGCACACAGGGCACGGGCTTCTTGTACGTGCGCCGTGAGATGCTCGATCGTCTCTGGCCAGTCGCACCGCGCGGGCTCGATGCCGCTCCACCGATCTTCGTGCCGACGCAGTCCGCAGGACACGAGGACGTGCCGGCCGCCCTTCACAAGCTCGGCAACGTAGTCCCGAAGCTGTGGGCCGCACTGCGCGGTGTCGAGTCGGCACTCGAGTTCCAACAGCACGTCGGCCGCAGCAGGATCGAAGCACGCATCCGCGAGCTCGCGATTTATACGCGTCTACGACTTCAGCAATTGAGCGAAGTGGAGATCCTCACGCCAGCGCGCCCAGGCCTGTGGGCCGGCATCATCACGCTGCGCTCTGCCAAGCATTCGGGCAGCGATCTTGCGCTGGCGCTCGCGCGTGGGCATCGCGTGTTCGCTCGCGAGCTCGCATGGCCCGGATCGGATCTCGGCGCCCTCCGCGTCTCGCTGCACATCTTCAACACGCACGATGAGGTCGACAGGCTGCTCCAAGGGCTCGACCGCGCATTGAAGCTCTGAGCCCGGTCACTCGACGCCGATGGAGCTCACTCAACTCTTACTCACGGGCTCGCTTGCTGGATTGATCAGCGTGCTCGCCCACTCCGCACTCTGGTCCGCCACCGCAATGTTGGCTCGCAGAGGTCGTCCGATTGCACATGCCGAGCCGCCGATGTCCGAAGCGATCCTTCACATGATCGCCGGCATCGCACTCGCATTCCTCTTCTGGCTCAGTTGGGGACTCGCAGCGCTGACAGAGGGCCGCTGGTGGGTGCGGGGGCTCTCGTTCGGTGGCCTTTGCTGGCTTGCACTGGCGCTTCCGACGATCGGAAGCCTCGTTGTCGGTCGCGCAATCGATGCACGGGCCGGGATGCTGATCGCATCGAGATGGGTGACGACCGCGCTAGGCGTCGGTCTTGCGTGTGCGTGGACCTGGCATCGCGCGGTGTGAGAGGAAGGGATAGGGATTAGGGTGCAGGCGATAGTCAGAGCGCTGCTGCGGTTGTCCCATTCCAACGAGCGCGATGCGCGTCTCTGACTATCCCTGATCCCCGATCCCCTAGCGGAGCGCTCAGCGATCCAAGAACTCGCGAGCGACCGACGCGAAGCGGCTGGGCGCCGCGCTCAAGAACCCTTGTCCGTAATCCGACAAGTCGAGCAGCGAACCATTCGTCAGCGCACCGCGCACGCGCGGAGCTTGCTCCCAGAATTCGTCCTTCAGGCGCAACACGAGCGTTGGTTGCTTCAGGAGCGGCAATCGCTCGCTCGGCGAGTAGTCGAGCGCAGCGGCAAGTGCCTTGACGCCGTTCAGCCCTGCGCGCAATCGATCGCCAAAATCTTCCGCGAGCGCAGTCGTCGGCACACCCGGCCCGCGGCGTTCGAGGGTTCGGCGCCATTCTTCAGCGACGTCGCTGCCGTCTTCACGCGAGCCGAGCGCGGTCGGATTCTGCAGGAGGGTCACTCGATCTTGCGCCGAATAGGACGGAACGCCCCACAGCATCACGCGACGAATCTGCTGCGGGCGCGCTATGGCAAGCTCGGCGGCAATCGCCGCGCCGAGCTGATAACCGAACACATCGACTTGCCGAAGTCTGAGGCTGTCCAGAAAATCGCCGACCGCGCCGGCAAGATCGGCGACAGCTGCCTTGCTGCTCGGAGCATCCGAGCTGCCGTGGCCGGGAAGATCCGGCGCGTAGATACTGCGATCGTTGCCGAGCTCTTTGAGCATCGGCGAGAACAAGCGACCCGAACCACCGCTGTGATGCAAACAAACGATCGGCGTGCGCTCGTCGAAACCGCCGCCCGACGGATACGCCGTCCAGAGATGAATCTGACCGAAACGGGATTCCGCATACGAGCGACGCACGTGAATGACGGAAGGCTGCGGGAGCGGTAGACGATTACGGTGTTTGGCGTGGATCACTTAAAACCTCTTGACGGAGTGCTCGCTCAGATCAGGCTCGGCGCTCGCACTGCGATGCACAGCTGACATATCCTGACGCGCAGGACGTTCGATCTAAGGCGAAGATTTTACGTGTCGTTCGTGTTCCAGAAATGGATGCACTTCTCAGCTTCCGCAGTGCAACGGCCACTGCGCGCACTGAATCCGAGGACAGCTTTCGAGGAATGAGCATGACTTCAATGTTGAGAGCACAGCTTCGTATCTGCGCGCTCGCAGCACTGTTACTCGCGAGCGCGAACATCAGCGCGCAGACGCAACCTTATACCGCAGATGCGATGTGGCAGTTGAAGCGGTTGGCGGATCCAGCAATCTCTCCGGACGGTCGCGTCGCTGTCGTTCCCGTCACGACTTATGACACTGCGGAGAACAAAGCGAACACTGACCTGTGGCTCGTACCGACGAAGCCCGGGCGCGCGCGCCAACTCACGAGCGGCGAGGCGAGCGACACCTCGCCGACGTGGAGTCCCGACGGCCAATTGATTGCATTCGTGTCGAAGCGCGGCGACGACGAGCAGGCGCAGCTTTATGTCATTCCGGTCGACGGCGGTGAAGCTCGGCGCGTCACGAATATTCCGACCGGCGTGATCGGACCGAAATGGTTCCCCGACTCGAAGCGCATCGCCTTCTTGTCTCAAGTCTGGACAGATCTCAAGACATGGGAGGAGATGGGCCGACGCATCAAAGAACGCGCGGAACCGAAGATGTCCGCGCAGGTGTGGACGAAGCCCCGCATTTCACATTGGGATCGCTTTCTGGATGAACGCGAAACACATGTGTTCTCAGTGAGCATCGCAGGCGGTGACCCAACTCCCCTGACACTCGGTTCAGGGTTTTCACTCGATGTGGGTGAGCCGGACGCGAGCACTTACGACATCTCTCCCGACGGAACGGAGCTCGCATTCAGTGCCGACATCGACGGAACCGGCATCGACCCGAACTTCGACGTGTTCGTCATGCCGATCGACGGCGGTCAACCGACGAACTTGACCGCCGACAATGCAGGCGACGACACCTCGCCGCTTTATAGCCCGGACGGACGCTTGCTTGCGTTCCGCCGCCAAGTCGTCAAAGGCTTCTACGCGGATCGCGCACGCTTGATGCTGTTCGACCGCCGCACTCGTAGTACGCGCGGACTCACCGATGACTGGGATCGCTCCGCGGACGGTCTCGTCTGGTCGCCCGACGCGGACGCCTTGTTCGGATCGATCGACGATGCAGGCACACGACGCATCTATCGCTTCGACGTATCGGGCGGTGCTCCGCGCGCGATCACGCGCGACGCCAGCTTCAGCTCCTTGGCGGTCGCAGGCAGCGGGCCCGTGATCGTCGGCTTGCGCCAGAGCTTCATCGAGCCACCGACGCTCGTCAGCATCATTGCGCGCAACGGCTCCGCGACGAAACTGAGCGACTTCAACGACGCGGCGTTCGCGAATCTCACGCAGGGACGTTACGAGCGCGTAACCTACAAAGGCGCGAATGACGAAGACGTCCAAATGTGGATCGTCTATCCGCCGAACTTCACGCCCGAGAAACGTTGGCCGCTTTATCTGCTGCTCCACGGCGGGCCGCACAATGCGATGACTGACGGCTATCAGTGGCGTTGGAACGCACAGGTCTTCGCGAACTGGGGTTACGTGACGGCATGGCACAACTTCCACGGCTCGAGTGGCTTTGGACAAGCGTGGACCGACTCCATCTCGAAAGAATGGGGCGAGCTGCCGTATACGGACACGATCAAGGCCGCGGAATGGTTTGCCTCCCAGCCATGGATCGATTCCGAGCGAATGGCTGCGGGCGGCGGCAGCTTCGGCGGCTATCTCGCGACTTATCTACTCGGGCGCGAGCATCCCTTCAAGACGCTCGTCGCACACGCCGCGGTCTACAACTCGTACACGCAGTATGCGAGCGACTATGGCGCGGAGAAGAAGCGCTTCGGCGAATTCTGGGAAGACTTCGAGCGCTTCGAGCGCAACTCGCCGCACATGAGTGCGGGCAACTTCAACACGCCAACGCTCATCATCCATGGGCAGCGAGACTTGCGCGTGCCCGTCAATCACGGGATGGAGCTGTTCAACACGCTGCAGGTTCGCGGCGTTCCGAGCAAGTTCGTGTACTTCCCGGACGAGAACCACTGGGTGCTGAAGCCGCAGAACTCGCTCTTCTGGTATGAGACGAAGCGTCAATGGCTCGAGCAGTACGTGCCGCCGGGTCCGAGCGCGCCGGCCGCCGAGACGCCGATCAGCGAGCCCGCCGTCGACACGAACGCGAGTGGCGAATAGCAATGTCGCGCATCGAGCACAGTCTGTAGAGTTCAGCGGGCACCGACTCTTATAAATGGGGCGAGTATGAATAGACGCGAAGCAATTCAAGCGGCGGCTGCAGCCGCCTTCGCCTCCCTCGCTAGCACGCGCGTCCTGGGCGCGGGCAAGCCGCTCCGCATCCTCGTGCTCGGCGGCACCGGCTTCATCGGCCCGCACATCGTGAATGCCTGTCGCGATCACGGGCACACGCTTACGCTGTTCAATCGCGGCAAGCGCAATGCGTCATTGTTCCCGGATCTCGAGACGCGGCATGGCGATCGCAACGGTCAGCTCGAGGCTTTGAATACGGGCGAGTGGGATGTCGTCATCGACAACTCAGGGTACGTTCCACGCCACGTGAAGCTGTCCGCCGAGCTGCTCGAACCTCGCGTCGGGCGCTATGTATTCGTGTCCAGCATCTCCGCATACGCGGACCTCGGCGCGTCCGGGATCAAAGAGGATGATCCGACCGCGAAGCTCGCCGACCCCACCGTCGAGGAGGTGAATGGAGAAACCTACGGCGGTTTGAAAGCGTTGTGCGAACAGACCGTCGAGCAGATCTACGGCAAGCGCGCGACGATCATTCGCCCGACCTACATCGTCGGCCCAGGAGATCCCACCGATCGTTTTACATATTGGCCGGTGCGAGTCGCGCGGGGCGGGCAGATGCTCGCGCCGGGTGCGCCCACTGATCCGATTCAGTTTATCGACGTGCACGACTTGGCGGATTTCATGCGACGCTGCGCGGAAGAGAATCTGGAAGGACGCTTCAACGTGTGCAATCCGCCGCGTTCGGTATCGATGGGCGCGCTTCTCGACGTGGCGAAACGCGTGTCGCGCTCCGATGCCGAGCCCGTATGGGCGGACGAAGCATTCCTCGCGGACAACAAAGTGCTCGAGAGCGGCGAGATCCCGATCTGGGCGCCAAGCACAGGTGATTACGCAGGGATCACGCTCGTCGATTGCGCTCGTGCCCTCGAGCGCGGCTTGCGCATCACGCCCGTCGAAAAGACGGTCGCCGACACGCTCGCGTGGCATCGCACGCGACCCGAGGAGCAGCAACAGAACTTGCGCGCAGGGTTGAGTGCGGAACGAGAAGCCGAACTCTTGGCGAAGCTGAAGAACCGGCGCAAGGCTTGAGCCATCTATAGGAGATGCAAATGCGCAGCCCAATCACACCGTGCGTGACATCCGGCCTTCGCACCATGCTGCTCGCATCGACGTTCGTCGTGCTCGCCGCGTGCCAGCAAGAACGCGCGGCGCAACCCGCATCGCAGGACGCAGCGATGGAGTGGGCACGGGCCGCATTGGAGCGCAATCCGCAGTTAGAGCTCGTTGCCACTGATTCGCAAGCGCAGGTATTCACGGTGCGAGATAGACAATCGGGAGAAGTCCGCGCCGTCAAGCTGAATGAGCTAGCGGCCGCGCCGGTCGCGCAGCTTTCGCAACGCTCGACTCCGGCACGCACTCCAATGCCTGAAGCCACAGCGAGCGCGCCAGCGCAACCAGCTCCGGCTGATCCGGCGCCGGCGCCGCAGCCCAATCAGCAGATCGAGCAGCCCGCGCCCAAAGAACAGGCGACAGCCATGGGTGAAGATCGGCCGACATCGTCTTCATCCGATCCGACCGCAAACTACACGATCGAGCGAAGCGCCGGGCAAGTACGCGTCACCGGTCCAGGCGTGAGCATCGTGAGCGCAGGCGGCGGAAGCCAAGGTCACGAAGGCGTATCGCACAGCAATTCGGTCGAGCCGATCATTTGCGAAGGCCAACGGATGGTCCATCTCGACGGTCGCCAGATTTTCGTCGACGGCAATGCCATCACCGTGCGCGGCGGTTGCGAGCTGTACATTACGAACAGCCGAGTCGTCGCGACCGGCACAGGCGTCATCGTGCAAGACGGCACGGTGCACGTGTCGAACAGCACGATCGACGGCCAGAACGGTTCCTTCGACGTAGGCGACGAAGCGAAGCTCTTCGCACGTTCGTCGACCTTCCGCGGCATCCCGCGCCGTTCGGAAAACGCGCTGGTGCAGGATCAAGGCGGGAATCGCTGGCGTTAGTTCACCGGGCGCTGCGGTCGGCGCGAGAGATTTCTCCTGCGCCCATGGTCATTCGTCCGCGAGCGGTCCGAACGCCTGCGCATCCTTTAGATCGAAGATCTCGACGCCTTTCGGATGCTTGAACATCCGCTTGCCGAGATCCGGGAAATCAGCGACGTCGATCGCACGATCCTCCCCACCCATCAGATAGACGAGCTCTTCATCGAACGGATTGCGCAAGTGATGCGCAACGCCTGGCGTCGGGAAGCCCATGAAGTCGCCCGCGCCCACCTCGTACTCGACATCGTCGATGCGCGCGAGGCCTCGCCCGGACAAGATGTAGATCCACTCTTCTTCGTTCCAATGCGAGTGATAGACAAACGACTCCTTGCCAGGCGCCATGCGCGCAAGGCTCACGCCGATCCGCCTAAGACCGGTCGCCTTCGCGAGTTGATGGCCCGTCAGCTCCGAATGAGGGTTCCATGGATGGGAGAATGTTTGCGATCGCGCCGCGATGTCGGCAGCTCGGAGCAGGTATAGATTGGGACGGTCTGACATGGCATGTTCCATTGAGCGGTTAGCGGTTAGCGGTTAGCGGTTAGCGGTTAGTATCACGGATCCGGAGGCATCGCGAGATGTTCGCAGCCACTCGAGCAGACTCCAGAATGAACTCATCGCCTGTTGGTGTGCAGCCTGTGACGAGCACCTTCACCGAGAGCCCGGCCTCAGGCCATTCGTTAACCGTTAAACGCTAACCGTTCCAAAGTGAATACGCGGCGACTCATCGGTCTCATCGTGCTTGCGCTGTTCGCGACCTGGATTGGGTTGCGCGGCTGCACGCCTGAGCCTCCGCCGCCACCCGAAACGCCTGAGCCGGTTCGCGAAGCGTTTCACGCGACGAAGCCGTTGCGCCCCACGGTGCACTTCGAGCAAGCCGCCGAAGAGGATGAAACCGACGACAGCTGGTTGGAACGCGAGCTTCGTTATCTGCTCCTCCGGGGTCAGATGAACATCGCGACGAACGAGCCGGCTGCGACGACATTCGAGTTGCGAATCAAGGTCCGCGCTGACCGACAGCACGCAACGCTACAGCTCATCGCGCCAGATGAAGTCGTAGAGCGCGAGCAAGCAGTTGCGCTCGGTACGCAGCGGCTCGATACGATACGGGCGCTTGCAAGCGCCCTTCCGTCATTCCTCGACGCCTCCCATGCATCGAATGACTGGGCGACATTCCTAGGGACGAACGATACGCGGGCGTACGACACTTACTTGAGAAGCGCGGCCGCGCTATTCGGCCCCACCGCGCAAGGCGTCACGCGACCAGTGGCATCCCGGGCGATGACGCGAACGATCGAACGATTGGAAGCGCTCACTCGCTCGCAGCCTAAGTTCGCGCGCGCATCAGCCGCGCTCGCGATCGCCTATCTCAGCTTGGGCGGCGACGATCTCGTATCGCTCAGCGAGCTCGCGGAGTCCGCGGCCGAACGCGCATTGCTGCTCGATGACAACCTCGCCGAAGCGCACGCAGCGCTCGGTGTGGTCAACCTTCGTGAGAATGAGTGGATCGCCGCGCAGGATCGATTCGTTCGGGCACTGTCGTTGGATGCAAACCTTGCGAGCGCAGCGGAAGGTCTCGCGTGCCTCTACGTGGATTCGGGACACCCGAAGCGCAGTTTGTCGTATGCGCAACTCGCGGTCGCATTGCAGCCTCGCAATGTGGGTGCGAACGAGTGCCTGACGTATGCATCAATCAGCACTGCATCGGAGGAGACGACGGACATCGTTCCGATCGCACCTGTAGCACGTGTGCGGGCGCTCGCCGCTTTTCTGCAGGGCGATACTCGCGCCGCAGAGCGACTGCTACGTCGAACGATGCCGCGCGCGGAGTTCGAGATCTGGGCGGGTCCCACACTGCAGGCCGCCTCGAATCGACGCTTAGTACCCGAAGCGCTCAAAGCCATCACGCTCGCAGCGAACGACGGATACATCGACGCTGCGACTGAGATCCTTTGCGGCGCGGCGTTGAAGCAGCCGGAGTTCGTATTCAATCGCCTCGCACGTCTTGCACGGGAAGAAACGCACGCTCCGCTTCGCGTGCTGTGGCTTCCGAACACCGATTTCTTGCGCAACCATCCACGCTTCGAACAGACGATCAGCGCTGCAGGCCTCTCCTCTCTGTGGCACAGCAGTGGGCCACCGGACATTTGCGCGAGCGAGCCAAATGTATACGGCTGCAATTTGAGAGGCGAATCCTTGAGTACACGCGAGTGACTGGCCGCTTATAATCAGTTGCTCACGCAGCGTGCGGTCCCGCACTGCAGTCGAACTTCCTTCATCGGTGCTCGTGCTGAGCGCTTGGACGCAGGAGATACGGATGGCAGCAGTCAATTCGGTGACAACTCTCAATGTCGAAGAGAACATCGCGGTCATCGCGGTGAACTCGCCGCCGGTGAATGCGATCTCGCATGCCGTGCGCGAAGGCATCGTCGAAAGCGTGAAGCGCGCCGTCGCCGATTCCGCTGTGCAAGCCATCGTACTCATGTGCGAAGGCAAGACTTTCATGGCGGGCGCAGACATCAGCGAATTCGGTAAACCGCTCAAGTCACCGAACCTCCTCGATGTCGAAGCAGCGATCGAGAACGCATCGAAGCCCGTCATCGCGGCGCTTCATGGCACCGCACTCGGCGGCGGCTTCGAGGTCGCGCTCTGCTGTCACTACCGAGTCGCAGTGCCATCGACACGATGCGGTCTCCCCGAGATCCACCTCGGCCTCATCCCCGGTGCGGGCGGCACACAACGTTTGCCGAGACTCGTCGGCGTCGAACAGGCCGCAGAGATGATGTTGTCCGGTAAGCACGTGTCGGCACGCGTCCTACACGAAGCGGGCGCGATCGACGAAATCGTTTCGGAAGGCGAGCTGCGCCAGAGTGCCATCGCCTTCGCGCGCCGCATCGTGAGTGAAGGCGCACCGCTCAAGAAGATCCGCGATCGAGACGACAGGGTCGCGGCAGCGCGCGGCAACACGAAGATCTTCACGGCGCTCCGGCAGGATGTGCAGAAGAAGGCGCGGGGCTTTCGCGCGCCCGAGTACGTCATTCGAAGTCTCGAAGCTGCGGTCTCGCTGCCGTTCGACGAAGGCATGGAAGTCGAGCGGCAACTGTTCAGCGAGCTCATGCAAACGCCTGAGTCGCTCGCGCAGCGGTACGTCTTCTTCTCCGAGCGACAAGTCTGGAAAATTCCGGACGTTCCAGAGAGCACGCCCACGCTGCCGATCGCGAAGGTCGGCATCATCGGCGCAGGAACGATGGGCGGCGGCATCGCGATGAACTTCGCGAACATCGGCTTGCCTGTTTCGATCGTCGAAACGAAGCAGGACGCACTCGAGCGCGGGCTCGGCGTCATCCGCAAGAATTACGAACGCACGGTCAAACGCGGTCGCATGACGCCGCAAGATGTCGATGCACGCATGGGCCTGCTGAAGGGCTCGCTGCAGCTCGAGTCGCTCGCCGATTGCGACCTCATCATCGAAGCGGTCTTCGAGAACATGGACGTCAAGAAGGAAGTGTTCCGCAAGCTCGACGCTGTCGCGAAGGAAGGGGCGATTCTCGCGACGAATACCTCAGCGCTCGATGTCAACGAGATTGCCAGTGTTACGAGGCGTCCCGAGGCGGTCATCGGCCTGCACTTCTTCTCGCCCGCGAACGTCATGCGTCTACTCGAGGTCGTGCGTGCCGCGAAGACCTCGAAGAGCGCGATCGCGACATCGATGCAGCTCGCCAAGCGGATCGGCAAAGTCGCTGTGCTCGTGGGTGTGTGCCCCGGGTTCGTCGGCAATCGAATGTTGTTCGCGCGCCAAGCCCAGGCGAACGCGATGCTGTTGGAAGGCGCGTTACCTTGGGATATCGACAAGGTGATCTACGAATTCGGGTTGCCGATGGGCCCGTTCGCGATGGCGGATCTCGCGGGACTCGACCTCGGCTGGAGTCGAGAAAAGTCGAAAGGCTCCACGATTCGCGAGGTGCTCTGCGAAATGGATCGACGCGGTCAAAAGACGCAAGCCGGATTCTACGACTACGACGAACAGCGCACTGCGCGTCCGTCGCCGGTCACCGAGAGGGTGATCCAGGAGTTCATCCAGAAGACCGGCGCGAGCACGCGACAGATCGGAGAACAAGAGATCCTCGAGCGCTGCATTTATCCGATGATCAACGAGGGCGCGAAGATCTTAGAGGAGCGCATCGCAATTCGCGCGTCCGACATCGACATCGTCTGGATCAACGGCTACGGCTGGCCAGCCTATCGAGGCGGTCCGATGTTCTACGCAGACACGATCGGGTTGCAAACGGTCGTCGAAAAGCTCGAGCTGCATGCGCCGAAACTCGGGGCGAACTTCGCCGTGGCGCCTCTACTCAAGCGGCTCGCAGCCGAAGGACGCAAACTCAGCGAATTTAGGGTTGACGGTTGACAGTTGATGGTTGACGGCCAGGTTGAGAAGCAACGCTGAGCCGCATCGACCGTCGACTGTCGCAACCGCTTTATCTTATTGCCAACTGTCAACCGTCAACTGTCAACCGAGGTCTTCATCATGCGCGAAGCAGTCATCGTTGCCACAGCACGAACGCCGATTGGAAAAGCCTATCGCGGCGCCTTCAACGACACGCAAGGCCAAGCGCTTGCGGCGCACGCCATCGCACACGCCGTTCAGCGCTCGAAGGTGGAACCCGCCGAAGTCGAAGACGTGATCATGGGGTGCGCACTACAGCAGGGTTCCACGGGCGGCAACGTCGCGCGACAGGCGTTGCTGCGCGCGGGATTGCCGGCGAGCGTGTCTGGCATGACGATCGATCGGCAATGCTCATCGGGCTTGATGGCGATTGCGACAGCCGCGAAGCAAATCGTCGAGGATGGAATGGAAATCGTCGTCGCAGGCGGCGTCGAATCCATCTCGCTCGTTCAGAACGAACATCTAAATCGCCATCGCGCAGCCGATCCCTATCTCGTCGAGCACATGCCGCAGATCTATATGACGATGATCGAGACGGCCGAGATCGTCGCCGAGCGTTACGGGATCTCCCGAGAAGCGCAGGACGAGTATGCGCTGCAATCGCAGCAGCGCACGGCGATCGCACAATCGGAAGGCCGTTACGATGCGGAGATCGTGCCGCTCGAATCCGTCATGATCGTCACGGACAAACAAACCGGCGCAACCTCGCAGAAGACGGTTGCGCTCAAGCTCGACGAGGGCAACCGTCCGCAGACGACGCTCGCCGATCTCGAGAAGCTGCAGCCGGTTTTCAAGAACGGCCAGCGTATCCAGGCGGGTCGTTTCATCACCGCCGGGAACGCCTCGCAATTGTCGGATGGCGCGGCAGCACTCGTGCTCATGGAAGCGCGTGAAGCGGAGCGTCGAGGCCTGTCCCCGCTCGGCGCCTATCGCGGCATGATGGTCGCGGGGTGCGATCCAGACGAGATGGGCATCGGTCCGGTCTTCGCCGTACCGAAGCTGCTGAAGAAGCAAGGCAAACGCATGGACGACATTGACATCTGGGAATTGAACGAAGCGTTCGCGTCTCAGACGCTGTATTGCCGAGACAAGCTTGGCATCCCGAACGAGTTACTAAACGTATCGGGCGGCGCGATCTCGATCGGACATCCGTACGGCATGTCCGGCGCGCGCATGACCGGTCACCTCCTCATCGAAGGCAAACGCCGCGGCGCGAAATACGGCATCGTCACGATGTGCATCGGCGGCGGTATGGGCGGCGCGGGGTTATTCGAGATCTTCTGAGATCAAGGAGAGGCTCTCGCGAAGCACGGGAAGCCACGCCCTCTCGGGCGTCGCCCCGCGGAGGCGACGAACGATTAGGAGGGCAGCTCAACGTTCGAGCGCGAGCGAGATGCGGAGTATCTGTCCGAACGACAGTCGGGTTACCACTCGCCCGCGTTCGGCATCGATACCCACGGCTCGGCGGGCGGGAGTGCATCGCCTTTCTGCAGGAGCTCGATCGAGATTTTGTCTGGCGAGCGGACGAAGGCTATGCGTCCGTCGCGTGGTGGGCGATTGATCGTGACGCCGAGATCCATCAAGCGCCGACAAGCCGCATAGATGTCGTCGACTTGGTACGCGAGATGGCCGAATGCGCGACCGATCTTGTACTCCTCGGGATCCCAGTTGTACGTGAGCTCGACTTGGGCCGATTCATCCCCCGGCGCCGCCAGGAACACGAGCGTAAAACGACCCTTCTCGTTCTCCGTCCTGCGCACTTCGCGAAGACCGAGCGCCTCGCAGTAGAACTTGAGCGATGCGTCTAGATCGCTCACGCGGACCATGGTGTGGAGGTACTTCATGCTAGGGGATAATGATCAGGAGATAGGGGATGGTCAGAAAGGAACAAGAGAAGATGAAGAGGCGAAGAGTCTTCGCGTCTCACTATTCCCTACCCCCTGATCATCACACCCTTCCCTTTAGAACATTTCCGATTCGCCCGGCGAGCGGATCTCGGTCTTGTGCCTCGAGACGATGAAATCGCCCGTAATCATCTCATCGTAGGCTTGGCCGGGTCCGACCATCGGATAGACACCTGCATCGGGATCGATCACGACCTCGAGGAACGCGGGACCTTTGAACTCGATGAATTCCTTGATGACGCGCGGGACGTCTTCCTTGCGGTCGAGACGCACGGCGAACTGGAAGCCGTCGGCCTGCGCGGCTTTGACGAAGTCCTTTTTGTGCAGCGACTTGTCGCTCGCGGACAAGCGACCCTTGAAGAACAGCTTCTGCCATTGCTTCACCATGCCGTCGCCGCAGTTGTTCAGCACGACGATCTTCACAGGCAGATCGTAAGTCGTGACGGTTTCGAGCTCGCCCAGATTCATGCGGATGCTCGCATCGCCATCGACGTCGATCACGAGCCTGTTCGGATTCGCGACTTGCGCGCCAATCGCGGCCGGCAATCCGAATCCCATCGTGCCCATGCTGCCCGAAGTGAGCCACAGGCGCGGCTCCTTGAAGTCGAAGTACTGCGCGCTCCACATTTGATGCTGACCGACGCCGGTCGTGATGATCGCATCGCCACGCGTGAGCTTGTTGATCTCCTCGATCACGTAGTACGGCTGAATGAGCTCGCTGTCGCGGTCGTAGTTCATCGCGTGCTTGCGCTTGAGCTCCTCGCAATGCTGCAGCCACTCCGCCCAATCGCCGTTGAAGCTGATGCGCCGACCAAACGCTTTGAGCTCGCGCAGCGCGTCCGGTAGCAGACCTGCGTGGTACCAGCCAACCGCCTTGACCTTGTTGATCTCGGAAACGTCGATGTCGATCTGCGCGATGTGCTTCGCGTTCGGCGCGAACTTCGCTGGGTTGCCCGCGACGCGATCGTCGAAGCGCGCGCCGAGCGCGATCAGGAAATCGCAGTCGTCCACCGCGTAATTCGCAAAGGCGGCCCCATGCATGCCGAGCATGCGCATCGCCTGCGAATGCGTCGTGTCGAATGCGCCGACGCCCATGAGTGTCGTGACGACCGGGATCCCGTACTCGAGTGCGAACTCGCGCATCGCTTGCGAGCCGCCCGAATGAATGACGCCGCCGCCTGCGTAGATCAGCGGTCGCTTCGATTTCGAGAGCATCTCGAAGAACTCGGCACTCTGCTCCTCAGTGAGGACATTGCGCGCGAGCCGATTCATCCGATGCCGATACCCCGCGATGGGGAGTGTGCCGCCGCCTTGGAATGCGCCGCGCCAGTTCTGTACGTCTTTCGGCACATCTACGATGACGGGGCCGGGCCGACCTGTTCGAGCGATCTCGAAGGCCGTGCGCATCGTCGCTTCGAGCTTGGTCGGGTCCGTCACCAAGAACACATGCTTCGCGACCGAGCCCATGATGCTCGCAACGGGCGCTTCCTGGAAAGCATCGCTACCGATCGCCGCGGTCGGCACTTGGCCGCACACGACGACGATCGGCACTGAATCCGCCATGCAATCGCGCACCGGCGTGACCGTATTCGTCGCGCCCGGGCCCGAGGTGACAACGCACACACCGACTTTGCCCGTCGAGCGAGCGTACCCCGCCGCCATGAAGCCCGCGCCCTGCTCATTCGCCGGTACGATCAAGGGGATCTGCGCACGGCTCTCGCGCGCGGCCTCTTGGTTGTAGACGAAGATTGCATCGTAGGTCGGAAGAATCGCGCCGCCGCTGTAGCCGAAAATGGTATCGACACCTTCGTCGGCAATGACTTGAACGATGATTTCGGCGCCCGTCATCGCCTTCCCGGCGAGGGGGTGAGCGGGCGAGCTGAAAGCGGCGTAGCTGTGTTTCACGGCAATGGTCCGAACGAGGCACCCGGCCGGCGCCTCTAGATGAGCGTAATGCGGTGCAAAGAGACTAGCAGCAACGCTCCCTCATCGTCTATTTCGCCCCCAGAATTCCGCGGATTCGTCGCAGCGGAGGGCCTCGAGGGCAGCAGATCTCTAGGCGAGCGGCGCTCCGTTCCGTATCCTGTACAAAAATGCGCCCGTTGGCGCTCGATTCCACATGACAACGACGATCGATTTCCCGAGCCGCACGTGGGCGAGCCGGAGGATGACGAGAGGACAATCCGGAATGACCCCGCGCAAGCGCCACATCATTTCTCTCCTGTTACAGAACGAAGTGGGTGCCCTGACGCGCGTCACGAGCCTGTTCTCCACGCGCGGCTACAACATCGAATCACTGAACGTCGCACCGACGGACGATCCGACCGTCTCGCGCGTCACGCTGGTCACGACCGGCACCGACGCGGTGATCCAGCAGATCGTCAATCAATCGCTCAAGCTGATCGATGTCGTGAACGTCGACGACATGACCCGCGATCAACACGTGGAGCGCGAGCTGCTGCTTCTCAAGTTGAAGACGCCTCCGAGCCTGATCACGACGTTGCGAGCGACCGTGGAGAAGGCAGGTGGAAAGATCTTGTCGGATGATCCGGAAAGCTTTACCGTCGAGTTGACCGACAGCGAATCGCAGATCAACAGGTTCATCGCCGAAGCGGGGAATTTCGGCGAGGTACTCGAAGTCGTACGCAGCGGAGCGCTGGCGATATTGCGTGGAGCGACGACTCTGCGCGCATGAGCACGCATTTGGGGGCGTGCAGCACAACCCTCTCTCGTCTTCGAACATCGGGCAGGATGTTTGAACCGCGTGTCCGGGCAACCGGGTGCGCAGGCGTGTTGTGCGCGAGAACGCCGGGATCATGGACTCTCCGGTATGCGCAGTTCATTGGAGTATTGAATGTATCGTCTCTACGACTACCTGCCCTCCGGCAACGGTTACAAGTGCCGGCTCGTTCTCAAGCAACTCCAGATCCCGTACGAATACATCGAAATCGACATCAAGAGCGGCGGCTCGCGCACGCCGGAGTTCCTCGCGAAGAATCCGAACGGGCGCATCCCTGTCTTGGAAGTGCCCGAAAAGGGCTTCTTGCCCGAGAGCCATGCGATCGTCGCCTTCCTGGCAGACGGCTCCGATCTCATCCCGAGTGAAGCGTTCGAGCGAGGACGCATGTGGCACTGGATGTGTTTCGAGCAGTACCACTTGGAGCCAAGCATCGGGACCGCTCGCTTCTGGATCAGCTCGCTCGGAAAGACGCGCGCGGAGCTCGGCGAGAAATTGATCGAGAAGAAGAAAGCGGGTTACGCCGCCCTGGACGTGTTGGAAGAAGGCTTGCGGGGCCGCAAGTATCTCGTCGCCGATCGCTACTCGCTCGCGGACATCGCACTGTTCGCTTACACGCACGTGGCGCACGAAGGCGGCTTCGATCTCGCGCCCTATCCGAACATTCGCGGCTGGTGCGATCGAGTCGCGAGCCAGCCTCGCTGGGCGCCGATCACGACGCCTTGAGTGCGCGCACTACGGCAGGCTCAAGGAATCAACACGGTGGATCCCGTCGTTTGCCTCGATTCGAGTGCGCGGTGCGCCTCGGCGGCATCGCGCAGCGCGAACGTCTGACCGATGTGCGCTTCGATCACACCCTGAGCGATCGCCTCGAACAACTCCTGCACCGCCTTCACGAGCGAAGCGCGCCCACGCGTATAGTCGAACAACGTCGGACGCGTGAGATACAACGAGCCGCGTTTGCTGAGCTCGAGCGGAGCGAACGCCGGCGCAGGGCCGGATGAATTGCCGAACGTGACCATCAGGCCGCGCGGGCGCAAGGCATCGAGCGAACGCCAGAACGTGTCCTCGCCGACCGAATCGTAGACGACATGAACGCCAGCGCCTTTCGAATCCTTTTTCGCGGCTGAGACCCAATCGTCCGAATACGTGAGCACCTCGTCTGCGCCGCGCGCACGGACATGATCGACTTTCGAGCGATCGCCCACGAGCCCGAGCACCCAAGCGCCCAAGTGCTTCGCCCAGGGCACGAGCAAAGACCCGACGCCTCCAGCAGCCGCATGAACCAACACGCGGTCCCCGCGGCGCACGCGATACACCTGCCGCAGCAGCATCTGAGCTGTCAGCCCCTTGAGCATGATTGCCGCAGCGGTCCGATCATCGATGGCGTCCGGCACGCGCACGACGCGGTCGGCGGCGATGACCCGCCGTTCGCTGTACGCGCCTGACACGTTCCCCACATACGCGATTCGATGCCCGACGGACACGTGCTTGACGCCCGAGCCGACCGCTTCGACCACACCGGCTGCCTCACGACCCGGCGTTAGAGGCAGCGGCGCTTTGTACAGTCCGCTGCGTTCATAGACATCTAAGAAGTTGAGACCGATCGCGGTATGTCGGACGAGTACTTCGCCCGCACCAGGCGCGGGGACCTCGACCGTTTCCCACTCGAGCACCTCGGGCCCGCCGTGGCGATGAATGCGAATGGCGTGGGACATTATTGAAGCGGTTAGCGGTTAGCAAAGACAGCCGCGCAGCGAAGCTGCGCACGCGATTCTATACCCACCAGAACAAGCGGATGACTTGCGATTCTGAGTCTAACCGCTAACCGCTAACCGCTAACCGCTTCAAGAGGCGGCTGAACGAACATCAGCCGCCGATAGCGTCAGAGTGCTTGGTCGTCGGCCTCGCCCGTGCGAATGCGCAGCACGCGCTCGAGATCCGTGATGAAAATCTTGCCGTCGCCGACTTTGCCCGTCTTGGCGGCATTGATGATTGCTTCGACTACTTGGTCGACCAACGCATCCTTCACCGCAACCTCGATGCGGGTCTTGGGTACGAAGTCCACGACGTACTCGGCGCCGCGATAGAGCTCCGTATGTCCACGCTGCCGGCCGAAGCCCTTGACTTCCGTGACCGTCATTCCGGACACGCCAATCTCGGACAGTGCGGCTCGCACGTCGTCGAGTTTGAAGGGCTTGATAATTGCGCTGATGAGTTTCATTCCCCGTGGCTCCTGTCTCGAAGTGCGGGCCCGACTTCGCACACGCTCAATCGGGCTAATTGAAATTCTCGTTACTGTTGCAGTCCGGCGTCGATTCTCAGGATACCTCAAGCACTGCCGCAGCGAGGCTTTGCAATGCACGTTCTATGCCGCACCCGGGAGCGAGAGCGATTGCGATGAGGTTCGCGACTCGCCGCTGTAAAAACGATCTGCTCGCTCCGATTTCGATGCCACTCCCCACCTCTCGCGCACCAATCTAGAGCGCCCACCAGCGTGAGATGCGCGGGTTTGGTGCGAGCCAGCGGCATGGGCATAACATCGGTGCAAAGGTCTGCGGCCCTCGACCCCGCAGGTGGGTACTGTGGCTCACAGGCGGGCTGAGTCCCCGCTCGTCCCCGAGCAGGAGCATCACGCCACATTTCACCCCCTCGAGCGAGGTCCGCGAAGGCACACGCGACCTAGTTCCTGTTCGAGGGGGCGGGCGTGTGCGAAAACGCCGCCTCGAATCCTGGGGAGTTGATATGACAGTAAGCGGGGGCGTGCGCGCTGGATGGCGCGCGGTCGGCACGTTCGTTTCGATAACAGCGGCCGGCTGGTTGCCCATGTCCACTTGCGCGGCGGCGGAAACCGACGCGCGCATTCTCAATTTCGAACCGCTCCAAATCCGCGTGCCGCACTCGGCGACGAATGCGCAGCAGAAGGCCGGCCGCGCGCTCGACAAGCTCGAGCTCTCCGTCTTTGGGCGCGACTACTCCTTGTCCGTCGAGACGAACGAAACCTTCCATGCGAGTCTTGCGGCAAAGCCGAGCCGCTCGACGCTCACGCTCTATCGCGGTTCGATCGACGGGCTCACGATCTCGTGGGTGCGCCTCGCAACACAAGGCACGGACGTCCACGGCATGGTGTGGGACGGCACCGATCTCTATGTGATCGCACCGACCGATCAGGTCCGTGAGCAACTCGTGCCGCCGATCGAGACAAGTAGCGCAGGCGTCATCTTTCGCCTGCGCGATGTGCTCATGCCGACACACGAAGCATCGTGCGCGGCAGAGGCTTCCGCATCGATCGAACGCGGCTCTGACTCGTACGCATCGCTCGTGCGCGAGCTCCAGCACGCGAACGCGAAAGGCGAGCTCGGTGCGACGATGCGGCTCGAGCTTGCGGTGCTCGCCGATGCCCTCTTTCTCGATCGCTACGTCGATGAGCGCGCTGCGCGGGACAGCATTCTCATCCGACTCAACAACATCGACGGCATCTACAGCTCGCAGCTCGGCGTGCAGATTCAAGCACCCCAGATCGACATCTTCGATGCGAGTAGCACGACCCTCTCGAACACCACGAACGCCGATTCGCTGCTTAGGGAGCTCGCGCGGGCGCGCGAGAAATCGCTGCAGCAACGCGCGCGCGGTCTGACGCATCTCTTCACGGGTCGCGATTTGCAGGGAACGACGGTCGGGATCGCCTATGTCGACGCACTCTGCGACCCGAAATTCGGTGTCGGGCTGACCGAAGTTTCGACACGGGGCGCGTGGTACGAATCGCTCATCGCGGCCCACGAGATCGGCCATAACTTCGGCGCGGTCCATGACGGGGAAGCCGGCAAGGCCTGCGCGAGCACGCCTCAGGGCGCATTCCTGATGTCACCGAACGTGAACGGCGTCGACGCGTTCTCGAACTGCAGCCTCGATATGATGCGTCCGAAGATCGCCACCGCGCGCTGTATCAAGCCACTCCCGGCCGCGAACGTTCGCGTTGAGGCGGATCTCGGCACCCTCCAACGTCCCGCCGCGACCTCGTTCGACTACGAGCTGCCCGTGACGAACGCGGGCGGTGCAACTGCGATGAACGTGCGCGCCGAAATTCTCGTCCCGCCCGTGATCGAGGTCGAGGACGCGTACGTCATCGGGGGCTCGTGCACGAGCGGCGGCGGCATCGTGCAATGCCAGCTGGGAAACATCGCAGGTGGGACATCGCGTCCGGTGTATCTCACGTTTCGCGGCACGGTCGTCGGCACGAGCTCCATCGCCGTTCGAGTGTTCGCCGACAATGAACCGAACACGAGCGACAACCAGGGCAGCGGCACGCTTGCGATCGAGCGCGAAGCGGATGTTTCCGTCTCCATCGAAGCGCCAGAACGGGTGACGACCGCCACCGGCTTCCAGGTGCGTTTCACCGTAGCGAACGCCACGCAGATCGCCGCGCATGAAGTTCGCACCTCCCTGCACCTCCCGGCGGGCGTGACGGCCACGGCCGCGGCGCAGACCGGCGGCACGTGCGCGATCGAAGACAGCGAGATCGCATGCGTCGTTCCGACGTTAGGCGCCGGCGAATCGTCAGCAGGAAGAATCACTTTGTCGGCGGGACACGCGGGCCTCGCGCTTCTGCAGATACAGACCTCCGGTAGTTACGTCGATCCGGTCGGCTCGAACGACGCGGCCGAGGCGACCGTAGAGGTCACGCAATCCACGCCTCCGAGCGCCGTACAGAGCGATGACCGAGGCGCGGGCGGTAACCGCGGCGGCGGTGGCGCCTTCGGCGCATTCTTACTCGGTGCGCTCGGCATCTTGAATCTCTGGCGCAAACTCACCAAAGCGGCCTAAGCTTCTGCGGCTTCGTAGAAGCGCCCGCGCCTTCCGCCGGGCGTTGTTCAAACTTGATTTTGTCGTCGGACGCCCTAGTTCCTAGGCCATGGACTACAAGGACTACTACAAGATCCTCGGCGTCGCACGCGACGCGAGCCAGGAGGAAATCAAGCGCGTTTATCGCCGGCTCGCCCGGAAGTTCCACCCTGACGTCAGCAAAGAGGCGAACGCCGAAGAGCGCTTCAAGGAAGTGCAGGAAGCCTACGAAGTCCTGAAAGATCCCGAGAAGCGCGCGGCTTACGATCAGCTTGGCTCCAACTGGCGCTCCGGCCAGGAATTTCGTCCGCCACCGGATTGGGGGAGGGGCTTCGAGTTCACGAGCTTCGGAGCGGATGAGGACAGCGGTTTCAGCGACTTCTTCGCCTCGCTGTTCGGCTCGCGTAGTCCGTTCGGGCAACGCTCCGCACGTCCGGGCGGAAACTTCGCGCGGTCCGGCCAAGATCACGTTGCGAAGATCCAGATCGATCTGGAAGACGCCTTCCGCGGCGGCACGCAAACGATCGAGCTCAAGTCACCGCAAGTTTCGGACGACGGCAGGGTGCTCGTGAAACCACGCACGCTTCGCGTGTCGATCCCAGCGGGCGTCGTCGAGGGACAGCGCATTCGACTCGCAGGCCAAGGCAGCGCCGGGACCAACGGTGGTCCGGCGGGCGATCTGTACCTCGAAGTCAGCTTCCGCCCGCATCGACTCTTCCAGGTCGAAGGTCGCGACGTCACGCTGACGTTGCCGGTCGCACCCTGGGAAGCCGCGCTCGGCGCGACCGTTCAGACGCCTACGCTCGCCGGACCCGTGGAGTTGCGCATTCCGCCCGGCGCGAAGAGCGATCAGAAGCTTCGCTTGAAGGGGCGCGGCTTGCCGGGGAGCACGCCCGGTGATCAGTACGTCGTGTTGAAGATTGTGCTACCGCCCGCGACGACGCCGGAAGCGCGCGCTCTCTTCGAGAAGATGAAAGAGACGCTACCGTTCAATCCCAGGGAGGGGATGTGATCGTTGACGGTTGACGGGAGGAATACACTTTTTCCCTGGTCGTCAACTGTCAACCAACTACTTCAATGCCTCAAGCCCTGTGCGTGATCCAATAGGTAAGCGACCCGTCGCACGATTGCAAGATCGATGCGCGGCTTCTCGATGAAGTCGACGGCGCCTTCGCGCATTGCGGTCACCGCCGCTTTCACGTCGGACTCTTCGCCCAAGAGAATGACCGGCGGGCAGATGCGCATCGCGCGCAGCGTGCGCAAGAGCTCGATGCCCGACATCCCGGGCAACGAGACATCAGTGATCACGCAGCCGAGCCCGTCGCCTTGCGATGCGAGATAGCTCTCGGCGCTGTCGTAGTCTTGCACGTCGACGTCGAGAGAGCTGAGCAGGGATCGAAGCGTGAGGCGGTCCGTTGCGTTCGCTTCGATCACTGCAACGATGGGACGT